>JAEWAF010000129.1 GCA_023391815.1 Pseudomonadota bacterium
TTTGCTGTACCTCCATGTAGCTGCTATTGGACCAACATCCCTGTTGGATCCAATTGCCGGGAGAACAAACCTCCCTCTGACGCCTGCGCCGATGCGTCTGCGATGCCTTTGGCCGCCTGCGCCGATGCGTTTGCGGCGACTTCGGGTGTCGGAGTCGATACGTTTGCGACGGCTTTCAGGTGGTCTGAGTCGATGGGTTCGTGGTGGCTTCAGACGCCTGGGCCGTGCGCCTGCGGCCAGATGCTGCGCGGGGTTCCAGCTGACTCCAGTCGGCCTTTTCTCGGCTTTTCTCTCATTGCAAAACTTCCGGCTCTGAAAGCTTGCAAGAACCCCTAGAATGAGCGCCCCTGAATTCCGCCGAGTCATCGCCGAGTTTTGATGTCCCCTTCGTTGTCACTGATCTTCGCAGGCACTCCCGACTTCTCCGTGCCCGCACTGGAAGCGTTGGTCGCCTCGCGTCATCGCGTGCTGGCGGTCTATACGCAACCGGACCGGCCTGCCGGGCGTGGCCAGCAGGTGACGATGAGCGCGGTGAAGCAGTGCGCGCTCAAACATCAGTTGCCGGTCGAGCAACCGCAGACGTTGAAAGATCCAACCGCGGTGGAGCAGCTCGCGCAGTACCAGGCCGATCTGATGATCGTCGTTGCATATGGTCTGTTGCTGCCGAAGACAGTGCTCGATACACCGCGCCTTGGCTGCGTGAATATCCATGCTTCGCTGTTGCCGCGCTGGCGAGGCGCGGCGCCGATTCAGCGCGCGATTCAAGCGGGAGACAAAGAGAGTGGCGTGACCATCATGCAGATGGACGTCGGTCTCGACACCGGCCCGATGCTGCTCGAACGCGTGACTCCGATCGATGCGCGCGAGACGGGCGCGAGTCTTCACGATCGCTTATCCACGCTCGGTGCCGAAGCGGTGCTTCACGCCATCGACGCAATCGCGGCCGGCACCGCGAAGCCCGTGGAGCAGCCGAAGGAAGGTGCAACGTATGCCGCGAAGATTCGCAAGGAAGAAGCGCTGATCGATTGGTCGAAGTCGGCCGTCGAAATCGATCGACTCGTGCGTGCATTCAATCCGTGGCCCATCGCCGAGACTCGTTGGAATGGTCAGCAGCTGCGAGTTTGGGAATCATCGCCGCTCGATAAGAAATGTTCCGCCGCGCCGGGCACTGTCGTGGCCACGAGCAGCGACGGCATCGAAGTGGCAACCGGTGAGGGCACGTTACAACTCACTCGCGTGCAAGCGGCAGGACGCAAAGCCATGGCCGCCGCGGATTTCCTCAGAGCGCATCGCCCCGAGGGCGCGGTCCTTGGATCGTGAGCGCATCAGCTTCAGTCAGAGCGAGAGCCGCGAGAGTCGTCGCGGAAGTCGTCGAGCGCGGCCGTTCGCTCGACGCGGTGCTGAGCGCCGAAAGCACGAGTAACAAACAAGAGCGGGGGCTGCTTCGCTCGTTGAGTTACGACAGCATCCGTTGGTACGTGCGACTCGATGCGTTGCTCGGCAGTCTGCTGAGCCGGCCGGATCAAGCGATCGATCCGGACATTCGTGCGCTCGCCATCGTCGGCTTGTGCCAGCTGATCTACACGGATATTCCCCCGCACGCGGCGGTCGCGGAGACGGTCGCTGCCACGAGAGTGCTCAAGCAGCCACGCGCTTCCGGACTGGTTAACGCGATCTTGCGTCGCTGTCAGCGCGAGCAAGCACAGCTGTTGCCGAAGATCGACCGCGATCTTGCGGTACGCACGGCGCATCCGCGCTGGCTCGTCGAGAAATTGCGCAAAGATTGGGGCGACCGGGCGAGCGAGATTCTCGAGGCGAACAATCAGCGTCCGCCATTCTGGATTCGTGTGAATCGGGCACGCGTCGCGGCTGCGAACTATCGAGATCAGTTGCAGGCAAAGCAGATCGGTGTGCTCGCCAGCGCTTTCGACGACACGGCACTGTGGCTCGATCGGGCCATGGATGTCGGCGATTTACCGGGGTTCGAGGACGGCTGGGTTTCGGTGCAGGACGCCGCCGCGCAGCTCGCGGGTCATCTGCTCGATCCGCAAGCGGGTGAGCGCATCCTGGATGCCTGTGCCGCACCGGGCGGCAAGACTGGCCACCTGCTCGAGCTGGCGCCTGAACTTGCGGGGCTTACCGCGGTCGATGTTTCTCCCGAGCGGCTGACGCGCGTCTCGCAGAACTTGCACAGATTGGGCGTCACCGCGCACGTGATCGCGGCGGATGCCGCCGAGCCGGCGAGCTGGTGGGACGGCAAGCCGTTCAACCGCATTTTGCTGGATGTGCCGTGCTCGGCCACCGGAGTGATCCGCCGTCACCCGGATATCAAGCTGCTGCGCCGGAGCGATGACATCGCGGCGCTGGCGGCGCGCCAGTCGCAGCTGTTGCGGGCTTTGTGGCCGCTGCTCCTGCCGGGTGGCAGATTGCTTTATGCCAGTTGCTCCGCCCTACAGGCCGAGACTACCGAGGTGATCGCGGACTTTCTGCGTGACGAACCGAGCGCGCGGGACGCCACTGGCGAAAGGCTGCAGGCGCTGCCGCCCGTGGGGGAGGGAACGCGCCCTGGCGCTCATGGCTTGAGAATCGCAGCGGGTTCGGCCGGGATGGATGGTTTTTATTATGCTTTGCTCGAGAAGGCGCGCGGCCCAGGCAGGGTCCTGCCTGCATCACCAACATGAACTCGTTCCCCAATCTCGGTTAAGGATGTTCCGTGGCGGCAAGCCCCTCCTGGCGCGATGAGCTTTGCCCGAGTGCGCTGGACGCGATCGTCCGCCGCGCCGTGGCATGGCTCATGCCGTTGCTGGTGGCAGTGGGCTGGCTGCTCGGACCGGTGGCCGCGGCCGAGACGCCGATCCGCTTCGAGGTCCGCTCCGCTTATGTAGAACCGGCCGACCGCGTGTACGAGTTGAACGCCACCCTCAGCTTCGATTTGCCCGAGGGCGCGCGGGCCGCGATTCGCGAAGGTGTGCCGATGACGCTGCATCTGGAAATCGTCGTCAAACGGCAGCGCAATTACTGGCTGGACGAGACCGTCGCGACCCTCGATCAGTCCTACGAGCTGGCGTATCGCGCCCTCAGCGAACGGTACCTGGTACGTAATTTAAATAGCGGCGAGCAAGCGTCTTATGCGACGCTGGATGCCGCGCTCGATGCCTTGCGCGTGATCAGCCGCCTGCCCATCCTGGACCAGGCGCTGGTGTCGCCGAACCGGCGGCACGAGATCAGCGTGCGCGGCAGCCTCGACGTGCGCACGATGCCCGATGCCTTGCGCTTCGTGCTGTTCTGGTCGGATGACTGGCGGCAGCGCAGCGAGTGGTACACATGGTCGCCGCAACTCTGAAACGCACGCTCGTCTCGATCCTGGTGCTCATCGGATCGGGGCTGTGGGTGGCCGCGTTGCTCATCATGGCGCAGACCGTGCAGCAGTCGGCGCACTTCAGCGATCTGCATCCCTTCATCGTCGGCGTCAACGTCGCGGGCCTGCTGGTCCTGTCGATTCTGATCGGCGGACGGCTGGCGCAACTGGTGCGCGACTGGCGCAAGCGAGTGGTCGGCTCGCGCCTCGAAGCGCGCATGGTGTGGATGTCGGCGACGCTCGCAATGGCCCCGCTACTGCTGGTGTTCTATTTCTCCGTGGTGTTTCTGAACCGCGGCATCGACAGCTGGTTCCACGTCGAGATTCGCCAGGGCTTGGAAGATGCGCTGACGTTATCGCGCGCCGCGCTCGATCTGCGCATGCGCGAATATTTGGAACGTACGCGCGGAGTCGCGGCTCGCATCGCTCCCCTGCGTGTCGGCGCATATCAAGAGCTCGATGAACTGCGCCGACAAAATGAAGCACTGGAGCTCACGCTGCTCGCTTCTAACAGCCGCATCCTCGCGACCAGTTCCGATCGACTCGGCGAGATTGTGCCTGCGCCACTGAGCGATGAGATGACGATGCAAGTTCGTCAGGGCCGCGATTACGTCGCGCTCGATCCCGCCGCGGGTGGCGGTTATCTCGTACGCACGGCTGTGCGCGTGCCTCAGGTGTTGCCGGGCGATGAGCAGCGCGTACTGCAGGCGATCTATCCCGTCGAGCGACGACTCGGTGAGTTGGCCGACACTGTCGAATCTTCCTACCAGCGGTACGGTGAGAAAGCACGGTTACGCGAGCCGCTGAAGACCAGCTTCACGCTCACACTGACCTTGGTGTTGCTGTTGTCACTGTTCGGCGCGCTGTATGGCGCGTTTTGGGCCGCGCGGCGTTTGGTGCGTCCGATTCAAGACCTGGTCGCGGGTACGCGCGCAGTCGCGAAGGGCGATTTCGATTTGCGCTTGCCGCTGACCTCGCACGACGAGATGGGCATCCTGGTGCATTCGTTCAATGACATGACCAAGCGTCTCGCCAAGTCGCGCGAAGAGACCCGGCGCGTGCAACAGGCCGTCGAAGCCGAGCGCGCCAATCTCGCGGTCATTCTGGCGCGACTGTCCACGGGCGTGATCTCGCTCGAACCCGACCGAACCATTCGTACCGCGAACCAGGCGGCCTGCTCCATTCTCGGCGTCGACGTGGAGGCGCTGATCGGCAAGCCGCTGTCTCAGACCGGGAGTGAAAGCGCACTGTTCGAGCAGTTCCAGTCCACCTGCACCGCGCATCTGGCCGCCGGCCAGAGCGAATGGCGCGAGCAGCTGGTGCTCCAGGGCGATTCGACCCGCCGTATCCTGATGTGTGCCTGTACCACGCTGTCCGGCGAGGATCAGACCCCGGGCGGCTATGTGATCGTGTTTGACGATATCACCACCCTGCTGCAGGCCCAGCGCGACGCGGCCTGGGGCGAGGTCGCGCGGCGCCTGGCGCACGAAATCAAGAATCCGCTGACGCCCATCCAACTGTCCGCGGAACGGCTCCGCCATAAGCTGCTCGGGCACATCGACGCGGCCCAGGGGCAGGTGCTGGACCGCGCCACCCACACCATCGTCCAGCAGGTGGAGGCCATGAAGGAGATGGTCAACGCCTTTAGCGAATACGCGCGCGCGCCGGAGATGGATGTGTCACGCTTCGACCTGAACCAGCTCATCGGCGAGGTGGCGGAGCTGTACCGCGCGCCGGGGCGGCCAGGCACGACCCTGCAACTGCAGAAGGGCCTGCCAGAGATCGAGGCCGACCGTGGCCGCCTGCGGCAGATCATTCATAATCTGCTCGCCAATGCCTGGGAAGCGTTGGAAGGGGTGCCGAATCCGTCGGTGCGCGTGGTCACGCGGCTGATCGAGAAAGGCAGCGGGGCGACGGCCAGTCGCGCCGCGGGGATCGTCGTCGAGGACAATGGACCGGGCTTCCGGCCGGATGTGATCGGCCAGGTGTTCGATCCTTATGTCACGACCAAACCGAAAGGCACGGGCCTGGGGCTCGCGATTGTGAAAAAAATAGTCGAAGAGCACGGCGGAGCCATCGATGCGGACAATGTGCGCACCGGAGGCGCGCGGGTGTGTATTGAGTTGCCGTTGACTGCGGTCCGCGGTGGCGGTCCGATTCGCGAACGGCGCACCGGACCGAGGAGGGAGCGGGCATGAGTGCAGCGCGCATACTAGTCGTCGATGACGAAAGCGAAATCCGCGGACTTCTGAAAGAAATCCTCGCGGACGAAGGTTACGAGGTGGACGTGGCCGCGGACGCCGCGGAGGCACGCTCTGCCCGTGCGCAACACGATCCCGATCTGGTCCTGCTCGATATCTGGATGCCGGATACCGACGGCATCACCTTACTCCGTGAGTGGGTACAGCCGAATGGCACTTCCTGCCCGGTCGTCATGATGTCGGGCCACGGCACCGTCGAGACGGCGGTCGAAGCGACGCGGCTCGGTGCCTTCGATTTCGTCGAGAAACCCCTCTCGCTCGCCAAGCTGCTGCGCACGGTCGAGCGCGCGCTGGACTCCGGTCGTAACAAACGTCAGAGCGGGCGGTCGTTGGTTCCGCCGCTCCTCGCGCCCGTCGGCAAGAGCCGCGCGATGGCCGCGCTCCGTGAGCAAGTTCAGCAGGTCGCGCCGCACGAGACGCCAGTGCTCATCGTCGGTGAGCCGGGCAGCGGACGCGAGGCGTTTGCTCGCTACATCCATTCCCTTGGCCCGCGCGCGGCAGCCCCGTTCGTGCAACTCGTTGCGACCGGCGTCAGCGATGACGGCGCAGCCGCGGCGTTGTTCGGCACTGAAGATTCCAATGGCGTTCACGCCGGTGTGTTCGAGCAGGCCGCCGGTGGTGTGCTGTTCATTAACGGCGTCGAGGATTTGCCGCCGAAGGCACAGGGCCTGTTGGTCGCCGCGCTCGAGACGCGGACATTCACGCGCGTTGGCGGCGCGACGCCTGTTAATACAAACGTTCGAATCATCGGCTCCGCGACCTCTCGTTTCTTGAACGCCGAGGGCACGGGAGTGCGGCTCGAACTGCTGTCGCGGTTGAATGTGATTACTTTGAATGTGCCGCCGCTGCGTGATTACGCGCAGGACGTGCCTGATCTGCTTCGCCACTACGTCGATCGACTGGTCGATGAGCAGCACCTGCCTTTCCGCCGCTTCGGCGTGGCCGCGCAGAATCGGCTGCGTAACTATCCCTGGCCTGGGAATGTGCGTGAGCTGCGGAATCTGGTGCA
Source organism: Pseudomonadota bacterium (assembly GCA_023391815.1). GTDB lineage: Bacteria > Pseudomonadota > Gammaproteobacteria > Steroidobacterales > Steroidobacteraceae > Steroidobacter. Next base: position 6,629 of record JAEWAF010000129.1, read on the forward strand.
GCGGTTGTTGATTCTCGGCGGCGAGGAAGAGATTCGGCTCGATGAAATCGAGCGCGAGCTCGCCGCTCATGCTCCTACCAACGAACCTCTGGTCAAGCAGGATCTACTGGCGTTGCCGCTGCGTGAAGCGCGCGAGCATTTCGAGCGAGCTTACTTGCAGCAGCAGCTGATTCTTTGCAACGGCAAGGTGGGCCAGCTCGCCAAACGCGTCGGCATGGAGCGCACGCACCTCTACCGTAAACTTCGCTCCCTCGGCGTCGACTTTCGGCAGCTCGCTGAAGATTAAGAATCTGGCGCTATCGCGCGCTGACGCGGTTGGCGCGCAACGCGCGTCCGCGCCAACCGCGTCAGCGCAAACAAACTACTCGCCAACGCGAATAACGAGCGCATCGATCTGCGCCTGACGAAGCTTGCTCCGCGTCTCCTCGAGCTTTTGCAGATTCGTGATGGGCCCGACGCGCACGCGGTGCCAGGTATCTTTGTCGATGGTCACTTTCTGAACCTTCGACTCCACGCCCTGAAGAGCGATCAGTGCCCTCACTCGATCCGCATCTTTGAAGTTTCGGAACGAGCCCGCCTGCAGAATGTAAGCACCCGGCTTCTCCACCGGTCCCGCGACGACCGCCGGCGCGGAGCCGCCGCGCGCGTCCTGCTCGGGGATGACGACTTCGTACTTGGGCAGCATTTCGTAGAAGTCGAACTGCTGCGTCTCCGACTCTTCCTGTGACGCCGGCGCGGGCTTGTTTTGCGTCTTCGCCTCGTCGCGGATCATCGGCGCGGCGGTCTGCTGGGCGGTAAGGCGCGCTTCGGTGCGGCGGTCGAAGAGATAGACGCCGAGCGCGACCGCGAGGCCGAGCGCCAGGCCGCAGACGAAGCCGGCCATGCCGGACAGCCCGGACGAGCCGGTGCGACGCTTGGAATGTTTGTAGTCCTTGGCCATCAGACAATGGAATCAGCAGCGAGGCGAGCAGGTAACGATTACCTGCGTATAAGTTTGCGCTGGTCGATCATTCCTCGCCAGCGGTCGCCGTCTTTTTCGATTCCATCTTCTCGGGTGCGGACACGCCGAGCAGTTTCAGGCCGTTTTCCAGCACCTGTCGGGTCGCCGCGACCAGGTTCAGGCGGGCGTTGCGCAGCTTCACGTCGTCGATGATGAACTTGTGCGCGTTGTAGTACGCGTGGAAATCGCCCGCCAGCTCGCGCAGGTAATGAGCGAGCTGATGGGGCTCGAGATCGCGCGTCGCGTTTTCCAGCAGCTCCGGATAGTAAGTCGCGCGGCGGATGAGCGCTTTCTCGTGCGGCTCCGACAGCAGTTCGACATTGGCTTCGCCGATGTCGCGATCGTGCGTGAGGCCTTTCTCCTGCAGCTGACGAAATACGCTGCAAACGCGCGCATGTGCCATCTGCACGTAGTACACCGGATTCTCTTCACCCTCGGCCAGCGCCAGATCGATATCGAAGACGAACTCCGAATCGGCCTTGCGCGACACGAGGAAGAAGCGGACCGCATCGCGGCCCACCCAGTCGATCAGATCGCGCACGGTCACATAGGAACCCGCGCGCTTGGAAATTTTCACTTCCTCGCCGCCGCGCATGACCTTCACCATCTTGTGAAGCACGTAATCGGGATAACCCTTCGGGATGCCGACGTTCAATGCCTGCAAGCCCGCGCGCACGCGCGCGATCGTGCCGTGATGATCGGTGCCCTGCACGTTGATGGCGCGAAGGTAGCCGCGCTGCCATTTGGTGACGTGATACGCCACGTCTGGCAGGAAGTACGTGTACGTGCCGTCCGACTTACGCATGACGCGGTCTTTGTCGTCGCCGAAGTCCGTGGTCTTCAGCCACAGCGCGTTGTCTTTTTCGTAGGTGTGGCCGCTCGCGATCAGGCCTTGCACGGTCGTGTCGACCTTGCCGTCGCTGTACAGGCTCGACTCGAGGTAGTAAGTGTCGAAGCGCACGCCGAACTTCTGCAGATCCACGTCCTGCTCATGTCGCAGGCAGGTGACAGCGAAGCGGCGGATCGCATCGAGATCGTCGATCTTGCCGCTGGCGCGGATCGGCTCGCCGTCGAAGGCGTGCACGGTCTTGCGCGCGAGGAAGTCGTTGGCGATGTCTTGGATGTACTCGCCGGCGTACCAGCCTTCCTGCCATTCCGGATCGCCGGGCTTGTGGCCGCGTGCGCGCGCCTGCACCGACAACGCCAGATTTTGAATCTGCACGCCGGCGTCGTTGTAGTAGAACTCACGGCTGACCGGATGCCCCTGGGATTGCAACAACGCCGCGAGCGCATCGCCGAGCGCGGCTTGACGGCCGTGGCCGACATGCAGCGGGCCGGTGGGATTGGCCGAGACAAATTCCACGACGACGCTCTGCCCGGCGCCGCGCTTGCTGTAACCATAGGCCACGCCGAGATCGAAAATGCGCGACAGCTCCTGCTGATACGCCTGCGGCGACAGGTGGAAATTGATGAACCCCGGGCCGGCGATCTCGATCTTGCTGACCAGCTCGCCGGTGGGAATGCAATCGACGATGGCCTGCGCCAACTGCCGCGGGTTCTTGCGCGCGGGTTTGGCCAGCTGCAACGCAATGTTTGTGGCGAAGTCGCCATGCGCGGCGTCGCGTGTGCGCTCGACGTCCACGGTGGGATGCACATCCGCGGGGAGAATGTCAGGCGGCAGACAGGCCAACGCGGCCTGCACGAGGCGTTCGATCTGGTACTTCACAAAGCGCAGGGGAGAGTGATGTTCGGGACAGTGTACTCAACTCAAGTCGGCCGCATCCACATCGATCGACCACCGTACGCGGCGGGCTTCGGGCAACATTGTGAGAATGGGCAACCACCCGCTTAGAAACTTCTGCAGGGGCGAGTGGCTGGGCGCGCGTATCAGCAGCTGAGCGCGGAAACGGCCGGCGCGGCGTTCCATGGGCGCGGGCGCGGGGCCCCACAGCTCCACGCCGCGAACCGGGAAGTCCACGGCAAGATCGTGTGCGTCTTGCAGGAATTTCAGCGGCGCGTGCTGATCGGTGGCCTCGGCGCGCAGGAGCGCGATCCGGGCGAAGGGCGGCCAGCCGCTTTGTTCACGTTCTGTCAACGCGCCGTCGGCAAAAGCCGCGTAACCGCCCGTGAGCAATAACGTAAGAAGCGGGTGCTCGGGATATTCCGTCTGAATCAGCACTTCGCCCGGACGGTCGGCGCGACCCGCGCGGCCGGCGACTTGCACGATGGTCTGAGCGAGGCGTTCCGGTGCGCGAAAGTCGGTACTGAACAAGCCCTGGTCGGCGTTCAGCACGACCACCAGCGTGACCTGCGGGAAATCGTGGCCCTTGGTCAGCATTTGCGTGCCGACCAGGATGCGGATTTCGCCGCGATTCACGCGCGCCAGAGTTTCTTCCAGCTCGCCCTTGCGTCGCATGCTGTCGCGATCGATGCGCGCCATCGGCGCGTTAGTAAACAACTGCTGGAGCGCTTCTTCGATGCGTTCCGTGCCTTGGCCCACGGGCTTCACGTCGGCAAAACAATTGGGACATCCGTTCGGCTGGACTTCCTGCGAGCCGCAGTGATGGCAGATGAGATCGCGGCCGCGCGCGTGCACGGTCAGGTGAGCGTCACAGCGGCGGCAGTGAGCGGACCAGCCACAGTTCGGGCAGAACAGCACCGGCGCGTAACCGCGGCGGTTGATGAAGAGCATCACCTGTCCGCCGGCATCCAGATGGCGTTGAATGGCCATCACAGTCGGCGTCGCGATGCCCTGAGTAGCGCCGTGCTTGCGCAAGTCGATCAAGGCGACCTGCGGTGGGCGCGCGCTGCCGGCGCGATAAGAAAGATGTGAAAGCGTTTCGGGCTGCTTCCGGGCGCGCGCCAATGTTTCCAGCGACGGCGTCGCCGAGCCGAGCACGACCGGAATGCCCAGCCGCTGTGCGCGTACCAGCGCGAGGTCGCGCGCCGAATACCGGAAGCCGTCCTGCTGCTTGAACGAGGCATCGTGCTCCTCGTCGATGATGATCAAGCCGGGATGGAGCAGCGGAGTGAAAATGGCCGAGCGCGTACCGATGATGATGCGAGCCGTGCCTTCGCGCGCGTCCCGCCACGCGGCCAAGCGCTCAGTGTCGTTCAAACCGGAGTGAAGCACGGCGAGCGGCGCGTCGAAGCGTCCACGGAATCGCCCGACCAGCTGCGGAGTGAGCGCGATCTCGGGCACGAGCACCAGGACCTGCTGGCCGCGCGCGAGGACCTGTTCGATCACATGCAGATACACCTCGGTCTTGCCGCTTCCGGTCACGCCGTAAAGCAAATGCGATGCGAAGGTGCCGAGCGTGTTTTGGATACGCTCGACGGCGGCGGCCTGCGCTTCATTGAGCTGCGGTCCTTCGCGCACGATCACTGCGGGCGGCACGGTGTCCGTCCTCTCGCGAGCGAATTGCTCGACGAAGCCACGCTCTTCGAGATTACGTAGCGCCGAGGCCGGGCTTTCGGTCGCGCTCAGAATCTCGGAGGCGGGTGCATGTTCGCGCTTGGTGAGGTACTCCGCGATGGCGCGCAGTCGAATCGAGCGTGCGGAGAGTTTCGCGAGGGCTTGCTCACGTCCGAGCGCAGTGAGTCGCCACAGATATTGTTCTTCGCGCACTGGTGCGCCACTTCTGAGCAGCACCGGCATGGCGGAGGTGAGTACTTCGCCAACCGGATGACGGTAGTACTCCGCCGCCCAGGTCAGCAGGGCCAGCAGATCGGGTGAGAAAGTCGGCTCGCTGTCGATGACTTCGAACGCGGCGCGCAGTTTGTTTTCCGGGACTTCGGTTTGATCGCGGCCTTCGACGACCACGCCAACCACGCGCCGCCGGCCGAACGGCACCCACACGCGAAAGCCCGCGCCGACTGCAACGTCGACGGGCGCGCGGTAATCGAACACTTGCCGAAGCGGAGTGTCGAGCGCGACCGCGAGATACGGCGTGCGGTCTATGCACAAAAGCTGTGGACAACTCTGTGCATTGTTTGGGGTGAAACGACTCAAGTGCTCAATCCACGGACGAGTTTCGTCAGTGCTCAATTTTTAGACGCGGTTCACAGCCGACCGAGTCAACCGCAACCGGTCGACAGCGTTGCAAGCAGAACGGTCGTCACTGAAGGTTCCTGGAACGCATGCGGCTCTCTGCTACTCTCCGCGCAGCCTCTTCCCCGGTCTGGGCGCTGCTCAACCTCGGGCAGGGCGAAGGCCCGGCCGCCGTGGAGGAACAGTCTCTGGATCAGGTCCGCACGCTGGATCGCTTCCTCATCAGCGTGGAGAAGCGCGCGTTCCGGATCGCCAGGATTGCCGTGCGTAACGACGACGATGCGCTGGATATCGTACAGGACGCGATGCTGCAGCTGGCGCGCCGCTACGCTCAGCGTCCCGCCGAAGAATGGCGGCCGCTGTTCTACCGAATTCTGCAAAACCGGATCCGCGATTGTCAGCGCCGGCGGAAAGTCCGCGCCAGATGGATGAATTGGCTGCCCCGTTGGAAGTCCGAGGAGGACGAGGCATCCGATCCATACGATGGTGTGCCCGACGGGCGCCCGCAGCCGCAGGATCTGCTCGCGACCGACCAAGCGATGGCCAAGCTGGAGCGCGCGCTCGCGGAGCTCCCCGGTCGACAGCAAGAGGCGTTCATGTTGCGCAACTTCGAAGGTATGGATGTCGCGCAGACCGCCGAAGCGATGGGATGCAGCGAGGGCAGCGTAAAGACACACTACTCTCGCGCGGTCCACACACTCCGCGAGCAGTTGGGAGCTGCATGGTGAACGGCCGAGATCCACTCGAAGAGCGCAGCCGCGAACTGTTCGATGACAGCGTCGCGCGCCTGGATGCGCGTACGCGCTCCCGGCTCAATCAAGCCCGGCAGCGGGCCCTGGAGGAAGTGAAGAAAGGTCGCGCGCGCCGATATTGGCTTGGCGTTCCCCTCGGCGGGCTGACCGCGGCCGTTCTGATTGCCCTGATCTTGATCCGCCCCGGTGGAGAAGCGGGCCCGGCTGCCTCGGAGAGCGCCAGTAACCTGCTCGATGACTTCGATATCGTCGCCGATGCCGACAACTTCGAGCTGATTCAGGACGTTGAATTCTATTCCTGGCTCGCCGATCAGAGCGACGGCACCAGCTGAGCATGAAACGCATCCTGTTAATGCTGGGTTGGATGCTGCTGGCGGCGGGCACGCGAGCAGCCGACGAGATAGAGCCGTTAGAGGGCGACTTCCTCGAATATCTCGCCAACATGGAAGATGAAGACGACGATTGGACGCTGCTCGAGGATGCGCGTCGCGATGCCGGCCCTGCCGCCGCCCGGAGCGAGCAGGCGGCCAAACCATCCGAAGCTCCCAAGGAGGCGGCGAAACCTGCCGTGAAGCCGCGATGACCAGCCGGTTGATGTCTGTCCTAGCCCTGATCCTGAGTGCCTCACTGCTGGCGATGATTCCGACCGCCCGCGCGGCGCAGGCGGGCGTGAGCTGGCAGGAGCTGTCCCCGGAGCAGCAGAAGCTCTTGGCCAGATTCGAATCGCGCTGGGCCGATCTGCCGTTGGCGCGGCAAGAGTCATTGGCGAAAGGATCGCAGCGATGGCTGAACATGCCGCCGGAACAGCGGCAGCAGGCCAGGGAGCGGTTTCAACGTTGGCAGTCGCTGGATATGGAGCAACGGCGGGAGATTCGCCGCATGTTCAACCAGTTCAAAAAGCTGCCCCCCGAGCAGCAAGCGCGCATCCGGGACAATTTTCAACGCTTCAAGGAGCTGCCGCCCGAACAGCGCGAGCAACTCCGCAAGCAGTTCCGACAGCTCACCCCGGAGCAGAGGCAACGCCTGAAGGAACGCCTGCGCAACCAGCAGTGAGCGGCCACTCCGCGCGCTGCTTCGGCGGCCACTCCCACTGATCCAACGACATCGGCTCGTTCGTGCCGATCCACGCCGCGGCGACGAAGATCTCGGGCCGCGGCTGAAAAACCGTCGCGCCCCATGCCGCATCTATCGGCACAGCTCCGCGCCACTCCTCGCCTTCAATCCAGAATACGCAAGCCCGAAGCGCGTCGATGAGGCTGAGTTGTAAAGCCTTCGCGAAGGATTCCTTCAGCGTCCACAGCGTGTAGAACAACCGCTGCTGCTGTTCAGGCGGCGCGGCTTCGAGCGCGCGAACCTCGCGTTCATCGAATGCGAATCGCGCCAGACGGAGCACATCGCGCGGTCGGTTGATTTCCAGATCCACTCCGATGCGCAGGTCAGCGGGCGCTACCAACAGCGCCGCGTGCTCGGCGCTATGGCTCATGCTGTGCCCGGCCGAGCCGATGTCGGCCGCCGCGAGCAAAGCGCGACTGACTTCAAAATCCGCGCGACGTCGCGAGCCGCGTGCGCCAGCGAGCCGCGCCTGATCGGCCTCGGACAGGTTCGACGGATCGAAATGCGCGCGCGCGATTGGAAATCCCAGCCAGAGCGTCAGACGACTGTCCGCCGCTGCGCGATCCTGGCTGAAGGAATGGGCCGTTAGCGCATGTGGGTTGCCGTGCATGACAACGGCATCATAATTCCTCCCCATGAACGCCGAACCGCAAGTCGCCAACCAATCCACCGACGTCGCCGAGGGCCGTCGGGACTATTGGTATTGGCGGCTGTTCATGACCGGGTTCAGCTTTTTCCTGTTCGGATTGGGAGCCCTGGTCGTCGGCGCGGTGTTGCTGCCGATCGTGAAGCTGATTCCCGCTCCGCGCGACACCAAGCGCAATCGGGCGCGCGCAGTGATGAGCGCGGCGTTGAGGATGTTCATCGGTGTCATGCATCGGGGCGGCGTGCTGACTTACGAATTTCACGGTCGCGAGCGCCTCGGTCGCTACGGCCAGATGATCGTGGCGAATCACCCGACGCTGATCGATGTCGTCTTTCTGCTGGCATTCATTCCCACCGCGGGTTGCGTGGTCAAACAGGGCTTGTGGCGCAACCCTTTGACCCGCTGGGCGGTCACGCTCGCGGAATTCATTCCCAACGACCGGACCGCGAGCATGATCGAAGGCGCGGCCAATGCGTTGCGCGACCGGCAGGCGCTGATCTTTTTTCCTGAAGGGACACGGACCCGGCCCAACGAGCCGATGGTGTTTCACCGTGGAGCCGCCAACGTAGCCTTGCGTGCCGCGACCGAGCTCACGCCTGTGTACATCCGCTGTCAGCCGACCACGCTGACCAAATCTGAGCCGTGGTACCGGATTCCCGCCCGACGCCCGCATTTCAGCCTGCTGGTTGGCGAAGACTTGGACTTAAGTCCCTACCGGAACGCGCCGTTACCGTTAGCATCACGAGCCTTGAACGAGGCCATGCATCGGCATTTTCAGCAGGCAGTGAGCGGGCGACTGGCTCACAAGGCGTAGCGCCGTCCCGTCCGGCTGTACGGTGTGTGTGCCCCGAATTACACTGCGCGCCAGTTCGCGGACCGGTGAAGCGCGCGCAGACGTGCTTGACTCCCGGCGGAAAGCGCCAAGCGGTCTCGAGATGCCAGGCCACCGATCCCAATAGAGCAGTTCATGCAGTCGCAAGATCAAATCCTCGAACGCATCCGTCAGACGCTGGTCGAGCTGTTCGAGCTCGAGCCGGCACGGATCACGCCCGAGGCGCGTCTGTACGAAGACCTGGAGATCGACAGCATCGACGTGGTCGATCTGATGGATGAAGTCCAGAAGCACACCGGTCGGAAGGTCACGCCCGAGGACTTTCGTTCCGTGCGTACCGTCGGTGATCTGGCAGGGGTCGTGCAGCGGCTGCTGCATGCCTGACGCACGCCGCGGTTGAGTCGAGCCATGCTTCCTCCGGCCAAGTTCAACGCCAAGTTCGCCGTGTGCGTGGTCGTGCCCGTGTACAACCACGAGCACGCGATCGGCACGGTCGTGAGCAGACTGCGTGAGCAGGGCCTGCCGGTGATTCTGGTCGACGACGGTTGCAGTCCCGAGTGCGCGCGGGTGTTGGATGAGTTGAGCCAGCTGCCCGATGTAACTCTGATACGCCATGAGGTGAACCGCGGTAAAGGCGTGGCGGTCATCACCGGTTTCCGAGGCGCCGCCAAGCTCGGCTTCACGCACGCGATTCAGGTCGACGCCGACGGTCAGCACACGCTGAGCGACGCGCGTCGTTTCGTCGAAGCCGCGCGCGAATTCCCCGATGCCGTGATCTGCGGCCGTCCGGTGTTCGATGCGAGCATTCCGAAGGCGCGCTACTACGGTCGCTATCTCACGCACGGCATGGTCTGGTTGCAGACACTGTCGTTCGACATCATCGATTCGATGTGCGGTTTCCGTCTGTATCCGCTCAAGACCACGCTCGCGCTGGCGGACCAGCAGCACATCGGCCCGCGCATGGACTTCGATTCGGAAATCATCGTGCGTCTGCATTGGCGCCAGGTGCCGATGCGCTGGATCGATACGCGCGTGTCCTATCCCATCGACGGTGTCTCGCACTTCCGCATGTTCCTGGACAACGTGCGCATGACCTCGCTGCACGTCCGACTGACTCTGGGCATGCTGGTCCGCCTGCCCGTGTTGTTGTGGCGGAAGATCGCGCGCACCAAGCCCGCGGCGGATGTGCAGGAACGCGATGCGAATGCTTGACGCTAATGCGCCCTGAGATGCGAAAAGAGGGCGCGATCAGCGCGAGCATCGAGGTGACCGTGGCGTTTCACGACATCGACATCATCGGTGTCATGTGGCACGGCCACTATCTGAAATATCTGGAAACGGCACGCTGGGCGTTGATGGACCGGCTCGAGTTCGGTTACGACGCCATGGCGGCCTCCGGCTACGCCTGGCCCATCGTGGAAATGCACGTGAAGTATCTGCACGCGGCGCGCATGGGCGACCGGCTGAACGTGCGCGCCTCGCTGGTTGAGTGGGAAAACCGGCTCACCGTGAATTATCTGGTGACGCGTACTGCCGATCAGGAGCGCGTGGCGCGCGGTAAGAGTGTGCAGGTCGCGGTCGATGCCAAGACCCACGCTTTGCAGTTTGTTACGCCGGAGCCGCTGCTCGGACGCGTGCGCCAGGCATTGATGAGGGAAGACTTTGGAACAGCGTGACGTCATCGTGATTGGCGCGGGACCGTCGGGCGCCATCAGCTCGGCATTGTTGAAGAAGCACGGCTGGAACGTGCTGGTGCTGGAAGGCCAGCGCTTCCCGCGCTTCTCGATCGGCGAGAGCCTGTTGACGCATTGCCTGGATTTCGTCGACGAAGCCGGGATGATGCCGGCCGTGGAGCGCGCCGGGTTTCAATTCAAGAATGGCGCGGCGTTCGTGCGTGGCGATGAATACGGCGATTTCGACTTCAGCGACAAATTCACTCGAGGTCGCGACTCCACCTTTCAGGTCCAGCGCGCGGCCTTCGACAAAGTGCTGGCCGATGAGGCGGAGAAGCAAGGCGTCGAGATTCGATATGAAACGCGCGTGACAGCCGTCGACAACAGCGGCGAGAGGCCGCGGGTGCGCGCTGTCGATGCGAAGGGCATCGAATACGAAGTCGAAGGCAAGTTCCTGCTCGACGCCAGCGGCTTCGGCCGCGTGCTGCCCAAGCTGCTCGATCTGGAAACACCGTCGAAGTTTCCGGTGCGCAACGCCGTGTTCACCCACGTCGCCGACGGCGCCGCGCCCGATGCGTTCGATCGCAACAAGATTCAGGTCGTCGTGCACCCGGCGCACCGGGATGTCTGGTTCTGGCTGATTCCGTTCGCCGGCGGTCGCTGTTCGCTCGGCTGCGTGGCGCGCAAGGAATTTTTCGATACCTATCCGACCCAGCTCGAAGCGCGGCTGAAAAAACTGGTCAGCGAAGAGCCGTTTCTCACTCGGGTGCTGGCCAATGCAACCTGGGACACGCCGGCGCGCGAGCTGACTGGCTACGCGGCCAATGTGAAGTCCATGCACGGTAAAGGTTTCGCGTTGCTGGGCAATGCCGCCGAGTTTCTGGATCCGGTGTTCTCCTCGGGTGTCACGATCGCCATGCGTTCGGCCAGCATGGCGGCTGGCCTGCTGAATCGTCAGCTGCGCGGCGAGACGGTCGACTGGACCAACGATTTCGAAGTCCCGCTGCGCAAGGGCGTCGACACGTTCCGGGCCTATGTGAAGGCGTGGTACGACGGCCGCTTCCAGGACATCATGTTCGCGAAGACTCAGCCACCCGGCATCCGCGCCATGATCTGCTCCATTCTCGCCGGCTACGCGTGGGACGAGAACAATCCGTTCGTCGCCGAGCCCGAGCGCCGTCTGGACATGGTTGCCAAGCTCTGCGCGGCGTGAGAGATGAGGAAAGTTTGAGTTGGAATCGCGTGACGTCATCATCATTGGCGCGGGTCCGTCGGGCTCCATTGCTTCGGCGTTGCTGAAGAAGCGCGGCTGGGATGTGCTCGTGCTGGAAGGCGCGCGCTTCCCGCGTTTCTCGATCGGCGAGAGCCTGCTGCCGCATTGCCTGGACTTCGTCGAGGAGGCTGGCATGTTGCCGGCGGTCGAGGCGGTCGGCTTTCAGTTCAAGAACGGTGCGGCGTTCCTGCGGGGCGATGAATACGGCGCGTTCGACTTCTCACAAAAGTTCGGCGACGGCCGCGACTCGACGTATCAGGTGTCGCGCGCCACTTTCGACAAGGTGCTGGCCGACGAGGCCGAGAAGATGGGCGTCGAGATTCGCTATGAGACTCGCGTCACCGCTGTCGACGTGAGTGGCGACAAGCCGCGCGTGCATGCCGTCGACGTTCATGGAAAGGAATATGAAGTCGAAGGCAGGTTTCTGCTCGACGCCAGCGGTTTCGCCCGCGTGCTGCCGAAGCTGCTCGATCTCGAAACACCTTCGCCTTTCGCCCAGCGGAATGCGGTATTCACGCAGGTGGCGGAGAGCTCCGCGCCCGACGCCTTCGATCGCTACAAAGTGCAGATCGCCATTCATCCCGAAAATCGCGATGTCTGGTATTGGTTGATTCCCTTCCCCAATGGGCGTTGCTCGATCGGGTGCGCGGCAACTCCGGAGTTCTTCTCGAAATACCCGGAGCAGCTGGACGACCGTCTGAAACAGCTGGTGAGCGAAGAGCCGTTCCTCGCCCGCGTGCTCACGAATGCCGTTTGGGATACGCCGGTGCGCGGTATGTCGGGCTATTCGGCGAATGTGAAGTCCATGCACGGCAAGGGCTTCGCGCTGCTCGGGAACGCGGCCGAGTTCCTGGATCCGATTTTCTCCTCCGGCATCACCATCGCCATGCGCTCGTCGAGCATGGCCGCGCAAGTGCTGGATCGTCAGCTGCGCGGCGAGACGGTGGACTGGACCAATGAGTTCGAGCGCCCGCTGCGTCGGGGCGTCGACACGTTCCGCGCTTACGTCAAAGCGTGGTACGACGGACGCTTCCAGGACATCATGTTCGCGAAGAATCAGCCGGCCGGCATCCGCGGCATGATCTGCTCCATTCTCGCCGGTTACGCTTGGGATGAGTCCAATCCCTTCGTTGCTGAAGCCGAGCGCCGTCTCGACATGGTTGCTAAGCTCTGCGCAGCATGACCGACACGATTCTAGTCACCGGGTCCAGCCGCGGCATCGGCCGCGCCATCGCGCTTCGCGCGGCGGCGGACGGCTTCGATGTCGTCGTCCATTGCCGGTCACGGCGCGATGAGGCCGAGGCGGTCGCGGGCGAGATCAAATCGCTGGGTCGTCAGTCGCGAGTGTTGCAGTTCGATGTTTCCGATCGCGCCGCTTGTGCCGAAGCGTTGGCCGCCGACATCGGTGCGCACGGTGCGTACTACGGCGTCGTGCATAACGCCGGCATTCATTCCGACGCGGCCTTTCCCGCGATGACGGGCGAGCAATGGGACGGTGTGATCCGGACCAATCTCGACGCGTTTTATAACGTCCTTCAGCCCGTGATCATGCCGATGGTGCGTCGACGCGCGCCGGGTCGCATTGTCACGCTGGCGTCGGTTTCGGGGGTGGTCGGCAATCGCGGTCAGGTGAACTACAGCGCCGCGAAAGCTGGAGTCATCGGCGCGACCAAAGCGCTGGCGGTCGAGCTGGCGAAACGAAACATCACGGTCAATTGCGTCGCGCCCGGGCTCATCGCCACCGAGATGGTCGACGAGAACGTGCCGATGGAAGAGATTCTCAAGGCGATTCCCGCGCAGCGTGCCGGCACCGCCGAGGAAGTCGCGGCGGCGGTAACGTTTCTTTTGTCGCGCGATGCTTCATACATCACACGTCAGGTGCTCTCGGTCAACGGAGGACTATGCTGATGCGTCGTGTGGTGGTTACCGGCATGGGAGGCGTGTGTGGCCTGGGCACGAGCTGGCCAGAGATCCTCGCCGGCCTGCGCGCGCGCCGAAACACGATTCGCACCATGCACGAGTGGGACCGGTTCGAGGATATGAACACGCGGCTCGCCGGGCCGATCGAGTTCACGCCGCCGGCCCATTGGACTCGCAAACAACTGCGAAGCATGGGACGGGTGTCGCAGCTCGCGGTGCGCTCCGCCGAGCTGGCCATCGCCGATGCCGGATTGACCGGCGATCCCGTCATTTCGAGCGGCGCGACCGGTGTGGCTTCGGGATCGTCGACCGGCAGCACCTCGGACATCAAGGATTTCGCCGCGATGATCATCTCCGGTGACGCGAGCGGGCTGAACGCGAACTCGTACGTGCGCATGATGCCGCACACGACCGCGGCCAACGTCGGCATCTTCTTCGGCGCCAAGGGGCGGATCATTCCGACTTCCAGCGCCTGCACCTCGGGCAGTCAGGGTATCGGTTACGCGTACGAAGCGATCAAGTTCGGCCGGCAGGACGTCATGATCGCCGGTGGCGCCGAAGAGCTCTGTCCGACCGAGGCCATGGCATTCGATACCTTATATGCGACCAGCCGTCGCAACGATCAGCCGCAGACCACGCCGCGCCCCTACGACCGCGACCGTGATGGGCTCGTGGTCGGTGAAGGCGGCGCGATGCTGATCCTCGAAGAGCTGGAGCACGCTCAGCGGCGCGGTGCCCGTATTCACGCCGAATTGGTTGGCTTCGCCAGCAACTCCGACGGCGTGCACGTAACGAAGCCGGAAGAGAACACCATGCGAGTGGTGATGGAACTGGCGCTGCGAGATGCCGGGATTCCGCCGGACGTGATCGGTTACGTGAATGGTCACGGCACGGCGACAGAGCATGGCGATATCGCCGAGACGCGCGCCACTTCGGCACTGTTCGGCAAGCGCATGCCGCTGAGCTCGCAGAAAAGTTACCTGGGCCACACGCTCGGCGCCTGCGGCGCGTTGGAAGCCTGGTTCAGCATCGAGATGATGAAGACCGGCTGGTTCGCGCCGTCGCTGAATCTGGAGAACATCGATCCGCGCTGTGGCGAGCTCGAATACATCACCGGTGAAGGTCGCGCGATCGGCACCGAGTACGTGATGAACAACAACTTCGCGTTCGGCGGTGTGAACACTTCGATGGTGTTCAAGCGCTGGAAGTGAGTGCTCCGTGACCCCTGCAGAAGCGCTGCCGTTGTTTCTTTCGGCCGATGCGCGGCGACCGATTGCCTGGCGTCGCGGCGCGCCGGTCCTCCTGGCCGAATTCCGGACACATGTCGCCGCGGTGGTCGCGAAGCTGCCCAAACATTCCGCGCCGGCGGCGATGATCGATCTGTGCGAGGACCGTTACAAATTCCTGGTCGCTTACGCCGCCGCCTTGAGTGTCGGTCATACGGTTTTATTACCGTCGTCGCGGGCCGATCAAGTCGTCGCCGATGTAGCGAATGCCAACGCCGGCAGCTATCGCTTCGATGACGATGCAGTCGATGCCGCGTTGGCGGAGCCTTCGACCGCGCCGATCAACGAGCGCATCCCCGCCGATCTGACCGTGATGGTCGGCTACACGTCGGGCAGCACCGGTCAGCCCAAGACATTTCCCAAGCTGTGGCGCACCGTGAACGGCAGCAATGCCCGCAACGCCCGGTCGATTCGCGCGGCCATCGGCGATTCGACCTCGACAGTGTGGGCGGTGGCGACCGTCCCGCCTCAGCACATGTACGGCATGGAAATGAGCGTGCTGTTGCCGTTGGTCGGCGACATGGCCGTGCACGCCGGTCGGCCTTTGTTTCCAGCCGATATCGCCGCTGCGCTGGCCGAAATCCCGCGGCCGCGCGTGCTCATCAGTACGCCGGTGCATCTGCGCGCCATCGTCGGTTCCGATCAGCAGTTTCCTGAAGTCGATGTGATCGTGAGCGCCACGGCGCCCTTGGATCAGCCGCTGGCTGCCGCGGTGACTGCGAAGCTCGGCGGTGAATTGGTTGAAATGTTCGGATCCACTGAAACTTGTGTATTCGCCAGCCGCTTCACCGCCAGGGAAGAGCAATGGCGGATCTATGACGGCGTTCGTCTCGAGCCGCGCGACGACGGCACCCTGGTGCACGCGCCTTGGTTCGTCGAGCCGGTGTTGTTACAGGACATCGTCGAACTGCAGCCGAACAATCGGTTCGTGGTGCGCGGACGCAGCTCCGACATGATCGAGGTCGCCGGTAAGCGCGCCTCGCTAACCGACCTCACCAAACGTTTGCTGGCCATCCCGGGCGTGCAGGAAGCGGCGGTGTTTCAGCCCGATGCCGATGGGGTGGGCACAATTCGCCGAGTCGCCGCGCTGGTCGTGGCTCCGACGCTCACGGCGCGTGAGGTGCTGGATCAGCTCGCGGGCGGCGTCGACAGCGCATTCCTCCCTCGCCCATTGCTGATTGTGGACAGGCTGCCGCGTAACGAGCTCGGCAAGCTGCCGCGTGAGAATCTGTTACGAGCCCTGCGGCGTGAGTGAGATCGCTTCGATCTCGAGCAGCAACTCTCGACGGCATACATCGGCCGCCACGAACAGAATGTCGCTGGTGGGGTAGAGCTGGCGCAGGCGTTCGGCGATGCGCGGCGTAAGCTCTGGCTCCCGCACGTACACTTTCAGCAAATCCCCGCGATTTGCGCTCCGGGGACGCCGGACATACGGCGCGAAGGAGCTGAGGTTACGGACCGTTTCCTCCAGCTGCGCCATCGCATCGTCGTGATGTTGAGAATGATGACCGACGATGCTGGCCGTCCCGGAAATCAGCAATGTATCGTCCGGCGCGATCAAGGCGCGGGCGAACGTGGGACTCACCGGCCCGTGCACTCGGGGATAGTGATATGCGCTGACCTGGCGGGGATTTTCCAGCGATTGGCCGGCCAGCGTGCCCGCGAGCCAGAACACCTGCAGGATATGATCGGAGCGCTGGCGGCCGATGGCCGTGGCGGACGGATAGTTCTGGGTCACTTCACCCAAGCCGCGCCCGCGGCCGACATTGAATTGACGATAGCGCTCCAGGTCGCCCGAGCCCTCGTTGATCGCATCCATGTAATTCCACATGCGCAGCAGGTGGGGGAACCCCGATTGCTGCTGGAACTGCCGGACGGCGGCATAGGCGCGCTCGGCTGTCAGCAGAATTCCACCGTGCTCGCGCTCGTCCAGCTCCACCACCGCGAACAGATATTGGCCATCGTGCGCATAACGCACTCGAGCCGGCGGCGATGTCACGCCATCGGACCATTGACCAGTGTGGACCGGTCCGGTCGCGAACCATAATTCCGCCCCGGGTGTCGGAGCCGAATCGGCAACGTGCAACGGTTCCAGTCCCACATCGATGGTCAGCCCGGCGGTCTGGCCGGTCGCTTCGATCTTCCCCTCTGGCTCGCTACGCGCTCCGAAACGGATGGCCGCCAGCACCCCGGCGGGCAGTTCGCGGGTGAGCGGGTGATAGGCAACGCGCAGGGGGGCGGCGGGGAGGGACTGGGCTGGTTGCTCGCCAGAACTGCTGCGCATCACGTCGTCGAATTACTGGTTGGTTCGGAGGTTGGAAAACGTGCGCGGCGTTCGAAGCGCGCGCGGGCCGGATGATACACTTCGCGCCCTGCGGTTCGCCGCTCCAACGTCTCAATTCAGCCTTTCGTACAGGGCCGTTTCGTTCATGTCAGCAACCCAATCCGCCGGTGAGCGCGAGCTCGCCGAACTCATCGTCACTGCGCTCAACCTGGAAGGCGTCGCGCCCGGGGATATCGATCCGGAAGCGCCGTTGTTCAAGACCGGGCTCGGGCTGGATTCCATCGACGCGCTGGAGCTGGCGCTGGAGATCTCCAAGCGCTACGGCTTTCAACTGCGCTCGGACGATGAAAACAATGTGCGTATTTTCAGCTCACTGCGCTCGCTCGCGGCACACATCGCGACCCATCGCGTAACCGCCTGAGCGGTGCCGCCGGCAATTGCATTGATTTCGCAATCACTCAACAACAGGGAGATGACTATGGATCGTTCGCGGTGGGTTCGTTGGTGGTCGGGTTTGTTGCTGCTGCCCTTGCTGGCGCTGCTGATGGGCGCGCGGCAGGTGCCATTGGTCGATCCGGAGCCGTTCCCGGTGCCGGCCGGACTCAGCGAGGCCAAGGTGGTCAAGGCGATCAAGGCGGGGCTGGTCGGCCGTCAATGGGAGATCACCGAGGAGCAGCCCGGCAAGATCATCAGCACGCTTCATCTGCGCGAACACATGGCCAAGATCAGCGTCGAGTACAACGCCAGCAAGATCGCGATCCGCTATCTGGATTCGGGCGAGCTGATGTACGAGCAGAAAAAGGGTGTCGCGGTGATCCATCGGAATTATCTGAACTGGATTCAAAACCTGGTGAACGACATCCAGCGCAACATGGTCCTGGTGGCCGAAACCTGACGAGGACAGATGCAATCCCGGCCTCTGAGAATCACTGCTTACACACTGTGCTCCGCGGTCGGGGATGGACGCGCGACGACGCTCGCAGCTCTGCGCGAGCGTCGCACCGGTCTGAGCAAGAACGATTTCGGTGCCTCGCCCATCGATACCTGGATCGGGCGAGTGGCCGGGCTCGAAGAACAGCCGCTGCCGGCGGAGATCGCCGATTGGGACTGTCGTAACAACCGTCTCGCCTGGCGAGGTCTGGTCAGCGACGACTTCATCCGGGCGGCTCGTGAAGCTCGCGAGCGTTATGGCGCCGACCGCGTGGCGGTCGTCGTGGGCACTTCGACATCGAGCATCGGTGCCAGCGAAGATGCGTACACGCGGCTCGAGCCCGATGGTCGTTATCCCGCCGATCTGCGTCGACCCATCATTCATACCCCACACTCGCTGGGCGATTTCGTTCAGCACGCGCTGGGGCTCACCGGTCTGAGCGTGACTGTCGCGACGGCGTGCTCCTCCAGCGCCAAAGTGTTCGCGCAGGCTGAACGTCTGATCCGCACGGGCCTGGCCGATGCCGCCGTGGTCGGCGGTGTGGATTCGCTGTGTGGCAGCGTGTTGTTTGGTTTCAATTCGCTGGAGCTGGTGTCGCCCGAGCCGTGCCGGCCGTTCGATGTGGAACGGCGAGGCATCAATCTCGGTGAAGCGGCGGGTTTCGCGCTGTTGGAAAAGCAGGCGCCGAGCGGCGCATGGCTGCTGGGCTATGGCGAGTCCAACGATGCGCATCACATGTCGACGCCGCATCCGGAAGGTCTGGGCGCCCGGCTCGCACTCAACGATGCGCTCAAGCGCGCGGAGCTGCGGCCCGAGGACATCGATTACATCAATCTGCACGGCACCGCGAGCCAGAAGAACGACGAGGTCGAAGCTAAGATCGTCGCCGATCTGTTTCCTGCCAGCACCTGTGCGAGCTCCACCAAAGGTTGGACCGGCCACACCCTGGGCGCGGCCGGCATCGTCGAGGCGGCGATCAGCCTGATCGCGCTCGAGCATCAGCTGTTGCCCGGTACATTGAATTTACGAGTGCCCGATCTGACCTGCGGTCCGCAGATTCAGCGGGACAACGTCCAGCGCAAGGCGAGTCACGCGCTGAGCTTTTCGTTCGGCTTCGGCGGCAGCAATTGCGTGCTGGTGTTCGGGAGAGATCGATGACGCTGCGGGTCGCGATCGAAGGGGTTTCCTTCTGGGCCTCGCGTCTGCCGGGCTGGGATATCGCACGCGCTGTGATTCGCGGTGAGCAGGCGCCGCCTGAAGCGCCGAGTCCTCGTCCATCGCCGACGTTGCTGGCACCGACAGAGCGGCGACGCGCGCCGGACACGGTTGCTGTCGCGCTCGAAGTGGCGGCTCGCGCTTGCGAAGCAGCCGGCCGTAAACCGTCGGAGCTGCCGTCAGTGTTCGCCTCGACGCACGGCGATCTCGCGATCAGCGATTACATGTGCTCGACGTTGGCGACCACGCCGACGTTGATCTCGCCGATCAAGTTTCACAATTCCGTCCACAACGCCGCGGCGGGTTATTGGAGCATCGGCACCGGCAGCCTCGCGCCGTACACCGCGATCAGCTCTTACGAATACACGTTCGGCGAGGGCTTGCTCGAAGCGGCCACTCAAGTTGTCTGCGAGCAGCGGCCGGTGTTGTATGTGGCGTTCGATATCGAAGCGAAGGGCGCACTCGCGACCATGGCGACGAGCCGGGGCTTGCTCGGAGCGGGTCTGGTGTTGGCACCGGTGAGTCAGTCCCAGCAGCAGCGCGGTTTGATTCTCACAACGGAGTCGGTGAGCGAATCTCGCCCCACACCGGCGCGATCGGCCGCCGCTGCGCTGGTTGCCGAGAATGCGCTGGCGCCGTGCCTGCCGTTCTTTGAAGTGCTGGCAGGTTCCAGTCCGCGCACGCTGTCTCTGGCGCTGAGTCGACAGACCGCGCTCAATGTCCAAGTGAACTGATAACGATGAACGCACCGACCGAAGCTCCCAAGGTGGACGTGACCCTCCTGGGCGGCGGCCTGGCAGGACTGACGCTTGCCATTCAATTGCGCCGGCAGTTTCCGTCGCTGTCTATGCGGATCATCGAGCGGCGCCGTCATCCGGTGCCGCCGGCCGCGCACAAGGTCGGTGAGTCGTCGGTGGAAATCGGCGCGCATTATTTCGACACGGTGCTCGGCCTCAAAGAGCATCTGATGAGCCGGCAGCTGAAGAAATTCGGCTTCCGCTTTTTCTTTTCCGAAGGTCGCGAGGACCTGGATAACGTCACCGAGCTGGGCGCGAGCCGCTATCTCTCGACGCCGAGCTATCAGCTCGACCGCGGTCTGTTCGAGAACTTCCTGGGCGAGCACGTGCGCGGGCTCGGTGTCGACTTCATCGACGGTGCCGTCGTCCGCAGTTTCGACGTTGGCAGCCAAGGCGCCGAACATGTGGTCCGCTACGAAGTCGATGGCGTGCAACACGAGGTTCGTTCTCGCTGGCTGATCGACGCCTCCGGTCGTGCCGGCTTGATCAAGCGCAAGCTCGGGTTGCATCAGGACAACGCTCACAATGCCAATGCCGTGTGGTTCCGCATCGGCGCGAAGATCGACGTGGACGAGTGGTCTTCGGATGCGACCTGGCTGAATCGCTGCGATCCGCCTTATCGCTGGCTGTCCACCAATCATCTGTGTGGCGAAGGCTATTGGGCGTGGTTGATCCCGCTGGCGTCGGGCTCGCACTCCGTCGGCATCGTCTGCGACGCCGTCACTCATCCGCTCGAGACCATGAACACGTTCGAGAAGGCGCTCGAATGGTTCCGCGTCCATCAGCCGCGGCTGGCGCGGGAGCTCGAAGGCAAGCAGCACCTGCTGCAGGATTTTTGTTTCCTGCGCAATTTCTCTTATGGCTGCAAGCAAGTGTTCTCGGGCGACCGCTGGGCCCTGACTGGCGAAGCCGGCGTGTTCCTCGATCCGTTCTATTCGCCCGGCAGCGACTTCATCGGAATCAGCAATACCTATATCACCGACCTGATCGCGCGCGATCTGCAAGGCGAGCTGATCAACGGTCGCTCGCACGTGTATCAGCAGCTGTACTTCTCGTTCTACGAGAGCACGCTCACGCTATACACGAATCAGTACGCCATGTTCGGCGATCCGGAAGTCATGCCGGTCAAGGTGATCTGGGACTACACGTATTACTGGGGCGTGCTGTGTCAGCTGTTCTTCCAGCGTCGCCTGACCGATCTGGCCAACTTGAGCCGCCTGTCGGATCATTTGAATCATTCGCGCGCCTTGAACGTGGCCATGCAGAATTTCATGCGCGAATGGTCGCGGCTCAGCGCTCGTCGCAACGACGCGGTGTTGCTGGATCAGGCGTCGCTGCCCTGGTTCGCGGAGCTGAATCGCGGGTTGCGCGACGATCTGGATGAAGAAGGATTCCGCGCCCGTGTCATCGAGTACACCGGTTTGTTGAATTCGCTCGCGGCGGAAATCATCGAGCGGGCCTGCGGTGAGCATCCGTCGCTCGACGCCTCTGAAGTCCGCAAGCTGCTCGGCGCGGTCCCGGCGACGGTTTCGGAATCGCTGCTCTTTACGAAGGCAGCTTGAGCAACACGGCGGCGCGACCTTCCGCGGCTACTTCGCCGTCGTGCGTGATCTTGAAGCTGTACTGCTGACTCGATTCGGCGGACTGCAGGCAGATCGCCTCGACGCGCAGGACGCCGCTCAAATCGTCGATGTAATCGCGTGCAAAGGTCACCGACCGCAGCGAGACCAGCATGCCAGGACGCGCCTGCCTGGGCGCGGCCCTCAGCGCACCGTGCACGGCCATCGACTGGGCCCCGTACTCACATAAATGGATCGCGCGCAGTTTCCCGTTCACCCGCAGCGGGTTTGCGAGGTCGCGGTGAGTGGCGGTTTCCAAAACGATGCGCGTGTCGTCCCACTCGACGATGTGCTCCCACAGGCACATGCCGCCCTGGTGCGGAATCAGCGCTGCGATGTCGTCACGTGCCATGAGCGGGAGCGGACGGTCGGGTCAGAAGTAACGCCAGGACGAAATTAGAAACAACGCCGATCGACACCGTCAAGCCGAGGGCTCGCAGCACCGGTAGCGACGAGAGGGCGAGCAGCGCGAACACCATCAGTGTCGAAATCGAGCACACGAGCAGCGCGTGCAGTGTGCGTCGCTGCTCCATCGGATCATCGGCGGCATGCTCGAAGAACAAGGCGTAGTCCAGGCCGAGCCCGGCGGCGAGGATCAGCGCGATCAGGTGAAACAACGTCATCGACACGCCGGCGGCCTGCAAGATGCCGATGATGATCAACGTGGTCAGCGCCATCGGTGCGAGCACGCGATACACCCGCGACGCCTGGCGCAATGAGAACATAACCACGCCGGCGAGCAGCACGGCCGCCAGCGCCAGGCTCCACAGGATCTTGATGCGCTGATGGGTCACGAGGGTTTCCGACGCGTCCTTCGTATCCAGCAACGTCACGCCTTCGCCGGCCGCCGCCGCGAACTGTTGGAGAGCTGCGATATCTTCTACGCCGCTGAATGTCACGAGCGCGGTCGTGCGCTTGGCGGCTTTGTCCTCGCCCTTGCCATGCTGAGTCAGGAGCATCTCCACGCTCACGCCAAGCGGCGAATCACGCAAGCGATCGGCCGTCAGCAGGGGCAGGTGACGCGCTTTCTCCACATCTTCAAGGAAGGGTTCGAACACGTCCGGCCGGAACGGCGTGTCTTTCACTGCGGCATTCACATCGGCACGCAGTGTCGCGGGCTCGGGCAAGCGGCCTTGTCGTAACCGCTGCTTTTCCGCGCTCGGCACGTAGCGAGCAGCGTGGTCATAGCCGGTGATCGCGCCGTCAGCCACCAACTTCTGCAGCGGTGCATCCAGTTGTTCGAGCTTCTTCAGCGCATCTTGAGTCTCGGGCGAGTCGATGACCAGCAGATAGCGCACGTCGGGCGTGCCCAGTTCGGTGCGCAGCGCCTGATCCTGGATCAACAGTTCCTTGGGCAACGGCGTGAGTTTGCTCAGATCGCTTTCCCACATGGGCTGAGGCGCCAGCACCATGGCGGCAATGGAAAGCACGATGATGACCACACCGGCCCAGCGCGGCCGGGGCAAACGTTCCATCCCTCGCCACAATTTCCCGAGCCAGGCCGAGTCGCCAAAGTCGCGACCCTTCGTATCCATCAGTACGGGCAGCGCGAATCGTGTGGTCAGACCGGCGGCCACCAGGCCCGCCACGGTGAAGCAGGCGAGCTGAGCCAGGCCGATGACGCCCGAAAACAGGAACGTGACATACGCGATGCAGGTGCTCGCGACACCCGTGGCCAGCGTCGGCCACAACTGGCGCGCTGCTTCGACCGGCGGCCGGTCGGCGTGTCCATGGCTGAGCAAATGAACTGGATAATCCTGGGCCACACCGATCAGTGTGAAACCGAACGCCAGTGTGATGCCGTGAACTTCTCCGAACAACGCGCTCACGGCGCCCAGCCCCGCCAAACCCGCGCTGGCGAGCGGCAATGCGCTCAGCAAGAGAATGCCGAGGCTGCGATACGCGATGAGCATCAAGATGACCATGCCGATCGTCGCGCCTGTGCCGAGGAACTGCGCTTCGCCGCGCGTCCGCTCTTCCATCATCACGGAGAATTTGCCGGCGCCGCTGAAGTTCAGGGTGATGCCGTCTTCTCGTTTCAGCCGCTCGGCCTCGGCATTCAACTGGTCGACCGCGAGACGTTGCTGGTCCGGATCGAAGGCGGCGGCGCGTGTTTGCGCGATCAGTAATGCTCGGTGGCCTTCGCGGTCGAACCAGACATCGAACAACCGGTTGGGCTCCTGCATCGGTTGCCAACGCTGCAGAACCTTGAGCAGCTCGAGCGTCGGATCGCGCGGCAGCCAGGGTTCGAGGAAGGCGCCAGCGGGCGATGCCAGGTCCCGCGCCCGCTCTTGCAGCTCCTTGTGGAGGTATTTCTCATCGAGCGGATGCTCGTCCAAGGTCGGCGACAGCAGATATCGATAGGCCAGCAACTCATCCGGCACGCTGTCCAGCGAGATGTCGCCGTTGGTGACGATGCGGAAATAGGGGCTCGACTGCAGATTCTCGACCAACATGCGCGAGGCGTCGGCCAGCTGCTCTGGCGCCGCGCCTTCCAGCGATATCACCATCACGCGCGATGCCGGGCCTTCGCCGATTTCTTCCAGCAACAACTGTTGCTCGGGTGTGGTCGGGCTGGGAAGAAACAAACGCAGATCGGTGCTGACCTGCAGCTGCCGTTGGACGAACCAGGTCAGGCCCGCCAGCAGCACCAGCCAGACGAACAGGATCAATAGAGCCGAGCGGGTGAATCTCATGGGGTGGCCGGCAATCGACAGCCGTGCTCAAGTGCCCTGGCCGGAGCCGCAGCGCCGCTGCAAGGCCACCAATGTCACATCGGGGGCGACCGGTTCGGCGGCCGTCGCGCCCAGCAGCAGGACGCTGGAGGCACCATCGCCCGTCGTCATCGAAAAGCAGCGCGGGTCGCTCTGGTGGCCGTTCACTTCGATCTGTTGCAGACGCCGGCGAGCTTTGGCATCGGTCGGCGTGAGCTTGAGCGTCCATGCATCGTCATTGCCCGTCATCTCGACGTTGAAAGCCTGGCGCAGCGACGCGGCGTCGCCCGAAAGCATGGCCGAGAATCCAGACAACAATCCCCGCAGCTCCGGCGCATGTTTCAAAGCGAAGCTGCGCGGCTTCTCGCCTTCGCGTTCGACCTTCACCGATTCGCCGCGAATCGACGTATGTTCGCGATAGGGCGTGGTGACGCGCCGGTCCAGGCTTTCCGGTCCGGAATAGCCCAGGTCGCCCGAAACGATCAGCGGCGCGCGCAACAGCTTGGAGAAGCGCACTTCCGTGAATGAGATCGTGGCCGGCGCGGGCTTGGCCAGGCGGCCGATCAGAGCATCCGCGTCTTGCTCACCCTGGCCGGCGCTCCACGCCGTCAGCGGCGCGAGCAGAGCCAGAAGCAGCGGGATTCGACGAATTGATGTGCCAGAAATCATAGAAGTTGAACCAATTGTACGGCGCGCCGCGGGTGTAGTGCGCCAACCGATCCGCGTAGCGTTGAATGATGGCATTGAGACTCGCCTCGCGATTGGCGCGTTCCACTCGCACGCTGTCGGCGAACGCTTCGAAGTGCAATTCGTAACGATTGCCGCCGCGGTACAGGCCGAAGCACAGGACCACGGGTACCTTGAGCGCCGCCGCGAGCTGCCAGGGGCCGGTCGGGAACGGCGCCGGGTCGCCCAGGAAATCCACGATCGAGACTTGATTGCCCGGCCGGGCGCGATCCACCAGCAGCGTCACCAGCGCGCCTTCGTCGAGCGCTTCCTTGATGGCCAGCGCGGTGACCGCGCCGTCCTGGCGGGCATTGATGATGGAACGCGCCAGCTCCGGATTGAAGGCATGTAGAAAGTTGGTGAGCGCGGCGTTGTGCTCGATATCCAGCACCACGCGGACCTTCACATCCTTGCGGACCTCGCCCAGCACGCGCAAGGCATCGAAGCTGCCCAGATGCGAGCCGAACACCAGCACGCCTTGTTTCTTGGCCCACTGCGCGCGCAGTACGTCCAAGCCGTGCACGCGGACATCGAAACGTTTGAAGCTTTCCGACAGCAGGAACAAGCGATCGAGAATGACGCTGGCGAAGCAGTGGAACTGTTTCGCAACATCCTTCAAGGTCGCTTTCCGACCCAGCACTCGCTGCAAATAGTCGCGCGATGCGCGCCGCTCCGGCGCTCGTTTCATCAGAAAGAATGCCGTGATGGGAAACAGCACCAGGCGCGCAGCCGAGCGCCCGCACAGCCGCGCGAACGTGCTGATCAGTCGATACCCGAAGACCGAGCCGGCCTCGGGGCGGTCGAGCCATTGCTGTTTCACGCCGCCCCTTCGCTGTCGGCCGCGAGTCGAAACAGTCCCTGAGCGATGGGCGCACCGTCGCGGCTGATCGTGAAGCGCAACTCGTCGGCCTCCAGCTTCAGCTGCAGCTCCGCCGGTTGTTCGGGCAGCAGCGGCGCGGTGAACTTGGCATTCGGCAGAGCGACCACCCGCACCGAGCGCTGTAACCAGCGTTCCGCTTCCTGCAGGACGCAATCGAGCAGCACGACGCCGGGCACGATCGGCTGACCCGGAAAATGACCGGGCAGCGACGGATGATTCGCGGCGATCCGCAGAACGGTGGCGTGGGCGGCGGGACTCATGTCATTCAGCGACGAGGGTCAGCGACGCTGCTGACCAGGCGCGGCATGGCCGCGAACACCTTGAGAAAAAAATCCAGCATGTTGCGATAGGGCTGCCGCGGGAAGCGGTGGCTGCGGTAAGCGTACTCAATCAGGAAGAAGGCCGCGACCAGCAAATATCCGATGAGGTTGGCGAACAGCGACCACCACTGCTCGGGCACCGTGACCGGCGGTGTGATCCCGCCAGCCAGCAGCATGCCGCCGGGCTCGGCGAGCAGTCCCAACACCAGATTGGTCGTCGACAGAGCGACGAAGAATACGGTCCAGGCGCAAGTCAGCTTGCGCGCGTAGTCCAGCACCGCCGGCTCGGGCTCGCCGATGCCGCCCGGACCGGCCTCCAGCAGCCGGACCAGCTGTTCGATCAGCGGAACCTGCCCTGCGAGCAGGGTGCTGCCAAAGACGCCCGCCATGAATCCTGGCACCAGCACCGGTGCGATATACAGCGGCAACGTCGCGTGCGTGGAACGCGATAACCACCATAGCCCCGCGACCACCGGCGGCAACGCCACCCAGGCCGCGACGCTGCGTCGGCCCAGGGCCGGGACCATGGGCAGAACGATCAATAGCCCCAGTGCGATGGCGATCAGGGTCACGTTGTTCAAAATCACGCCGAAGTGAGCGACGAGCGGATACGCGAGCACCAGCACGGCCCGGCCAAGGGAGGCAAACACTCGGGAGTCAACTGCCATTGATCGGCGGGGTCGTATTCGTCCAATCGCAGCGGTCGGTACCGCTGGCATCCTGATGGCGCTGCGTGGTTTGATGGCGCCGAACATCGCAGGCGCGAAGCATGCGCGTGTTGCCGGGCGCCGACAAGGCATCCACAATGGTGGGAATTTTATGTGCAAACGGCGACCCGGTTTAGATGGATTTGCGGGGGAGGATCAGTCGGCATGACGGTGAAGATTGCTGTTCTGAAGGAGACTCGTGCCCACGAGAAGCGCGTGGCTCTGGTGCCTGCGGTGGCCGACAAGCTCATCAAGCTGGGTGCCGAAGTTCACATGCAAGCCGGCGCCGGCGACGCGGTGAAGCTGCCCGATGCCGCGTTCAAGAATGTGAAATTCAGTGCCGATCCGGTCGAGCTGGTGCGCGACGCCGACGTGGTCGCGAGCGTGCAGCCACCCGATCTCAGCATCGTCAATGCGATGAAGCCGGGCGCCATCCTGATTTCATTCGTCTATGCGCACAAGGAAGTGGAGCTCACCAAATTACTGCGCGATCGCCACATCACGACGTTTGCCATGGAGCTGGTGCCTCGTATCACTCGCGCTCAGGCCATGGATGCGCTGTCCAGTCAGGCGGCGCTCGCCGGGTATTACGCAGCACTGCTCGGTGCGACACATCTGGCGCGCATTCTGCCGATGATGACCACCGCCGTCGGCTCGATTCGTCCGGCGCGCACGTTGGTGATGGGTCTCGGCGTCGCGGGTCTGCAAGCGCTGGCAACGGCGCGACGGTTGGGCGCGATGACCGAAGGTTACGACGTCCGTCCTGAAACAAAGGAACAGGCCGAGTCGCTCGGCGCGAAGTTCGTGGACACCGGCGTGGACGCCCGCGGTGCAGGCGGTTACGCGCGTGAGCTCACCGCGGAAGAAAAAGAAAAGATTGCCAGCGTCGTCACCAAGCACATCCAGCAAGCCGACCTCATCATCACGACCGCCGCCATTCCGGGCCGGCCCTCGCCGAAGCTGATCAGCAAGGCGCAGGTCGATGGCATGAAGGCCGGCAGCGTGATCGTCGATCTGGCCGCCGAAGGGGGCGGCAACTGCGAATACACGCAGCCGGGCGAGACCATACAAGTCGGCCAGGTGACCATCCTCGGACCGCTCAATGTGCCGAGCATGCTCGGCGAGCACGCGAGCGAGCTGTATGCGAAGAACCAACTGAACCTGATCGAGCTGTTCGTCAAGGACGGCGGCATCAAGCTCGACTGGACCGACGAGGTGGTCGCCAAAACCGCGCTCACCCACGACGGCAAGATCGTCAACGAGGCCGCGCAGAAAATCATCGGCGCATGACCTAGCCGCATGGCCTTCCGGCGATTCATGCAAGCTCATCGATACCGGACAGCACCCGGCGCGCGCCGGGCCTGCCCGATCCAGGCAAAGTCGAAAGTCACGCTTCGAGGATATTGAGTATGGACCTCGCTACCACGCTGACGGGCTTCGTGGCCCTCTACATCTTCATGCTCGCGGCCTTCACCGGCTACGAAATCATCGGTCGCGTGCCGGCCATTCTGCATACGCCGCTGATGTCAGGCTCGAACTTCGTGCACGGCATCGTCGTGGTCGGGGCCATGTACGCGCTGCTCAACGCCACTTCGACGGTCGAACAAGTGATTGGCTTCGTCGGCGTGCTGCTCGGCGCGGGTAACGCGGCCGGCGGTTACGTCGTCACCGAACGCATGCTGGAAATGTTCAAGCCCAGCGAGAAGAAGAGCTCTGGCGACTCGAAGAAGGCATAAGCGCCCATGAACCTCACTCCGCAGTTCATCATCGACGCCAGCTATTTCGCCGCGGCGTTTCTATTCATCTACGGCTTGAAGCGCATGTCGTCGCCGGTGACGGCGCGCTCCGGCATCGTGGTCGCCGGCGCGGGCATGCTGGTCGCGGTGCTCGCAAGCTTTCTTTATTACTTCGGCGTGAACGACGCAGCGCTGCCGCACTTGGGAACGAACGTCGTGCTGGCCGCCGTCGCATTGGGGCTCGGTACCGCGTGGGCCTGGTGGAGCGGCAAGCGGGTCGCGATGACGGCTATGCCGCAGATGGTCGCGCTCTACAACGGCATGGGCGGCGGCGCGGCGGCCTGTATCGCGGCGGTCGAGTTGTTACGGACCACCGCGGTTCATCAAACGATTCCTTTGTTGCTCGCTGTGGTCGGTGCGCTGATCGGTGCGATCTCGTTGTCCGGTTCCTTGATCGCCTGGGCCAAGCTCGATGGTCGTATCAACGGCGTGTGGCGTATCGGCGGGCAGCAGATTCTCAACGGCATCGTGTTCCTTGCGACGCTCGGTGTGGGTATTTACATCGTGTTCGTCGCGCACGGTCACGCGCATCCGGGCGTGGTCGCGGCCTTCTTTGTCGGCGCGCTGATCTTCGGTGTGATGATGACGATGCCGATCGGCGGCGCGGACATGCCGGTCGTCATTTCGCTCTACAACGCGTTCACCGGCCTGGCGGTGGGCTTCGAAGGTTATGTGCTACAAAACCCGGCGCTGATGATCGCCGGCATGGTGGTGGGCTCGGCGGGTACGTTGCTCACGCTGTTGATGGCGAAGGCGATGAACCGCAGCGTGTCGAATGTGATCTTCAGTAACTTCGGCGACACGGGCGGCGAACAGCAGGGCGAGATCAAGGGCTCGCAGAAGCCGGCCGAAGCGGGCGACGCGGCGATCAACATGCGCTATGCGTCCAAGGTCATCATCGCGCCGGGCTATGGCCTCGCCGTCGCGCAAGCCCAGCACAAGTTATATGAATTCGTGAAGCTGCTGACCGATGCGGGCGTCGAAGTGAAGTTCGCCATTCACCCGGTCGCCGGTCGCATGCCGGGCCACATGAACGTGCTGCTCGCCGAAGCGGGCGTGCCGTACGACATGATCTATGACCTGGAAGATATCAACGCCGAGTTCAAGGAAGCGGACGTGGCGATGGTCATCGGCGCCAACGACACCGTGAATCCGGCGGCGCGCACCAACAAATCGAGCCCGATTTACGGCATGCCCATCCTGAACGTGGATCAGGCCAAGCAGGTGTACGTCATCAAGCGCGGCCAGGGTAAGGGTTACTCGGGCGTGGAGAACGAGCTGTTCTTCGCCGATAACTGCAACCTGGTGTATGGCGATGCGCAGAAGGTGCTGGTGGCCATGATCCAGGCGGTGAAATCGCTAGAGGGCGGCGGCCATTAACGCGCTGCCTACATAAACGATCGTTAATTGCTCCTCCGGCGCCAGCGGCGGTACGCTGCCTGTTCCCTGACAGGCGTGGCTTGGAGCCGTGGCAAGAGTACTCATCATCGAAGACGACCGCGTGACCGCTGATGAAATCTGCGCCGAATTGCAGCGGTACGGGCTGGATACGGAGTGGGTCGGGGACGGTGCCACCGGGCTGGAGCGCGCACGAGGGGGATTTTATGACGCGATCACCCTGGATCGCATGCTCCCCGGCATGGATGGATTGACCGTGGTCACCCGGCTGCGCGAGTTCGGCGTGCAGACGCCGGTGTTGATGATCAGTGCCCTGTCCGACGCCGACGAGCGAGTGCGCGGCCTGCGAGCGGGCGGCGACGACTATCTCACCAAGCCGTTCAACCCCGATGAAATGGCGGCGCGCATCGAGGTGCTCCTGCGCCGGAATGCCAATGTGTCGAGGCCGATGGCGCTGCGGGTCGGGGATCTGCAGCTCGACCTGATCGACCGGACCGCCAGGCGCGGCGATACGTTGCTCGATCTGCTGCCCACCGAATTCCGGCTGCTCGAATTCCTGATGCGTCATAGCGGCCGGGTGCTGACGCGCACCATGATCTTCGAGGCGGTGTGGGGCTATCATTTCGACCCCGGCACCAATGTGATCGAAGTTCACATCGGGCGGCTGCGGCGCAAGCTCGATCCGCCGGAGCGCGAGCCGCTCATTCATACCGTTCGCGGAGTAGGGTACGTGCTTGAAGCTCGGTGAGCTGTCACGCATCAGCACCGTTCGCTTGCTGCCGGTCTACGGCGCCCTGTTCGTGTTGTGGAGCGTGCTGCTGATCGGCTGGGTGCAATACGACACCAAGCGTTATCTTTCCAGCGTCGTCGACGAGATTCTCCGACAGCGCGTTCATTATCTGAGCCATATCGATCGGGAACGCCTGCCCGAGGCGATGGCACAGACCGACGCGCTCGATCTGCGGGGCGTGATGCTCTACGGGCTGTTCGATCAGCACGGTAACAAGATCACCGGCAACATCGAGCAGATTCCCGAGGGCGTTTCCCTGGATGGCATCGTGCATGCCGTCCCCGGCGGCGTGCACCGGATCGGCACCGACGAAGCCGTGAACGCGCGGGGCCTCGCCACGCGAGTGGAAGGCGGGGATGTGTTGATTCTGGCGCGTGCCACCAGCGTGCTCGATCAGGTCAATACCATCATCTTTCGTTCGCTGCTGTGGGGGCTCACGCTCACCATCATTCCCGGTTTGATCGGCGGGCTCTGGCTGGCGCGCGGGCCGCTACGACGCATTCGGGCGCTCGAGTCGGCGGCGCAGCCCATCATGCGCGGCGATCTGCATCAGCGTCTGCCCGTTTCCGGGCGTCGTGACGAGCTCGACATGCTGGCCGGCATCGTCAACTCGATGCTGGAAGAAATCGAACGTTTGATGAGCGAAGTCAAAGGCGTCTGCGACAGCATCGCGCACGATCTGCGCACCCCGCTGACTCGATTGCGCTCGCAATTGCATCGGATGCATCGCGAAGCCTCCGATAGCGCGCACGCCGCCGTCGTCGAACAGGCGATTCTCGATGTCGATTCGTTGCTCGATCGCTTCCGCGCGTTGTTACGAATCTCCGAGCTGGAAGACATGCATCGGCGCGCCGGCTTCACCGAGGTGCATCTGGCCAGCACGCTGGATCACGTGCGCGAGATCTACACGCCGCTGGCCGAAGACAAGCACATCACGTTTACTTTCGAGATCGCGCCGAATGTACCGACCGTGCGCGGCGATCCCAATCTGCTGCTGGAAGCCGTTTCGAACATCGTCGACAACGCCATCAAGTTCACGCCCGCCGGCGGCAGCATACATTTGCGACTGATCCCGGATGCCGAGGTCGGCGCGCGCATCGATGTGATCGACAGCGGGCCGGGCATCCAAACATCGGAGCGCGAGGCCGTGCTACAGCGGTTCTATCGCGGTACCTGCAGTAGCAAGGATGTCTCGGGGTCCGGCCTGGGCTTGTCGATCGTGGCCGCGATCGTCAAGCTGCACGGGTTCAAACTGCAGATTGTCGACAACCCGGCCGGCGGCGCGTGGCTGTCGCTGCTGTGTGGGCCCGCTCGCGCCGGGGCTACTTAAAAAAGCTTTCATCTGCCTTCGGTCCATGGCGAGGGAGGCGCGGACCCATAATGGCCGTTCACGTATTCTCTCGCGCCTCATGCTCGGTATCGTAAAAATCGCCCTGCGTCGCCCGTATACCTTCGTGGTGCTGGCGTTGCTCATTCTGATTTTCGGTGTGCTCGCGATCCTGCGCACGCCCACCGATATCTTTCCCAATATCCGCATCCCGGTGATCAGCGTGGTGTGGACGTACACCGGTCTGCCGCCCGATGGCATGGCGGGCCGGATCACCACGAATTTCCAGCGTTCGCTGACCACCATGGTCAACGATATCGAGCACATCGAAGCCACGTCGTATACCGGCTTCGGCGTCATCAAGGTTTTCTTCCAACCTTCCGTCGATATCAACATGGCCAATGCGCAGGTGACCGCCGCCGCGCAGACAACTTTGCGTCAGATGCCACAGGGCACGAACCCGCCGAACATCCTCAACTACAACGCCTCGACCGTCGGCATCCTGCAGCTGGCGTTGTCCGGCGAAGGCATGACTGAGCAGGAGCTCAGCGATCTGGGCATCAACTACGTCCGCACCTTTCTGATCACGGTGCCCGGCGCCTCGATACCGTATCCATTCGGTGGCAAGCAACGTCAGATCCAGATCGATCTGGATCCCGCGGCCCTGCAGGCGCGCGGGCTGTCGGGCACGGACGTGGCCAATGCGCTGGCGGCCCAGAACCTGATCACGCCGGTGGGCACGCAGAAAATCGGCGGCTTCGAGTACGCCATCAATCTGAACAACAGCCCGTCGGCGATCGAGGACCTGGGACGGTTGCCGATTCGCCTGGTCGACGGCGCGATGGTTTATTTGCGCGATGTCGCTCACGTCCGCGACGGCAATTCGCCGCAGACCAATATCGTGCACGTCGCTGGCAATCGCTCCGTGCTGCTCACGGTGCTCAAGAGCGGCGCCGCGTCCACGCTCGCCGTGATCGACGGCGTGAAGAAACGGGTCGAGGAGGTGAAGGACCAGTTGCCCGAGTCGTTGCAGATCAAGCTGATCGGCGATCAATCCATCTTCGTTCGCAGCGCCATCAGCGGCGTGGTCGCCGAAGGCGCGATCGCGGCGCTGCTGACCAGCCTGATGATCCTGCTGTTCCTGGGGAGCTGGCGCTCCACCGTCATCATCGCCACATCGATTCCGCTGGCCATTCTCGGCTCCATCTTCCTGCTGGCGCTGACCGGACAAACACTCAACATCATGACGTTGGGCGGCCTGGCGCTGGCGGTCGGCATTCTTGTCGACGATGCGACCGTCACCATCGAAAACATCAACTGGCATCTCGAGCACGGCAAGGACGTGGAAACGTCCATTCTCGACGGTGCGGCGCAGATCGTGACGCCCGCGTTCGTCTCGCTGCTGTGTATTTGTATCGTGTTCGTGCCGATGTTCTTCCTCGAGGGCGTGGCGCGCTTCCTGTTCGTGCCCATGGCGCTGGCAGTGATCTACGCCATGGTGTGCTCGTTCATTCTGTCGCGCACGCTGGTGCCGACCATGGCGATGTATCTGTTGAAGCCGCACTCGCATGAGGATGCGACCGCGCCGACGTCGAATCCGCTGGTGAAGTTCCAGCGCGCGTTCTCGGACAGATTCGAGCGCTTTCGCGGCGGTTACAAAGAGCTTTTGACGATGGCGGTGTCGCATCGGCGCGGCTTCGTCACGGCCTTCATGTTGTTCGTGCTGGCCTCATTCCTGCTCGTGCCGTTCCTCGGACGCAACTTCTTTCCGTCGGTCGATGCCGGCCGCATCATGATTCACTTCCGCGCGCAGCCCGGTACGCGCGTGGAGGAAACAGTGGCTGTGTCGGCGCGCATTCAAGATGTCATCCGGCAAGTGATTCCGCCGGATGAGCTGGCACTGGTGGTGGACAACGTCGGCATGCCGTTCTCCAGCATCAACATGACCTACAACAATACCGGCACCATCGGCACGGCGGACGGCGATATCCAGATCACGCTGGAGGAAGATCACAAGCCGACCGCCGACTACGTGCGCAAGCTGCGCGAAGAGCTGCCGAAACGATTCCCCGGTACGACGTTCGCGTTCACGCCGGCCGACATCGTCAGCCAGATCCTGAACTTCGGCACGCCGTCGCCCATCGATCTGCAAATCCGTGGCAACAACTTCGCGGCGAACTTCGCTTACGCCGAAAGTCTGCTCGCCGATATCAAGCGGATTCCCGGCATCGCCGATGCGCGCATCCACCAGGCTCGCGGCATGCCGACGTTCAATGTCGATGTCGATCGCACGCGCGCGCAGTTCGCGGGTCTCACCGAGCGCGATGTCACCAACAGCATGGTGGTGAATCTCGCGGGCTCGGTGCAGGTCGCGCCGACCTTCTGGTTGAACCCGAAGACCAACATCCAGTACCCCATCGTACTGCAGACTCCGCAGTACAAGATGGATGAGTTGAACTCGCTGGAGACATTGCCGATCACGGGAGCGAATTCCACGTCGGCGCATTTGCTCGGCGGCATCGCGGACATCACGCGGACCACGTCGAGCGGCGTGGTTTCTCAATACAACATTCAACCGATCGTGCAGATTTACGGAACGACGCAAGGCGCCGATCTGGGCGCGGTGGCCACACAGATCCGCAAGATATTGGATGCGCACGCCAAGGAGCTGCCGAAGGGCTCGTCGGTGGCGCTGCTGGGCCAGGTGCGTACCATGGAAAGCTCGTTCTCCGGACTGATGTGGGGTCTGATCGGCGCCATCGTGCTGATCTATCTGCTGATCGTCGTGAACTTCCAGTCGTGGAGCGATCCGCTCGTCATCATCAGCGCGCTGCCCGCGGCGCTGGCCGGCATCATCTGGATGTTGTTCACCACATTCACGACGTTGTCCGTGCCCGCGTTGACGGGCGCGATCATGTGTATGGGCGTGGCCACTGCGAATAGCGTGCTGGTGATCAGCTTCGCGCGTGAGCGGCTGGAAGCGTTGGCCGATCCGATCGCCGCCGCGATCGATGCAGGCTTCGTGCGTTTCCGTCCCGTGCTGATGACGGCCCTGGCCATGATCATCGGCATGGCACCGATGGCCCTAGGCCTCGGCGATGGCGGTGAGCAGAACGCGCCGCTGGGTCGCGCCGTGATCGGCGGCTTGATCTTCGCCACCATCGCGACGCTCATTTTCGTTCCTGTCGTTTTCAGCATCGTGCACCGTAATTACGCCCGCAAGCCCGCGGCGCAGCCGCTGCTTGCCGGAGAGCCTCATGCCGCCCACTGAGTCGCATCGCGGGTTACGCCGCGCCGGCATCCTCATTGCCGTCATCGCCATCGTCGTCGTCGTCTCCGGGATCGGGATCCGCGTCAACGATCATCGTCAGATGACCGAGTGGACCGAAGAGCAGGCCATTCCCACGGTCGCGGTCGTCGTGCCCACCCAAGGCGAAGCCGACGCACGGATCGAATTGCCCGGTCGCTTGGAAGCGTTCGCGCGGGCGCCGCTGAATGCGCGTGTTTCGGGCTACTTGAAAACATGGAAGGCCGATATCGGCACGCCGGTGAAGGCTGGCCAATTGATCGCGGAAATCGAAGCGCCGGATATAGAGCAGCAGTTGTTGCAGGCCGAGGCGGATCTTGCCAGCGCCGAAGCGAATGCCGCGCTCGCCGCGAGCACCGCCAAACGCTGGCAATCGATGCTCGGTCGCGATTCCGTTTCCAAACAGGAAGTGGAAGAGAAGGTCGGCGATCTGGCTGCGAAGGAAGCGTTGGCCAAAGCGGCGCGAGCCAACGTCGAGCGTTTGCGCACGATGCGAGGCTTCACGCGCATCGTGGCGCCGTTCGATGGCGTGGTCACGGCGCGGAATACAGATATCGGTGAGTTGATCACTGCCGGTGGCGGCTCGGGTCGCGAGTTGTTCGTCGTTTCAGATACCCGAAAGTTGCGCGTGTATGTGAATGTCCCGCAGGCATATGTGAGTCGATTGAATACGGACGCGAAAGCACTCATCACCGTGCCCGAACATCGTGGTAAGGAATATTCCGCCGCAGTCGCCGCGTCGGCGGGCGCTGTGAACGTCGCCACCGGCACGACGCTGATGCAGCTCACGGTCGACAACAAAGCGGGCGAGCTTCTGCCCGGCGGCTATGCCAGCGTGAGCTTCGAGCTGGCGGGCGGGGCGCAAGCGCTGCGAGTGCCGGCCAGCGCACTGATCTTCGATCAATCGGGGCTGCGTGTGGCGGTCGTCGATGCGCAGAACCGCGTCGTGATGAAGCCCATCACCATCGCGCGCGATCATGGCGCATTCATCGAAGTCGCCGGCGGCATCGAGCCCGCCGATCGCGTCATCTCGACGCCGCCGGATGGTCTGATGGCTGGCAGCGCTGTGCGTGTGATCGAACCCGCCGCGAAAGAAGCGGATGCGTCGTCGTCCAATAAGAAACAAAACGGCAATGCGGGCTGAGCTATCGATCGTCATGGCGCTGGCGCTGGCCGGTTGCTCGTTCGCGCCCAAGCTCGAACTGCCTGAAGTTCCAGTCGCCGAGTCGTACAAGGAGCCGGCGCCGTGGACGCAGGCCGCACCGGCGGATCGTTTGCCGCGCGATGCGTGGTGGCAGCTGTACGGCGACGAAGAGCTGAATCGTCTGCAAGCGCAGCTGGTTGAAAACAGCCCCGATCTGCGAGCCGCGCTGGCGCGCTATCAGCAAGCGAAGGCCTACGCCGATCAGCTGCGCTCCGGTTTGTTTCCTTCGATTGCCGTACGCGCCGATGGCGCTCGGGTGCGGCAGTCGGAAACGCGTCCGCCGGCGGGTCAGTCGGCGCCTCGCTATTACAACTCGTACGCGACCAGCGTCGAGGCCAGTTATGAAGTCGATCTTTGGGGGCGCGTGCGCAATGACGTGAACGCCGGAAACCTCGAAGCAAGTGCTACCGCGGCCGATCTGGAATCGGCGCGGCTCAGTCTGCAAGCGCAGCTGGCGGACTATTACATCGCGCTCTACGGGCTGGATCGTGAGGCGGCGCTGCTCGCAGATACGGTGACCGCCTACGATCGCGCGGTGTCGCTTACCAAGGAGCGCCACGAAGCCGGCATCGTTTCCGGCCTGGACGTGGCAAGAGCGCAGACTCAGCTCGACACGGCCCGTTCGCAAGTCGCGCAGAACCAGGCACAGCGCGCGACGCTCGAGCATGCGATCGCGGTTCTTGTAGGCGAGTCACCTTCAAAATTTTCACTGACGCCTCGCTCGGTCCCATTGCAATTGCCACGGATCCCCAGCGATGTGCCGACCAACCTCTTACAGCGCCGGCCCGATATCGCGGCCGCGCAGCGTCGCACCGCTGCCGCCAATGCGAGTGTCGGTGTGGCCCGCGCCGCGTACTTCCCGTCAATCACGTTGAGCGGCGCCTACGGCTTCGAGAGCAATCGATCGAGCGAGTGGCTGACCGCGCCCAACGCCGCCTGGTCGATCGGCCCCTCGATCCTGCTCGAACTCTTCGACGCCGGCCGCCGGCGGGCTCGCGTCGAGCAGGCGCGGGCCGTATTGGATGAGGCGGGCGCAACGTACCGCGGCGTGGTGTTGGGGGCTTTTCAGGAAGTCGAAGACAACCTGGCCCTGCTTTATCACTACGGAAACGCCGCGGAGTCGGAGCGTTCCGCCGTCACTTCGGCCCAGCAGTCGCTCGATTTCGCCATGAACCGTTATCGGGAAGGTGCGGTCAGCTACCTCGAGGTCGTGCAATCGCAGACCACGGCGCTGAATACCCAGCGCGAAGCGTTGGACCTGCAAACACGCCAGCTGCGGGCCAGCGTGGCACTGATCCGGGCGCTCGGCGGCGGCTGGGAGGGTTGAAAAAGCGGGCCCGTTGAATCTTTACACGAGGGTCGCGTATCTTAGGATGTAGTGCCCCTTGCTGTGTCCGAGTCGTGCAATCACAACTGTACAACTTGACCCAAGAGATCCTGCGGACCGATGTCTCAGGAATGCCCCTGGAGTGGATTGACTACCGGGACGCGGTACGGCTGTACCACACGGAACAGGTGGCATACACCTGTGGGACGCGGCTGTATCGCCTGCTCGGTGGCACCAACGCCCGCTCCGGATTGCAGACCGTGGTGGAAGTGAATTCGATCATCGCCACCGTCGGTCACACCCACAATCCCGGCAACCTGCGGCATGACTACACGCCGCCGCTGAACAACCAGACCCTGTTCAAGCGCGACGCGCACTTGTGCATGTACTGCGGGCAGCGATTTCCGTCCAGCATGCTGTCCCGGGATCACATCAGGCCGCTCAGTCAGGGCGGCCTGGATTTATGGACCAACGTGGTGACGGCTTGCCGTCGTTGTAACAATCAGAAGGCGTCGCTCACGCCTGAACAGGCCGGCCTGCAGCTGATCGCCGTGCCGTTCAAGCCGACTTACGCCGAGTACATTTATTTGAAAGGCCGCCGGGTGCTGGCGGACCAGATGGAATATCTGCTGGCGCATTTCCCGCGCTCGAGTCCGTTGCACGCCCGTCTGAAATTGCAGTGTTGAATTCTGAAATCGTCGTCCAGCAGCCGGTGTATCTGATCGATGCATCGGTGTTCGTGTTCCGCGCCTGGCATTCCGTTCCCCTCGAGCTGGTCGATCCCGACGGCAACGCGGTCAACGCGCTGCATGGCTTCAGCCGTTTTCTGGGCGATCTGATCGAACAGGTGCGTCCCCGGCACATGGCGGTCGCGTTCGACGCCAGCCTGGTCACCTCGTTTCGCAAGCGGATCTATCCGGCGTACAAGGCCAATCGCGAACCCGCGCCGGAGGATTTGAAGCGCCAGTTCCTGCAATGCCAGCGCGTGTGCGCCGGGCTGGGCATCGCTTCCTTCGTCAGCGGCGAGTACGAGGCCGACGACATCATCGGCACGCTCGCGACGCGTGCGCGAGCCGAAGGTCGCAAGGTCGTGATCGTCACCCGAGACAAGGACCTGTCCCAGCTGGTTCGTCC
Source organism: Pseudomonadota bacterium (assembly GCA_023391815.1). Taxonomy (GTDB): domain Bacteria; phylum Pseudomonadota; class Gammaproteobacteria; order Steroidobacterales; family Steroidobacteraceae; genus Steroidobacter. The sequence continues at coordinate 45,651 of JAEWAF010000129.1, forward strand.
CGGCGACGAGTACTGGGATTACATCGGCGACAAACGTTTCGGCTACGACCGCATCGCCGATCGGTTCGGCGTCCAGCCCGAGCGCATGGCGTGCTTCCTGGCATTGATGGGAGATGCGGTCGACAACATTCCCGGCGTCCCCGGCGTCGGCCGGAAGACCGCGTCCACGTTGTTCTATCACTTCGAGTCGCTGACCCACCTGTACGACGACCTGGATCGCGTGCTGAAGATCAAGTTGCGCAATGCCGGCTTCGTGTGCGGGCAGTTGCGCGACTATCGCGAATCCGCGTTTCTCGCCCGGCAGCTCACTGAAATAGCCTGCGATATGCCGCTGGATGTGGAGCTCGATCAGCTGCGTCGCCGGCCCCCGGATCTGGGCGAGCTCAACAGGTTCTACGACACCGTCGGCTTCGGTCGACTGCTGCGCAATCAAGCGGAACGCATCGTCGCGCTCAGTTAGCGCATTTCGCGTGTTCCGTGCGCGTGATTAACGCCGCGAAATCCCACTAGATCACCCGTTCCGGACGACTCTCCGACCGCATCCTGGCTACCCCTGCTTGGGAGCTGTCATGCGAGTCATCGTGGTTGTCTTGGTAGCTTTGCTGTTGTCCGAGGTCTCCAGCGCGCGGACCACGGTTTACCGCTGCATCGGTGAGAACGGGCCGGTTTATTCCGATCAGCCGTGCTCAGGGAACGCCGAGGCTCACGAAGTCGACGACAGTCGCGTCACTGTGTACACGCCGGTGCCGGCACGCAAAGGCGTGCCGCCGACCGCGTCCAAGCCTGCCCAGCCCAAACGCGCCAAGGCCGCACGACTTCCCGACCCGGCCAAACATGCAGCGACCTGCGCCAACCTCGCGCAGGCATTGCGCGACGTGCGTACCAAGATGCGTAGCGGTTACGGTGCCAAGGAGGGTGAGCGCCTGAAGGCGCGCCGTCGCCAGCTCGACGAGCGTCGTCGCATCGAGAAGTGCGGCTGAAGAAACTTGCGGCGCTTGTGAGGTAGTACCGGCGGCGCATGCTGTGAGCGCATAATGTCGGCGTACGGAGTCAGCCACACCTCGGCAAGTAATAAGCAAACGGCAAAGTCAGGGGGTCGTCATGGTTGCGTTTACTGCTCACATGGGATTGAAACGGATTGCGGCCGGTCTGCTCGCGGCTGCCTGGTTGCTGGCCGCACCGCTGGCCGTGCAGGCCCAGGACAAAGCGGTCGACGACCTCCTGAGCCAGGCGCAGAAGGCCCTGCAGAAAGGTCAGCCACGCGATGCGGAGAACCTGCTGCGTAAGGCGATCGAAGCGGCGCCGACCCGCGCCGAGCTGTACATGCTTCGCTCACGCGCCCGTGACTCTTCGGGCAAGTACGACGCCGCGCTGGAAGACGCCAACAAATACATCGAGCTGGAGCCGAACGATGCCTTCGGCTATTTGAATCGCTCGCGCATTTACGTGTCGCTGGAAAAACCGGAGACGGCGTTGGCCGATGCGACCAAGGCCATCGAGCTGGATCCGAAGGAGCCGGACGGTTACTACCGTCGCTCCGACATCTACCGCGACATGGGTAAGGATGCCGAAGCGAAGGCGGACGAGAAGAAAGCCGAGGAGCTGGAGAAGCGCTGATCCGACCGGGTCATCGGGCGGCTCATGTCGATCCCATGGCGCCGCCCGGTGAAGTCAGTGCTAGCGTGGCTCGCTGGCCACGCGGAACACCGGATACAGGTTGTAACGCTCGTCCCATGACGAGTGCCGTCGATAGAAGAAGTCGAGCCGCGCATTCGGGTCCGCCGCGAACTTCGGATCTTCCAGCCGGCGTTCAAACTCACGGCGCAGCGCCGGGTCCTGCTTGAGCATCTGTTCGGCCACTTCTTCGGCCACGTACGCTTCCATATATTCCTTGCGCTCGAACGCGGTGGCGAAGTAACCCCAGCTCACCAGCGAATCCGGATCGCGAGGCTCGAGCAAGGTCATCGCCAGCTCCGACTTCGGTTGCGCGATGGGCACGAACAGCGCGCCCGCGGCCACATCCCGCTTTTCACTAGCCCAGTCGCCTTCGACCGCGAAGCTGCTGCGACCCTCGAAAGTCGAGCTATCGGTCGCGACCTTGGTGGCGCGGAATACTTCCACCTCCGAAGCCGTCTGCGCCTGAGCGACCGTGCGAAACTCGATGCCGTGCAGAGTCAGCTTCTCGGCGACCATGCGCGCATGACTTGGCGGAACCAGATAGCCGGCGCGAGGTGCTTTCACCGTGATCGCCGGCTGAACTTCATCCCGCAATGGAATGCGCCAGATCTGCGGGCGTTTATCGTTGTATCGAGTCAGTAGCGCACCAGAAACCGCCGACGGCACCCGCTCGTACTCGTAGCCGCGGAATTCGATCGTCTTGAAGTGTGGCGTGTTGGTGTACGTGAGATTCACCGTCGAGCCACCGATGCCGGCCGACTCGCGATCGGCCGCTTGTGCCGCCGCCAGCCACTGCTTGCCGTCGCGCGCCGCCATTTCCATCAAGGAAATGATGGTGTGATGAGTGATGCGCACGCGAGTCGGATAGTCCTTCCACGAATGAGTTTCCACCAGCACGGCCAGCCGATTGCGGCTTGCCCAGTACGCTTGTGAGAAACGCTTCGGGCCCACGGACACGGCGAAACCCGTCGTCGGATCGTCGTCCTTCAGGAACGATGGATAGAAGTCGACCGGTAACGAGCCCTTCTCGGTCGCGCGTTTCATCAGTTCGTCGCGCATCGCCACGGCGGCTCGACGAATGGGTTCGCGTCCTGCCAGCGTCGGAGTGACGCTGTAAGAGATATCGTGCTCGAACTTCGCGCCGTCCGTGACGTGCAGGTCGACATAGAGGATCGGATCCCACTCGCCCAACAATCGGAGCATCGCTTGCATCTCGGGCGCTTCGGCCTTGACGTAATCGCGATTCAAGTTGAGGTTCTGCGAGGTCACGCGCCAGCCCATCTCTTCCGGGCCCGCCTGGTTGGGACGATTCCAGCGGCCGAAGCGCTCGTGGCCGTCGACGTTGAATACCGGCACGAACACCAGGGTGGCGGTCTTCAAAGCATCTTTGGCCAGCGAGCCTTCCAGCATCTGGCGCAAGGCGAGCAAGCCCGCGTCCTTGCCGTCGATCTCGCCGGAGTGGATACCGCCTTGCATGAGCACGACCGGCCGGCCGGCCCGATGCGCGGCCGTGGCGTCGAGCGTGCCATCGGCGGAGGCAGCCAATGCCAGCATCGGCCGGCCTTCCGGGGTGCGACCGAATTCGAAACAGCGCACCTGCTGAGGCCACTGTTGTTGAAAGGCCGGACACAGTCGCTCGACCTCTTCGTAGCGGCCGGTGCGCTTGTTGCCGGACTGCTCGGCGACGGTGCGCAATGAGCTGTTGCTTGGGGCGGCGACCGCGGCCACCTGGATCAGTGAGCAGATGAGTGCGGCGAGCGCGCTGGATTTATGACGAATCATTAGTGACTTCCTGTACGGGCAGGCGCGCAAGATTACTGTATTGCCCGGTCCGAATCTGTCTCGTTTCTGGCGCTACTAGCGCTAAAATCGGGGGGTCGGCGACTCATGTCGTCTCTTGGCGGCCGTCGACGGGAGCGCGCCTTGAAATTGAGCAGAGCGAACGGTGATGCGGCCACGACGCTGCACGAAACGGGTTGTGTGTTGTTACAGCCGGAGGAGCTGGCGGCGGAGTGCCACGTCAGGCTCGAGGATCTGAGCCGACTGGCCCCCAGCTGGAATCAGTTGCCTCGCGACGCCTATTTGCGCGACGGCGGTCGCTACCGGTCGCGACGTCACAGTTGTTTCATCCAGGAACGTGGCAACGGGCTGCAACTCGTTCCTCACCGCGCGCACTGGCAACCCACTGAATACAACGCGCTTCACGGCGGCATGGAACGTTGGTTCGATCCGATGACCAACGAGGTGCTGCAAGCTCCCGTGTGGAATCAGCTCATCAACGGACTGGCCGAGTTGTTCGCGCGCGCGCGGCCAGTGGAGCGGTGGTACATCGAAGCACATCAGTTCCGCATCGACACCGCCGAAGGCATCGGGCGGCCGACCCCGGAAGGCGCGCATCGCGACGGTGTCGATTACGTCGCTGTGATTCTGGTGAATCGTTTCAACGTGCGAGGCGGTGAGACGCGAGTGTTCGAGGCGGAAGGAATTTCCGGCGTGCGCTTCACCATGAGTGCGCCGTGGTCGGCACTCTTGCTGGACGACGCGAAGGTGATTCACGAGACCACGCCCATTCAGAACGATGGCCCGGGCGGCGTGCGCGACACCTTGGTCATCACGTTCCGCGAGCGCGGCTTCCAGGCGCCGGGAGGCGCAGGACCGGCCCAAGCGGGGAGCCCTGACAGTACAATGGCGCATCGCTGACACAGGTAGCCGCTCATGCCCACGTTCGCCGCCCGATTGCAACAGAAAATCGCCGAACACAGTCCGCTGTGTGTCGGTATCGATCCGTCCGCGGCGCTGCTGAAGTCCTGCGATTTGCCCAACACCCCTGAAGGCGCGTTCGAGTTTGGCAAGCGCGTGCTGGAGGCGGCAGACTTTCGGATCTCGCTGCTCAAGCCGCAGTCCGCCTTCTTCGAGCGCTTCGGCAGCGCGGGTTTGAAGGCGGTCGAGGAGTTGACGACCCTGGCGCGTAGTCGCGAAGTGCTGGTGCTGCTCGATGGCAAGCGCGGGGACATCGATACCACCGGCGCCGCTTACGCCGAAGGATATTTCTCATCGACGACCACTCTGCGCGTCGATGCTGTCACGACGCATGTTTATCTCGGCCTGGCCGCGCTCGATCCATTTCTCGATATCGCCGCTCGCGCCGAGGGCGGCGTGTTCGTGGTCGTGCGCTCGTCCAATCCGGAAGGGCGCGAGTTGCAAACAGCCCGCCTCGCGAATGGCGAAACCGTCGCTCAGAACTTGTGCCGCGAAATCACGCTGCGCAATCGGAAGCAAGGCGAGGGGCTGCAATACATTGGCGCGGTCGTCGGAGCCACTTGTGACGATGCCGCCGAGACCGTGGGCGCTTTGCCGCAGTCCTTCATCCTCGCGCCTGGCGTCGGCGCGCAAGGCGCAACCATTCAGGATGTGCTGAAACGGATGCCCTCGGCGCGCGGACGCGTGTTGCCGAATGTTTCCAGAGCGATCCTGGCAAACGGCGGCTCGGTTTCCGACATTCGCACCACCATTCGCGGCTTGCAGGATCAGGCACGCGAGCTGCTCTAGGCCAGGGTCATGTCGCTTGCCACCGTACTGAGTCGCGCGTTAGGGACGGAGGTTGCGGCAGGCTCGGAACGAAGCGTCGGCGGCGGCTCCATCAATTCCTGCGCTCGCTTCGAAAGCGATCGCGGTCCGCTGTTCGTGAAGTATGGCGAGCTGTCGAGCCTGGAAATGTTTCAGGCCGAAGCGGACGGGCTGACGGAGTTGGCCAACGCGCGCGCCATTCGCGTCCCCAAAGTACTGGGAGTCGCTGAGCTCGATGGCATCGCGTTTCTCGCGCTCGAGTGGATCGATCTGCGCGCCGGCACTTCCGGCAGCGAGAAGAAGTTGGGTGAGTTGCTTGCGGCCCAACATCGTGTCACCCGCGACATGTTCGGCTGGCGTCGTGACAACACCATCGGCTCGACGCCTCAGTCCAATCGCGAGTATGCCGATTGGGTCCAGTTTCTGCGCGAGCAGCGTCTGCGACCGCAGCTGATGCTGGCGGAGAGCAACGGCGCCAGCAAGGAGCTCATCGATAACGGCGCGCGACTCTGCGAAGGTCTGGCGCACTTCTTCACCGATCATCGACCGTCACCTTCCTTGCTTCACGGCGATCTGTGGGGCGGCAACTGGGGCAGTGACCCGAGCGGTCAGCCCGTGCTGTTCGATCCGTCGGTGTACTACGGCGATCGCGAGGCCGATCTGGCCATGACGCGTTTATTCGGCGGCTTCGGCTCGTCCTTCTACTCGGCGTATCAGAGCGCCTGGCCATTGGATGCAGGCGCGACGTCGCGGGTCGCGCTCTACAACCTGTATCACGTGCTGAATCATTTCAATTTGTTCGGCGGCGGTTATCTGCGGCAGGCGTTGGGAATGATCCAGCGCCTGCTCGCCGAGCTGAGATAGATCGATTCCCTCGCTCAGCGCTTCGCCGGAATCCGCACCGAGCCGCCGACCCGCTCGTGCAGAATGTTGCCGCTGCCTTTGGCGCGCACGCTAAAATTACCCCCGACTTCGCTCACATTGACGTTGCCGGAGCTGTCGTTGTCGATCGTGACGTTCTTTTTCACGTCGCGGATGGTGATGTCGCCGGAGCTGTCGTCGACGATCTCGGCGCTGCCGGTGACTTTGGCGATGGCGATATCGCCGGAGCTGTCGGAGCGGACGATCACGTCGCCGCGCACGTCTTCGATGTCGATGTTCCCGGAGCTGTCTTCCACTTCGAGGTTGCCGACCACGCTGATCACTCGAATCTCGCCGGAGCTGTCGTTGATCGACAGGTTGCCATTGACGTTCTTCAGCAGCTGATCGCCCGAGCTGTCGTCGACCTTGGCGGGCCCGACATCGCTCAACTCCAGATCGCCGCTCGAATCGGTCACGTCGAGCTCGGCGTCGCGCGGTACGGTGATGTCCAGATCCAGCGAGGTATAGCGACCGAAGCTGAACATGTCGCCCATGCCTTCGGCCATCACCACTGTCAAATAAACGGTGTCGTTCTCACGACGGCTTTCCAGCGCGATCTTGCCCAGCAGGCTTTCGGACGAGGCGCACGCGCGGCCGCTCGCCTTGAGACCGCTGGTGGCGTCACCGTGGATCTTCAGATCGCCGGCGCCGGCGGACACCACGACTTTCTTGACCGGGCCGTTGAAATTGGCGGCGCGCTCCGAGCTGAATTTGCAATTTTCTGCCCCAGCCGCGGCGGCGGCGCCGCTGAGCAAAGCGATGGTGAACAGCTGGGCGGCAAACTTGTTCATGATTGACTTCCTGTGCGATGAGTAAATCTGAATGCCCACGCGCGCGCACAGGGGCTCGTCCCTGGGCCCGCAAAGGGGAAGCAAAGATAGGAGTTGATCAGCCGGTTTGCAAAACTTTGCGCACGGCGTTCGTGAGCAGGCGACGTTGCATAGCTTGGGAAATGGAATCGGCTCGGGAGAGACCCATGCGCGCGAGGTGGGGCTGAACGGCCGGAACGGGCGAGCCATTTAACAGTGCGTCGAGCAACGTCAACACACGACCCGACCACGACTGCGTCGACGCCTGCAACGAGCGCAGCGCTTTGGAGAGCACGATCTCTTCGGCGGTGAAATCGGTGCCGAACGGCAATTCAGCAAACAAACCGCGCTCACGCCAGGGCGCGAATCGGGTCGCCAGCTGTTGCGGCGTGTTGGCGCGTGCCGCGTCCGGAATCTGCCAATTCTTCGGCAATTTGCCGGCGCGCTGCGCGTCGGCGACGAAGGCTCGTTGGAAACGAGCATCCATGATGCCGATCAGCGCTTCGACGATCTCCCGATCGGTGCGGCCGCGTAGATCGGCAATGCCGTATTCAGTGACGACGATGTCGCGCAGATGACGAGGTACGGTGCAATGTCCGTAACTCCAGACGATGTTGGACGATGTGACCCCGTCAGCGGTGCGTGTCGACCGCAAACAAAGAATGGAGCGTGCTTCGGGCAGCGCGTGCGCCATTGCCACGAAGTTATATTGCCCGCCCACGCCGCTGACCACGCGCCCGTCCGCGAGCGCATCGGAAATGGCACCACCGAGCCCGGTGACCATCATGGTCGTGTTCACAAAACGCGCGTAGCGACGCTGTGCGACTTTCAACTCCCACTCATGGCCGTACAGCTCGTTGACGAAGCTGATCCCGCGCATCGCGAACATTCTGCGCTGAGCGGCGGGCAACTCGCGCAGCCCGGCGTAGAAGCCCTTCGGACCGAAGAAGAACCCTGCGTCGGCGAGCACGCCATTGCGCAACGTTTCTCCAAGGCAGTACTGCGCGATCTGCGCGCGCTGTTCAGGGTCGGAGAACGTGGCTCGCAACTGTTGGCCGTCCGGCGTGATCAGCACGCCGCGGTCGTATTCGACGTCGTCACGAAACAAACCGACTTCGCGAAATTCCTGGAAGTCGGCGAACGACATCCGATTCATGCCGGCTTCGACCAGCGCGTCGAGCGTGTGCAGACTGACGTTCTCATCGATGTGTCCGTCATCGATGAGTCGTTGCAACTTGGCGCTCGGATAGACGCGGCGTTTCAGGATGCCGCTGCGGTAGAGGTCCAGGAACCCGTCGGCGAGCATTTCAGTGCAGCCATAGAGGCCGCGCTCGAACGGCGCCGTGCCGCCTTCGCTCTCGATCAGACGGCGATGTCGGGCGAGGATGCCGGTCGACTCCAGAACTTCACGGTACAGCGCGGGTTGCTGCTGCCGAAGTTGTAACGCATAGCAAATGCCGTCGCCGAGCTCACCGATGCCCAGCTGCAAGGTGCCGCCGTCGCGAATCAGCGTGCTGACGTTCAGCGCGATGGCATGTTCGGTCGGTGGGATCGGCATGTTGGGCGGACTGAACAGCGCCGTGCCCGGATCCTGAACCAGGAAATCGAAGGTATCGGCGGTGACCAGGGCATCGCCATACATGAAGGGCAGCTCACGATGCACCTGGCCGATCAATACGAACGGCTTGCTGCTGCCGGCCGCGCGCATCGCTGCGATTTGCGGCAGCAGGTCGGCGGTCATGTCCGCGTTGGAGCCGAGGCTCAGCAAGCCCGGCGCTTCGTTTACCGGCGGGGCAGCGACGAGCTGGGCGATCACATTGAGACCACGGCGTAACGCGTCTCGCGCAACGTGCGTGTAGTTGCTGCTCAAGTAATGCTGCTGCAAATGTTCGTTACGCAGCCAGGCGCCGGGTTCCATGTAGAACTCGAGCACTTCGATATTCGGCGGCAGCTGCTGTCGCTCGATCAGCCGCAGGTAATCCAGCTCCGGATAATTGCCGAACACCCGACGGGTGAACGGCTCGATGAAACGCTGCTCCAGATCGGTCCGACCGCGCGGCGCTCGCAACGACAGCGCCGTGATGATGGTCAGTTTGACTTGGGGATCGGCAAGCGCGCGGGCCACGAATGCGTTGACCAGCGTATTGGGCTTGCCGATGGCGACGGGCAGGCCGAGCACGACGTGTTTGCCGACGCGTTTGAGCGTGGCCTCCACGCATTCGTCGGGTGCCGTGAATTTAAGCGACGCGGCTGCGGTCATCGGTGCGGCAATTATCCGGCCCGAAGCCCAGTCGTGGCTCGAGTCATGGAGCGCCTTTCAGTCGCAGCGCGAAGCGGACCTGCACGTCGTTGCCGACCGTGGACGTGTCTTTCCATTCGCCCTGGCCGACGCCGAAATCCAGACGTTTGAGCTTCGCCGTGCCTTTCAGCCAGGCGCCGCCGTCCTTGCTTTCGAAGGTGAAGTCGATGGGCACGTCCTTGGTGACATTGCGCAGGGTGAGCTTGCCGGTCGCGGAATATTTGTTGCCGCCCTTGTCGGTGAACTTGTCGGCGACGTACTGCGCGGTCGGGAAACGTTTGACGTCGAACAGATCGGCGCTCTTGATCGTGGTGTCGCGCTCGGCGTCCTGGGTGTTCACCGAGGCCATGTCGATCTTTACGTCGAAGCGGCTGGTCGCCAGATCCTTGGGATCGAAGCTGATGTCGGCGGTGAACTTCTCGAAGCCGCCTTCGAACTGCGCGCCGGCCTGCTGGCCGACGAAGGTCAGTTTGCTTTCCTTCGGTTGCATGCTCCACTTGGCGGCCGCCAGCGCCGCTACGGCCGCGAGGGCGGCGGCCAGGCCGACGACCAGCCGGCCGGCCAGGCGAGGGGACGACTTCGAGAACGTCATGATCGATCCTGTTTCAGTTTGACGGGCAGCATGCGACGAAGCACGTTGTCCTTGTCGATGAAATGATGCTTGAGCGCCGCCGCCACGTGCAGCAGCGCCAGTCCGAACAGCGTGAACGCCAGCAGCTCGTGAGTCTCGTGCAGAAAATCATAAGCCGGGCGATTCGGCTTGATGAAATCCGGCAAGGTCACCAGACCGAACCAGCTGACGGGAAAGTTGCGGGCCGAGGACATGAGCCAGCCGACCAGCGGCGTGATCAACAGCAGCGCATACAGACCGATGTGGGACACGCGCGCCGCTATCCTTTGCCATTGCGGAATGTCGAGCGGCTCGGCCGGCACCGGGTTGAGCCAGCGCCAGATCAGGCGCAGCAGCGCCAGGCCGAGGATGGTGATGCCGAAGGACTTATGCTGGGCCAGGACCGCGATTTTAGCGGGCCCGAGCGGCAAGCCGTCGGCTCGGTCGGCAAGGATGAACTGCACTATGATCAGAACGACGATGGCCCAGTGAAACAGCTGCGCGACGACGCCGTAGCGAGATTCGTCGTTCTTCAGTTTCATCGCTTGGTTCGATCCGCCGGGTACTCGAGGGGCGACAGTGTAAGCGATTCGGGGAGCCGGGCCACGTGGGCTGCAAATCTGACACGATATCGGGACCGAACGGATGCCAGGCATGACAGATCGAATCAAACCGGCTCGCATCGGAACGGTCCTGCTGTTGTGTCTCGGGCTTGTCGCTTGTCCGCGACCGGTGCGCCCGCCCGCGCCCACGCCTGAGGTCCCGCCGCAACCGGCCCCGACCGAGCCCGCCCCGCCGCCTGCCGAGTCCGGCGGAACGCTCTACCAGATCGATTCGCAGGCGTCGGCGTTGCATATTTTCGTTTATCGCGGCGGCACGTTCGCGCGGCTCGGCCACAATCATGTGATCACCAGCAAATCGGTGACCGGCCGGGTCTGGGTGCGTTCACCGTTTCCTGCATCCAGCTTCGAGCTGTCGTTTCCAGTGGCCGATCTCATCGTCGACGATCCGGAGGCCCGGCGCGCGGCCGGCAGCGACTTTCCGCCCGAGATCGCCGACGCCGATAAAGAAGGCACACGCAAGAACATGCTTCGCAAGGAAGTGCTCGACGCCGCGACGTATCCGAACGTTACGGTTAAATCGGCGACCGTCGAGGGTTCCCTCGAGGCGCCCAAAATTACCGCGCGGATCACCATCAGGGACGCGAGCAGGAACGTGACTGTGCCGACCCGCATCGAAATCAACGGCGACCGCCTCACCGCGAGCGGCGAGTTCGACATCCAGCAGACCGACTTCGGCATCAAGCCGTTCAGCATCGCGCTCGGCGCGTTGGAAGTGCAGGACCGTTTGCACGTGCGCTTCAACCTGGTCGCGGTGAAGCGCTGAAGATTCAGCGCTTCCCGAGCAATTCGTTGGCCAGATCTTTCGCGCCGTACACGTCTTTGAGCGCGGTGATGATGATGGCGGGATGCACGGCCACGGTGCGATTCATCGTGCCGTCGTACCAGAAGTTGCCGGCGATGGAGTGAATGTTGCCGTCGAACGCGAGGCCGACCAGGCGGCCCTGCGCGTCGACCAGCGGACTGCCCGAGTTGCCGCCGACGATGTCGTTGGTGGTCACGAAACAAAACGGCGTGTTCATATCGAGTCGATCGCGCGCGTCCAGCCACACTTGCGGCAGACGGAACGGATCTTTGCCAGTGGCGCGCTCGTACAAACGTGACAGGTGAGTAAACGGCTCGACCTGCTGGCCCTTTTCCACCCAGCCTTCGACCGCGCCGTAACTCAGCCGCAGCGTGAACGTGGCGTCGGGGTAGGTGTTCGTGCCGTACACGGCGAAGCGCGCCTTGGCGATGCGCTCCTGAGCGGACGCGACCGGTGCCTGCACTTCGTCCTCGTAGACCTTACGGACGGCGCGCGCGTCGCCGTCGATTTCACGCGCCAGCACGATCATCGGATCGTTCGAGCTCGCGACTGCTGCGGTTCCGCCGTCCCACAGCGCCTTGCGCACGGCCGGGTCGCCGAGCTTGGTTTCGGTGATCAACCGCTTGGCCAGCGAATCGGGCGAGTCCTGGCTGAGCAGTTTGCGAACGACGGCGTCGTCCGGGCCCAAAGCTTCACGCAGCTTGTCGAGCGAGAACGAGAGCGTCAGCTGCTCAAAGTCCGGATAGACCGGCGTGCTCGCGAGCAGGCTGGAGGAGATCTTGGGGAGATTGGAATCGGCGTACTCGCGCAGGCGTTGCTCGTTGCTCTTGGTGCGTTCGGCGGCGCCGCGAACCAGCGTGCGCGCATACGAAAACAGCTTGCTGTTGAAACCGATGCCGCCTTCCAGATACACATACCGATCGTAAATCTGACGGAAGCGCTCTTGCGCCGCTGCCGCCTCGTTCCATGCGTCGCCGACGGCGGCGGCGAGTTTCTGATCGGACTTCACGCGCTCGCGCAACTCCCGCTCCTGCGAGGTCTTGCGCGCAAACAAACTATCGTCGAGCAGCGCGCTCTGGAATCCACGATAAACCTTCAGCGAGTTCTCCACGCTCTGCAGATAGTCGCCGGCGATGCGCGCGGGCTCCTCGCCCGTCTTGCTCCACTGAATCAGCCGACCCCGCAGCTCGGAGCTGCGAATGAGATAAGTGGGAACGGAAGTGTCGCGTTGAAAGCGCAGTTGCTCCACCGTCAGCAATCGGCTGGTGCTGCCGGGGTGGCCGGCGACAAAGGTCGCCTCGCCGGCGTGCGGACCTTCGGCGCGCCAGCTCAGATGATTCGGCGAGCGGATCGGTTTGCCTTTCTCATAAACCCGAAACAGGCTGAAGTCCAGGCTCCAGCGCGGGAAGTTGAAATTGTCCGGGTCGCCGCCGAACGCGGCGATGGCGTGATGCGGAGCGAACGCCAGTCGCACGTCATCGTAGCGACGATACTTGTACAGGTAATACTGGCCGCCCTGATACAACGTCACCGACTCGCACGCGAGCGGGCCGCCACGACTCTTTTCGGAGTTCCTGGTGCACGCGGCTTCGAGCTTGCTCAGCTCCTCCTTGCGTGCCTGGTTCGCTTGAGCGTCCGGCATGCCCGCGGTAGCAGCGGCAACTTTCGCGGTGACGTTTTCCATCTCCATCAACACGGAAAGGATTTGCGTCGGACATTTCTTCTCGTCGCTGCGCGTGCTGGCATTGAACCCGTTCTCCACGTAGTTCGCGCTCTCGCTGGAGATCTGGGCCAGGCACTGCATGGCGCAATGATGATTGGTGAGCACCAGGCCGTCGGGCGACACGAACGAGCCGGTACAACCGTTCTCGAATCGCGTGACTGAGCGCTGCACGTGATCCAGCCACGGTTTGTCGAGCGTCACGTTGTATTTTTTCTGGATCGCGGCCTTCGGCACGTTGTCGAAGGTCCACATGCCTTCGTCGGCCACGGCCGCAGTGGCAAGCAGAGCCGTGCAGGCGACGGCGAGACTCCGGAACATCGAATTCTCCTTGGGTCAATCTTCCGACTGTAGCAGCAGCAGCCGCGTTCCTTCCGGCGCGATGAGAATGGCGTTGCAAGACTCGTCGAGGCTGTCGGGCATTTCGTCGGAAAGCTGAAAGCCGCGTTCTCTGAGTCGCGCCAGACGCTCGCGCATTTCACGGTCTTCGAAGGTCAACACCGGCTGGCGGAACGCCCTGGAACGATACAACGACAGATTCAGATGGTCACTGGTGATCGCCGTACGCGCGAATGGCTCAGGTTGCTCGTCCCACGCCACGAAGCCCAGCGCCTCCCAAAACACGCGCATGGTGCTCTGCTCGCGCACCGGCAGCCCGTACTCCGAAAAGTAACCGCAGGTGGTCGACGGATGACTTCCGAGTTGCGGCGGCGAAAACGTGCGGGCCTCGACCACGTTGATGTACTGACCGGAGGGGTCGCGGAAGCTGGCGCGATTGAACACTTCATTGCCCAGCTGCAAGTCTTCGAGCTCGATGCCGAGCTGCTCCAACTGCTCGATGCCGTGCATGAGTCGCGGCATCACGAAGGTCAGCGCGGGGGAGGGAATTGCCCGGCCATGCAGTCCAAGAAACAAGCGGCCGTCGGTGACCACCGCGTACGGATGCTGAAAAGTCTCGCCGACCGGCGCCTGCACGAAGCCGAGCGATTCATAGAACGCCAGCGAGTCGCGAATCTCGGGCGCGTGCACGCTGATTTCCAGGAATCGGCCGAACATCAACGTGGCGCGCCGCTAGCCAGCGCCCGCTGCAGACTGGCTTGCGCTTCGGCGGGCGAGCGAACTGACGGTTCGGCCCAGCCCTGCATGTGTCGCTCGAGCAAATGAGTCAGCGTCGCGACGTGCGCTTCGCTGGAATTCAACGCGGCAACGTACTCGTACGCTTCGCCACCCGCGTCGAGAAACAATTGTCGATTGCGAAGCGCGATTTCTTCGAGCGTTTCGAGGCAGTCCGTCGCGAAGCCCGGGCACACCAACGTGACACGCTTCGGACCGCTGCGCGCGTACTCGAGCAAACGTTCGTCGGTGTAAGGTCGCAGCCATTCCTCTCTTCCCACTTGCGATTGGAAGCTCACGCTCCACTCTTTCTCGCCGAGAGACAGACGCTCGGCGACCAGGCGCGCGGTCTTCATGCTCTGGCAGTAATAGGGATCGCCGCCGGCGACGTACCTTTTGGGAATGCCGTGAAAAGAAAACAGGAGATGGTTCTTTTCATGCGCGCGCCAGTGGTGTTCGATGCTGGCCGCGAGCGCGTCGATATAACGAGTGTCGTCGTGATAGCTGCCGATGAAGCGCAGCTCCGGCACCCAACGCCAGCGTTGTAGCTGTCGGGTCACACGATCGAATACGGATGCTGTCGTCGTTCCCGAATACTGCGGATAGAGCGGCAGAACGACGATGCGGGTCGCGCCTTGGCGTCGCAACTCGTCGAGGGCTTGTGGGATGGAAGGCGAGCCGTAGCTCATGCCGAGCGCGACGGCCGCGTTCCAGCGCGATTGAAGCGCCTCGCCGATTCGTTTGACCAGAGCGGAGCTGTGCACCAGCAAAGGCGAGCCTTCGGGAGTCCAGATCTGCTGGTATGCGTGAGCGCTCTTCGACGGGCGAATCCGCAGGATCACGCCGTGCAGAGCCAGCCACCAGATCAGCCTCGGCGCCTCTACGACGCGCGGGTCCCAAAGGAACTCGGCCAGGAAGCGGCGGACCGAAGACGGATCGGGGCCGTCCGGGGTCCCGAGGTTGGCAACCAGCACGCCAATGCGAGCGGGACTGCCGTGTTGATAAGAAGAATCGCCGGAGTAGTGAACCATGGGGCGCAAGTCTAATGACCCCCGGCCTCAATTCACCAACTGAGCATCCCACCGGCAGCGTCGGGTACACGGATGTACCCCGCCGCCGCAGGTGGCGGGCGAGCGGCAAAAGTCACGCCTTTTGTCGCCTCGCCGGGAGGGTCGTGGCAGGATGCCCGATCCCGACCGATAAAAAGAAAAGCCCCGCCGAAGCGGGGCCTTCCCTACCAGGAGAGGATTCGCGAGTTAGGCGCGAGCCTGCTTGCGACGGCGCTTGCTCAGCGCGATGCCGACCAGGCCGACGCCCAGCAGGCCCAGAGCGCCCGGCTCCGGCACGTTGGCGACGTTGTTGGCGAAGCCCTGCGCGGTCAGCGTCGAGCCGACCAGGTTGAAGTCGCCGATGATGGAGCTGATCGTGACCGTCAGCGTGCCCAGCGCGTTCAGCTGCAGCAGGCCCAGGATCGAGAAGCCGCCGTACTCTTCGCCGGCCAGGCCGAAGTTGGTGACGAAAGCGTCGCCGCCGATGCCCGGCAGGTCGACGAAGGCCAGCTCGTAGCCGTCACGGCGGCCGGTATCGTCGTCAGCCAGGTCGATGGACAGGTGGAAGCCGGTGATCAGGTCGTTCAGCGGACGGAAGCCGTTGTCGTTCAGGTTGTGGGTATAGGTGTACGACTGGCCATTGCCGATGTACACGCCGCTGCCGACGTTCGCGGAATCGGTCCAGGTGGCGGGGATGTAATCGGCACGAGCGGCGCCGGCGAACCCGAAGGCAAGCAGCACCAGAGCAAAAAATCGGTTCATGTCAGTTTCCCTGTGGGCGTTTGTGGCACGCGGCGTAGATAAAGCAACCGCTGTGCCACGGGTAATTTTTTCCTTGTTGGCCAGGGAACTAGGTGCGAGGGGTGGCTGCCCTGCATCGGCCCGCCAGCCGAGCTTGTAATAGCGATCGACGCATCGCCGCGTACATTGAGTAAAACCGCCGGCGCATCCGCCTCACTTCCCGCTGCGAAAGAGTCTGCCGCTGCTGTGAGGGTATTTACCTCGGTTTGTCGCTATACACATTAGGATCTGCGTGCGTGTGATTAGGGATGTCTTCACAAGGACCCGCATGGTCGGGGCATGCAACCGGGCAAGGACGCCCTCACTTCTTTCCCTGAATTCCTTTTTCGTTTCGGTCGGGTCGCCCCCGGCCTGCCTCTCTCGATTGCTCGAAGTGTCGCGATTCGTTACTGCCCCCTCCCCGGGATCGCGGCACCTCGCGCAGGGGACCGAGTACTGGTTTAACTTATTCCAGAATCGGTTCGGATGCGGTCGGCAGGAATCTCCCATCAGACCCTGCCGACCGCCTCCATTTTAAATGCTCGGCATCGGGCATCCTGCCACGAGCCTCCGCGGCGAGAGGGCAAAAGGCGTGACTTTTGCCGCTCGCCCGCCGCCGATGGCGGCGGGGTACATCCATGTACCCGGGGTGGCATAGATTGTTTTTGCTGGATTAGCGTTCGAGGATCGCGGTGACGCCCATGCCGCCGGCCGTGCATATCGAGATCAGTCCGCGGCCGCTGCCGCGTTGGGCGAGTTGCTTGGCGAGGGTAGCGATGATGCGGGCGCCGGTGGCGGCGAACGGATGGCCGATGGCGACGCTGCCGCCTTTGAGATTCATCTTGCTCCGATCGATGCTTCCCAGCGGCGCGCTGAGACCGAGCCGGTCGCGACAGAACTCCGCTGACTCCCACGCCTTGAGCGTGCATAGCACCTGTGCTTCGAACGCTTCGTGGATTTCGTAGATGTCGAAATCCTGTAGCGTCAACTTCGCATCCGCGAGCATGCGAGGCACCGCATAAGCGGGCGCCATCAACAGACCTTCCTTCTGCACGAAATCGACCGCCGCGTACTTGCCGTATGTGAGATACGCGAGCACCGGCAGACCCCGCGTCTTCGCCCATTCTTCGCTCGCGAGCAGCACGGCGGCCGAACCATCCGTCATCGGCGTGGAGTTGCCGGCGGTCAACGTGCCGTTCGCCGCGAACGAAGGTTTGAGCTTCGCGAGCTTCTCGATCGACGTGTCGCGGCGAATGTTGTTGTCTTGCTTCAAGCCGCGGAACGGCACGACCAGGTCGTCGTAGAACCCTTCATCCCAGGCGGCGGCGGCCTTGCGATGACTCTCGAGCGCCAGTTGATCCTGGTCGGCGCGCGGGATCTGCCAGGTCTGAGCCATCTTTTCGCAATGCTGTCCCATCGACATGCCGGTGCGAGGCTCGCTGACGCCCGGCAGCTGTGGTTTCAAAAAGCCGGGACGAAAATTCGCCCAGGGTGACAGGCGCTCGCCGAGCGATCGGCCGCGCGCACTGCGAAGAAGCAATTTGCGATACGAGGTGGGATAGACGATCGGAACATCGCTGGCGGTGTCGACGCCCGCCGCGATGGCCGAGTCGATTTGCCCGGTCGCGATTTTCAAGCCGAGCACGATGGCGGTATCGAGACTGGTGCCGCACGCTCGCTGCAGATCGAACGCGGGTGTTTCCGGCGCGAGGCCGCTGTCGAGCACGCTCTCTCGCGTCAGATTGAAATCCTTGGAATGCTTGAGCACGGCGCCGGCGCCGACATCGCCGAGCACCTCGCCACGCAGATTGAATTTGTCCACCAGGCCCTTGAGCGAGGCGGTCAACATTTCCTGGTTGCTGGCTTCGGCGAAGACGCCCATCGAGCGCGCGAACGGAATGCGCGTGCCGCCGATGATGGCGACGCGTCGGACTGAAGAACCTACGAGCATGATGGCTCCAGTGCGGGCAACGAAGGTGGGCAAGCATGCCAGCCGTCGTGACCCGAATATAGTTGTGGATCGCTGTTGGCGCGGAGCACTGAAGTCCGTACGCTGTGCGGCCCGCGATCCGTACCGCTACACAGTCCCGCCAACGCTGGCGGCATCAGCCACATGAGTAACCAACGCCGCGCCCGCCTGGCCGTGGACGCCCGAGCTATTGTCGCTCTCGGCGCTCCCTTGCTGGGGAATAACCTCTCGATTACCGGCATGGCGTTCGCCGACACCGTCATGGCGGGCCAGTTGGGCGCGGTCGATCTGGGCGGTCTGGCGATCGGTGCGGCCAGCTTCAATCTTTTCATGTTCGTGGGATTCGGCCTGCTGATGGCCACCTCGCCATCGGTCGCGCACGCGTTCGGCGCCGACGACGCCGGCAAAGTGACTTCCTATGCCCGGCAGTCATGGTGGCTGGTGCTGGTGCTTTCAATCCTGTTGTTCACGGGCATGCAGCAGGCGGATTGGTTCTTGCCCGCGATCGGTATCAGCAAGGACGTGCTGCCGGTCGCGGTTGGATACATTCACGCCATCAGCTGGGGCATGCCTGGACTGCTCGCGTTCTTCTCGTTGCGTTACATGAGCGAAGGGCTCGGGCGCACCAAGCCCATCATGTTCACCGGTTTCCTCGGCCTGACCGCGAACGTCATCGGTAACTGGATCTTCATGTACGGCAAGTTCGGCGCGCCGGCGCTCGGCGCGGTGGGCTGCGGTGTCGCGACCGCGATCTCGATGTGGCTGATGTTCATCGCGTTGTTTCTACACGTGCGATTGCATCGCGCCTATCGACCATTCAACTTTTTCGCGCGCATCGATCCGCCGAACTGGGCTGTGCTCGGTGAGCTAACTCGCATCGGCGCTCCGATCGCCGGCAGCATCCTGGCCGAAGGTGGTTTGTTTGTAGCGGCGGCGCTGATGATGGGCGGCATGGGTGCGGTCACCGCGGCCGGACACCAGATCGCGTTGAACTACGCCGCTTTCATGTTCATGGTGCCGCTGGCGATCAGCTCGGCGACGACCATTCACGTCGGTCACACACTCGGACGTGGCGATCTGGTCGGCGCGCGCAATGCCGGTCTGATCGGCGTGTCGATGTGCGCGATCGTGATGACCGTGTCCGCGATCGTGATTTTGCTGTTCAACGATCACATCGCGACGCTGTACACGCGCGACGCGCCGGTGCGCGAGCTGGCGGCCAGTCTGTTGTTGATGGCGGCGTTGTTTCAGTTTTCGGACGGTGTGCAGGTCGGCGCGGCGGGCGCGCTGCGCGGCTTCAAGGACACGACCATTCCCATGGCCCTGTGCATCTTTTCGTACTGGGTGGTCGGGTTCACCTTCGCTTATTACTTCGGCGTGTACCGGGGCGAAGGGCCGAGGCTGGTGTGGGTCGGGCTGAACGTCGGGCTGACGATCAGCGCGGTGCTGCTGTTGGTGCGCTACTGGCGCTTGACCAAGGCGCGATTGGCGGATCAGCTGCCGGCGTCGTAAGTGCCCCGCTGCGGATCGTTGTAGCCGTAGCCCAGCGTTTCGACCTCATCGACCACGCCGTCGACGAACTTCACCCGGCGCATCAGCTTGTTCGGGCCGAAGTTGTAGGTCCAGGTTTCGACCGGGATTTCGACCAGCCCTTCGCCCGAATAAAAGATCCGGCCGCCGACTACATAGCTCGGGCGACGCAGGATGGTGCGGGTCTGCACATCCGCGGGCTCGCCGCAGAACGCACGAACTTCGGAGCGGGCATCTCCGTCACGGATCAAACGGCTGCCACACCGCATGCCGTCCGCATGCGCTGGCGCCGCGAGTGCGCCGGCGACGACCGTCAAACCAATGAGCAGTGGGATACGCATGATCTTCACTATGCCTCGCGACGCGTGAATTGCCAATGAACGCTGGCTGAATTCATGCCGCCGAATGCAGCCGTCCCTCGATGCAATTTACATATAACTGAGCAAAATCAGCGACCGTCACCGGAACCGGATTGCCCCCGGTGGAGGGATCGTCGAAGGCCTGCCGCGCGAACGCCTGCGCATGCTCTGACGTAACGCCCAGCTCCGCCAATGTATCCGGTACGCCGATGTTATTTCGCAGCTCCAGGATCCAGTCCAGGACGCCGTTGAACGAATGCTGAGGCAGGCTCAGGTACGCCGCCAGCCGCTGCATCTTCTCGCCCAACGCCGCACGATTCCATGACAGCACATACGGCATGACGACCGCATTGGTCAGGCCATGATGCGTGTTCAGGTTGGCCGAGCAGGGATGGCTCAGGCTGTGCATGGCGCCGAGTCCTTTCTGAAACGCGGTCGCGCCCATCAGCGAGGCGGCCATCATGTGCGAGCGGGCCTCGATGTTGCCGCCGTCGTGTACGGCAATCGCGAGCCAGTCGTGAACCAGTCGCATGCCTTCCAGCGCAATGCCGTCCGCGAGCGGATGAAACGAAGGCGCGCAGTACGCCTCCAGATTGTGAGATAGCGCGTCCATGCCGACGGCGGCGGTGACTTTTGCGGGCAGGCCCAGCGTCAGCTCGGGATCGGCGATGACGATGGATGGCAACATCTTGGGGTGGAAAATGATTTTCTTGGTGTGATCGCGCACATCGGTGATGACGGACGCGCGTCCGACTTCGGAGCCTGTGCCGGAGGTGGTCGGCACCGCCACGGTGGGCGCCATGCCTGAAACATTCACTCGCGTGAACCAATCCTCGCGATCCTCGAAGTCCCAGATCGGGCGCGTCTGACCCACCATCAACGCGACGGCTTTGCCGGTATCGAGCGCGCTGCCGCCACCGAAAGCGATCACCCCATCATGCGAACCGCGCCGGTACGCATTCACTCCATTCGTGACATTCGATTCCACCGGATTCGCCTGCACGTCACAGAACACTTCGCAGCCAAGCCCCGCGTCTGTACATGCCGCGACGGCGCTCTCGACCATCGGCAGCTTCGCCAGCGCCGGATCGGTGACCAGCAGAGGACGTTTCATTCCCAACGTTTTGCACGCGTCGGGCAACTCGGCAATGCGGCCGGGGCCGAAGCGTACGGCGGTGGGATAGTTCCAGTTGCCGCGTAACGAAGCCATGCTCGGGTTCCTTCAAGTGCGCGTTCGCAAGTGGAATGACTTGGGTCGCGTGAGATGCTCGTAACCGACGACCGACAGCGTGCAGCCGCGGCCCGAGTCCTTCACGCCCACCCAGGCCAGCGCCGGGTCGAGATAGTCGCAACGGTTCATGAACCATGTGCCGGTATCGATACGATCGCCGATCGACAGCGCCGCGCCTTCGTCGCGAGTCCAGATCGCCGCCGTCAAGCCGAACGCCGTGTCGTTCATCAACTCGATGGCCTGTTCGTCCGAGCTCACCTTCATCAGACCGGCGACCGGGCCGAAAATTTCCTCGCGCATGACGGTCGTCGAATGGTCGACGTTCAACAGCGCCTGCGGAGCCAGGTACGGTGTGCCGGGTTTGCTGTCAGCGAATTTCGCCTCGTCGATGGCGGGCCGTGCGCCGGCGCTGATGGATGCAGCGACCTGCTGTCGAATCGTGTCGGCGGCAGCGGTGCGGATGACCGGGCCGAGCGTGGTGTCCGGTTCGAGCGGGTTGCCGAGCACGTATCTATTGGTCAGGTCGATGAAACCTTCGACGAACGTGTCGTACACGCGCTGGTGAACGTAGATCCGTTGTAAGCCACAGCACGACTGCCCACTGTTGAAATAGGCGCCGTCGACGATGTTCTCGATGGCATGCGCCAGATCGGCGTCGTGTCGGACATACACCGGATCGCATCCGCCCAGTTCCAAGCCCACACCGATAAAACGTTCCGAGGCCGCGCGCTGGACGGCATGTCCGCCCGCTACTGAGCCGGTGAACGCGACGAAGTCGATGCGCGGGTCGCGGATGATCTTTTCCGTGTCCGCGTGGCTCAGATGCAGGACTTGAAACACGCCCTCGGGCAAGCCGGCCTTCGTCAGGCAACTTGCGAAGCGTTCGGCGCATAGCGGTGTCTGCGCCGAGTGTTTCAGGACGACTGCGTTGCCGGCCATCAGCGCGGGGACGATGCTGTTGACCGCGATCAGATAGGGATAATTCCAAGCGGCGATGGTGAGCACGACACCCAGCGGCTCGCGCCGAACGAAACGCGTGAAGTGTTCCTTCGGGCCGGCGTCGATGTCGGCGAGCGCTTGCGGAGCGATAGCGATCATGTGTCGCGCTCGCTCGAGTGTGCCGTTCACCTCATTAGGGGAGTACCGAATCGGACGGCCCATTTGCCACGTCAGCTCAGTGGCAATCTCGGCGCGCTGGCTTGCGAAAAGGTCGCAGAAGCGGGAGAGGATCGTTGCGCGGTCTGCAACTGAGCTATTGCGCCATGCGCGCTGCCCATTTCGGGCGCTGTCGAGCGCCTCGTCGATGACGGCCGCTGTTGCCAGCTCCAGCTCGACGTAAACGCGGCCATCGATGGGGCTGATCGTCTTTTGCATGTGTCGTCCGCGTCAAATGATCTCGAAGTATCTCGCCAGCTCCCAATCCGTAATGTGCTTGCGGAACTCGCGTTCTTCCCATTCCCGCGTGGCGGCGAAGTGATCGACGAACGCATCCCCAAAGTATTCGCGGGCCATGCGCGATCGTTTCAAGCGTTGGGCCGCATCCCACAAGGTCCGTGGCAGCGCCAGCCGCTCCGGAAACGTGTGATCGTAAGCGTTGCCTTCGACCATCGGTTCGGGCTCGATGCGATGCTCGATGCCATACAGACCTGAGCCGAGGGCCGCCGCAAGAATGATGTATGGATTCGCGTCGGCCGCCGCGACTCGATACTCCACACGCTGTGACTTCGCGCTCCCCGGAATGACACGCAACGCGCACGTCCTGTTCTCGACGCCGACGGTCGACTCCGTCGGTGCCCAGAAGCCCGGAATCAAGCGGGTATAGGAGTTGACCGTCGGGGCCACCATCGCAAGCAGCTCCGGCATGAGTTGCTGTAGACCGCCGAGGAAGTGACGCATGGTCTGACTCATCTGATGCGGCTGGTTGGAATCGTGGAAGACCGGCTTGCCGTCGCGATCCTTGAGCGACAGATGAATGTGACCGCTCTGGCCGGGCCAGTCGCGCGACCACTTCGCCATGAAGGTCGCCATCATGTTGTTGCGCTGGGCGAGCACCTTGATGAACGTTTTGAACAAAGCCGCTTTGTCCGCCGACGCCAGCGCCGCGTCGAAGGCGATGGCCGCTTCGATCACGCCCGGCCCGGTTTCCTCGTGCAGACCTTCGATGCCGAAGTCCATGGCTTCGCAGGTCGCGAGCAGCTGACGATAAAAATCCGACGCGGTCGAGTTGCGAATCACCGAATAACCGAACCAGCCCGGCGCCATCGGTTTCAGATCGCGATAATGCTTGGCACGCACCGACTCGGGCGTTTCATCGAAAAAGAACACTTCGTATTCGAAGCCCGCGTAGGCTTGGAAGCCGAGCTTCGCGGCTTTGTCGAGCACGCGCCGAAGCACGCCGCGCGGGCAGATCTGTTCCGCCGGCCCGGTGAACTCGCTCAAGAACAGCAGATTGTCAGCCTCGAACGGCAGCGGTCGACACGTTTCGGGGAGGATGCGCACCGGCGCGTCCGGATAACCCGTGTGCCAGCCGGTGAACTTCACGTTGTCGTACAGCTGGTCCTGGCAGTCCCAGCCGAGCACCACATCGCAGAAGCCGTAGCCGCTCTCGAGTGCGGAAATGAACTTCGCACGCGACATGTACTTGCCGCGCATGATTCCGTCTGTATCGAACACACCCACTTTGACGTGCGACAGCCCGCGCTGCTCGACGATGGCTCGGGCGTCGGCAGCGCTTTTGACCTGGCGAGGTTCGATCATGATGCGGTGTCAACCTTGGTGGTGCCGTAACCTTCGCGCTCCGGATGACCGTGCTGTCCGCCCGTGATCGCGAACTCTTCCTCCGGCGACAGCACCAGTTTGTGACGACCCACGAACGCAAAATACAAAACGCCGGCGACGTACCAGGCCAGCGCCGAGTACACGCCGGCCCGATAGCCGGGATCCTGCAGCTGGAAGTACAACGTGACGAGCGCGATCACGACGGTCGCCGCCGCGCCGGGAACGCCGAGCGGGCTGCGATAGGGTCGCTCGATGTTCGGCATGTTCCTGCGTAACAGGATGAATGAGATGCCTTGGAACGCGTACGAGATCATGGCGCCGAACACCGCCATGTTCAGTAACGTTGCGCCGATGATCGCGCCGCCTTTCTCGGCGCCACGCGAGAACCAGACCGCGAGGATCACCGCCAGACCGATGGATGCACCAGTGAACAATGCGATGTGCGGAGTCTTGCGTGAGCCGTGGGTGATCGACATCGCCGCCGGGTAGTAGCCCGCGCGTGACAGGGAATAAATCTGTCGACCGAACGCGAAAATGATCGTGTGGAAGCTCGCGATCAGGCCGATCACGGCGAGCAGTGCCAGCAGCTTCGCGATGTCGCCGGCGAAGATCACACGGAAGCCGTCGAGCAACGGCTCGGTCGATGTGGCCAGCGAATATGCGCCGTGCAGCTTGCCGTCCTGCGCCGCGCCGATGGATGCGTTCAGCAGCATGATCATCAGCGCCGAGACCATCAGCGTGAACATGCCGAAGATGAGGCCCTTCGGCATATCCCGTTTCGGGTCGACCGATTCCTCGGCGGCGAGCGGCAATTCCTCGATCGCAAGGAACAACCAGACCGCGAATGGCAGGGCGGCGAGCACGCCTTTCCAGCCGAATGGCAGGAACGCGCCGCCGCCTTGTACCAGTTCCATGGGCTTGCCTTCCGGGTCGGCCGCGATGTTCAACGCCCAGCGCGAGAAGTCAGCGTGTGGAATCGCGCTGATCCAGAACACCACCAGCACTGCCAGTGCCAGCACGGTGACCACGACGGAAATCTTGAATGACAGCTCCACTCCCGCGTAATTGAGCAGCACGAACAGCAGATAACAGCCGATCCACCACAACGGCTGATACGCCGCTGGAGTTTCGAAGATGCCGGTGAGATACGAGCCGATGAAGAACACGATCACCGCCGGCGTCATGATGTACTCGATGCTCTCGGCCAGACCGGTGATGAATCCGCCCCACGGGCCCATGGCGCTGCGAGCGAATGAGTACGCGCCGCCGGTGTGAGGCAATGCCGGAGACATTTCCGCGAGGCTGAAGATCAACCCCAGATACATGATGGCGATGATGATGGCGGCGATGAACAGGCCGCCCCAGCCGCCGGCGCCGATGCCTAGATTCCAGCCGGAGAAATGACCGGAGATGACCGCGCCGACGCCCAGCGCCCATAACGACCAGACTCGCGCGTGGCGCCGTAGCCCGCGCTTCTCGAAGTAATCCTTACCGGCGTTCTGATAGGTGACGCCGCCGACAGTCTTCTTGTCCGTCATGCGATTCTCCCTTCCAAAGGAATGCCAATCGCTCGCGACCCACATTCCTTGTCACTGTTGTTATCGAGGATGAATGCGACGAATCGACTATACGCCGACCACGTGCGGGCCGCGCAAGCCAGGAAAGATCAGGAGGCGAGCTCGATGGCCGGCGGCTCCGCGACGCTCGTTATCGGTGCGGCCATGGCGATGCGGTTGCGTCCCTGGCACTTGGCTTTGTAGAGCGCCTGGTCGGCCGCGCGTAGCAGTACATCCGGGGCTGTATCGTGGAAGCCGGGCGTGCCCGGTGCGATCGCGGCGACGCCGCCACTGATTGTGATGCGCTCGCCGGAGTCGACGGATCCGCTGGCAATGGCCATCCGCCAGATCCGGCGGCGCAAGCGTTCCGCATACAGCCCGGCGCGGTGAGCATCCACGCCGGGCAGGATCACCGCGAACTCTTCGCCACCGTAGCGGGCCACCAGATCGCCGCCGCGCCGGAAGCTTTCATCCAGGGTGCGGGCCACCCGGCGCAACACCTCGTCGCCATGGGCATGACCATAGCTGTCGTTGAAATGCTTGAACTCATCCAGATCCAGGAAGATCAACGACAGCGGCCGCTGTTCGCGGCGGGCCCGGCGCACTTCGCGATCCAGGGTCCGGTCGAAATGACGGCGGTTGGCGATGCCGGTGAGGGGATCGACGGCGACCAGATGGCGCAGGCGCCGATTGGCGGTTTCCAGGGCGAGCCGGAGCCGGCTTAGCTCCTCGTTGCGCGTTTCCAGCGCATGGGTGCGCTCGCGGACCCGCTTCTCCAAATCGTCACGGGCTGCCTGCAGCTCGGCTTCGACGTGCTGGCGTTGCGCGAGTTCGATTTCCAGCTCCCGGGTGCGTCGGGCCAGGCGGCCGTGCAGGACCAGGACGCGCGCCAAAGCGGCAATAACTGTCAGCGCCAGAGCTGCGACCACTCCGATCGACAGATACGCGGTTACGAGCTCGAGGTCGAAGGCAGTCGGCGGCGCCACGGATCTCCACCCATCGGCCGGAACGGGGCCAATCAAAGCATAGTGGCCGCTTTCGCGGTATCGGACTTTATGGAAGCCCGGCTGTCGTTCACTTGTGTCATGCCTGGCGGATGCTTGACGCCTCGGACGCGCCTCGGGAAACTTGCCGGCCATTTCCAGTTCTGATCAGACATGAGCAGCTCCGGCATCGACCGCGCCTTCGAGCGTCGCCTGGCGACGCTGATCAATACCCGCGAGCCGCGTGTCCTGCAGAACGGCCTGAAGGGCGTGGAGAAAGAGTCGTTGCGCGTCTCCGCCGACGGCCGCATCGAGCACAGCCCGCATCCGCTCGCGCTCGGTTCGGCGCTCGCCCACGAGCACATCACCACCGACTATTCGGAAGCGTTGATCGAGCTGGTGACGCCCGCGTTCCGCGAGTCCTGGCAACTCCTGCAATATCTGTGCGATCTGCATCAGTTCGTGTACCGCCATCTGGGCGAGCAGTTGCTCTGGGCAACCAGCATGCCCTGCATGCTGACCGGCGATGCTGAGATCCCGATCGCGCGCTACGGCCGCTCGAACATCGGCCAGATGAAAGAGGTGTACCGGCTCGGCCTGGGCAATCGTTACGGCCGGATGATGCAAGCGATTTCCGGCGTGCACTTCAATTACTCCTTTCCACAGACGTTCTGGCCGGTGCTGGCCGAGGTCCTGCAGGAGTCGCGGGCCGAACAGGAGTTCATCTCGGCGCAATATTTCTCGTTGCTCAGAAATTACCGGCGCCATGGCTGGCTGATTCTGTATCTGTTCGGCAACTCGCCGGCGCTGTGCAGCTCGTTCGTGCGCGGCCGTGATCATCAATTGGAAACATTCGCGTCCGGCACGCTTTATGCTCCGTATGCGACGTCGCTTCGGATGAGCGACCTCGGCTATCGCAACAAGAGCCAGGCCGGGGTGCAGATCTCGGTCAACAGTCTCGACGAATATGTTCGCGATCTGACGGCGGCGGTGAGCACGCCCCATCCGGAATATCAGAAGCTCGGTGTCAAAGTCGACGGCGAGTACCGCCAGCTCAATGCCAATCTGCTGCAGATCGAGAACGAGTATTACAGTTACATCCGGCCGAAGCGGGTGGCCCGCTCCGGCGAACATCCTTCGCAGGCCTTGCGTCGTGGCGGCGTCGAATACGTCGAATTCCGCGCGCTCGACGTGAGTGCGTTCGATCCGGTCGGCGTCAATCAGAACAAACTGCGCTTTCTTGAAGCATTCGCGGCGTTGTGTGTGCTGAAACAGAGCGATCCCATCGACGCCAGCGAGCAGGCACACCTGGATGCCAACCACGCGATCGTCGCGCGCCGCGGCCGTGAGCCGGGTTTGAAATTAAATCGCAATGGGCGCCCGGTAGAGTTGCGCACCTGGGCGCTGGAGCTCATCGATTCGATGCGCGGCATCTGCGAGCTGCTGGACGAAGGCGATGAGCGCAAGCCGTATATGGCGGCGTTGGACTTGCAACAGACCAAGATCGATGAGGTGGATCGCACGCCTTCGGCGCGGACCTTGCAAGAGTTGCGCACGACCGGTGAAAGTTTTGCTCAGTTCGCGCTGCGGATGTCCCGCGTGCACAAAGCATATTTTCTGGACCTGTATCCGCCCAACGAGCAGCGCCTGGCGGAATTCAGTGCCGAAGCGGCAGCGTCGCTCGAGCGGCAGGCGCAGATCGAGGCCGCCGACGACATGACTTTCGACCAGTTTCTGCGCGAGTATTTTGCAAGATAGAGTCGCGCGCCCGCGCTGATCCCGGGCGGCACTGCAAATTCACCTGCTCGAGCGAATCCGGATATCGCAGCGCCGCGATTTAGCGGGTGAATATTATTTTTCACACCGACTAGCACAAGTTATTAGCGGGCGTTACATTCGGCTTCCTGGTTAGCGCATCGGTCGATCGAACATAATCGAGCGATTTTGAATGCGTACCCACGTCTGTCGAGTGTCTAGCGCACGGAAGTCTCAACGAAGACGACCCAGGTTCCAGAACTGAGAACTGCGCACGCTTTTGCGATCGGGTGAGAAATAACATGGGCACGTTTTTTTCATTCGAAGTTGCGTGAGTGCGCTCCGCCGACTGACTTTTATGAGCACAGTAATCAAACCCGTCAGCCAGATCATCAGCGGAGGATCGGCGGCCAATGCCGATCAGCTCGGTAACGCCATCGCCTTGACGGCGCCGGAAGTCGGCATCGACACGGTGATCGAACCGAATATCGAATCCACCGGAGGCTGGGATGCCTACGAAGTTTGGCGCCGCCTGATCAAGGACGCGCGCGACCGTCGCAAACATCAGGATTCGATCTAATCCCCGAGCCGGCGACAAAATCAGGTTACGCAGGCGGTGCGGATGCGCCGCCCCAGTCTGCTTACGCTCTGCAGCTCCAGCGCGGCTTTCAGCGCCTGGAGTTCGACAATCCCGATCTGGAACGCCGTTTCCGGCGCGCGCATCTCGCTAAAAGTCGCGCTCAGATCAGTCGTAACCTGCTGCTCGGCATCGGCTTCGTCATCGGTTTCTCGGCACTGACTCATCTGGTCCTGCCGGCGGCGGTGAATCGGCCGCTCGATCTCATCCGACTCACGGTGCTCGGGCCGATCTTCCTGAGCGCGCTCCTGCTGGTGCATAGCAGGCTATATCAACGCTGGTATCCCATCGTGTGCCCGTACGGGGCCGCCCTGTTCGGCATCGGCGTGGTGGTGCTCGCGGTGATCGCGGCCACTCAAGGCGTCAGTCTGATCGCCTCGGTGGTGCTGGCCATGATCTACAACTACTTGATGCTGGGCCTGGCATTCCGTCCCGCACTCACTGCTTCAGTGCTGGTGCTGATTTCGTATCCCGCGATCGCGACGTTCGCCGGCATGCCGGCATCCCAACGGTTGGTGGATGTAGGTGTATTGCTGTTCGCCAATGCCATCGGTGCGATTGTTTGTTATTCGCTGGAGCGCGCCAACCGCACCAACTTCCTCGAATCGCAGCTGCTGATGGAAACGGCGCGACGTGATGGATTGACCGGCATCGCCAACCGTCGCACCTTCGATGAGCACGTCGATCGGGTCTGGGCGCAGGCGGCGCGCGAAGGCCGGCCGCTGACCCTGCTGATGATCGATATCGATCATTTCAAAGCGTACAACGATCGCTTCGGTCACCAGGCGGGCGACGAATGCCTGCGGCGGGTCGCGTGGTCGTTGAGCAACCATGCGCGTCGTCCGCTGGACATCGCGGCTCGTTATGGCGGCGAGGAATTCGCGATGGTTCTCTACGACGCGGGTCGTCCTCATGCTGAGGACATGGCGCGACAGATCCAGGCCGGTATCGAAGCGCTGGCCATCACGCACGGCGCAGCGACAGGCTCGGTCAAACGACTGACCGTGAGCATCGGCATTGCGTGCGTCCAGCCGATGAGCGATCGCAGCCACTATGGCTTCATCCAGCTCGCGGACGAGGCGCTATACGCGGCCAAGGAGCGCGGCCGCGATTGCATCGTCATCATGGACAAGGAATACGGCGACCTCACCACCGGCTCGTTTCGCAAGGAAGCGAAGGCCGGAGTTGCTCACTGAGGAACTTCTTTCGCCAGTGCCCGGCCCGCTGCGTGCGTGGCTAGCGGTGTCATCGTCGCCGCCGATACTTTGATCTCGAAACCCTATTGGCCTCGGTCTTGCAGGGGTTGCGCCTGTCGCTATGATCGATGGATCTCGCTGCCCCGGCAGCTCCATCCATCGACTATCACAAGCCCGGCAGTTAGCGCGGGCGGCGAGTCTTGTCATGCCCCAGAGAATCAAGAGCCTGCTGATCGCCAATCGCGGCGAGATCGCAATTCGCGTGATGCGCGCGGCCGCCGAGCTCGGCATCCGCACCGTCGCGATCTACTCGCAGGAAGATCGCTTCTCCCTGCATCGCATGAAGGCGGACGAGAGCTATCTGGTCGGCGCCGGCAAAACACCGGTCGAGGCCTACCTGGATATTGCCGACATCGTGCGCATCGCTCAGGCCGCGCAGGTCGATGCGATTCATCCGGGCTACGGTTTCCTGTCCGAGAATCCTGAGTTCGCCGAGGCTTGTGCCGCCGCGGGTTTGATCTTCATCGGCCCGACGCCGGAGATCATGCGTCGACTGGGCAACAA
The DNA here is from genome assembly GCA_023391815.1 of Pseudomonadota bacterium. GTDB lineage: Bacteria > Pseudomonadota > Gammaproteobacteria > Steroidobacterales > Steroidobacteraceae > Steroidobacter. The sequence goes on from JAEWAF010000129.1 coordinate 76,179, forward strand.
GGTGATGGCGCGCAACCTTGCGGTCTCAGCGGGCGTGCCCGTGATGCCGGCGACACCGCCGCTGCCCCGAGATGATGCGGAGTCTTTGCGCATGGCGCGCGAGGTTGGCTTCCCGGTCATGCTCAAGGCAAGTTGGGGCGGCGGTGGGCGCGGCATGCGCATCGTCGAGACCGAACAGGAGTTGCCCGAAATGGTGGCCACCGCCCGACGCGAAGCCAAGGCCGCGTTCGGCAACGATGAGGTTTATCTCGAGAAGCTGGTCCGTCGCGCGCGTCACATCGAAGTGCAGCTGCTAGGCGATGCGCACGGCAATCTGGTGCATTTGTTCGAGCGCGATTGCACCGTTCAACGCCGCAATCAAAAGGTGATCGAGCGTGCGCCTGCCACGTTCTTCAACGACGAGCAGCGTCAGTCACTGTGCGAAGAGGCGCTGAAGATCGGCCGCGCGGTGCGCTATCTCAACGCCGGTACGGTCGAGTTCCTACAAGACGCCGACAGCGGCAAGTTCTACTTCATCGAAGTGAACCCGCGCGTGCAGGTCGAGCACACGGTGACTGAAGCGGTCACTGGCATCGACATCGTGCGCGCGCAGATCCGGATCGCCGAAGGGGCGAGGATCGGTGACGCCGAGAGCGGCGTGCCGAAGCAGGAAGACATCCGGCTCAACGGCTTCGCGATGCAGTGTCGCGTCACCACCGAAGATCCCGAGAACAATTTTATTCCCGACTACGGTCGGATCACCGCCTATCGCAGTCCTGCCGGCTTCGGCATTCGTTTGGATGCCGGCACGGCGTATTCGGGCGCGATCATCACGCGCTCCTACGATTCGCTGCTGGTGAAGGTGACGGCGTGGTCGCCGACGCCGGCTGAAACCATTGCGCGCATGCATCGCGCGCTCTGGGAATTCCGCGTTCGTGGCGTCGTCACGAATCTGCGCTTCCTCGATCAGCTCATTCTGCATCCGCAGTTCGCATCCGCGGAGTACACGACCAAGTTCATCGATCAAACGCCCGAGCTGTTCCGGTTCCCGCGCAAGAAGGATCGCGCCTCGCGCCTGTTGAACTTCATCGGCGATGTGGTGGTGAACGGCAATCCCGAAGTGAAGTCGCGGCCGCGCCCGCAGCGAATGGTCGCACCGAAGCTGCCGAAGATCCAACTGCCACCACCGGCGCCCGGAACGAAGCAGAAGCTCGACGAGCTGGGGCCAGACAAGTTCGCGCAGTGGATGCTCGATCAGAAGCGCGTGCTGCTGACTGACACCACGATGCGAGACGCGCATCAATCGTTGCTCGCGACGCGCTTCCGCACTTACGACATGAAGGCGATCGCGCCTCATTACGCGAGCCTGTTGCCCGATCTGTTCTCGGTCGAATGCTGGGGCGGCGCAACCTTCGACGTGGCGATGCGCTTTTTGAACGAGTGCCCGTGGGAGCGCTTGCAGGAATTCCGCAGCGCCATGCCGAATCTGCTCTTGCAGATGCTGCTGCGTTCGGCGAACGCGGTCGGATACACCAACTATCCCGACAACGTCGTGAAGTACTTCGTGAATCAGGCGGCACAGTCGGGCATCGACCTGTTCCGTGTATTCGACTCGCTCAACTGGGTCGAGAACATGCGCGTCGCGATCGACGCGGTTCGAGAGTCCGGCGCGCTGTGCGAGGCGGCGATTTGCTACACCGGCAATCTTTCCGATCCGCGCCAGACCAAGTACGACTTGAAGTATTACTTGTCGATGGCGCGCGAGTTGAAGGCGGCGGGCGCTCACATTCTTGGCATCAAGGACATGGCGGGACTGTGTCAGCCGCGTGCCGCTTACACCCTGGTCAAGGCGCTCAAGGAAGAGATCGGCTTGCCGGTGCACTTCCATACGCACGACACCAGCGGCATCGCTGCCGCCAGCGTGCTCGCCGCGGTCGATGCGGGCGCCGATGCTGTCGACGGCGCGTTGGACGCGATGAGCGGTCTCACGTCGCAGCCGAATCTGGGCTCCATCGTCGAAGCATTGCGACACAGTCCGCGTGACTCCGGGCTCAATCCGGAAAATCTGCGCGTGCTGTCCGGATATTGGGAACAAGTGCGTCACTGCTACAGCGCGTTCGAAAGCGATTTGCGATCGGGCGCGTCCGAGGTGTACGTGCATGGCATGCCTGGCGGACAGTTCACGAACTTGCGCGAGCAGGCGCGCTCGCTCGGCATCGACGACGTGCGCTGGCCGGAAGTTGCGCGCGCGTATGCGAAGGTGAACGAGATGTTCGGCGACATCGTGAAGGTCACGCCGACGTCGAAGGTCGTCGGCGACATGGCGATCATGATGGTCACCAGCAATCTCACGCCGGAGCAGGTGCTCGATCCGAACACGGAGATTGCGTTTCCGGAGTCGGTCGTTTCCTTGTTCCGCGGTGATTTGGGGCAACCGTACGGCGGATTCCCCTCGGCGTTACAGCAGAAGGTGCTGAAGGGCGCGAAGCCGATGACGGGCCGACCGGGCGAAGTGTTGGCGCCGATCGATTTGAAGAAGGCGCGCGATGAGGCGCAGAGCAAGACCTGGCGCGAGATCACGGACGAGGAATTCGCTTCGTACTTGATGTATCCGAAGGTGTTCCTCGACTACATGAAGAACCGGCTCGACTATGGCCGGGTCAGCGTGCTGCCGACGCCGTTGTTCTTCTATGGTATGGAGCCGGGCGATGAAGTGACCGTCGATATCGATCGCGGCAAGACACTGATCGTTCGCTTCGTGGCTGTGAGCGACAGCCATGAAGACGGCACGCGCACGGTGTTCTTCGAATTGAACGGTCAACCGCGCTCGGTGAAGGTCCCGGATCGCAGCCAGGTCGCCCTCAAACCCCCGCGTCGCAAAGCCGAACCCGCCGACCCCAACCACGTCGGCGCCCCGATGCCCGGCACCGTCGCCACCATCGCTGTCCGGCAAGGCGCGAAGGTGAAGCGAGGCGATGTGTTGCTCACGATCGAAGCGATGAAGATGGAAACGTCGGTTCGCTCGGATCGGGATGCGACCATCGGTGAGATCGTGACTCGGACCGGAGAGGCGGTGGACGCGAAGGATCTGCTGGTGGTGCTGGCGTAAGGGCTTAAGAGCGTCGGCTCTCGTACGAAATAATCTGCCTGGGCTGAAGTGCCGGCAATGGCGCCTGGCCATCAGCCAGTCGCCACTTTCAAATCACCGGAGACGCCGAATAGACCAAGCTGCAACCGACGTCTCCAGCACGCCGCCGAGGTGGGGTACCTCCTTCCGGCATCCTCGAACAAGATGGACCTTGTCGGGGAAGTGCGCCCAGGGACGGGACCAACGGGCCGAGCGACAGCGAAGGCAGTAGGGGAGCACGGTGCCG
>JAEWAF010000002.1 GCA_023391815.1 Pseudomonadota bacterium
GGGGAAGTGTTCTCCCGGCAATTGGATCCAACAGGGATGTTGGTCCAATAGCAGCTACATGGAGGTACAGCAAAGTCGCGCGCGTCAGCGCGAGCGAAGCGTTGCGACGGCGTGCGTCGCGGTGCCGGGAGGACACTTCCCCCCGCCAGCCGCCGCAAGCCACCGCGGCCTCGTCGGCGAGCTTCGAACAGCAACGAAGAAGCCTTGAAAGAAAAGGAGTCGGCCGATAAGCCGGGTTCTGTCGTGGACAACCATTCATCTGCGATACGCGTCACCGCGTACCTCCAGCGACCTACCCGGGAGTCTGTGTGGGCCACACATGCGGCCCAATCCGAAGATTGAACCGCGCGCTCCCCTATTTGGTCTTGCTCCGGGCGGGGTTTACCGTGCCGCCGAGTGTTACCACCGGCGCGGTGCGCTCTTACCGCACCCGTTCACCCGTACCGGCGCGTGGCCGAAGCCGCGCGCTTAGGCGGTTTGCTTTCTGTTGCACTTTCCGTGGACTCACGTCCCCCAGGCGTTACCTGGCGCCTTGCCCTAGGAGCCCGGACTTTCCTCCACTCTTGCAAGCAAGAGCAGCGGTTGTCTGGCCGACTCCAGCGCGCATCATACAGAAGCCTGCGCAAACTTCCGGTCAGTCTTCGCCCTTGCCGCCGCTCAATTGCATCGCTCGCGCGTACAACTCGCTGCGCTTCTCGCCGCTCAGTTTGGCGGCGACCTTCGCAGCCTGCGATGGCGACAACTCATCCAACAACGCACGCAACAACTGGTCTGCGTTCAATGCCTGCGCCGTGCCTGCGTCGGCGGGGTTGCCGCTGACGACGATCACGATTTCACCGCGCGCCATATCGGCATTTTTCTCGGCGATTTCGCTCAATTCCGCGAGCGTTCCGGTGTACGTGGTCTCGAAACGTTTGGTGAGCTCACGGCTCACCGATGCTGAACGTTGACCCCCCAGCTCCGCAGCCATGTCTCGCAATACTTCGAGCAAGCGATGCGGCGCTTCGTAGAAAATCATCGTACGCTGCTCGCTCGCCAGCGCGCGAAGTCGCGCCACGCGAGCCGCGTTTTTCGCGGGCAAAAAGCCTTCGAACACGAACCGATCGGTGGGCAACCCCGCGATCGACAACGCGGCGATCGCGGCACAGGGCCCCGGTACGACCGCAACTGAAACGCCCCGTGCTCGAGCCGCCGCGACCAGATCGAATCCGGGATCGCTGATCAGCGGCGTGCCTGCATCCGAAACCAGCGCAATCGATTCGCCGGCCAGCAAGCGTGTGATGAGCGTCTCACTCTTTTGCATCTCGTTGTGTTCGTGCAACGAAGTAAGCGCCGTATCGATCCCGAACGCTTGCAACATTTGTCGGGTGTGCCGCGTATCTTCAGCTGCGATCAGCTGAACGCTCGACAACACCTCGCGCGCGCGAGCGCTGAGGTCGCCGAGATTGCCGATGGGCGTGGCCACCACGTACAGCGTGCCCGCCGCGACCGCGGCCTCGGTGCTAATTCCTGAGGCGATAAACTCAGAGCCGGACATTTCGACTACCCCAAGCTGGACGAAGATCCCAACACCCACTCAATCGGACCGCCGCGCAAGGGTTTCGCGATTGGGTATCCATAACTTCTATAATGCCGTCCGCGGCTCACGCCGAGAGGTTGCAGTGGAAATGAATGGCACAAAGACGGCTCGATTCGCGATGACCTGGATCGCCTCCATCATACTGGCGATTGGCGTCACCGCATGCAGCACTCCGCCCGCCGTCCAGGAAACCCCGAGCGCCTCCGCCGAGCGCCAAGTCGATCAGGCCGAGGCCCTGTCTCGAAAGGGCGACCATAAAGGCGCGGCTCGTGGCTACGAAGCCCTGGCCACACAATCGCCCGGCGATCTGCGCGATCGCTTCCTCTTGCGCGCCTCGCGCGAATACGTGCGCGCAGACGACACTGCGCAAGCCACGAACCTGTTGAATCAAGTCAGTCCTTCGTTGCCTCGCGCCGATTTCGGTTTGCGCTCGCTGGTCACTGCCGAGTTGGCGCTGCGTGGCGGCCGGGGTGACAAGGCGCTTGCCGAGCTCGATCGTATTCCTCAACCGATTCCAAGCGAGCTTGCCTCCGACGTGCTGGAACTGCGTGCTCGCTCGTTGTTTGCTTTGAATCGCCCCGCCGCCGCGGTGAGTGCGGCGCTGGAACGCGAGCGGACGTTGACGAGCAAGGACGACATTCGTGCCAACCAGAGAATGATCTGGCAAGGCTTGCAGAAGAGCGCGTCAGCCGGTGCTGATTTCACGCCGCCGGCGAACGCGAATCCGACGCTCGCGGGCTGGCTCGATCTGGGTCGGGCCGCGCTCGTGACCGCTCGCAATCCATTCTCGGCGAACGAAGACATCGCGCAATGGCGCAATCGCTATCCGAACCATCCGGCGAATTCGTTGATCACCGAAGATGTGCTGCCTCAATTGGGCGTCGGCCTGGATTATCCGACGCAGATCGCACTGATCCTGCCGCTCTCCGGCCGTCAGCAAGCGGCCGGCATGGCGGTCCGAGATGGCTTCCTCGCAGCGCTGCTTCAGCAGGATGCGAGCCGTCGGCCGATGTTGAATGTGTATGACTCGGCGGAAATGGGCGCGACCACCGCCTATCGAAAAGCTGTTGCCGATGGCGCGCAGTTCATCGTGGGCCCGCTCACGAAAGATGAAGTAACGGCGATCGCCAGCTCCGGTGAAGTGTCCGTGCTGACGCTCGCTCTGAACCAGACCGCGGATAATGTTTCTTCGCCGCCTCAGCTGTTTCAATACTCGCTCGATCCGGAAGAAGAGGCACGACAGGTTGCGCAGCGGGTCACCGCTGACGGCCGGATGCGGGGCCTGGTGCTGCTGCCGAACAACGACTGGGGTCAGCGCGTGTTTCGTGCGTTCGATACCGAGCTGAAGACGTTGGGCGGTCAGATCGCGGGCATGAAGTTTTATGACCCGACGGCGCGTGATTTCTCACAGCCCATCACCGAGTTATTGTTGATCAACGAGAGCCGCGCTCGTGCGAACGCATTGTTCGCGACGCTCGGCACGCGCATGGAGTTCGAGCCGCGTCGTCGCGGCGATGCGCAGTTTATCTTCGTCGGCGCGCAACCGGTGCAGGGACGCTCGCTGCGCCCCGGGCTCAAGTTTCACCTCGCCGAAGAGGTGCCGATCTATGCAACTTCGGACATCTTCGAGCCGGACACGCCCGCGAACAACGATCTCGAAGGCGTGATCTTCCCTGACATGCCCTGGGTCATTTCTCCCGATGCGGCCTCCACTCAGTTGCGCAGTGTGCTCACCCGTCACTGGCCCGTGCGGGCTCGCGGCCGCGGCCGTTTGTATGCGTTCGGCTTCGATGCCTGCCGCATCGTTCCGCTGCTCAAAGCGGGTCAGTTTGGCGCCGCGCATGCGATCCCGGGCATGACGGGCTTGCTGTCCATCGATGAGAAGGGTCACGTCCGACGTGAGCTCGATTGGGCTCAAGTCTCCGGCGGCCGCGCGTTGCCGCTAGGAACGACGGCGACGGCGGCTGCGAGGTAAATCGCGGCCCCTCGCTCGATTCCTCAGCGGATGATTATTTGTTTCGGCGTTTGGGCGTGACGGCGTTCGCGAGGCTCAGCGCGTTTCCTAGTGCGTGGCCGTGTACGGTGTTGTCGAAAATCGCCCACACTTGCGCCGCGCCAGCAATCGCGATTTGTTTCTCCAGTCTGGCCAGGCACTCGCGGCCATAGTCTGAATAGTACTTCCGGGGCTGCCCATGCCATCGGAAGTATGCACACCGTCGATCGCCGCCGGGCTCGTTCCCGCCCGGCCATAACGGCGGGTCAGCGGCGACTCGGGCGATGGACAATTCAGTGAGCAAACGATCCGCGCACTCGGAGCCCCAACTCGAATGCCGCGGCTCGCAGACGAATGGCACGTCGATTCGTTTGCGCATGGATTTGAAGAAACGACGGGTTGTCACCGCGTCGAACTCCAATTTCGGCGGCAGCTGCACAAGCAGCACGCCGAGCTTTGCCCCCAATCCAGCGATTTCGTCCGCGAATCGATCGAGCACTTCAGGATGAGCGCGAAGCTCGCCTTCATGCGTGAACTGACGCGGCGCCTTCACCGCGAATCGAAAATGTTTCGGAACACTCTCCGCCCACCGCACGTACGTCTGCACGCGGTGAGGACGCCAAAACGAGCTGTTGATCTCCACGGCCGACAGCCGCCGCGCATACCGCTCCAAATGCGACCCCTCGCCCGGCAACTCTGACCGATAGCTCGACGGGATCGACCACCCCGCGACCCCGACAAATACCTTTCCGCCCGCGCGCTCCGGCGCGGCGCCGGGTGGGATACCCTCCGGCTTCGACGCAGGGGACGGCCGTCGCGTTATTTGTTCGGCCGACGCGGGACGCCTCGTTTGTTTTCGATCCTTGCTTACCACAGTCGAGCGAACTCACCATCGAGCCGCTCGGTTCCGGCGCCCCACTTGCCCGCCTGCGAGAGACCGGCCCCGTGGAGCGCGTGCCCAGATCAAAGCCCCGGCGCGGCGTCGAGGCACGCGCAACGCCGCCGGCCTTACACCAATTTGCGTGCGTCGTGTGACGCGTTATCGGCCCTTTCGCCGATAAACGGGAACGTCCGTTCCGACCCCGTGCCGGCACGCTAGTGCCATTCAACAACACGGCGGAGTAAACATGGACGATCGCGAGCGCAAGGCCATCGGACAGCTCGGTGAGGAGCTGGCGCTGGCACATCTGCTCGCCCAAGGTCTCAAGCCCCTCATTCGCAACTACCGATGCAAGATGGGCGAGCTCGACCTGGTCATGCTCGAGCGTGAGATCCTGGTGCTGGTCGAAGTCCGCTGTCGATCGAGCACCGATTACGGCGGCGCGGCCGCGTCGGTAGACTGGCAGAAGCAGCGCCGGCTCACGCTCGCGGCCGAGCATCTGTTGATGAAACGCCCCGAACTTCGCCACCATCCGGCGCGTTTCGACGTGGTCGCCATCACGATGGGCGAGCCGAAAGCCAAGGTCGACTGGATCAAGAGCGCGTTCAGCCTTTGAAGACTCATGCTCGAGACAACCGCTGAAACCACCTGCCCCCATTGCGGCGAAACCATCACGCTGTTCCTGGACCTGTCGGTCGAATCGCAGGAATACATCGAGGATTGCTCGGTTTGCTGTCAGCCCATGACTGTCTATTACAGCGTCGCAGCGGGCGAGCTCGCCGAATTGAGAGTGGAATCGGCGAACTGAGACGTCGCGCCGGGGCGCGGCGGCCGGCTGCGGGTAAGGTCCGCGCATGTGGCGCAACATCCGCGTTCTGATCCTGCTGCTGATCCTGCTGACGGTCGCACTGAACCAGTACTTCGATCGCGTCTACTCGACGGACTGGAACACCCCGCTGCGCGTCACCGTCTATTCGATCAATGGCGACGGCAGCGCCGTCACCGAGCAGTTCATCGGCAAGCTGCAACCGGACCGCTTCCAGGAAATCGAAGCTTTTTTCGAGCGGGAAGCGAGCTTCCGCGGGCTCACCCTGGAACAGCCGATCAAGTTCAAATCCGCCCCGCAGCTGCGCGATCTGCCCCCGGCCTTCAACCCCGACGCGAATGTGCTCAGCCTCATGTGGTGGAGCCTGCGCATGCGCTATTGGGCGTGGCAATCGCCGGACGTGCCGGGCGTCGCGCCCGACATCAAATTGTTCGTCGTCTATCACGATCCCGCGCTGACGCCAACGCTGGCGCACTCGCTGGGCATGCAGAAAGGCTTGTATGGCGTGGTGAACGTGTTCGCGGATCGATCGATGCTCGGCTCGAACGACGTGATCATGGCGCACGAGCTGTTACATACATTGGGCGCGACCGACAAATACGATCCGCGCAACAGCCAGCCGCTGAATCCCATCGGCTACGCCGAACCCACCAAGCAGCCGCTGCTGCCGCAGACACACGCCGAATTGATGGGCGGTCGCATCCCGCTGACGAGCAACGAGTCGGCCATTCCCGAGTCGCTGGAGCAGGTCGTGGTCGGACCGCAGACCGCCGCCGAAATTCGCTGGATGAAACCTTAGATCAGCTCAAATCGCGCAGCACCGGCGCATGTAACTTGCTGTTCGCCGCGAGCACCGACGTCGTCTGCAACGTCAACGCCTCGCCATCCAGATCGGTGAACTTGCCGCCGGCCGCTGCGACGATCACCGAGCACGCAGCGACGTCCAGGATGTTCACATCCGACTCGATGACCACATCGATCTTGCCTGCCGCCAGTAAGTGATAGTGCAGAAAATCGCCGTAGCCGCGGATGCGATGCGCGCGCGCCACCAGCTTGCCGAAACGGTCCCAGCGCGGGCCGCTCGCCAATGTTTTCAAATTGCCGGCCGAGATGGCACCGGCCTCGACCGAATCGATCTCGCTGACTTTGATCGGCTTGTCGTTCAACCACGCGCCCTTGCCGATCTCCGCCCACGCCAGCTCGCCATACACCGGCGCCGAGGACACGCCGACGATGAGCTGGCCGCGATGCATGAGCGCGATCTGGGTGGAGAACATCGGATACTCGCGCACGAACGCCTTGGTGCCGTCGATGGGATCGACCAGCCACAAATACTCCGCATCCATCGCGCTCTGACCGGTCTCCTCGCCGTAAAAACCGTGCGAAGGAAACCGTGAGCTGATGATGCCGCGGATGACTTTCTCCGTTTCCACGTCCGCATCGGTCACCGGCGTCTTGTCCGCCTTGATCGTGACCTGGAGATTGTTCCGATAGTAGCGACGGATGACATCGGCCGCGGCGCGGGCGGCCTCGAGAGCGGTGTCTAGGAACGGCGAGTTCATGGCGATAGGGTACTGACGGAGGGGTCAGCCATTGTACTGATCGCGAGCCGTTCCCGCCTATTGGCCGACCAGGATCAGTTTGCCCGTCTTGGGATCGCGATACACCTGCCCCACCGGCTCCATGCCGGCGCCAGCCGCCTGGCCCTTCAATCCCTCCGGCAACTCCGCAAGCTCGCGTCCCGGCTCGACGAGTTGCTTGCCACCCTCAGCATTGCCGGACGTGGTGTTGAACACGGGTTGCGCCGAGACCAGCGCGACGATCAACCCGCAGATGAAGACCAGCATGATGTCCACCAGATTGACCAGCGACGCCTGCGGATCCTCGGGCGTTTCATCGAATCGTGCACTACTCCACCGACGTCTCATGACTGACGCTCCCAACGAAGCAAAGCTTCGTCGTACCAGCGGCGACGCAGCCGCCCGATGATGAAGCCGACCACGCCGGCGGCGAGTCCGAGCACCGTGGCGTCGAACGCCGTCAGCATCGCTTCGGCCAGCAGGTTCAAGTTGCCGTTGCTGAGCGCCGTCAGACCCGGCCCGAGAGAGATCAACGTGGCCATCAAGCCGAGCATGGGCGAGGTACGAGTGAGGATATCCGCGCGCTCGATACGCCGATGCGCTCGACGCTCGACCGCGCTGACATCGGTCGGTCGTTCGAGTCGACGCAAGAAGCCGCGCTCGCCGAACAGCACGCCGATGTCGACGCATGCGAGTGCGACACAAACAAACAATCCGACGACCACGGGCGTGAGCAGCAACGGCACCAGCGCGTGAGTCCATTGCACGATGAATGAGTTCATGCGGAACGTTCCTTGGGAGCAATGTAACGGCCGCGGAAATAGCCAGCGGACAGCAATACCGCGATCGCGAGCACGATCAGCATCAACGCCCACGGTGAGCGACCGCTCGTCCCCTGAGCGTCGACACTCTGCTGGGCCTGCCCTTCCTTGGCTGCCTGCAGCTCCGTCATCGTCGTCGGCGATGAAGCAGCCTTCGCATCCACGCGAGCGCGCTCCAGCAGTTGTTTGAGCGGCTCGATCTGGTCCGCGCGCAGATAGGGCTGCACGTACTGGAACACGGGATGGTCGGGCTGCGTGTGACCGCTGCCCGGCAAACCATGCTCGAGCAACAGGTCGACCCACTTCTGACTCAGCTGCTGCAACGTGGCCTCATCCGTTTGCCAGAACTGTTTCTCGGCCGCGACCAGCAGGATGGCCATCATGTTGGTCTTGACGTGCACGTTGGAGCCTTGCTCCAGGAACTGGTCCAGACCGAGGTGATGCGAGTCGTCGACATACACCTGTTTGACCTCGTCCCACGCCCAGCTCTTGATCACGTCCGGGTTGGTGACTTGCCAGCCCCACAAGTACTCCATGAACTCGCTGCCCATCGTCCGCGCACCCGCGTAGCCGTGCTGCATCAGGGGCTTGATCCAGGCCGGATTCAAATATCGGCCGCGCAGCTCCGTGAGCAACGCGGTCGGCAGCGGCTGCATCGTCGGCTGCGCGGGATTGGAATGATCGGCGACGTGACTGGCGGGCACGCGACCGCTCAATGTTTCCACCGCGAGACTCAGGCCGCCGAGATAATCGAACGCGTCGTTGTTATCCATCAGGCCGTACAGGTTGCTCGCACGGCCAAGATACGTGTTCTGTACCTCGCGCAAATTGCTCTTCAACAACTCCTGTTGCGCCTGACTCGATCCGTCGGCGGAATACGCGTGACCGATGCGATCGATGTAGATCTTCGCCAGCTCCTTGCGATCGTTCCAGCTGCCAGAGCGCTCGACCGCGCGATTGATACCGGCGCTGTAGTCGCCGGGCGAAGTTCCGAACACGCGCAAGCTGGCTTGCTTCCCCGCGTCGGCATGGCTGAGACCCTGCTTGATGAGCGCAGATGTTTCATTCACCCAATGGCGGGCAACATGATTTCGCGACAGCGGCTCATCGCCGGCGCTCGCCATCGGACCCAATGGCTCCAGCGCACCGCGCAGTGCCGAAGCGAGATCCGGGCGGCTGCGCTCGATCGTGCGACGGCTGCCATCCAGCGCCAGCAACACGGCTTTATCCAGCCACACGATCTGCTGACCGAACAGATCTCGGAACAAGCCCGAAGTAACGAACACAGTATCGGCGCGCTGACCTACGTCGTTCAGCGGCAGCCGCTCCAAACCCGCAACGATGCCCCGACTGTTCCACTGAGGCGCGACGCCCAGCAATGACAAGCCGAAGCCCACCATCGCACCTTCGTCTCGCACCGAGTCGGACGCCCACAGGATCACCGCTTCCTTGCCATCCTCCTGGACCTTGGCACGAGCGTCGCTGGCGAGCTTCGCGCCCAACGAGTAACCGAGCCGTGACGGAATCAAACTATTATCGAGGCCATGGAAGTTGCGCCCCGTCGGCAACGCCTCGGCATTGCGGATCGGGTCGTTACCAGGCCCGGCCGGAACGAATCGCCCGGACAGACCGTGCAACAGCGCGCGCATCTCGTTTTCGGGAGAGCTCTGCAGATTCCGGCGAAGCGTCCTGTCCTCCGCCTTGGCCTTCATGGACACCAGCATCGTGTCCAGCGCTTCCTTCTGCCAGGGTTTGCCGAATACATGCAGGCCCAACGGCATGAAATCTTCTTGCAGGTGGGTGAGATAGTGACCGATCTCGTGCACCAGCAACTCATCGTCGGCCTGCTCGAACGAAATGCCGCGCACTTTCAATTCGGCGTCCATGCTCGCGGTCAACGCGTCTCTCAGATGCAATTCATCGATCAGAGCGCGCATCGAAGAGGCCGCCTGCTTGCGCAGCGCCGGGTTATTCGACGATTCGTAACTTTCCACCAGTTGTCGAAGACGCAGCAGATCGTCGTAGAGCGGGGTCGCGGTCAGCGGCGGAATCAAATGATCGACCATGACGGCCAGTCCGCGACGCTTCGCCTGCAACCCTTCACCAACGCCGTCGACGATGTATGGATAGATGCCCGGAATGTCGCCAGCGATCAACGCCGGATAGTCGAGCTCGTCCTGGCCGACGCCTTTGCGCGGCAGGAATTCGTAAGTCGAATGACGCCCCAGATGCACGATGGCGTCGGCGCGGAACTCGTGACGCAACCAGAAATAAAACGCCAGATACTGGTGCGTCGGCGGAATGCTGGTGTTGGCGTGAAGCAGCTCTTCGTTCAGCTCCCAGCCCCGCGGCGGCTGCGGGCCTACAAAGATGTTTCCGAAGCGCACGCCCGGCAGTACCAGCTTGCCTTTGTTCACCATCACGTTGCCCGGCAACTCGCCCCAGCCGCGCAGACCTTCGACCCCGGTCGCGGCAATCGCGCGAGTCAGCTTGTCGATGGTCGCTTCATTGCCGCCCTTGGTGAGCTGCGCCTCATACGCAGCCTGCAACTGTCTGACCAGATCGAGCGCCCGATCGCGTGACGGATGCTGAGCGCCTTCGAGCAAGTGTTCGATCTCATGCAGCGTTCGAGTGATCTGACCGCGTGCCTGCTGAGGCAATCGAGCGGCCTGTGCCGCCTCCACATCCGCCTGGAGTAGCGCCAGAGGTCCGCCGGTCATTTCTTTTTGCAACGGCATCGGCAACGTTGCAAACCATTTCGCGTACTGCTCCCTGCTCACGTTAACAACTCGCGTCGCCATTGAGCGCAACACGTCGCCCTGTTCGGGTAGATTCACGCCATCCTGTTGCAGCTTCTCGAGCAACTCCGTCGACGACGCGGGTAACGGGCCGGTATCGTAGCCGTCTCGTTGCATCGCTCGTAGGATTTCCAGCAACGAGGCGGGGACGTCGAGATTGTCGGCACCGATGTTGTGACGACCCGGCGGATGGTTGTAATAAACGATCGCGACGCGCTTGTCGGCGTTCTTCTGCTGCTGCAATCGAGTCCAGCGTTCGATACGGGACGTCAGCTGTTCCACCTGTGACGGAATCGCTGCGACTCGTGTCACCGCGATGCCGGTTAGCGAATCCAGCTGCGCGGCAGCGGCGGCGGCGACCACAATCGGTTGGCTGATTCCCTGCAGTTCGGGCATGGCGACACGATAGTAAACACTGTCCCAGGCCAGGCCCTGCTCGGACATCCGCCAGCCTTCAGCTGTGACATCGTGCAGTCGAAGCGCCTTGAACACCGGCACGTCGAGCTGTTCCAACCGACGGGTCGCCTCTTTGCGATCGCTGCTGCCGCCGATGATGAAATCCTGCACGGATACGATCGCACCCAACCGAGCACCGAGCTTCCGACCGATGACTTCGAGCGCATCGCTGCTCGGCCGGCCCCAGCCCGCGAGCACCGTCAGGCAATCCAACTCTCGCGAATTCAACGAACGGCAGATCGCTTCGCTCAAAGTCACATCGGCGTGCTGATCCTCGAGCAGGGCAACGACGCGTCGGTTACCCGAGACGCGCACCGTCTCAGCTGTCGACCATTCGCCGCGATGATGAAATCGCATGGGCAAAGCGTCTTCGACCGGCTTGACCGCCGCCGCAGCCTCGCGATCTTGCTCCGATAGCATCAACGCCAACAGCGAGATCAAGTTGGACTCGCCGCGGTTCTGCCAATACGCGCGAGCCTGAATCCACGGTGACAGTTGCGGATGGCGCTGAGAAGCCGCAGCAACAGCTTGCGTGCTTGCGTCCTTCTCGGCGGTCAAGGACGAAAGCTCCGCGTAGCGCGGATCTTCATCGACAAACAAACGTTTGGACCGCCAACGGCTTTGCCGTCCGAGCGCCGGATCGCCGGCGACCGCGATGATTTCCTTCGCTCGGGCGGTGGCAAGCTGGGCTTGAATGCGCTGAGCGGTTTCCTTGAACACGGTCGCAAGCAACAACGTGTCCGCCCCGCCGATCAGCTCTTGCAATTGCGCATCGCTGAGGGCGTCGACCTGCGCCGTCGTGCGGAAGATCAATCGATGATTGGGGAGGCGCTGGTTGAAATCACGCGCGGCTTGCGCGAGGTCACCGGAGTTGCGCTCCGAAACGACAGCAACCAACGTCGCCGCGGACAGTTCGGCGGCGAAACAATAAAGGCTGAGGAAAAATAGCCCGCGAAGCCAACGGACCAGACAGTGAGGCTGCGATCGCACGAGGGAACCCATACAAGCTGACACACCACACGGTGCGATGGCCTTCAGGCACCGCTCCGTGAACCTGTCGCCGCTGCAGGAATTCCCGCTCGTTCAGCACACCCCGGCTGCACGAAAGACGACCACGGCAAGCTGGTCTCCTGGCTCGCGGCTGAATGCCTGCGCATCACCTTCCCGGGTCGAACCCAGTGGTTGCTCCTGGTATTCAGGAGCGTCGATGGCGGCACCGCTTACAGTTGCGGGGGCAGCCCGGGCATTGCACCCGGTTCCCATGACTTGTCGTTCGCGCGACACCTTGCGCGAAATTCGTTACGTCGTCAATCAACCGGCACGGAAGCTCTTGATGGGCACGGCAATTCCGGCGACCACCAGCGTTACTTCGTCACACGCCGCCGCGAGCATCTGGTTGAGCCGCCCCTGTTCATCCTGAAACCGCCGCGCCACCGGCGCGAGCGGCACGATGCCCATGCCGACCTCATTGGAAATCAACAACACCTCGGCGCGTGCCGATGACTGCCACTGCAGAAATGCATCGCGCTCGGCCTCCCAGGTCGGCAGCGGCGCCGTCGGTGCATCTTCGCGAAAATCCTGGAGCAAAGCGTTCGACAGCCACAGTGTCATGCAGTCGATGACCACGAGATCCGATGAGTCCCGCGCGCCCAGCGCTTGCGCAAGACCGGTCGGTGCTTCTAAGGTGCGCCACGTTGCCGGCCGCTCCGCCCGATGTAACGAGATGCGATGCTGCATTTCCTGATCGAGCGCCTGCGCCGTGGCAACATAGGTGACATTCACGCCCCGCGCCGCCGACAGCGATTTCGCCAGCGCGATGGCATGAGCGGTCTTCCCCGAACGCGCGCCACCGATGATCAGGCGTCGCCGGACCGAAGCTCGCTCTACCGATTCCCGATTCTCGACCATTGCCCGCACTCACCGTTCAGATGCAGCCATGATAACCAACGCCACCTTGCAACGCCGACTCGATACGCGCACCAAGCCGCAGGGCTCGCTCGGCGCGCTGGAAACGCTCGCCGTTCGCATCGGGCTGGCGCTCGATACTGAAACACCAGTGTTCCGCGTACCGCAAATGTTTGTATTCGCCGGCGACCACGGCATCGCGACCGATGGTGTCAGCGCTTACCCACAATCGGTCACCGCGCAAATGCTCCTGAACTATCTGCAAGGCGGCGCGGCCATCAATGTCCTGGCACGGCAACACAAGATCGCGTTGCGCGTTGTCGATGCGGGCGTCGCGAGCGATATCGGCGAGCACCCGTCGCTGCTCGCTCGCGCGGTTGCCCGGAGCACTCGTAATTTTCGAGTCGAGCCCGCGATGACTGAAGCTCAATGCACGCAGGCGCTCGATACCGGGCGCGCGCTAGCGCAAGCTGCCTTGAGCGAAGGTTCGAACGCGCTGCTGTTCGGTGAGATGGGCATCGGGAACACGGCCAGCGCCTCGATGCTGTTGCATCGTCGGACTGGCTGGTCGCTGGAAGATTGTGTCGGTCGTGGCACGGGGCTCGATGACATAGGTCTTGCGCGTAAGCGCGAACGGTTGGCCGAAGCATCGGCACGGCGTCCGGAAAAACTCACACCCGTTGAAACGATCGCGGAGTACGGCGGATTCGAGCTGGCCATGATTACGGGCGCCCTGCTCGCCACCGCCGATGCGAAATGCATTGCCGTGATCGACGGCTTCGCTGTGACCGTCGCGGCGCTGCTCGCCATCGAGATCGATCCTCGCGTGCGCGCTCGCTGCATCTTCAGCCATTGCTCGGCGGAACATGCGCATCGCAAGCTGCTGGCCCACCTGGATGTCAAACCGTTGCTCGATCTCGGCATGCGTCTCGGCGAAGGCACCGGGGCCGCGATGGCCTGGCCCATCATCGACGCCGCCGCTCGACTCATGACGGAAATGGCGAGTTTCGAATCCGCTGGAGTGGACGACCGCGCTTCATGAGCAGTGAAGCTCGCAGCGCCCGCCCGTCCGGCCTGATCGCCGAGCTGCGACTGCTGCTCATGGCGGTTCAATACTTCACGCGCGTACCGATGCCATCGTGGGTCGGTCACTCGGCCGAGCATTTGAGCGGAACAGCGCGTTACTTCCCGGCGGTCGGATTGATGATTGGCGCGGTCGGCGCGCTCGTGCTGTGGACGACCAGCTTAGTTTTGCCCGCGCCGTTGCCGGTCATTCTCAGCACCGCTTTCACCGTATTCGTGACCGGCGCGTTTCACGAGGACGGCCTCGCCGACACCTTCGATGGATTGGGCGGTGGTGCGACTCGTGAGCGCGCACTCGAAATCATGAAGGACTCGCGGCTTGGAACGTTCGGCACTGCCGCGCTGGTATTGACCTTGCTAATCAAGATCGCGGCGCTGAGCGCAATGCCAGTGATCGTTGCGATCGGTGTGCTGATTGCCGGCCATGCCTTCTCGCGTGCGTGTGCCGTCTCGCTGCTGTTTGCCAGTAACTATGTGGGCAATCCCGATCAGTCACGCGCGAAGGTCGTCGCACAGCCAATGAGCTATGCCGAGCTTTTGTTTGCAATCGTCATCGGCATCGCACCGATGTACTGGGTGGGCCTGCACGCGCTCGCGGGCGTCGTTTGCTCACTGCTCGTACTGTATGTACTGGCGCGCTGGTTCATGCGGAGATTGGGTGGCTTTACGGGCGACACGTTGGGCGCCACTCAACAGCTCACCGAGATCGCGTTCTATCTGGCCGTGCTCGCGTCGTGGAACTCTACCTGATTCGTCACACCGCGCCGGCGGTTGCCAGCGGCGTGTGTTACGGCCAAACCGATGTGCCGCTCGCGGCGACGGCGGAGCGTGACATCCAAACCGCGCTAGCTGCCTTGCCCGGGTTCGATCGAATTTTCTCCAGCCCGGCCCAGCGCTGCCTGCGGTTGGCGACGGCTTTGGCGCAAAGGGACGAATGCACCCTGACGCTCGCGCCCGAGCTGCAGGAACTGCACTTCGGTGAATGGGAGCAATTGCCGTGGACACGGATTCCGCGAGAACATAGCGACCCATGGGCTGCGGACACCTGGAATCTCGCCCCGCCCGGCGGAGAAACAGAACAAGCTTTATGGACCCGAGTCGCGAGCTGGTATCGAACGGCACTGTCGCCGCCAGTCTCCCGCTGCGCCATCGTCGCGCACGGCGGCTCCTTGCGCGTGCTGCGTTGTTTGATTCTGGGGCTGCCGGTCGAGCAGCGCTGGTCCTGGACGCTGAATTGGGGCGAGCACGCCCGCTTCGAGCTGGCCTGAAGCATTCTGCAATAAACCCGGTGCTGCCCCGGTCTACTTCCGATGAACGCTGACAGCGCTCGTGAACGCGGGCGCTTCGAGGCGCTCTGCATGCCATTTCGGGCCGATGTGTTCCGGTTCGTGTACTGGCTTTGCCGAGATCGGGCTTTGGCGGAGGACGTGGTGCAGGAGACGCTGTTGCGCGCGTGGCGATCTCTCGACTCGCTCGGTGACGAGAAGGCCACCCGGCCCTGGTTGCTCACCATCGCGCGCCGCGAGCTGGCGAGAGTGTTCGAGCGCAAGAAGCTGCCGATGGTGGATCTGGACGTCGCCAACGAAGCCGAACCCGAGTCGCTGGCCGTCAACGATCAGCATGAAGTCGAGGAGATGCGACGCGCGATTCTGAAACTGGACGTGATTCACCGTGAGCCGCTGGTGCTCCAGGTGTTGTTGGGCTATTCCACCGAGGAGATTGCCCAGCACCTGGAAATCAGCGTCGCGGCGGTACTGACGCGTCTGTTCCGTGCGCGACAGGTATTGCGTCAGCAGTTACTCGGGGCGGAGGGCTCGCAGCCATGAACTGCGAACACCTGCGCACTCTGATCGGCGCCGAGCCTCATTCGAACAATCCCGAAGTTCTGGCGCACATCGAAGGCTGCCCGGAATGCGCGCGCTATCGTCAGGAAATGCAGGCGATGGATCGCCTCATCTATCGCGCGCTGGCGGTCGACGCCCCGACTGAAAAGCGTCGCTCACAAGCGCCACGCGTGTGGCGCCTGGCTGCGAGCGTGCTCGTCGCCGTGCTTGTCGGTGCGCTCTCGTTGTGGCTACTCACACCGCGAGACAGTCTCGCCGCTGAAGCCATCGATCACGTGAAAGGTGAGCAGTTCTCGCTCGTACGCACCTCAGAAACCGTCGATGAGCAGAGCCTGGAAAAAGTGCTCGCGGCATCGAAGCTGCGGCTGAAGCCAGGCGCGGCAAGAGTGTCCTATGCGCAGAGCTGCCCGTTCCGCGGTCAGCGCGTTCCCCATCTGGTGGTACAGACGGAACACGGACCGGTGACGGTGCTGGTCGTGACGAACGCGCCGACACAGCGGCGCGAACATATCGATGAGGAAGGCTTTCAGGGCGAGATCGTTCCGGCACCGCGCGGAGTGATCGTCGTGCT
Organism: Pseudomonadota bacterium; assembly: GCA_023391815.1. Lineage (GTDB taxonomy): Bacteria > Pseudomonadota > Gammaproteobacteria > Steroidobacterales > Steroidobacteraceae > Steroidobacter. The sequence continues at coordinate 16,337 of JAEWAF010000002.1, forward strand.
GGGGCGGAACGTGCCGGTCGATGCGGTGACGCAGACGCTGCTGAGCGCGCTCGAATACTAAGCTCCAAAAATGCACAGCGGCGCAGGTGCGCGCCGCTGTGCCCATCGATCACTTCTTCAGCTTGGCCTTGGCCGCGTCGCAATCGGCCTTGCTCATCATCAGATAGCCCGTGCCCTTGCACTTGTTCTGGCCCTGACAGGCGTTGGTGGCCGTGCCGCAAGCGGACGTGCCCTTGCACGAATTGACGCCTTCGCATTTCACCTTGGCCTCGTCCGCCGCGCTGGCGGTGGTCGCGACACTGGTGAACAGCAGTGCCGCGGCGGCGGCCAAAGCGGCGCGAGTGGCTTTCTGTTGGCTCATGCTTCTCTCCTGATATGAATTCTCGAGCGGTTGAAACGGATCGTCATCGATGCCGCGAACAGCATCTTGCCCACAAGACCGGACCGGGCGCCATCGCATTACATGCAAGGTCGGTAATAAGCGAGGCCCGCGACCGGTCTGGTCCGGCAAGCAACGCCTGAACCTTCCGGGGAGCCGAATATGTTGAGCGACGCCTTGATGGACCCGAACAGCAGACTGGCGCGACTGCTCGACCATTTGCGGGCGCCGTTCGCGCTCGCCTCGCGGGTTTACGTGAGCTGGGCGTTCCTCAAGAGCGGTTATCTGAAGCTCGCCGACTGGGATCAGACGGTCGCGCTGTTCGAGTACGAATATCGCGTGCCAGTGCTGTCCCCGCATCTGGCGGCCATCGTCGGTACCGCCGGCGAGCTGGTGTTTCCAACCCTGCTCATTCTCGGGCTGTTCGGCCGGATCAGCGCGCTCGGTCTGCAGGCCGTCAACGTACTGGCGGTGATCTCCTATGCACACGTGCTGTTCCAGGAGGGGTTCGCGGCCGCGATCGGGCAGCATTATCTGTGGGGCTATATTCTGCTGGTCCTCACGATCTACGGCCCCGGCGCCTGGTCGCTGGATTACCAATTGCGTGCGCGGCGCAAGAATTCGCCCCACACTTGACGAAGGCCCGTCCGGACTTCATCCTCGCGCCGCGCGACAAGTTCCCCGTCAGGGGATTCAAAGGGAACTCGGGTGTGAAGCCCGGGCTGCCCCCGCAACTGTAAGTGGTTCGCCGCGCGTCAAAGACCACTGGCGTAGCCCAAGGAATTGGGTGCGCCGGGAAGGTGACGCGAGGACTTCAGCCACCAGCCAGGAGACCTGCTTGCCGCCGTCGTCCATCGATCGGCCGGGGTGTGCCGAGAGAACGGGAATATTCCCTGTAGAGGCGACCGGTGCATGGGTCGCGACGCGTTTGTAGTTGCAGCCCGTGTGGTTTGTAACTCTCCGCGGAGCCCTCTGTGTCCAACAACCTCGTCTGCCGCCCTGCTTTCCGGGCCTCTTCTCGCCTTCTCACCGCGTCCATCGCGCTGCTGTTGCATCCGGCCTTGTCCGCCATGGCCGCCGACGCCAGCGACGGCGTCGAGGATGTGATCGTCACCGCCAACCGCATTTCGCAAGAAACCTCGCGCGTCGGCGATTCCGTCACTGTGATCACCGCGAAAGAACAGCGGCGCAGTCAAAAGACGGCGGTGTCCGATCTGCTCGCGACGACGCCTGGCGTGACCGTCGCCCGCAACGGCGGCTTGGGCGGTACGACGACGCTGCGAATTCGCGGCGCCGAGAGCCATCAAACCATCGTGATGATCGATGGCGTCAAGCTCAACGATCCCTCTTCGGCGAGCGGTGAATTCAACTTCGCGGATCTGCTCACCACCGACTTTGCGCAAATCGAAGTGTTGCGCGGTCCGCAGTCCACGCTGTGGGGCAGCCAGGCCATCGGTGGCGTAGTAAACATCGTGACGCCCGTGCCCGAAGGCCCGTTGTCCGCAGGTTACTCAGTCGAGGGCGGCACTCACGACACGGCGATCGCCCGCGGTCACGTGCAAGCCGGCGGCGACCGCTTTGCCTGGCGCGTCAGCGGCAATTATTTGACGAGCGACGGCATCTCTTCGTACTCGCGCGAGTTGGGCGGTCGCGAGGCCGACGCTTATCGGAATGTCGGCTTCAACGCGCGCGGCATTCTTCGTATCGCTGAGAACATCTCCGCCGAAGTGCGCTCGACGTGGAGCGACGGACGCTCGGATTACGACGGCGCGCCGCCGCCGCGTTTCTCCCTCACCGACACCCCGGACTACGGCACCACCGAAGAATTCACCACCTACGCGGGCGTGACCGTCGGTGCGTTCGGGGGTCGCCTCGAGAATCGCATCGGGTTCGCGTACACGAATACGGATCGTAAAGACACCGATCCGTCGTCGTCGGTGCCGACGACGTTCGATGCCGAAGGTCGCAACGAGCGTTGGGAATATCAAGGCACGCTGCGAATCACCGATCGCGTGAGCACCATTGTCGGCCTGGAGTCGGAACGTTCCGAGCTGAGCTCGGCCTCGCCGTCCCCGTTCGATCCGCATCCCGTGCCGCTGACCGGCGACGTGCAGATCGACAGCGTCTACGCTCAGGTGAACGTGACACCGATCGATGCGGTGTCCTTGAGCGCGGGCGTTCGCTACGACGACCACGAGACTTTTGGCAGTCACACGACGGCGCGCGCCTCGGCCGCATGGTCCGTGACATCGACGACCATTCTGCGCGCCACCTACGGCGAAGGATTCAAAGCGCCGACGCTGTATCAGCTGTACAGCCAATACGGCAATCTGAATCTCGAGGCCGAAGAAGCCAAGAGCTGGGACGCCGGCGTCGAGCAACATTTCTTCGACAAGAAGCTGGTGCTGTCGGCGACTTACTTCGATCGCGACACCACGAACATGATCGACTTCGTCTCCTGCTTCGGCGAAACCCGGCCGGACTGCGCGACGCGGCCGGAAGGTTATTACGACAACTTCCAGAAGACCAACGCGAATGGCGTCGAGCTGGCCATGACCGCGCACCTGACGGAGCAGCTGTCCGTCGCGGCAAACTACACGAACATGGAAGCTGAGAATACGGCGCGCGGCACTCCTAACTTCGGTCATGCCTTGCCGCGCCGGCCGAATGAAACTCTCAATGCGCAGCTGAGCTATGAGTGGCCGGTCGGTCTGACCACCACGGTTGCGGTTCAACACGCCAGCCGCAGCTACGACAAGATCAACAACATGGTCGTGCTCGACGGTTACACGCTGTTCGATTTGCGCGCGGCCTATGCCGTCAGCGATTCTTTGGAAGTCTTCGGTCGTATCGAGAATGCGTTCGATCAGGAATACGAGACCGTGAAGAACTACGGCACGCTCGGCCGCACGTTCTACGCCGGCCTCCGGCAGAGCTTCTGATGAAGAGCGGTGCGGACATCGCTGCCGGTCGCTTCGCCCATCATGGCGGCCGGCTCTGTGTCGCACGCTCGCTGTTTCCAGAAGTGACGCAGCCGTGGATCGATTTGTCCACGGGCATCAATCCTTCGCCCTATCCAGCGCCGCGAGCTTCGGCTCGCGAGCGCAATCGATTGCCCGAGACCACCGAGCTGGCGAAGCTTGAAGCCGTCGCCGCAGCGACGTTCGGCGTCGACGATCCAGCGAGAGTGGTCGCGACGGGCGGAACCGAGAACGTGCTCAGGCTGCTGCCGTATCTCTTGGAAACGGCGTCTGCTGTGATCGCCGGGCCGACGTATGGTTCGCACGCCGATGCATGGACGCGCGCCGGGCTCGAAACAACGGTCGTGGCTGACGCCGACCTGGCGAAGCGAGCCGCCGCGAACACAGCGATGACCGTCGTGAGTCCGAACAATCCGGACGGGCGCGTGCTGAGCCGCGAACAACTGCTGTCGTTACACAGCTCCCTGCAAGCGAACGACGGCGTGCTGATCGTCGACGAAGCGTTTGCCGATCTCGAGCCACAGCTGAGCGTCACGGATCTCGCCGGCACCGAACGCGCGCCGCGCATGATCGTGTTGCGCTCGTTTGGAAAGTTCTATGGATTGGCGGGCGTGCGTCTCGGCTTTGTTGTCGCCGCCGCTGCCATCGCCACTCAAGTGCGGCATATGCTGGGCGAGTGGCCCGTATCCGCCGACGCGCTACGTGCCGGGCTTGCCGCTTACGCAGACGCAGCCTGGGCTGCTAAAACGCGCCTTCGCTTGCATCGGGCCGCGCAACGGCTCGATAAGTTGCTCATCGCCGGCGGCATGATGATTGTCGGTGGCACGTCGCTTTACCGACTGGCCCGCGCTCCGAATGCACGCGCCCGATTCACCCAACTCGCCTCACAAGGCATCCTTGCCCGGCCGTTCGAGCACGACAGCACCCTGTTGCGTTTCGGACTGCCGCTCGCTTCAACTGACTGGCGGCGCGTCGCCGACGCGCTGAAGATGCACCCATGAGCACGCCGACCGACGGGCTTTCCGAAGCCGACAAAGATCGCCTGCACGCCGAAGAGATGAAGCTGCGCCAGGCCGAGCGCCGCGCCGAGCGCGCGACCAAGAAAGAGCGCGGCGGCCTGCTGATGGTGCTCACCGGCCCCGGCAAAGGTAAGTCCTCCAGCGCCTTCGGCATGGTGGCGCGCGCGCTGGGCTGGGACATGCGCATCGGCATCGTGCAGTTCATCAAGGGCAAGTGGCAGACCGGCGAGAAACATTTCTTTCGCCGCTTTCCCGAGCAGGTGACTTTCGAGGTCATGGGCGAAGGGTTCACCTGGGACGTGCAGGATCGCCAGCGCGACATCGCCGCCGCCCAGAAAGCCTGGCAGCGCAGCTGCGAGCTGATCATCGATCCCGACTACGATTTCGTGCTGCTCGACGAGCTGAACATCGCCATTCGCAACCTCTACGTCAACATCGACGAAGTGGTCGCGTTTCTGAAGAATCGTCCGCGCGATAAACATATCTGCATCACCGGGCGCGATGCGCGGCCGCAGCTGACGGAAATCGCCGATCTGGTCACCGAGATGACGCTGATCAAACATCCGTACGATGCCGGCTTCAAGCCGCAGCGTGGAGTGGAATTTTGAAACCCTGGCTCGCAGCGCTGGTCGGCGCGCTCTGGCTCGCGCCCGCCGCGCAGGCCGAGGAGCCGACCCAGCATCCGATGCGGATCGTCTCGCTGAACATGTGCGTGGACGGCATCGTGATCGGGCTCGTGTCGCACGATCGGATCGCCGCCCTGAGCCACTACGCTCGCGACCCGCAACGCTCGACCATTGCGAACGTCGCAAGTCACTTGCCGATCACTTATGAGACCGCCGAGGAAGTCGTCGCACTTCGACCGGACCTGGTGCTCACCAGCCGCCACTCGGCCATCGCCACTCGGAATGCGTTGCAGCGGGTCGGCATTCGTTTCGAGTTGTTCGATGTGCCCGACACGGTCGAAGAAAGTCTGGCTCAGGTGCGAAGGGTCGCCAAGCTGCTGGATGCGGAGCCCGAGGGCGAAATCATGGTCGCGCGCATTCAGGCCGCGCTCGATGCAGCTCGCCTGCCCGCCAACGAACCGCCGCTGACCGCGGCGATTTACCAGCCAGGCGGCTTGTCCGCAGGCGCGAACACCGTCGTCGGTGAGCTGATGGAACTGACGGGGCTGCGAAACGTGGCCGCGCGCTACGGCGTCGAGCAGTACCGTCCGCTGCCATTGGAAGTGTTGGTATCGGCGCCGCCCGATGTGTTGCTGGTCGGCGAAACCACGCCGGGCGCGCCCATGCAAGCAGAGAAGATCGTGCGCCACCGCGCGCTGCGAGCCTTGGATTCCCAGATGACTCAAGCTGTTTTTCCGGCGCGCCTGTTGTATTGCGCCGGCCCGACGATGATTGAAGCAGCGGCCGCCCTCGTGCGTGCACGTGAGCAAGCATGGGCTGCACGCAGAGCGAGGGACCCGCTGTGACGTGGCGTCGATGGGCTATTCCCGCGCTGTTGGCGCTGGTCGTCGTGCTCACGATCCTATCTATCGCCGTCGGTCGTGTGACATTGACGTGGGATATGTGGAAGGTCCAGGACGCTGTGAGTCGCTCGATCCTGCTTGAGCTGCGACTTCCTCGCGCAATCCTCGGTCTGTTGGTCGGCGCATCGCTCGGCATGGCGGGCGCGGCCATGCAGGGATATTTGCGAAACGCACTCGCCGAGCCTGGCACATTGGGTGTCTCGGCGATGTCAGCGCTCGGCGCCGTGCTCAGCATCTTCTTCAACATCGCGGGCCTCCATCCGTGGGTACTGCCGATGTGCGGCGTGCTCGGCGGCGTGATCTGCATGGCCACCTTGTTTGTATTGTCCGGGACGGCAGCGAGCGTTCTGACGCTGGTTCTATCGGGCATCATTCTCAGCGCCCTCGCCATCGCCGGCATTTCGCTGGCACTGTCTTTGTCTCCCAGTCCCTGGGCCGCGGGTGAAATCGTGCGCTGGATGTTGGGTGGTCTCACGGATCGAAGCTTCGATGAAGTGATCATCGCCGCGCCGCTGATCGTGATCGGATGTATCGCCGTGCTTGCTTGCCGCCGGCCTTTGGATGCGCTGACACTCGGCGAAACTGGCGCCCGCTCGCTCGGCATCGATTTGAATCGTGCGCAGTGGCAGCTCGCGTTCGGCATCGGGTTGATCGTTGGCGGCAGCACGGCCGTTACGGGTGTAATCGGCTTCGTCGGTTTGATCGTGCCTCATCTGATGCGCCCCCTGGTCGGCTCTCGCCCGGGCGCGCTGCTGGTTCCCAGTGCGATCGCCGGCGCGGCATTGGTGCTCGCGGGAGATATCGTCGTGCGGCTTCTGCCGGGCGGGTCGGAGCTCGAGCTCGGTGTAGTGATGTCACTGATCGGCGCGCCCTTCTTCTTCGTGCTGCTGCACTCCATGCGACGCAAACTCACATGACCGCAGCTAGCACTCTGAAGATCAGCGGACTACAGTTTCGACGTGGCAGCCGCGTCGTGCTGGACAACATCGACCTGCAGTTGCAGTCGGGCGCCATCACCGCGGTGCTCGGCCCGAACGGGGCCGGCAAGTCCACCCTGTTGTCGTGCATCGTCGGCTTGCTTCGGCCGGAGCGCGGCGCGGTCGAGCTGGATGGAACATCGCTTCATTCTCTGGCAGCTATGCAACGTGCGCGTCGCATCGCCTTCCTGCCGCAGACTCCCGAGATCGCTTGGGCGGTCGACGTGCAAACGTTGGTGGGGCTCGGCCGCATTCCGTTTCATGGCCTCAGCAGCGACGAGGAAGATCGCGCGGCTGTCGCACGCGCCATGGCTAAAACCGAAGTCACGCAATGGGCGGATCGCGCTGTCACCACGTTATCGGGTGGCGAGCGCGCCCGTGTGCTGCTGGCTCGCGTGCTGGCTGGCGAGTCGGATTGGATTCTGGCGGACGAGCCGTTCACCGGACTCGATCCGTCCCATCAGTTCGAGGCGGCCGAGTTGTTGCGATCGGCAGCTGACCAGGGCGGCGGTGTGGTGCTCACTATCCACGATCTCACGCTTGCTGCGCGCATCGCCGATCGTGTCGTCATCATCAATGGCGGACGCATCGTTGCCGACGGCGTACCTCGAGACGCGCTGACGCCGCAGATCTTGCGCGATGTTTATAACATCGATGCGGAATGGCTCGAGGGCGTGAACGGCACGCCACCGACGATCGCCATCCACGGAAGAGCGAGCCGGAGTTAGCCGTCATGTTCGACCCCTGGCTGCTCGTCGCCGCGCTCACCGTCGAAGCCTGCGTCGGCTATCCGCATGCCGTCTATCGAGCGATTCGTCATCCGGTTGTTTGGATCGGTGTCGCGATCGCCGCGCTGGAACGTCGCTTGAATCGACCCAAGTTTGGCGACCGCACGCGGCGGATACTCGGAGTCGTGACTGTCGTGATCGTCACCGGCGGCGCCGCTGGCGCCGGCTATCTCGTGCAGATGCTCGCCGGTCATGTTTCTTTTGGCTTCGCGTCGGTCGTGCTGATGGCCAGCACCGGGTTGGCGCAGCACAGCCTGTACACTCACGTTCACGCCGTGCTTCGACCGCTGGCCAATGGTGACCTGATCAGCGCACGTCGTGAGGTGGCGCAGATCGTCGGTCGGGATACGGCGTCGTTGAACGAGTCCGACGTGGCCGGCGCGGCGCTGGAGAGTCTCGCGGAAAGCTTCAACGATGGCATCGTGGCACCGGCGTTCTGGTTGCTGGTCGGTGGCTTGCCCGGCTTGTTCGCTTACAAGGCGTTGAATACGGCCGACAGTCTGATCGGCCATCGCGAACCGCGTTGGCGAATGTTTGGCTGGGCGGCGGCTCGTGCCGACGACGTCGTGAATCTGATTCCAGCCCGACTCGCGGGCGCGCTGCTCGCCATTGCGGGCGGCGGTGGAATGTTAGTTATGTGGCGAGATGCGCCAAAGCATGCGTCACCGAACGCGGGCTGGCCCGAGGCCGCGATGGCGGGCGCGCTACGCATTCGGCTCGGCGGACCGACGGCTTATGACGGCGTCATGCATGAGCGACCCATCTTCGGCGCGGGCTCGTCGCCGACCGTCGACGATCTCAAGCGCGGGTTGCGGATTTATGTGATTGCCTGCGGACTTTTATGGCTCGCCGCCGTGGCCGTGGGATTCGCTATCGGAGCGAATGGCTGATGCCCGCGATCATGATTCAGGGCTGCGGCTCGGACGTCGGTAAGTCATTGCTCGTCGCCGGACTGTGCCGACTGTTTACGAATCGTGGGCTGACGGTGCGGCCGTTCAAGCCGCAGAACATGTCGAACAATGCGGCTGTGACGCCGGATGGCGGCGAGATCGGGCGGTCGACGGCGCTGCAGGCACTCGCTTGCCGGACACCGCCCACCGTCGATATGAATCCCGTGTTATTGAAGCCGCAAAGCGATACCGGCTCGCAATTGATCGTGCGGGGTCGACGTCAGGGCGTCATGCAGGCCAGTGCGCATGGCCGTGACAAGCGAGCGCTGTTGCAGATCGCTGTCGAGAGCTTCCGTCGATTGCAGGATGCGTCGGAGCTGGTGATCGTCGAAGGCGCGGGCAGCCCGGCGGAAACGAACCTTCGAACGCATGACATCGCGAACATGGGATTCGCGCACGCGGCCGATGTGCCTGTCGTGCTGGTTGGCGATATCGATCGTGGGCACGTGATTGCTTCTTTGGTCGGCGCGCATGCCGTGCTCGACGATGCGGATCGCGCGCGCATTCGCGGGTTCATCATCAATAAGTTTCGGGGCGATCCGGGCTTGTTCGATGAAGGGCTGCGAACGATTGAAGGTCGGACCGGGTGGCAACGGCTCGGGGTCGTGCCCTGGTTGCATCACGCGGGTGCGCTGCCTGCGGAAGATGCCATGCAGCTCGATCAGAGTGGCGTTGCACCTTCCAGTGCCGGTGATCCGGGCCGTATTCGCATCGTCATCCCGCGACTGCCTCATATCGCGAATTTCGACGATTTCGACCCACTGCGCGCGGAGGAGCGCGTCGAGTTGCTGTTCATTCCGCCGGGTCAGCCATTGCCGCTCGATGCAGCCCTGATCATTCTTCCCGGTAGCAAGGCGACCATCTCGGACCTCGAATTCTTCCGCTCGAAAGGCTGGGATATCGACCTGCATGCTCACGTTCGCCGCGGCGGCCGCGTGCTCGGGATCTGCGCCGGTTATCAAATGCTCGGCAACCTCGTGCTCGATCCACAGCGGATCGAAGGTCACCAAGACTCTGCCCGCGGCCTCGGCCTGCTCGACATCACAACGACCATGACCGGCGACAAACAACTCCGCGCCATCACCGGCACGGATCTCGTTACCGGCTCCTCCATCAGCGGCTACGAAATGCACCTCGGCCTCTCCACCGGCCCCGCCGCCACGGCAAGCCCCTTCATCCGCTTCGACAACGGCACCACCGACGGCGCCTGCTCCCCCGACCGCCGCATCCTCGGCTGCCATATCCACGGCCTCTTCCACTCCCCCGCATTCCGCTCCGCGTTCCTGAGCCAGCTGGGCGTTCAATCGAATCAGCAGGACTACGCGCATCGAGTGGAGCAAGCGCTCGATTCGGTCGCGAGCCAGCTCGATCAGTCGTTGGACATCGATGGCATCGCCAGGATAGCCAAGCTGGCCGGGTAGCATTCTCTATTCAAGAATAAAGAACATGCGTTGCCCGAACGGCATAGGCCATTGATTCAGCTGGTCGCGCGGTACTCGGGCGACGGCAAAGATTCGCACCTTTCGGAGCAGATTTCAGGCCCGCGCACCGATTCGACTTTCCCGCCCGATCCGGGCAAGGTTAGCGTTTACGACGCCACTGACGAGCACTGACATGGGCCACCGCCTCTCGAAGATCTACACACGCACCGGCGATGACGGCACGACCGGATTGGGGGACGGGTCGCGGGTCGAGAAGACGCATGCGCGGATCGAGGCATATGGGACGGTGGATGAGGCGAACAGCGCGATTGGGATGATTCTCGCGGTACCAAATCTGCCGGCGAACGTCGCTGAGGCGCTGACGCGGATTCAGCATGAATTGTTCGATCTGGGCGGGGAGCTGGCGGTGCCGGGGTATCGGGTGATCACGGCGGCGCATATCGATGCGCTGGAGGACACGCTGGATAAATTCAATGAGCCGCTGCCGCCGCTGAAGGAATTCATTCTGCCCGGCGGTGGGCCGGCCGCGTCGGCCTGTCATCTAGCGCGTGCGATTACGCGCAGAGCCGAGCGCTGCTCCTGGGCCGCATCGAAACAGGAAGACATCGCGCCGGAAGTGACGCGTTATCTGAATCGCCTGTCCGACCTGCTGTTCGTGATCGCCCGAGTGCTGGCGCGACACGAGAACGGCCAGGAAGTGCTGTGGAAGAAAACGACGCCGGTCAATTCAAAGCCAGCACGCTGATCAGATCGTCCTTGGGCGTGAGCCGGAGCGTGATCTCCTGCTCCAGCTCGCGCGACACGACGAGCGTCGCCTCGAAACGATTGACCATCACCGGCCGCACCGTGGCGCCGCCGGGGCGATGGGTCAGCATGAAGCTGTGGTAAGCACCGGCATGTGTCGCCGCGAACTGCACGAGGATGTTGATGCCGTCCGCCTCGTCATTGATGCGTTCGTCACAAATGACCAGGAACGCCTGCTCGGCCGGCACTGAAGCGAACGCCCCGGCACTGCGCAGCTCGCTCAGAAAAGTTGAGATCTGCCGGGACACGCGCACCCAGGTGCTCGCCGCATTGGGCAAGCCGGCGCACCAGCGAGTGCCGCGCTCGATGGCATTGATGACGAACAGCGCGAAGCGCCGCTGCGCCAGATAAGACCAATCCGAAGACGCACTCGCGCCGCACGCCAAGGTCCGCAAGGCGGGCCATTCGCGATCGGGATTGCGCACCGACTGCAACACATTGACGCCCATCGCCGCGAGCAGCCAGCGATCGGAGCTGTTCACTTCCCTGGCGAGCTTGGCACTGGATCGCAACATCGGCTCCGGCTCGCGCTCTGAAACCGCCGCCGCGACCGCCTCACCGGAGCGGGACAACAAGCCCGCAACCGCGCCGCCATTGCCAAAGACCTCGACCCGCCCACGCAGCCGATCCATCGCCGCGATGCGCGGAAAAAACATCAGCGCGTTATCGCTCCGGAAATCGAGCGCTTTGAGGGAACGAATCGCTTCGGGAGCGCTTTCCCATGACGAAGGCGGATCGACGATGAGCATGGCCCGCTTGTCCCGGCAGAACCGGGTCGCGACCAGCAACGCACTCACGCCCACATCGATGACTCGCGCGAGCGGCGGGATATAGACGAACGCCAGATCGTCGACGCTTTCCAAAGCAAACAATCCGGTGCCTCGGGCCGCCGAGCCGATCACGTCATAGTCGGTGATGGGCTTGCCATCGTCGCCATCGGGATTGGAGCTCACATAGCCGACGGGCAGATTGGTCCCGGGCATGAGCGTGCGATCCGGCCGAATCAACGGCACAGGGCCGCGCACCCGCATCAAATCCGACTCCAGCAACACCGAAGCAATGAACCGGGGCGACTGCGGATCAACCGACAGCGCTCGGAACGTTTCCTGTTCCTCGACCCGTTCGGAGCCCGGCGACCGCACCCGCTGAATGACCAGATTGAAGCTTTGCTCGTCGCTGCTGGCGACATGGTCGTAGTCGACCGAAGCTCGCAGGAACTCACGTGTGCCCGGCGCTCGCGCTTCCAGGCGCAAGGTCTCGCGGCCGCATTTCAAAGACAAAGTCACGGGCGCGGCGCCGTTCGCAACTCGAACGATCACCGCCTGGCGACCGCCCTGCTCGAAGAAATGCTCGACCGCGTAGGAAAGGGGGCTCGGCTGCCACAAGCCGCCGAAGTGCTGTTGAAAGTCGGCGAAGCTGCGGACGACGATGGGTTGATGCAGCGGGCCGCGCAGCGTACGCCCGACAAACGCGGTCAGTTGCGCGCTGGCGCGCGCAATGGGTTGCTCCGCACTCGACGTTGCCGCGAACTGGATTCCAGCGAGCGTTTGCTCCCGCACCGTACCTCCCCAGGTGTGTGCGGAGCGTAAGTTAGCATAGGTATTGACAGACGCTACAACTGATTCGTAGCGAAAGTATCACAAGCCTGCAGCTGACCGTTCTCCAGACCGCGTTTGAACCATCGCACTCGCTGCGCCGAACTGCCATGTGTAAACGACTCCGGCGCGACGTAGCCGCGAGCCTGCTTCTGCAACCGGTCATCGCCGATGGCGGCCGCGGCGTTCAAACCTTCCTCGATATCTCCTTGCTCGAGCAGCTGACGGGAACGATCGGCGTTGTGCGCCCAGATGCCGGCGAAACAATCGGCCTGCAACTCCTGACGGACCGACAAGGCGTTCGCTTCGGCTTCGCCGGCCCGTTGCCGGGCCGCCATGTTTCGTTCGGAGATGCCCAGCAGAGTCTGCACGTGATGCCCGATCTCATGCGCGACCACATACGCCTGGGCGAAATCGCCCGGCGCGCCGAAGCGGTTCTGCAGCTCCTGATAGAACGACAGATCGATATAAACCTTGCGATCGCCCGGACAGTAGAACGGGCCGACCGCGGCTTCGGCGAATCCGCAGGCGGACTCGACCGCGCCGGAGAACAGCACCAGCTTCGGCTGTTCGTAAGTACGACCCATCTGGCGGAAGATATCGCCCCATGTTTCTTCGGTATCGGCCAGCACCACGCTGACGAACTCGCGCAGTTGTCCTTCCTCGGCGCTTTCCTGATACGGCCCCTCTTGGGAGGTGGGCGCCGAAGGCTGCACGCCTTGCAGGACCACCGAGGGGTCTTGGCCGAAATAGATGGCGATCAAAGCCAGCACGATGGTGCCGATGCCGATGCCGCCAGCGCGTCCGAAACGCACGCCGCGCCGATCCTCGATATTCGAGCTGCCCTGCCGACCTTGCCACCGCATGACATTACTCCGCCGATATTCGTGTCCGTAGAGCTTATACGGACCGGGGCCGCAATGGTTCCGCGCGTGGCGCGTCGATTCTAGGAGCGGGCCGTGCCGGCGGTGGCCAGGCGCTCGCCAGCGGTGGACCTCATCGACTGGTACAAGTCCGCCATGCGATGGGCCATGGCAGTAGCGGACCACGTTGCGGCGTACTCGCGCGCTTGCTCGGTCATGGCATGACGGCGAGCGGGATCGTTGAGCAGCTCGATCACCAGATTCGCAAATCCTTCCTCGTTGTCGGGCGCCACTCGAGCACCGCGTTCGGGCTTCACGATGTCCGCAGTTCCCATATATGCCGTGGAAACAACCGGTGTACCGCAGGCCATTGCTTCCAGCAGCACCAGACCTTGTGTTTCGGTCTTCGATGAAAAGACGAACAGATCGCCGGCGCTGTAGCAGTCCGGCAGTTCGCGATCGCGTGAGAGGTAACCGACGAAGCGAACGTTGGCCGAAAGCTGCAACGATTCGACATACGACTTGCAGTGCTCCAGCGCCGGCCCCTCGCCGGCCACCACCAGCATCGTCTCCGGCTTACGCTTCACGACGCGAACAAACATTCGCAACAGGAAATCGATGTTCTTTTCGTGAGCGATGCGCCCGACGTGCACCAGTGTCGGCCGATCGGCCGGAATGCCCAGACGCTCCCGGAACCGTCGGCCGTCGCCGCTCGCGAAACGTTCCATCTCCATGCCGGTGGGAATGATGTGCATGGGACAACGCACGCCGTAATCTTCCAGCGCCTTCTGCATGGCTGGCGACGGCACGACGAGCGCATCGAGCGCGGCACACTGAGACACCGTGAAACGCCGCGCCACGAAGCGCATCACCGACCGGGGAATAAGCGGCACGTAGTGATGCAGATACTCTTCGAAGTACGTGTGATAGGTCTCGATGACCGGCACGCCGAGTTTTCGCGCGATGCTGATGCCGTGATAGTGGGCGAGGAACGGCGTCTGGATGTGCACGAGATCGATATCGCCGAGCTTGAGCTCCGACCGCAGCGCGCGCAGGTCGCGTTGCTTCATGATGCGGTCTTCCGGATCGCGCGGCAGATATCGCGACGGCACGCGGATGACGTGCTGGTCCGGCGAGTCGGTATAGGGAACGGGATATTCGGGCGCGATCAGTACCGTCTCATGACCGGCGGCGTGCAGGCCACGGCGGAAGGTCTGGATCGAGGTGGAAACGCCATTGATGCGCGGAAAATAAACATCCGAGATCATCAAGATGCGCATGCCGGCACTCGTTGCTGAACGATGCCGCGGAGCCTATGGCGTTTACATGACGTTTCGATGAAAAGCGCCGGCGCATGAAAGAAAAACGGCGACCAGGTCCGTAAACCGTGGCCGCCGTCGTAGAGAAACGACTGCTGCCGGTTAAGCCGGCTGGCGTAAGGCCGCGATGCGCTCTTCCAACGGCGGATGGCTCATGAACAACCGCGCCAGGCCGCCAGTCTTCTTCTCGGTGTTGATGCCGAAGGCCTGCATCGAGTCCGGCAGCGGCGTGGAATGACCGAGACGCAGACGCTCCAAGGCGCCGATCATGTTTTCGCGGCCGGCCAGATTGGCACCGCCCGCGTCGGCACGGAACTCACGACGACGCGAGAACCACATGACGATCATGCTGGCGAGAATGCCCAGCACCAGCTGCGCGATGATGGTCGTGATCATGAACGCGGGCCCATGCCCACGCTCGGTCTTGAACACGACGCGGTCGACCGTGTAGCCGATCACGCGGGACAGGAAGACTACGAACGTGTTCACGACGCCCTGAATCAACGTCAGCGTCACCATGTCGCCGTTCGCGACATGGCTGACTTCATGCGCCAGCACCGCTTCGGCTTCACGTTGTGACATGCCACGCAGCAGCCCGCTGCTGACCGCCACGAGCGCATTGTTTCGATTCGCGCCGGTGGCGAACGCGTTCATATCCGGTGCATCGAAGATGCCGACTTCCGGCATGCCGATGCCCGCCTCCTGCGCCTGTTTGCGCACGGTTTCCACCAGCCAGGCTTCGGTCGCGTTGGCCGGTTGTTCGATCACGCGCACGCCCATGCTCTGCTTGGCGATGAACTTCGACATGGCCAGCGAGATCAGCGAGCCGGCGAAGCCCACCACCGCGGAGAACACCAGCAGGTTGTTGAAATCGAGCCCGGTGCCTTGCTCGTTGAGAATGCGATCCACGCCGAGCAGACGCAGGGTGACGCTGAGAACCAGCAGGATGGCCACGTTGGTGGCGACGAACAGCAATATGCGTTTCATAGAGGACTCGAGGTCGGTGAATGGAGTGAAACGGACACGCGCGGAACCATCGAACGCAGCTGACTGCGCACGATATGCGGCCGAGCGCCCACCGCTTCAAGCGGGCGCCCGGTCGCAGAAAACGCGGGAGTTAGGAGCCGCTGGCGGCGCCAGCCGGCTTCGCCGTGGTCTTTTTGACTTTGGGCGGCGTCTTCTTGGGCAACGGCTGACCGTTGCGCACCGCTTCGAATTCTTCGGCGAGAAACAAACCTTCTTCGGTGTAGTTCCAGGTCGCGCCCTCGGGCACCCGGTTCTCCACGTGACGGGCGGCGGCGAGATACGTCTCGACCGTCACATTCCTACGCGAGATCGGCATGGCGATGCCACGCGGCTGCGCGATGATTTGATTCAACAACTCCATGTCGACGGCGGCGGCGTGCTCTTGCAGCTTCTGCGACAACTTGTCGTTGATGCCGGCCGTGAGCAGTTCCTCAGCGCCCTTGGGATGTTCGCGCTGGTCGTCCTCCAGCACCGGGAACACCTGCACATACATCGCATCCTTCTGCCAGCCGAACACGAACGGCTGGTTCACGACGGTCACCTTGGTGCCGACCGGAATCTTGTCGTAGAGCTCGGCGATGTCTTCCGGATAGAAACGAATGCAGCCGTGGCTCGAACGCATGCCGACCCCGTAGGGCTTGTTCGTACCGTGAATCAGATAGCTCGGCCAGCCAAGCGTCATCTTGTAAGCGCCGAGCGGATTATCCGGGCCCGGCGGCACGCGCGCCGGAAGCGGGTCGCCGTTTTCCTTGTGCTCCTTGCGCACGGATACTGGCGGCGTCCAGGTCGGATTCTTCTGCTTGCTGGTGACCTTGGTGCTGCCTTCCGGCGTCTGCCAGCCGATCTTACCGATGCCGATCGGATGGGTGATGACGGTGCGCATGCCGTCATCGACTTCGCCCTTCTTCAGCTTGGCGGGCTTCGGGTAATAGAAGACGCGCAGCTGGGCAAGATTTACCACCAGCCCTTCGCGGGGCGCGTCCGGCAGCACGAACTGAGTCGGCACCACGATCTCGCGACCGACGCCCGGCAGCCATGGATCGACGCCGGGGTTGGCGCGCAGGATCTCTTCGTAGCCGACGTTGAAGCGGCGTGCGATGTCGGAGAGCGTGTCTTCGCCCTGCACGTGAGTGATCTGGATCTCGCCCACCACTTCGTCGTGCTTGGGATCGAAGCGGAAAGTGTGCGTGGCCACCGGCGCCTCGATGGGCGGTGGCGCGGGCGGCGGAGGCGGCGGTTCGACCGGTTTGGTGACTTGGCAACCGGCGGCTACCAGGGCCGCGGCCAGCAAGACCAGACGGCCTAGTACGGGACGGATCGACGCATTCATAGGCGTACTTCTTACCTTATCGGGCCGCGTTTTTCCATTTCCGTCCGCTCACAGCAACACCGGCCGATCCGGTAATTCATTCCGGTCGGCGTTCGGGAAATGTCGCGAAATCAGCGCGCCCGTGGCCTGAATACCGGCGATCACCGCGGCCGACGGCGAGCCCTGGCTGAACAATTGCTCCATGCGGTGGCAGACATCACTCCACTCCTGGGCGCTAACCCGACCGTTGAAGCCGCGATCGGCGACGATCTCGACGTCGCGATCGGCCCACAGCACGTAAATCAGCACGCCGTTGTTCAACTCGGTGTCCCACACGCCCAAGTGGGAAAACACCTGCATGGCGCGCTGGCGCGGTGACAAATCGCTGAACAACTCGCCGGGTTCGAGGCTCGCTTCGAGCGCGATACGAATCTCGCCGCCGTGAGTTTTCTCCGTGTCGGTAATTGCCTTTTCGATGGCGTTCAGCGCCGCTTCGTCGAAGGCGCGACGCAGAGTGCGATGGGGCAGGAAGATGTGTCGATTGAGCCGGGCGAAGTTCATGTTCGTTACCACCGACCGGACGCGCCGCCGCCGCTAAACCCGCCACCGCCGCCGCTCCAGCCACCGCCACCGCCGAATCCGCCACCGCCGCCGAAGCCGCCGCCCCAGCC
>JAEWAF010000091.1 GCA_023391815.1 Pseudomonadota bacterium
GTTGCTCCGCGTCGAAGGCGTGACGAAGGCCCGCGTGGTTGGCAGGAGCGAGTGAAGAGGGCCGCCGTGGTTGCCTGGCGCGGCGAGCGTGAAGAGGGCCGCGGGCGTTTGCTTCGCCCAGGAGGGCATGCAGTGGACGCGGCATTTGTTTGGTGAGAGAGGTGCAGGATGGCTGCAGCGGTTGGCCTGGGGGACGGGAAGGCTAGTTGTCAGCGGCCTTTGATCGGCGCTGGAAGGTGAGCGGCAGGCGCTGGCCGGCACCGAGGGGCGCAGTTCGTGCTGGTCGGCCGGTCAAAGTGTTACCTAGCGTGGCGCGGGCGGAGGAGTTCGCAGCGGTCGTGTCCGGTCGCATGCCGGCACGCGATGAGCTCTGTTGCCCATCGCGCTCAATTCAGCCTCAGCGGCTGACGTGGCCGCGCGCCCGAATCGGGGCCGCCCCGCGTCTGATCCCTTGGGCAACCTCTTCAACGAACTCAAGCAGCGGGAACAGTGCGTTCAGCCGCCCACAGCCGCAACTCCGAGATCTTCTCCGCCATCGTCACCGATAGCGGGCGCGTCGCGCGAATCTCTTGGAGGATGTGCTGAGCGCTCGCAGGCGAGCCGCTTGCATGAGCGGCATACACGGCTGACACGACGGCCTGTTCGATTTCCGCGCCGGAGAAACCTTCGCACGCCGTGGCCAGTTGCCGCACGTGGTTGTCCGCGAGAGTGAGGCTTCGCTTCTTGGCGTGGATGCGCAAGATGTCTTCGCGGACCGCGCTGCTCGGCAGGTCGACGAAGAAAATTTCGTCCAGCCGCCCCTTCCGTACCAGCTCCGGAGGGAGTGCGGAAATATCGTTCGCGGTGGCGACGACGAACACGCGCGATTTCTTTTCCGCGAGCCAGGTGAGGAAGGTCCCGAGCAGGCGCCGAGAGGTGCCGTTGTCGCTGTCGCCGACGGACACGCCTTTCTCGATCTCGTCGATCCACAGCACGCAAGGTGACATCGTCTCCGCGGTCGCCAGGGACTCGCGCAGGTTGCGCTCCGACTCGCCGATGTATTTGTTCACGATGGCACCGAAATCGAGTCGGAGCAGCGGCACGCCGAAGATACCGGCCGCGGCTTTGGCCGCGACACTCTTCCCGCAGCCCTGCACGCCGAGCAGCAGCACGCCTTTGGGCGATTCGAGCTGAGGCGCGCTGCCGTCGAACGCGGGTTTCCGCAATCGCAGCCACTCTTTCAGCCGCGACATGCCGCCGAGATCGGCGAACTGCGCGGTGTCGTACTCGAACGCGAGCACGCCGCCGCGGTTCAACAATTGATATTTCGCCTGCATCACTGCCGGCAGATCCGTCGGCAGCAGCGCGCCGTCGTCGAAGATGACTTTGCGCGCCAGTCGCTCGGTGTCGCCGGTGGACAGTCCGCCGAGATTTTCCACGAGCAGTTCCAGAGACTTGCGATCTGTCTTTACACGTTGACCGTAAGTTCGTGTCCACTCCGAGGCGACGCGCTCGACGATGCCGAGACGCTCGTTTCGATCCGGAAACGCGAGCGTGAGCCGAGCGCACAAGTGATCCAGCTCGCGCGGAAGTTGGATCTCATGACTGATCAGCACGACGGTGCGAGCGACGCGGTCGTAGTCCTGACAGATGTCCTTCAGCAGTCGCACGTTCACCGGATCGGCGAGAAATGGATGGAAGTCGAGCAGGACGTACACGCCGCCAGTTGCCGCCGCGCGCACGCCTTTCAGCAACGCGGTCGGATCGTCATTGTGTTGCGGCGGAGTGACCAAACTTAGATCGATCCGACGCAAACCGTCCGTGACAGTCCACTGAAACAGCGGCGTATGCACCTTGCTCGCGAGCTGGGGCGCCAGCGAGGCGAGGAGGGCGATGGCGCGCGGCTCGTCGCGCGTTTCGATGACGATCAGCGGCACACGGCTTTTCAGCAGCGCGTCCAGCTCTCTGCGCGTGTCTGTCGATGCAGTCATGTGGTGAATCCAACTCCGCGTTTCTTACGTAAGGAGAGCCAGCGAGAGGTTCACGTGCCCGTGCCGCAGTTCGCGCGTCCGAGATTTTTTTCGCCCGCGGGGATAAAAACTGTGACGCGCTTCTTGCATCGCCGGACATTTTTGCTAAATTTCGCGCCGGCCTGTGTAAGAGAGCACCACGCGTAAGCTGCAGTGCCGCTCGACCAGAACTTGTGAGAGCTTCAGACGTTCAGAAAATCTGTCGCTCTTGTTGGTTGGTTAAGTGTTCGCAGCTTTTGAGAGGTGCCCAACAGGTGTTGCCCCGCGCAGCCAAGCAGTCACTCGCCGTTTCTCCGGCCCACTCCTTCGATTCCACCACGCTGACGGAAACCGAAATCCGTGCGCTGGTCGCCCGTTTCGGTTCGCCCCTGCTGGTGGTGGACTGCGAGCAGGTGCGTCGCCAGTACCGCGCGCTCAAGGCCGCGCTGCCCGGTGTCGACCTTCACTACGCGCTCAAGCCGCTGCCGCACGCCGCGGTCGTCTCGTGCTTGCGTGACGAAGGTGCTTATTTCGACCTCGCCACCACCGGCGAAGTCGAGTTGGTGAAGCAGCAGGGCATTGCTCCGAGCCGTTGCATTCACACTCACCCGATCAAGCGTGACAGCGACATCCGTGATGCGCTCCGTTACGGCGTCACCACGTTCGTCGCGGACAATCCGGAAGAGCTGAAGAAGTTCGTGCGCTATCGCAAGCGTGCCGAGCTGCTGATCCGAGTGTCATTCCGCAGCCCGAACGCCGTGGTCGATCTGTCGAAGAAGTTCGGCTGCGAGCCGGGCGCCGTGCTCGGAATGATCGAACAGGCGCGTCGCCTCGGCGTGCGCGTGAAAGGTCTGTCGTTTCACGTCGGCTCTCAGGCGACCGACCCCGCGAAGTACGTCGAAGCCATACATGCGTGCACCAACATCATGGCGGAAGCCGTGCTGGCGGGGCTGCCGTCGCTCGACGTGCTCGACATCGGTGGCGGCTACCCGGTCGCGTACAACGACAGCGTCACGCCGATCGACGAATTCTGCCGCCCGATCCGTGCCGCGCTCGCCAAGTTGCCGCCGCACGTCCGCGTGATCGCCGAGCCGGGCCGCTACATCGCCGCGCCGGCCGCGATCGCCGTGTCGTCGGTGATGGGCAAGGCCAAGCGCGACGGTCGCTGGTGGTATTACCTGGACGACGGCGTGTACGGCTCGTACAGCGGTCAGATGTTCGACCACGCCAAGTATCCGGTGTCGGTGCTGCGCGAAGGTGGGGAGCTGCACGAGAGCGTGCTCGCGGGTCCGACCTGCGACTCCATCGACGTGATCGACGAATGCATCATGCTGCCGGAGCTGGAAGTGGGCGACCTGGTCGTGGGCCGCATGATGGGGGCCTACACCTGGGCCAGCGCCACCGACTTCAACTTCTTCAAGCGCGCCAAGGTCGTCGTGATGAACGAGACCGCCGACGCGCGGCGTGTGGTTCGTCTGCAGCGCAAAGCTGCCGGCGGTCGAGGCCGCGCTGCCTGAGCGCGGCGGCCTGAACGAGGTCGCCGCTTGCAGGTCACGGTCGTAGATCACGTCGCCGGTGCGCAGTCCGCGCAGGGCGTCGCCGTCGTCATCGATGTGTTCCGAGCGTTTTCGGTCGCCGCGTACGCGTTCTCGCGTGGCGCGGCGACCGTCATTCCCGTCGCCGAAGTCGATTACGCGCGCGAGCTCAAGCGCGAGCATCCGGACTGGTTGCTGATCGGTGAGCGCCACGCGCGCCCGTTACCCGGATTCGACTGCGGCAATTCGCCTGCTGATTTGGAAAAGATCGAGGTCGCGGGCCGCACCATCATTCATACGACGCACGCCGGGACGCAGGGTCTTACGAGCGTGCCGTCCTCCGTGGAGACGATCACTGGCGCGTTGGTGAACGCCGGAGCCATCGTTCGCTATCTGCAGGCGCTACAACCCGAGGTCGTGACGCTGGTGCGCATGGGGCACGAGGCGCGCGAGAACTGCGACGAAGATGACCTCTGCGCCGAGCTGCTGCGATCCCGCTTGCTCGGCGAGCCGATGCCCGTGGCTGGCATTCGCGAACAGCTACGAAAGGCATCGAGCGCGGTGAAGTTCTTCGATCTCGCGTGCGACTGGGCACCTGAGCGCGATTTCGATTTGTGCACGCGAGTCGACGAGTTCGACTTCGTGTTACGGCGGGACACCGCCGCGTCACCGCCATGCCTGCGCAGGATCGACGTGCCCCCAGCGCCGATCGAACCCGCATGAGCCCGGTCCTTCGCGCCATCCTGTTGCTCACCATGTCGAACGTCTTCATGACGTTTGCGTGGTACGCGCACCTGAAGGAGCTGAATCAAAAGCCCTGGATCGTGGCGGCGCTGGTCAGCTGGGGCATCGCGTTGTTCGAATATTTGTTGCAGGTTCCGGCGAATCGCATCGGCTACACCGTGCTGACCTTGCCGCAGCTGAAGATCTTGCAGGAAGTGATCACGCTGACGGTGTTCGTGCCGTTCGTGATGTTGTACATGCGACAGCCGCTCAAGCTCGATTACCTGTGGGCCGCGCTGTGCATGATGGGCGCGGTTTATTTCGTGTTCCGCAAATGAGCACAGCCATTCATCGTCTGGTCGAGAGCTGTCGCGCCGGCAACGATCCTTCCGTGGTCGCGCGGCTGCGGTCGGGATGGGCCGTGATGGGCCAGCGCCAGGTGCTCACCGGCTATTGTCTGCTGCTGCCCGATCCGGTCGTGCCGCATCTGAATGCGCTGAAGCCGGCCGAGCGCGATTTGTTCCTTTCCGAGCTCGGCCTGCTGGGCGACGCAGTGCTGGCCGCAACCGGAGCCCTGCGGATCAATTACGCGATCTTCGGCAACGTCGAGCCGGCATTGCATGCTCACGTGCATCCGCGCTTCGTCGATGAGCCCGAAGCCATGCGCACGGCCAACCCTTGGGGTTATGACTGGCAGCAAGCGCCCGCGTTCGATGTCGGGGTGCACGCGCCGTTGCGTGACTTAATTCGCCAGCAGCTCGTCCGCCTCGGCGCCGACGTATAACTTTTTCCGCGCCCACTGCCGCCGTTTTCGGCGGTTTTCCCCACAGCTTGTTGTCGACTGGTGCACAGTGTCGCCAGTTAGTGACGATCGCGGGTTTACAGTAGAGGTTCGCGATGTAAACTCTGCGCTGCTTGGAAGCATTCAGTGAGTAGCTCGATCATGCGGGTCAAGTCGAGCCTGGCCAGTTACGTCGCAGAACAACTCGCGCCGCTCGGGCGAATATCCAGTCGTGCGATTTTCGGCGGCGTCGGTGTGTTCATCGACGACCGTTTGCTCGCCATCGTGATGGGCGAGAAGCTGTACCTGCACACGGATAAAAGCAATCTCGACGATTACGTCGCTCGGGGCATGCCGCAGTTCAAGCCCTATCCGAACGCATTCGATCTCACCACCGATCATCACGAAGTGCCGCAGGACGTGATCAACGACGCCGAGCAGCTGAAGATCTGGGGCGAGCGCGCGCTCAACGCGGCGATCGAGTCGGCGCGCGCCAAACAAATGGCCGGCATCGAGCGCTCCCGCCACATGAAGCAGGTGAAGAAGCGCGCCAAGGAAAAGAAATAACGCTCAACTGCGCGTCAGCGCGACCAGCGCGGAGAGCGAACGTACCGGCGCCGAGCACGTCATCCCGCGACACACGTACGCCGCGGTCTCCGGCAAAGGTTTCTTATCCGCGATTGCAGTTGGCAGCCCGACCACGTCCGATCCGATCGCGAACACCAGCCGTCTCGGCGCGTAGACCCTCGCCAGCTCGTCACGCCAACTCTCGGCTTCTTTGTGCTCGCCACGCACGATGACGATCTCGGGCGGCTCCAGATGCTCCTCGAGCGCGACCAGCAGGGCAGTGTGAGCGTGTGGATAGTGCTGCAAGGCAGGCCAAGCGGCGCGTAGCGTTCTTGCCGCCGCATCGAGAAATCGGGTCTCGCCCAGCAAAAGACCCAGTCGAGTGAGCGCCTGAGCCGCGATGGCGTTGCCCGCGGGGAGGGCTTCGTCGCTGAACGAGCGCGAGCGATGCATGAGCTGCTCGTGATCGTCCGCGGTGAAAAAGAACCCGCCGGACTCGCGATCTTCGAAGTGCGTCAATAGCGCCTCGGCCAATTCGGTCGCGAATTTCAGATCCTCGCTACGCCAGCGTGTTTGCAATAACTCCAGCACGCCATCGAGCAGGAATGCGTAGTCGTCGAGATAAGCGGCGAATCGGGCCCGTCCGTCCTTGTAGGTCGCGAGCAGTCGGCTCTCGCGCCAGCATTGCTGACGAATGAAATCGACGGCGCGGACCGCGGCGTCGGCCAGGTCGGGCCGACGTAATGCACGAGCTGCGACAGCGAGACCGCCGATCGCCAGACCGTTCCACGAGGTCAGCACTTTGTCGTCGCGCCCCGGCCAGACCCGGCGATTGCGCGCTTCGAGCAGAACGCGCCGCGCATGCTCGAGGCGTTTGGCGACTTGCGCGGGCTCGATGCCCAGTTCGCCGGCGATATCGTCTTCCGAACGAAACACGTGCAGATGCCAGTCTTGCCCTTCGAAGTTGGCCGGGCGATCGAGACCGAAATGCCGAGCGAACACGGCGTAATCGTCCGCGTCGAGCAGTCGCGACACTTCCGTCGGCTGCCACACGTAGAACTTACCTTCATGACCTTCGGAGTCGGCATCGAGCGCCGAGCGGAAGCCGCCCTCGGGAGCTTGCATGTCACGAATCATCCAGTCGGCGGTTTCTCCCGCGATCCGGCTGAACAACGGCTCACCGGTCGCCAACGCGGCGTGCGCATACACACGCAGCAGTTGTCCGTTGTCGTACAGCATCTTTTCGAAGTGCGGGATCATCCAGTAAGCATCGACGCTGTAGCGCGCGAAGCCGCCGCCGAGATGATCGTAGATGCCGCCATCGGCCATGCGCTTGAGCGTCAGCGTCGCCATGTAAAGCGAGTGCAGATCCGGTTCTTCGGCACCCGCCGTCGCCCGCCACTGACGTAACAAGAACTCGATGTTGGTTGGATGAGGGAATTTCGGCGCGCCACCGAAGCCGCCGAATTCAGGGTCGAAGGCGCCGGCGAGTTGCTCGCGAGCGGCGTGGGCCGGCACGAACGTCAATGGCGTGCCGCCCGACGCCGGCGGCGAGTGCAGCTGATCGAACGCTTGTTGTAACGCTTCGCTCTGCTGCGCGATGTCGTCGGCACGCTCGCGGTAGAACTGAGCCACGCGTTTCAACAGGTCGGTGAACGCAGGCAGGCCGTGGCGCGCTTCCTTGGGAAAGTACGTGCCGCCGAAGAAGGGGCGCTGGTCGCGTGGCGACAGAAACATCGTTAGCGGCCAGCCGCCGCCGCGCTGGGTGAGCATCTGCTGCGCGATCTGGTAGATGCGATCCAGGTCGGGCCGCTCCTCGCGATCGACCTTGATGTTCACGAACAGCTCGTTCATCACCGCGGCGCTGGCCGGATCCTCGAACGACTCGTGCGCCATGACGTGGCACCAGTGGCACGCGGAGTAGCCGATCGACAGTAGAATGGGCTTGTTCTCGCGCCGGGCGAGCGCCAGCGCCTCTTCGCCCCAGGGGTACCAGTCGACCGGATTGGCGGCGTGTTGCAGCAGATACGGGCTCGTCTCGCGAGCGAGACGGTTGCGATGTGTTGAATCGTGCATAGAATGCGCCCACTTTAAATGAACACCTCCCCCGATACACCGACCCCCACGTCCTCTACGCCCGCCGAGCTGCCGGAGTTGCGCTTGAAGCGGGGCGAGGATCGTCGTCTCGCCGCTGGCCACCTGTGGGTGTTTTCCAACGAAGTCGACACGGCGCGCACGCCGCTCACGGCGTTCAAGCCGGGCGCGTTGTGTCGAGTGATCTCCGATCGCGACAAATTCCTGGGCTATGCCTATGTGAATCCGCATTCGCTGATCAGCGCGCGAATCCTGGGTCGGAGCCCGCAGCACGCGCCCGACAAGTCGCTCATCGTGCATCGGCTCCAGGTGGCGCAATCGCTGCGGCGCTCGCTCTATGACAAACCGTTTTATCGGCTGGTGTACGGCGAATCCGATGCGCTGCCCGGCCTGGTGTTGGATCGATTCGGCGACGTGATCGTCGGCCAGATCGCCACCGCGGGCATGGAAGCGTTGCGGCCGCAGATCGAAACGGCGGTGAAAAAAGTCATCGATCCGTCGGCGCTGGTGTGGAAGAACGACGCGGGTGTGCGCGATCTGGAAGGGCTTCCGCATTACGTCGAAACTGTGTTCGGGGAGGCACCCGCATCCGTGGTCGTGGAAGAGGGCGGCGTGGGCTTCCAGGTGCCGCTGGGCAGCGGCCAGAAAACCGGCTGGTTCTTCGATCAGGCGGCGAATCGCCTGGCCTTGCGCAAATACGTCGGCGGCGCGCGCGTGCTGGATGTTTTCAGCTATCTCGGCGCCTGGGGATTGGGGGCGCTCAAGGCCGGCGCGACCGAAGTCACTTGCGTGGATTCGTCCGCGTCCGCTCTGGAGCAATTACAGGCGAGCGCGGCGGCCAACGGCCTGAAGCCTGCGGTGATCAAGGGCGATGCATTCGACGCGATGGAGAAGCTGCACGCCGAGGGTCGTCGCTTCGACGTGGTGGTGATCGATCCGCCGGCGTTCATCAAGCGCAAGAAAGATGTGCCCAAGGGCGAGGCGGCGTACAAACGGCTCAATCAGCTCGCCATGCAGTTGCTGGACAAGGACGGCATCCTGGTGTCGTGCTCCTGCTCGTATCACCTGGAGCCGGAGCACCTGCTGACCGCGATCCAGCGGGGCGCGCGTCATCTGGGTCGGTTCGCGCAGGTCGTCGAAGTCGGGGGGCAGGCGCCGGATCATCCGATCCACCCCGCGATTCCCGAGACGCGCTACCTGAAGGCGTATTTCTGCCGGGTCGTGACCGACTGAAGCGCCGCAGACGGGCGAAGTATCGAATGGCGGCATTGGTATACTCGCACCGATCATGATTCCCTACCCCGCGATCGACCCGATCATTTTCTCGGTGGGCCCGCTGGCCGTGCGCTGGTATGGGCTCATGTATGTCATTGGCTTCGCGGCCGCGTGGTGGCTGGCCCGCCGGCGGGCGGCGCGCCCCGATTCGACCTGGCAAGCGACCGAGGTCGACGATCTGATTTTCTTCGCCGCCATCGGCGTGATTCTCGGCGGCCGGCTGGGCTGGATCCTGTTCTATGGCGGCGAACAGGTGATGGCGGACCCGCTCACCATCATCCGTATCTGGGAAGGCGGCATGTCGTTCCACGGCGGCTTGATCGGCGTGATCATCGCGGTGCTGGTATTCGCTCGCCAACGGCAGCGCCGCTTTGCCGACGTGCTCGACTTTCTCGCGCCACTGCCCGGCCTGGGCATCTTCGCCGGCCGCATCGGTAACTTCATCAACGGCGAGTTGTGGGGCAAGCCCACGGACGTGCCTTGGGGATTCACCGTCGACCCGGCGCCTCTCTATCCCGTGCAAGCCGCCGAAGCGCAGCGCCTGTGCCAGCGCTTCGGCATCGATCCGTGCGTGCTGCATGTCCATGCGTCGCAGCTGTACGAAGGCTTGCTGGAAGGGCTGTTCTTGTTCGTCGTGCTGTGGCTGTTCACTCGCACGCCACGTCCGAGATTGGCGCCTTCCGGTTTGTTCCTGATCGTGTACGGCGTGTGCCGATTCCTCGTGGAGTTCGTGCGCGTGCCCGATGAGAATCGGGGCTACCTGCTGTTCAATTGGGTCACCATGGGTCAGATCCTGTCGCTGCCGATGATCGTGTTCGGCGCCATCCTGATGGCCTGGGCATATCGCAGCCAGCAGGCGAGTGGAAACTACGGCGCCAAGCAGCTCGCGACCGCGTCATGATCCAGTACCTGCAGCTGCTCCGGCAGATTCGCGAGCACGGTCTGCGCAAGACCGATCGCACCGGCACCGGCACGCTGTCCGTCTTCGGCCATCAGACGCGCTTCGATCTGAGCCAGGGCTTTCCGCTGGTCACGACCAAGAAGCTGCACCTCAAATCCATCATCTATGAGTTGCTGTGGTTCCTGAAGGGCGACACCAACGTCAAATATCTGCACGACCACGGCGTGTCGATCTGGGACGAGTGGGCCGATGAGAACGGTGAGCTCGGCCCGATCTATGGCAAGCAGTGGCGCTCGTGGCCGGGCCCGGACGGCAAGACCATCGACCAGATCAGCCGCACGCTCGATCTGATCCGCCGCAATCCCGATTCCCGCCGCATCATCGTCAATGCCTGGAACGTAGGCGAGCTGGAGCAGATGTCTCTGACTCCCTGCCACGCGTTGTTTCAGTTCTGGGTGGGCGACGGCAAGCTCTCCTGCCAGCTCTATCAGCGCAGCGCCGATGTGTTCCTCGGGGTGCCGTTCAATATCGCCTCTTATGCGCTGCTGACGCACATGTTCGCGCAGCAGTGCGATCTGGAACCCGGCGAGTTCATCTGGACCGGCGGCGATTGTCATCTGTATCTGAATCATCTCGATCAGGCCGACGAACAATTGCGCCGCGAGCCGTTTCCACTGCCGAAGCTCGTCATCAAGCGCAAGCCGCCGTCGATCTTCGAATACGAGTACGACGATTTTCAGATCGTCGATTACCAGGCTCATCCTTCCATCAAAGCGCCCATCGCTGTCTAAATGGCCACGAAGAACCGTCGCTCCGAGTCGCGCACGCGCGCGTCCAGCAAATCCACCCGCAGCCCGCAGAAGAAGTCGGTGACCCGCGCGCGTCGACCGGCTCGCAAGCCGGCCCGCAAGAAAGCGGTGTCGCTGGCGAGCTCGCCGTTGGTCGAAGCCCGTAATTCGACCATTCATGGCCGCGGTGTCTATGCGGTCGCGCCGATCAAGAAAGGTACGCGCATTCTCGAGTACCTCGGCGAGCGCATCTCTCACGCCGAGGCCGATGCCCGCTACGAGCAGAAGGGCGACGATGATGGTCACACGTTCCTGTTCATCGCCAGCAATCGCACCGTGATCGATGCCGGCGTCGACGGCAATGACGCGCGCTTCATCAATCACAGCTGCAATCCCAATTGCGAGACGGTGATCGAGAACAGCCGCGTGTTCATCGACGCGATCCGCAATATCAAGCCGGGCGAAGAGCTGGGGTACGACTATCAGCTTACGTGGGAGAGCACCGACGATCCGGCCGAGCTGGCGTTGTACGCCTGCCGCTGCGGCGCCAAGAAATGCCGCGGCACCATGCTGGACAAGGAGCCGACCGATCTGCGCGACGCCAAGGCGAAGAAACAGGCCAAAAAGAAGGCGAAAAAGCGCTGACCGCGCGCCGCCTTCAGGACAGCTCACGAGCCGGCAGTCACTTCATGCTCTCAATCATCGTCGCAGTGGCCGACAACGGCGTCATCGGCAGCGGTAATCAGCTGCCCTGGCGGCTGCCCGACGATTTGAAACGTTTCAAGGCCCTGAGTCTGGGCAAGCCCATCGCGATGGGGCGCAAGACGTTCGATTCCATCGGGCGTCCGCTGCCCGGACGACTGAACATCGTGATCTCGCGTCAGCCGCGGCTGGAGATTCCCGGCTGCACGGTCGTGACTTCGATCGATGCGGCGATAGCCGCTGCGGAGCCGGCGTCGGAGATCGTCATCGTCGGCGGCGCCGATATCTACCGACAGGTTCTTCCGCGAGTCCAGGTCATCCATCTCACACGTGTGCACGCCGAAGTCGAGGGCGATGTGCTGTTTCCTGAGTTGAAGGCACGGCAGTGGCGCGAGGTGGCGAAGGAGTATCATCCCGCGGACGAACGCCACGCCCACGCCTTCACCTTCAGCACGCTGGAGAGGGTCGCTCCATGACGACCAAGATACGTTACAACTGCGCGACCTGTCCGGGGTACTGCTGCAGCCACTCGCGCATCGCAGTGAGCGAGCACGATATCGCGCGCCTCGCCAAGCATTTCGGCTTGTCGCACGAGGATGCCAAACGGAAGTTCACCTACAACTACAAGACCAAGGAAGTGGACGAGCAGATCCTGCGGCATCAGAAAGATCACATCTACAAGACGATCTGCCGCTTCTTCGACACCGACGAGCGTCGTTGCACGGTGTATGAGGCGCGGCCGAACGTGTGTCGCAAGTATCCGTACGGCAATCGTTGCGGCTATCACGAGTTCTTGAAGTTCGAGCGCGAGCACCAGGGTGACGACGAGTTCATCCCGTCCGCCTGACGTGACATGCGGCTGAACAAATTCATCAGCGAGACGGGACTGTGCTCGCGCCGCGAAGCTGATGCACGGATCGAAGCAGGGCGGGTGACGATCAACGGCGTGGTCGCGACGCTCGGCACTCAGGTCAAGGAAGGCGACGTCGTCTGCGTCGACGGCAAGCCGGTCAGCGGCGAGCAGAAGCATGTCTATATCGCGCTCAACAAACCGGTCGGCGTCATCTGCACCACCGACCGCGAGATTCCCGGCAACATCACCGACTTCGTCAATTATCGCGAGCGCATCTTTCCGATCGGGCGGCTGGACAAGGAATCCGAAGGATTGATCCTGCTGACCAACAACGGTGACATCGTCAACGAGATCCTGCGCGTGGAGAACGCCCACGAGAAGGAATATGTCGTGACGGTCGACCGGCCGGTGACCGAGATCTTCCTCAATGGCATGGCGAGCGGGGTGCGGATTCTCGGCACCGTGACCCGGCCCTGCAAAGTCACGCGGGTCGCGCCGGCCACCTTCCGGATCGTGCTGACCCAGGGGCTGAACCGCCAGATCCGGCGGATGTGCTCGTTCTTCGGCTATAAAGTGTTGCGGCTACAACGCGTGCGGATCATCAATTTGACATTGGACGGTCTCAAGATCGGGCAGTGGCGCGAGCTGAAGGACAGCGAAGTGCGCGGACTGCTGCCCCATAAACCCGGATTCAATTTTTAACGAGGGATTGGGCATCGTGCCGCGACCCTCGTGCGAGTCGGCAAAAGGCGGGACTTTTGCCTCTAGCCGCCGCCTGTGGCGGCGGGATACATCCATGTACCCGGGGTGGCCGTTCGTCAGATGGGCGGTCGGCGCTCGCTGGACCTTTCCTTGCTGCCCACAGTATCGTGCGCGCCGTGGACCACGATTACGACGTACAAACCCGGGTCACGGGGCTCGATGAGCTGCGCGTCAGGCGGCCCGGTGAGGCGTGCCTGGTCGTAATTCATGCGCCCGTGCATGCCGATCTGGGTCGGCGTTATGTCTTGGAGAAGTCCGAGACCACGGTCGGGCGCGGTCGTGACAATGATATCGTCCTACCGAGCGACTGCGTGTCCCGCCGGCATGCCCGGCTGGAGCAACGGGGCGGCAATCTGTTCGTCGTGGACCTCGTGTCCACCAACGGCACTTTCATCAACGACGACGTCCATACCGTTCGCGAGCGCCAGCTGCAGCGGGGCGATCGTCTGAAGATCGGCGACACCATTTTCAAATATCTGTCCGGCTCGGACATCGAGCTGCAATATCACGAGATCATTCATCGCATGGCCGTCACCGACGGTCTGACCGATCTCGCCAATCGCAAGCGGCTCGACTCGCTGCTCGAAGAAGAGATTCCTCGCGCCCGCCGGCATGGCCGCGACCTGTCCGTGCTGATGCTCGACATCGATCATTTCAAAAGCATCAACGACACGCACGGTCATCTCACCGGCGACTCCGTCCTTCGCGGTCTCGCTGGCATCTTGCAGCGACGCTTGCGTCCCAGCGACCGGCTGGGTCGGTACGGCGGCGAGGAGTTCTGCGTCATCCTGCCCGAGACGTCGCTTCACAACGCCGCGAAGATCGGCGAGGAACTGCGCTCGCTCGTCGAGGCGCACGCCTTCGTGGCCGAGGACAAGAATATTCGCGTGACGATTTCGGTCGGTGTCGGCTCGCTCCGGGAAAGCATGTCGCTCGCCGAGCTATACAAGAGCGCGGACGACATGCTGTACAAAGCGAAGCGGACCGGAAGAAACAAAGTCTGCTTCTGAACGAATGAAGCCCGAGCGGGCCTCATCGAGCATGCCGCCAAAAATATCCTGCTACGGTGAGTTGAAGCCGCGCAGTGCAAAGTTGCGATGTCGGTTGGGTCTCACTCCACCGTGACCGATTTCGCCAGATTCCTGGGCTGGTCGATGTTCCGATCCTTGCTCAGCGCGACGTGATAGGCGAGCAGTTGCAAGGGAATGTTCAGCAGTATCGGGTCGAGTTCGGGCTCGGACTTCGGCACTTCGATCATGCCGTTGAGCGCGACGGGCAAAGGATCGCCGCGGTGAGTGATGGCGTAGATCGGGCCGCTGCGGGCGCGAATTTCTTCGAGCGTGGAGACATTCTTCGGGAACAGATCATCTCGCGGCATGATCACTACGGTCGGCGTCTCCGGGCTGATCAGCGCGAGCGGACCGTGTTTCAGCTCGGAGGCGGGATAAGCCTCGGCGTGGATATAGCTGATCTCCTTCAGCTTCAACGCGCCTTCCATCGCGACCGGATAACCGGCAGCGCGCCCGACGAAATAGGCACTCTCGTGACTCGCGAGCTCCTTCGCTAATTTGGCAATGCGTGGCTCCATCGCAAGGATTTCGTCCACCTGCGCCGGCAACGCTTCCAACGCTTTGAGCAGGCGAGCGCCGTGCGCCGTGGACATGTCGCGAATGCGGCCGAGATGGATCGCGAGCAGCGCGAAAGCGACGGCGGTCGAGGTGAAGGTCTTGGTCGACACCACCGCGATCTCCGGCCCGGAGTGCAAGTAGATGCCGCGTCCACACTCGCGAGCGATCGTGCTGCCCACCACGTTGACGATACCCAACACACGACCGCCCTTACGTTTCACTTCTTGCACGGCCGCGAGCGTGTCGAACGTCTCTCCGGACTGCGACACCGCGATGTATAGCGTGTCCTGCTCGATCACTGGATTGCGATAACGAAACTCGGACGCCGGCTCCGCATGCGCCGGCACGCGAGCCATTTGCTCGATCAGATGCGCGCCGAAGCACCCCGCGATGTACGCCGAGCCGCAGCCGAGAATTTTCACCCGACGGATTTCGAGCAGTTCGCGCGCTGCCATTTCCAAACCACCGATGTGAGTCGTCTGGAAGCGCGTGTCCAGCCGGCCGCTCAACGTTCGACGGATCGATTCGGGCTGCTCTGCGATCTCCTTGCGCATGTAGTGCGAGTAGCCTTCTTTGTCGAAGGATTCATCGGTGAAGGGAATCGTCGAGGGTTTCTTGGCGGTGGCGCCGCCATCGAGCGTGGACGTCTCGAAGCCATCGGCGCGAACGACCGCGACTTCGCCGTCGTCCAGGTGCACGACGCTTTGTGTATGGCGCACGAGCGCGGAAGGATCGGACGCTACAAACATTTCGCGTTCGCCGATGCCGAGCACGACCGGGCTGCCATTGCGTGCGACCACGATCGTTTCAGGTCGCTCGGCGTCGATGACGGCCAGTCCGTACGTGCCTGTAACGAGGCGTAGCGCGCCGCGAACCCGGCCTTCGAGGCTGTCGGCCGGCATGGCGGCAATCAAGTGCGCCAACACTTCCGAATCCGTCTCCGAACGGAATGTCACGCCGCTGGCTTGAAGTTTGGCGCGCAGCTGCGCGGCATTCTCGACGATGCCGTTGTGAACGATGGCGAAACGTTCGCTGGTATCGGTATGCGGATGCGCATTCCGATCGCTCGGCTCACCGTGCGTGGCCCAGCGTGTGTGCGCTATGCCCGTCGAACCTTTCAGTCGCTCCGGCAAGGCGCGCTCGAGGTCGCGCACTTTGCCCTTGCTCTTGAACACCGTGAGCTTCTCGTTGCGCGCGCAGGCGATGCCGGCCGAATCGTAGCCGCGATATTCCAGCCGTCGCAGACCCTCAACGAGAATCGGCGCCGCTTCGCGCTTGCCGATGTAACCGACGATGCCGCACATGATGAAACCCTTCCGTCATCCGTAAATGATTCTGCGGATCTGCCGCTCGCTGTACTCGGGCGCGCGAAAGCGTCGCCTCGCCAGCTCGTCGCTGATCTGCAGATAGATGGCACGGTTCGAAAGGCCCTGAGCTTGCAAGGCGAGGTGGCGGCGGCGGATGAAGTCCTCGGGCATTTCGCTCATGAATGCCAGGACCTCGTTGACCAGTCGGGCCGCTTCCTGAGGCGTGAGGCGACTGGAGCGGGCCAGATACTCGACCAACTCGCCCATGTCGTCTTGTGCCTCCTTCGAGTCCGATGCGGAGGCGAAGTCTGCCGGCTGCTGTGCCATTTCCCAACAATCCTGCCCGATTTCGGGCAAGACTAACTGATTTCTAGCGCTATTTCTGGAACAGTACCAGGTGCTGTAGGGGCAGGGTGCGGAGGGTTTTCCGATGCCGGAAGCCGGCCGCGGTCAGTTCCCGAATGATCTGCCGCTCCGACATCTTGTGAACCGGCTTGATCATGACCGCCGGATCTTCGGCGCGATACTCGATGAGCGCGACCCGGCCGCCCGGTTTCAGAGCCTCTCGCGCCTTGGTCATCACTTCGAAAGGAAACTCCAGCTCGTGATACACGTCGACCATGAACAGCAGGTCGATGCTGTTCGGTTCGAGATTGGGATCGCTCGGGGTGGCGAGCACGGTGGTGACGTTGTCGATGCCATCGCGTTTGGCGCGCTCGGCAATGATCCTCAACATGCGCGGCTCGACATCGATGGCGAGCACCGAGCCTCGTTCGCCGACCAGCGGTGCAATTCGAAAGCTGTAATAGCCGGACCCCGCACCGAGATCGGCGACCGTCTGTCCGGGTTGGATTTCCAGAGCGGCGACTGTCAGCTGCGGACGCTCTTCGATCTCGCGGTTCGCGCGCTCCAGCCAAGGCACGCCACCCGGCCCCATGACATGCGCGATTTCGCGACCGAGATAGAACTTGCCGATGCCGTCCGGATCGTGCTCGGCGCGAGTTTCGTAGGGCGTTGGAGGATCGGCACAAGCCAGGCCGCCGCTGAATAGCAGCAGCGCGGTCAGCAACGCGCGCATCACGCGTCGTGGCGGCTCAAGTAGAAATAGATGTAGGTCGTGACGAACAGCACGCAGACGCTGCACGCGAAGATGATGCCCCAGCCGGCCGCGATGATGGCGAATACATCCAGCGAGCCCGAGGCGCTCGCCGCCTGCGCCGTCGAAAGCGAGCCGAAACCAGCGGTGATGGCGAACGCGGTGACGCAACTGAACATCCATTTCATCAGGTAACCGGGCAGATAGATTCGCATACTGCGGTTGTGGCGGTAAGCGGCGGCGCGCGTCATGCGATCGCCGCGGCTGGCGTCCTTGAACAGCCAGAAGGGCCACAGATAACGAAACAACACCAGGGAGAAGGGCATGTCCTCGTAATGCGAGGCGAGGGCTGCACCAGTAGAGCGCGACGTCATCGTGAGTTACCCGGGCACCATGGGGCGAGCGACCGCATGTGATCGCCGACGATTACAGTATCGAGGGGTAGATGTCCCGCGACCGTGGATGGTTCCCATCCGTGGGCGCGCGGGATTGAAAATCCAGCAGGGTGTGGCAATGCCAGGGTTGCACCGGAACAGAGCACGATCAGCGCGCGAGCGGCTGAATAATAGCGCTGCTCGAGCCAACCCGGCCCGAACAGCGTCGCTCCGAGGGCGGCAGAAACGCCGCTCCGGTTTTACAAGTTCAGCGTTCCGCGCGCGAGCTCGACCACATCGCCGCTGACGAAGATGCGCCGTTCGGTGTCGACGTTCAGGAACAGCGTCGAGGGTCGAGCGACGTACTCTCCTTGTGAGATCTGCAACTGGCAGGGCAGCGGCTGACCGGTCGCAAGCCACCAGCCGCCGAAGTTGGCGGTTGCCGAGCCGGTCGCGGGATCTTCGAGGATGGCGGCACCATCGGGGAAGAAAAAGCGAGCCAGCGTGCGGCCGCCAGCAGGCGGCGCAAAGATGTAAGCCATGCTGTGACCATCTTCGCTACGGACCGCGCCGAACAGATCGGGCCGGGGCTTGGCGCGACGAACCGCAGCCTCGCTGGTCAAAGGAATGACGAGTTGTTCCTTCCCGGCCTTCACCCATAGCGGCCGCTCGCCGATGTCGCTGGATTCGAGCCCGAGCATGGCCGCCAGCTGGTCACGCGATGCCTCGCACGCGCGCCAGGTTGGTGGATTCGCCTGGAGTGTCCAGCGATTTCCGGAAGCTGTGACCGGAATGATGCCGGCCTTCATTTCCAGACGCAGTCGATCGCCGCCGAGTCCCAGCGAGCGACAAACAAATGCGGTGCCGAGCGTGGGATGACCGGCGAACGGCATTTCGTAACTCGGCGTGAAAATGCGCACGTGCGCATTGGCCGAGCTCGAAGGCTGGATGAACGTCGTTTCGGATAAGTTGAACTGACGCGCCAGCGCCTGCATGGCGTCGGCGTCCACGCCACTCGCGTCTTCGAAGACACACAGCGGATTGCCGGTAAGCGTGCCGCCGTTGAAGGTGAACACGTTGACGATGCGGAAATTCAGACTGCGCATGGCTGGAACCTCGTACCCGATGCGCTGTTGTAAGCGCGCAGAGCCGGTACGTAAATGCACAGTCCAGCGCGCGAACGCCGGCACAGATCAGCTGACGTTTTCGAGGTCAGCCAGCGAGCGGCGGCAATCTCGCTTCGATCATGCGTGCGGCAGCGTCATAGTCGACCGCGGCAAGCGTATCGGTTGTCTGTGTCAGCGCGAACAGGATTTCGCTTTGAATGCGGCCGCGCTCGTAGGCGACGGAATAGGGAATGTCGTCACGAAACATGACCATGGAATAGCGCGGCACGAAGCGCGTCGGATGACGGCGCTCCAGCTCGAGCGACAGGGCCTTGTGCAAATGGAACTTCGGATCGCGCACCGTATCGCGCATTTCCAGATAGTTCTCGATGGCCATGTCGGCGATGGCGTGGGTGTTCGGTCGACGCGTAGTTTCGAACTCGAGGAAGCTGCGCGCCCAATCGTCACTGCCGGTGAGAAGTGCGTCGAGCTCGCGGCAGTCCTCGAAGCAACAATTCATGCCCTGGCCGTGGAACGGCGTGATGGCGTGCGCGGCGTCGCCGATGAGTAACAAACGATCTTCGAAGGACCATCGCTCGCAACGCACCGTGCCCATGATACCAGTCGGGTGCTGGAGGAACTCCGCAGCCAGATCCGGCATCAACTGTCGCACTTCGGGGAAGTGAGTGGCGAAGAACGCTTCGATGGTCGCGGGTGTCGTGAGCGTCTCGAAGCTGTCGGGGCCCTGCAGCGGCAGGAACAACGTGACTGTGAAGCTGCCGTCGATGTTCGGCAGCGCGATGAGCATGAAGCCGCCGCGCGGCCAGATGTGCAGGGCGTGTTTGGCGATACGGGGCTGACCGTTCGGAAACGGCGGCAGCGTCAGTTCCTTGTAGCCGTGCTTGAGCAGATCTTCGGTGCAGGCGATACCGAGCTGGTCCACCATCGTCCGGCGCACTATCGAGCCGGCACCATCGGTCGCGAACACGCGTTCCATGGCGATCTCATGAGGTCGACCGGATGGATCCTGGAACTTCACCTGCTTGCGTGCGAAGTCCGCACCGACGGCAGGATGACGAAACAGCAGTTCGACACCGGCCCGCTCGGCGGCATCGAGCAGAATGCAGTTCAAGCCGGGCCGAGACACGGAATAGATGACTTCCTCGGGGCGCTGGCCATAAGGAACAAACGTCAGTCCGCCGCTCAGGTCGTGCAGCATGCGGCCGGGCAGGGGCACCAGCTCAGGCTTCACTTGCTCCATCACGCCGGCGAGCTCAAGAGCCCGAATGCCCCGCGCCGCGAGAGCGAGATTGATGGAGCGACCCGCGTCGACGAGGACCCGTCGCATATCGTCTTGGCGTTCATACAAACGCACGCGGTGACCGCGACGAGCCAGGATGATGGACAGCAGCGTGCCCGAGAGCCCCGCGCCGACGACGGTTATCGATTCGTTACGTCCACCAACGCTCATTGCAGCGCTCGCTCCAGCGCGGCGACGAATTGCCACACATCGAGAAACGAATTGTAGAGCGGCACCGGGGCGACGCGAATGATGTCCGGCTCACGCCAGTCGCAAAACACACCTTGGGCCGCGAGCGCATCGAACGCGGCCCGTGCTGCCGCGGCTGAACGATGCAAACGAATCGAAAGCTGGCAGCCGCGCGCCTCGGGGTCGCGCGGGGTGGTGATGGTGAGGGATTGGGACAGCCGTGCTTCAAGTAACGATTGCAGATACCCCGTCAGTCGCAGCGACTTCGCTCGCAACTCGTTCATCCCGGCTTTGTCGAACAGCGGCAACGAAGCCAGCAACGGCGCGGCCGCGAGAATCGGTGGGTTCGACAGCTGCCAGCCTTCCGCGCCTGCGATCGGTTGAAACGTGGATGGCATCTGAAACCGGCTCTGCTTGTCGTGACCCCACCAGCCCGCGAAGCGGGGCAGGTCCACCGAGCGAGCGTGCCGTTCGTGTACGAAACAGCCGCCGATCGCGCCGGGGCCGGCATTCAAATATTTGTAACTGCACCAGACCGCGAAATCGACGTCCCAGTCGTGCAGGCGCAAGGGCACGTTGCCGATGGCATGCGCCAGATCGAAGCCGACGGTGCATCCCTGACGGCGGGCGCAACGGGTGATCGCTTCGATGTCGAATCGCTGGCCTGTCAGGTATTGCACGCCCGACAACATCACGGTCGCGATGCGCTGACCTTCGCGTTCGATCAGCGAACAAATGTCTTCGGTGCGCAGTGCGGTTTCACCCGCACGCGGCCCGATCTCGATCAGTGCCGTCTTCGGATCGAAACCGTGAAACTTGATCTGCGAGGCGACGGCATACTGATCCGAGGGGAACGCCGTTTGCTCGATCAGAATGGCCTCGCGCCCCGGACGCGGCCGATAGAAAGTCGCGAACATCAGATGCAGATTCACCGTCAGCGAATTCATCGCGACGACTTCGAGCGGCTGCGCGCCGGCAAGGTTGGCGAGCGAGCGGGTCAGCTGTTCGTGATACGGCAGCCACGGACGCGGGGACGCGAAATGACCTTCGACCGCCAGTTCCGCCCAATGCTTCAGCTCTTCATCCACCACGCGCGCCACACCACGTGGCTGCAGGCCGAGCGAATGACCGCACAGATAAATGCTGTCGCCACCGTGCTCGCGTTGTGGAATGAAAAACTCGGCGCGCAGCAGCGCAAGGGGATCGGCGGCATCCTGCTGCTCGGCGAAGCTGCGCTCGACGGAAACGTTCATGCGGGTGACAGAGGTAACAAGATGGGTCGGGCTGGTGCGGCGTCGATGACGAACGGAGCGACTTGCAAGTTCAGCAAATACGGCCCATCGACGACGGAGTTGTCGATGAACGCCATCTCCGTGATAGTGGCGTGCTTGCGTGTCACAGTCGCGGCGGACGTGCTGTCCGCCGGCATGCCCCAAAAAACCCGGTGCGCGGCGAGTTTGCCGCCGTCCTGCGCGCGATCGATGGAGGGCAGATCCACCACCAGAGTATCGATGCCGTGCTCGACGATGTGGCGGATCGCTTCAATCGTGAAATACGGCGGCATCGGCCCGGCGTCGTAGTTGAACGTGAGCTTGGCGGCGTCGTTCGGCAGCGTCCGCACGATCAGCGCCTGATAGTCACTCAGGTTCGCGTTGCCGATGGCTTTGCACAGCGTCGCCACGGAGATCACGCGATCGCCCGGCATCTCAGCTGAGTCTTCGGGTGTGACCGAGATCAGCAGCGCCGCGCTCAAATGCCGGATCGCCAGATCCCGCACGCTCAAACGTTCCTCGGTGATGTGGCCGACGCACTCCGTGTGCGTGCCGTTGCAGTGAGGCGCGAGTGTATGAATGGAGCAATTGCAGCTGCCGCCATGACGCACATCGCCGACGAACGAGCCGGCGGTGATCGGTTGAGCGCTCGCGGGCGCCGCGCCGAAGAAGGTCGGCTGCGCCTCGTTGAATCGCAATGGAATGGAGATATCGTGACCGCTGGTCGCGACGTGCCAACGTCGACCGCCGATCTCGACGGCCAGCGCAGCGGAAGCAGGGGACGAGTCACGCATCGAACGATGCTGATCAGCGCTTGTGGGCGACGGCGCCGCAGGCCTGGCAGGTGCGCATTTCCAGCGAGCCGTAGAAGCGCTCGAACACCGGCGGCAACTGTTTCTCGATGTCGCTGACATGCAAGTATTCGGCATGCAGCGGGTACGAGCAGTGCTCGCAGAACCAGAGAAACCCGTCCTGTTCCTCCGGTCGCCGTTTGCGCTCGATCACCAGGCCGACGGTGTTTGCATAACGTTGCGGAGAGTGCGGCACGCGCGCGGGCAACAGCAGGATTTCGCCTTCGCGGATCGGAATGTCGACGCGAGCACCCTCCTGCATGGTGCGCAGGGTCATGTCGCCTTCCAGCTGATAAAAGAATTCTTCGCCCGGATCCTCGTGATAATCGGTGCGCGAATTCGGCCCGCCGACCACCATGATGATGAATTCGGACTCGCGGAATACCAGCCGGTTGTTGACCGGCGGCTTGAGGTATTCGCGGTGCTTGTCGATCCAGTCGCGAAAATTGAAGGCTTTGAGCGGGCTCATGCTGGGTTCTCCGCGGGTGGCCAGTATACCCGGTAAGAGAGGAGCGCACAGGCGTGCGGGCCGGCTTGCGTCCGGTGCGGCCGCGGACCATGCTTGTCAGCCATTGCGGAGGACACCGCTTCATGACGCGTCAATGCGTAACTTCAGCGTCGTTATTGTGGCTGACGCTGCTATTCAGCCTGCCGGCGGGCGCGGCCGCCGAAGCTCAGCCCGCCCCGGTGGCGGGTGCCGACCCGGTGCAAGCCATCTGGAAGCATCAGGAGATCGCTTTCTATTTCCAGAGCTTCACGACCTTCTATTCCTGCACCAGCCTGGAAGGAAAGGTGGAGCGCATCCTGCGCGAGCTCGGGGTGCACGCGAAGGTGAAGGTGCGATCGGCGGACTGTTGGTCGCCGGTGGTGCGGATGCCTCGGGTGGTTTTGCAGGTGATCAGTCCGGTCGAGGCGACGCCGGAAGCGCTCGCGGACCGGGATAAAAATAAAAGTGTGCGCGAGCTGGCCCAGCGCGTTCGAGGCAAGAAGAGCGAGCATCCGCTCGACAGTCTCGATGAGTTCCCCGCGCAGTGGCGGCCCGTGTCGCTGAGTCGCGGCCGTCTGGATCTGCAGCCGGGCGATTGCGAGCTGATCGACGAGCTGCAGAAAAAAGTGTTCCCCAAACTGGCCGTGCGCATCGTGCGTGACGACGTCCAGTGCACGCCCAATCAACTCACGATGGGGCAACCGCGCCTGGAAGTCGAGGCGCTGATCGAGCTGCCGAAGCCGGACGAAGCGGCGGAGAAACAGTCGGGGACTTAGTCGCTGCCGACCTCGAGGCCGGAGGAGTAGCAGGCCACGAACACGGGCGCGGGCGGGGTTTGATCGAGCCGCACCGCGCAGAGCTTTTCGCCCCACACACAGCCAGTGTCGATCGCAAGCACGCCGTCGGCGTCGTGATATCCGAGCGCCGACCAGTGGCCGCAGACGATGCGAGCATCGCGGGAGCGTCGATCGGGCACCTGGAACCAGGGCATCAGGTGCTTCGGCGCGTTTTTGACTTCACCCTTGAATTTCAAGTCCAGACGGCCGTCGGCGCGGCAGAAGCGCAGCCGTGTGAGGCAATTGGTGATGAAGCGCAGTCGATCGGTTCCTTGCAGATCGTCCGACCAGCGATCCGGCTTGTCGCCATACATGTTCGCGAACAATTCGCGACAGCGCTGCTCATCCCGCAATGTTTCTTCGAGCTCGCGAGCGCACGCCCGTGCAAGCTCCAGGTCCCACTGCGGCGGCAGCCCGGCATGGATCATCGTGTAGCCGAGCCGAGCGTCGTGATGAAGCATCGGCCGATGCCGCAGCCAATGGAGCAACTCGTCGCGATCGGGCGCGGCGAGTATTTCCTGAAGCGTATCTTTGGATTTGACCGGTTCGGTCGGCGACAGCGCCAGCGCGAGCAGATGCAGATCGTGATTGCCGAGCACGCTGATCGCTGAATCGCCCAGCGCCTTCACTCGTCGTAACACTTCCAGCGAACGCGGTCCGCGATTGACCAGATCGCCGACCAGCCACAGCGTGTCGCGCGATGGGGAGAAATTCAGCCGGGTCAGCAGCTGCGAGAATTCTTCGTCACAACCCTGAACATCACCGATGGCATAGACGGCCATGCGGGCGGACGCGCGCTTAGTGGAGCAGCCCTGGCATGGCCAAGGTGAACGGCGCGATCGGCGCGTCGAAATGAGCGCCGTCGTCGGCCAGCATCTGATAACTGCCTTGCATCGCGCCCACCGGCGTTTCCAGCACGGCGCCGCTCGAATATCGGAAGCCCTGGCCCGGCAGCAGATACGGCTGCTCGCCGACCACACCTTCACCTCGCACTTCCTTCACTTTGCCATTCGCGTCGGTGATCACCCAATGACGCGTCAGCAGGCGCGCGGGCACCTGGCCTTCGTTGCGAATGGTGATGGTGTAGGAAAAGGCATAGTGCCCCTCGTCCGGCTTGGATTGTTCGCCGACATAGTTGGCGCTCACATCGACGCGAATCTTGTGAAGCGTTTCGGAGACGGGCGCGGACTCGGCATCGCGCACCGGAGGGCTCGAGGAAGCGCGAGTTTTGGGGGGCGTGGTGTCTGTCATATCCGGATGACTGGCTAGGCCGAAACGATTCTAGCAGTGTCGCGATAGGATCTTGCCGGAAAAATCATCCTGGGCGTGGCTGCCGGAATGCAGCGGACACGCAGGCCTGCATGAGCCGATAACAGGCCCGAATCTTATGTCCGCTCAGTGCAATCGGACCGCCAACACGTCGCAAGGGGCCGCATGCAGGATCGTGTCTTCGGTGAAGTTCAGCAGGATGGCGAGGCCGTGTCGCTCGCGACTGCCGAGCACGATGAGATCGCTGTGAAGGCGCTGCGCGGCCCGAATGATCTCGGTCTTGATGCCGCCGGTCTCGATCAACTGTCGGCTATTCGACAGTGACAGCCGCTTCGCCAGTTCGGCGAGGCGCAGTTTGGCCCGCTCCACCAGCTCGCCTTCGATCTGCACCGTCGGCAACAGCGCCTCGCCCATGGGCTCCACCGGCACATATTCGACGACATGCAACAGCGTGATGTCGGCCTGGTAACAGGCGGCGATGGCCTTGGCACGTTCGCCGATGATCTGACTGTCGTCGGACAGGTCGACCACGAGCAGAATGTTCTTGTAGTCGCGCATTGCAGTCCCCTCTTTGCGGCCAACGAAGGTCGGCGTCGATTATAGGAGCTTGGCGGCCAACCGGCTGCTCAGCGCGATGAACTCGGCGGGGGACAGCACCTCGGCGCGCAGGCCGGGATCGATGCCGGCGGCCTCGATATCCTCGCTGTCCAGGAAAGGTTTGAGCGAATTGCGCAGCGTTTTGCGTCGCTGGGAGAAGGCCGCGCCGACCACGGTGGCGAAGTGACGCCGATCGCCGATTTGCATCGGTTCTTCGTGCGGCGTCAGCCGCACCACGGTGGACACGACTTTCGGCGGCGGCCGAAACGCGCCGGGGCCGATATCGAACAATGGCTCCACCCGCACCCAGGGTGCCAGCATCACCGTGAGCCGGCCGTAATGTTCCGAGCCGGGCGCGGCGGCCATCCGGTCCACCACCTCTTTTTGCAGCATGAAGTGCATGTCCAGAATGCGCTCCCGCTGTTCGATCAGGTGAAACAGCAGCGGCGTGGAAATGTTATAGGGCAGGTTGCCGACCAGCCTGAGCCGCTCGCC
The DNA here is from genome assembly GCA_023391815.1 of Pseudomonadota bacterium. Taxonomy (GTDB): domain Bacteria; phylum Pseudomonadota; class Gammaproteobacteria; order Steroidobacterales; family Steroidobacteraceae; genus Steroidobacter. The sequence goes on from JAEWAF010000091.1 coordinate 25,776, forward strand.
TTCATATATATGAGCGAATGAGAACTGTAGAACGTCCGCCGAATGGATATGCAGGCGCGGATCGTTGCCGGTGAGGTCCTGCAAGTGCCGGATCGCGTCGCGGTCGATCTCGACGGCGTGCAATTCGTTCAGGCGCGCCAGCAGCGGCATGGTGAGCGCGCCGAGACCGGGCCCGATCTCGACCATCCGATCCTGCGGCTGAGGCGCAATCGCGGCGACGATGCGCCCGATCACGCCGGGGTCATGCAGGAAGTGCTGGCCGAATCGTTTGCGAGCTTGGTGCATGAGTCATTCTAAGCGCCATCTGCATGGCCGCCGCCAGGCTGCCGGCGTCGGCTTGACCGGTGCCGGCCAGGGAGAGCGCGGTGCCATGATCGACCGAAGTGCGCACGATGGGCAGGCCCAGGGTGATGTTCACACAGTCGCCGAATCCGGCGTACTTGATCACCGGCAGGCCCTGGTCATGAAACATCGCGAGCACGGCGTCGGCCTGCTGAAGCATGTGAGGGGTGAAAGCTGTGTCGGCGGGCGCGGGGCCGATGAGATGAAATCCTTCCGCACGCAGCCGCTGCAGTGTGGGCTCGATGGTCTCGATTTCTTCGCGACCCAGGTGACCGGACTCGCCCGCGTGCGGATTCAGACCCAACACCAGCAGGCGCGGCTCGGCAATATCGAAGCGAGTGCGCAGATCGTGATCCAGGATACGAATCACGCGAGTCAATGTTTCATCGGTGATCGCCGCGCTCACTTCGAGAAGCGGCAGATGAGTGGTGGCCAACGCGACGCGCAGAGTGTCGGTCGCCAACATCATCACCGGGTGCGAGCCACCGGTTCGCTCGGCGAGATATTCGGTGTGTCCCGAGAATTGCACGCCGGCATCGTTGATGACGCTCTTCTGCACGGGGGCCGTGACCATCGCGTCGAACTCGCCGGTGAGACAGCCCTGAGCGGCCGCATCGAGCAGGTTCAGCACGTAGCGCGCGTTGGCGACGTCGAGCTTGCCTGATTCGACCGCTACCGCGGTCGGAACATGCAACACGCGTAACGTGCCGGGCTGATGAGCCGGCACGACCGTGCTGCTGACGTAGGGGAGAAGTCGGATACTGAGTCGCAGCTGTTGAGCGCGTTGTTTCAACAGCTCGATGTCGGCGGCGACGACGACATCGCAAGGCCAATCGCGGGCCGCGATGGCGAGACACAGATCGGGCCCGATGCCCGCCGGCTCACCCGAAGTTACGATGAGCCGCGGTATGCGGGTCCGGGCCGGTGCCGTCTCCCGCGGGATTTCCCCGGTCGCGCGCCTTCGGTCACGCAACCTTCGGGTCACATCCTATATTCCACGAACGCTTCGTCGCGCAGGCGACGCAGCCACAATTCGGTCTCTTCTTCGGCCTTCGATTCGCGCAGTTCGGCGAACGCGCGCTGACGTTTCAAATCGTCGGTCGAATCGTGCTGACGCCGACCCAGCAGCTGCACGATGTGCCAGCCATATTGGGTCTTGAACGGCTTGGAGATCTCGTTGTCTTTCAACGCGTCGATCTGTTTCTCGAACTCGGGCACGAAGCTGCCCGGACCGGCCCAGCCCAGATCGCCACCATCGGCGGCCGAGCCCGGATCCTGCGAGGTCACCGCGGCGATCGCGGCGAAATCTTCCTTGCCGTCGACCACTCGATTGCGAATGTTGTTCAGCTTCTGCTCGACGGTCTGATCGTCTTCCAGCTCGTTGGTCCGGAGCAGGATGTGACGTGCATGCACCTGCGCCACCACCGACTGCTGCACGCCGCCGCGCACTTCGTTCAGACGGAAGATATGAAAGCCGCTGGGCGTGCGGATCGGCTGGGAGGTTTCGCCCGCCTTCATCTTGGGAATGTTCTCGGCGAGGATGGAGGGCAGCTGCGAGCCGCGACGCCAGCCCAGCGAGCCGCCTTCGATGTTGGTGCTGCTGTCGGAGTAGGTGACCGCGAGCTGCGCGAAGTCCTCGCCGCCAGTGGCCTTCTCGTACACTTCCTTGGCGCGCTTCTCACGCGCTTCGATCTGCTCGGGCGATGCGCTCACCGGCACCGAAATCAGAATGTGCGAAACGTTGTATTCGGCGTTCTTGTCGGGCGCGGCCTGCTGGCGAGCCATGAACTGCTCCAGCTCGCGCGGCGAGATATTGATACGACCGATCACGTCGCGCTGACGGAGCAGCTGCAGAGTCATCTGCCGGCGGATCTCGTCGCGGAAGGTGCGGTAGTCGATGCCTTGCTGGGCCAGCGCTTGCGGCAGATCGGCGAAGCCGATGTTGTTGCGCTTGGCGACGTCGTCGAGCGCGCCGTTCAGCATTTCATCGGACACCTGGATGCCGAGCTTGTTGGCCCGCTGCATCTGGATTTCCTCGACCACCAGGCGCTCGAGGATCTGCTGACGCAGGACGTTGCGCGGCGGCAGCTCGGTATTTTGCTGACGCAGGCGAGCGGTGATTTCCTCGGTCTGCTCATCGAGCTGCGAGCTCAGCACCACGCCGTCGTTGACCACGGCGGCGATGCGGTCGAGCAGGACGCCGTTGCTGGAGAGCTCACGGGTTTGGGCGAGGGCGCCGCCGGCCAGGCCCATCAGGCTCAGGCCAACCAGACAGCCACGGATCGCACTAGTAATTTTGGAGGTAGGGCGGAGCAGTTTCATGCGTAACCAGGGTTGAGCCACTGGGGCGGCCTCTGAGCTGAGGCGTCAGTCGTCCTTGGGAGGATCGATGGAGTATCCCCGAATCGACCGCTCCAGAAAAGTATCGGCACCCACTCCGACATTCGACAGGCCGTTAAGTTCGAGCTGGAACAGCACGCTGGTGTCCAGGTCGCCGGTGCGGTCGCTGACGTAGCGGCGGCCGACCACGCGGAAGCGCCAGCAGCACGAGCGGTATTCCAGGCCGGCGAACTGGTCGATGACGCCTTTCTCATCGACCCGGGCCTGCGGCCCTCCCGGGGCGCTCGGGTCGATGGCGTTGCCTTCGAGCGAGTACACCATGCGGGCGTACAGGCTCCATTGCTTGCTGACCGGCCAGGCCACCGAGCCGTCGACCTGTTCGAGCCGGTTGCGACGGAAGCGATAGCCCAGATTCATGACCCGGTCGTAGCTGGGCTTGTACTGGAGCGCCAGCTGGCCGCGTTCCGAGCGCGTCTCGCTCGGATCCCATTGAATGGCGCCTCTGATGTTCCAGTTGCCGTACGCGCGCAGATCGATCTCGGCGACGATGTCGGAGGTTCCGGTATCGTTCGGCGCCTCGCCGGGCAAGGTCACCTTCGGCCGCTCGAAGTAGTACGCCTGGCCGATGGTCGCGGCGATGTATTGCTCGCCGGTGTGCGCGTCGAGCCAGCGCGAAGTGAAGCCGATCGCCAGCTCGTTGGCGTCGCCGAGCCGGTCCGCGCCGACGTAACGATTGGTACGGAACAATTGCACCAGATTCAGATCGGGCAGCTCGGTGTCGAACACCGGCAGGTCGTTCTGATTCCGATAAGGAACATACAAATACATGAAGCGCGGCTCGATGGTGCTCAGCCGCTGCTTGCGCGAGCCGAACAAGCGTTCGAATACCATGCCGCCGTCGACGCTCAGGATCGGCGCCGAGCGGGTGAATGTCTCGTCGGCGCCGATCGTATTGCCGAAGTTGTCGGTGACCGGACCGGCCTCATCGAGGCGGTAACGCGTGTAGCGCCATTTCGCCGACGGCTCGATATAAAGGCCCGCGCCTCGCAGCGGCATGCGAATCTCGGGGGCGAAGTCGGCGCGCCAGCCGGTGCTCAGACCCGCGACGTTGTGCTGGAAGTTGATCAGCTCGAAATCCATCCCGTAGTTGAGCCCGAACGGCTGATCGGGAAAATTCGCGCGCACGGCCAGCTGCGGCAGCATGGTGTACGGCCGATCCTGCGGCGGGATCGCCATCCGGCCCGCGGTGGTGAAGTCGATGGTCTGGAAGTTCTGTGCGTGCAGGATCGCGAGCCATCGATCGTCGAGATAGGTGAGGCTGGCCGAGCGGTTCAGATAAGTCACGCTGGTGCCTTCGGGGCCCATGCCGAAGTCCTCGAACCATTCGTTGTCGCTGGCGTTGGCGGCGTCGAGGTTCAGGCGCAGGTGACTGGTGAAATCGGACTGATCGACGAAATGGATCAGGCTGCGCTCTCCGCCGAACTCGCGATCGTCGGGCAGATACTGCACGTCGAGCTGACCTTGTCCGGCCTGGTTCAGGTAACGGAATTCGCTGTCGAGCTTCAGTCCGCGCTTGCTGAAGTAGGTCGGCATGAAGGTCGCGTCGTAGTTCGAGGCGATGTTCCAGTACCACGGCACGGACAGCGAATAACCGCTGCGCGAGCTGGTGCCGATGGTCGGAAACAGGAATCCCGACTTGCGCTCGTTGCCGACCGGAAAGGAAATGAACGGCGTGTACAGCAGCGGCACGCCCTTGAAGTCCAGGCGCACGCCGCGGCCGATGCCCAGACCGGCGCGCTGACTGATGTCGATGTCCGAGGCGGTGAGCATCCAGTCTTCGTTGCCGAGCGGACAGGTCGTGTACCTGACCTTTTCCAGCGACAGCGTGCCCTCGGTACTCGCCCGGATACGATCGGCCGAGCCGCGCGCATTACGATCCGCCAGCTCGAACTCGGCATGTTCGAAGACCGCGCTGCCGGTGCGCTCGACGTGTGCGCCTTCGCCTCGCACCGTGACCTGGCCATCGCTGTACTTCACGCCTTCCTTCACGTCGAAGGTCTCGTCCCGAGTGTTGTAGGTGGCATCGCGGGTCTGGATGCGACGCTCGCCCTGACGGATCTCGACGTTGCCGGTGAGCTGCAGATCGCCCTCGCGCGTGCCTTCGACGCCGTCGGCTTCGAACTCGATATCTTGAGGCAGCGGCGCGGGCGGCTTGGCTTTCTCGCGGCGCTGACTCGCCGACATGTTGGCAACGGTGTTCGGCGCCGGACACTTGGGCGCTTCCTGGTCGGCGGCGGGCTCTGCAGTCTTTGCAGGGTCGGCCTCGCGCTCGGCCGCGAAGGCCATGCTCGGGAGCGACGCTGCCGCCAGCGCTGCGGCGATTGCAATTGAAAGGCTTGTTAGGGGTGTCGCAGTTCGGTGCATCGGGGGGCGATTATAATGAGCGCCGTTCTTCGCTGGCCGTCTATTTGCGTCCCACAACATTTTTGGAGCAGCGTTTCGCGTGTCGTCACTTTCACACGATGGTTCCTCATCCACCGCGCCCCGCGACCTGCGACGCGAACAGCTCGAGCACTGGCTCGCCGGACTGTTCGGCGCGCGCGATTTCGTGGTGACCACGGCCTCCGCCGACGCCAGCTTCCGCCGTTATTTTCGTGTTTCGCGCCAGGGACAGACCTGGATTGCCATGGACGCGCCGCCGGGTAAGGAAGACATGGGGCCTTACATCCGCGTCTCGTCGATGCTGGTGGACGTGGGAGTCAACGCCCCCAAGGTCCTGCATCGGGACGAGACCCAAGGCTTCTTGCTGAACACGGATCTGGGCTCACGAACCTACCTTGCGGCGTTGGACGCGGGTGCCGATGCCGAGCGGCTGTATCGAGAGGCTATCGAAGCATTGGTCGCTATCCAGGCGCGCGCCGGTCAACACGCCGCGCAACTGCCGCCATACGACGACGCGCTCCTGCGTCGGGAGATGGGGCTGTTTCCCGAATGGTTCTGCATCAAGCACCTCGGCCTGCAGCTGAGCGAGACCGAGGTCGTCGGGCTCGCCAATACGTTCGACACGCTGGTCGCCGAAGCTCTGCAACAGCCGCGAGTGTTCGTCCATCGCGACTATCACTCGCGCAATCTAATGGTCACCGACGGTGTCAGCCACGAGCAAGGCGGGCACGGCGCCAATCCCGGCATTCTGGATTTCCAGGACGCGGTGTTGGGGCCGGTGACGTACGACCTGGTGTCACTGCTGCGTGATAGCTATGTAGCTTGGCCGAGCGAACGCGTGCATGCCTGGATCAAACATTTCCGGGAGGTCGCTCAGCGCAGCGGCGTCGATGCGGGCGCGAATCCCGAGCAGTTCCAGCGCTGGTTCGATTTGATGGGCGTACAGCGTCAGCTCAAGGTGCTGGGCATTTTCGCGCGCCTTTATCACCGCGACGGCAAGTCCGGTTACTTGAAGGATCTGCCGCGCACGCTGAGCTATGTGCGGCAGGTGAGCAGGAACTACGGCGACCTCGATTTCCTCACCGGCTTCATCGAACAGCGCATCGTTCCGGCGATGGCGAAACTTTAGGACCTGAAGCATGCGCGCGATGATTCTCGCGGCCGGACGTGGTGAGCGCATGCGTCCGCTGACCGACCACACGCCCAAGCCGCTGCTGACGGTGGCCGGCAAGCCGATGATCCAGTATCACATCGAGGCGCTGGCGGCCGCGGGTGTGCGTGAGATCGTCATCAACCTCGCATGGCTGGGGCAACAGATTCGGACGGCGCTCGGCGACGGCTCGCGCTTCGGCGTGCGCATTCATTACAGCGACGAAGGCGACGCCGCGCTGGAAACCGGGGGCGGCGTGTTCAAAGCTTTGCCTTTGCTCGCGGGCCCGTCGGGCACCGACCCGTTCGTCGTCGTCAGCGGCGATGTGTGGACCGAGTTTCCGCTGGGCGATGTCATGACCAGACTTTCTGCCAGCGACATGGCGCACTTCGTCTTGGTGCCCAATCCAGACTTCCACGCGCGCGGCGATTTCGGTCTCGCGGGCGACCGGCTCACCGATAGTGGCGAGCGTTACACGTACGCGAATATCGGCGTGATGCGGCCGGAGTTCTTCGCGGGCTCATCGCCTGGAAAATTTCCGCTCGCGCCGTTGATGTTCGCCTGGATCAGACAGAATCGGGTGAGCGGCGAGCTGTTCCGTGGCGTGTGGCACAACGTCGGCACGCCTCAACAGCTGCAGCAGATCGATCAGGAAGCATCGGCCCAGCGGCGCAGCAGGTTGTGATAGAGGCCGGTGAGCTGCACCACGCTCGAATGCTCGGGCACGTCGGCGCCCAGGCGCTGAATGGCGAGGTCCAGATCGAACAATAACGTGCGCTCGCCGTCGTCTCGCACCATGCTTTGAATCCAGAAGAACGAGGCGATCCGTGCGCCGCGTGTTACAGGCTGCACGCGATGTAAGCTGGTGGAAGGGTAGAGCACGAGGTCGCCCGCCGGCAGCTTCACGCTGTGCGAGCCATAGGTGTCGTCGATCATCAGTTCACCGCCGTCATATTCGGACGGTGACGCAAGAAACAACGTCGCGGAGATGTCGGTGCGTACCCAGCTCTTCATGGCAGTGGGTGGAGTGCGCACCTGTCGGATCGCGTTGTCCACGTGATTGCCGAAAGACTGTCCGCCGGCGTAGCGATTGAACAGCGGCGGAAAGATCTTGAGCGGCAACGCACCGGCGAGGAACAGCGGATTGCGCTCCAGCGCGGAGAGAATGATCTGCCCGAGCTGACGCGCGATCGGCGAGTCTTCGGGCAACTGTGCGTTGTCCTTGGCCTTCGCAGACTGATGACCGGCGGTGACGCGCCCATCGACCCAATCGGCCACATCGAGCTGGCGCCGGCATTCGGCGACCTGCTCGGTCGTGAGAACGTTCGGGATATGCAGCAGCATGCCGTGACCTCGCGAGAGGGCTGCCGTCGATGGCGACGACAGCCCCCGACCTGATTAGAAACTCAAGAACACCGTGAGCTGTCCCGATCGACCCGCGCCGGGCACGTAGTGACCGCCGCCAAACCGATCGACATACTCCTCGTCGCTGAGGTTGAGCACATTGAGCCGCAGCGAGACGTTGTCGTTGACCGTGTAGCTTGCCATCAGATCGAACAGCGTCGCGCCGTCGACCACCAGCTCACCCAGAGTCGCGTTCCGCGAACGAACCATGTCGTCGATGTACTGCACGCCCACGCCGACCGTCAGGCCGAACGGAAAGACATAAGTCGTCCACGCATTGGCCGAGACCTCCGGTACCAGCGGCAGCTCCTGGCCCTGATCGAGCGGGTTTCGCGAGGTCTTGTATTCGGTGTCGAGGAAGCTTGCGCCCGCGAACACCGACCAGGCGTCGGTGATCATGCCGGATGCGGACAGCTCCAGGCCCTCGATACGCTGCTCGCCGTCGAGGATGAACGGGTCGGTGTTGAGATTGCGCGTGCGCAGATTCTTCTTCTCGGTGCGGAACACCGCGCCGTTCAGCGCGAGACGTCGCTCGAACAGCTCCCACTTCACACCGGCTTCGAGATTCGAGCTTTCCTCGGGCGGCAGGTTGACGTTGTTCGCCTGGGTCGGCGAGCTGCTCAGCCCCGAGCCCGTCGTACCCGCGTCGACGGTGGGATCGAAGCCAGTGCCATAGGCGACGTACAGCGTACCTGCGTCGACGGGCTTGAACGTGACGGCGCCCTGATAAGTGATCTCATCATCCGAACGTGACAACGACTCGGTTACCGCGCGCGTTGCGAAGTTGCGCAATTCGTAATCGACATCCACATCATCACGACGCAGGCCCGCGGTGATTGCCCACTGATCGGTGAGCTTGATGGTATCGACGACGTACAGACCGATGCTCTTGATCTCGGTCTGCGACGGATTGCCGTTGTTGATCGGCATCGGGCCGAACGGTCGCAGGTTCGGATCGGGATGAAAGAAGTCCGTGATGGGCGGTTGATTGGCGGTCTGCGAGCTGTTGCGGCCTTCGGTGGTTTCGCGCGACAGTTCCAAACCGGTCACCAGAGTATGTTCAATCGCGCCGGTGCTGAAATCGATGGTGACATCGGTGAGATTGGTGATGTTCTCGGTCTGCATGTCACGACGTTGCAGCTGGCGATTGGGTGGGCGTGGCGCCGTGATCGCGGACGAGCGCTCGCTGTCCAGATATCGCAAGACGTTGCGAGCGGTGATCTTGCCGCTGAAGTCGTGCTCGATCTGCAGCGTCGCGCTCTTGGTCTCGATGTCCTCGAAGTCGTAGTTCTTCAGGCCATAGAAGTTGCTTTGATCGACGGCGGGCGTCGCGTCGTACGCGCCGGTCGGATAGTCCACACCGTTCTGCGTGACGGTGGTCCAGGGCAGGCCGTAATCGGGGACGTTGTCCTCTTCGACATATAACGCGCTGGCGGTGAAGCGCGTGGCGGTGCCGAGTCCGAGCGCGAACGAAGGCGCGATGCCCCAGCGCTGGTTCTCCACCACGTCGCGATTCGAGACCTCGGCATCGTGGTACATCGCGTTCAAGCGGAACGCCATGCTGTCGCCGAGCCCGACGTTGAGGTCGCCACTGACCCGCTTGTAATCGTCGCTGCCATACCCCAGCGAATACTCCTGAGCGTCGCCGCGGTGGGGCGTCTTCGTGACCTGATTGATGGCGCCGGTGGTGGCGCTGCGGCCGGCCATCGTGCCGGTCGGCCCCTTGATGACTTCCACCTGTTGCAAGTTGAACGAATCGCGCGTGTAGCTGCCGACATCGCGCACGCCATCGATGAACAGACTGTTGCGCGCACTCGAACCGCGCATCGAGAAGTTTTGATCGCCCGGCAGGCCGCCGCCGCCTTCGCCCGCCTGGAAAGTAATGCCCGGAGAGTTGCGCAAAACATCTCGGAGCGTGGTCGCGGCCCGGTCACGAATCACGGTTTGAGGAATGACCTGGATGGTCTGCGGCGTATCGAGCAGCGGCTGCGTGTATTTGGGCGAGGAGGCGACATCGGTCTTCACCGACTCCTCGGCGGCCTCGACCTGAATCTTCCGCATCTGTTGCGGCTCGCTTTCTGCGGCTTGTAGTTGCGGAGCTGCTGTCTGCAGAGCGGTGAGTACAGCGGCCGCGAGGGCGGAGCGGCGCCCGAGGAAAGAGTCGCGCATAGCTAGAGGTCTCCCTTTATGAATGGTGTCGACGTCTGGCTTGCGGACACGAGCGCGCGGAAGGCGCGTGTGGGCTGGCTGCGTTGTTCGGGCGCGACTTTAGGTGAGAAGGCTTCTCATTTGCAACCGAACATCCACCAGGGCATCATCGCCACTCCTGCGGTTTTCGATCAGCAATCTTTCGAGCGCGAGAAGAGCCGTGTTCGCAGCAGATCATTCGCGACGCCTGTGTGTCGCCGCCACCATCGCCGGCGTGCATGCGCTGGGACTGTATGTGGCGCTGAGCTTCGCGCCTCGAATCGCACCGGCTGTTGCGCAGGTGCCGCTGATCGCGACCTTCGTCTCTCAGCCTGAACCCACACCGCGAAGCGAGCTTCCGCAGGTCGCAGTGGTAACGCCGCAACCGATCGCGCGGATGCCGGACATGCCGCTGATCGAGATCCCCGCCGACACCGCGCCCTCGCCACGAGCGATCACTGTTCCGATGCAGACAGTGACCGCGCCCGCCACGCAAGCCGAAGACCGGAGCACACCAAAGTTAGTGTCCGCGGTTGAATATGTCCGCGAGCCTTCACCCCGATATCCACCTCAGTCACGGCGATTGAGAGAACAGGGAGTGGTCGTCTTACGAGTGGTGATCGACGAGCGGGGCGCAGCCAGCAGCATCGAGATAGAAACGTCCAGCGGACATGCGCGCCTGGACGATGCCGCGCGCGATGCCGTGTTACGCGCCGCCTTCCGCCCCTATGTGGAGGACGGCGAGCCGCGGCGGGCGCTGGTGCTGATCCCCATCGAATTCGCTTTAAATCGAGGCTCGGCGTAACTATTCGTTGCGCGCGCTGTCTCTAAATGTTGTCGTATGAGCGGCGCGGAGCAGGGGCGCTCGTTCATTCTTCGAGTGGAACAATCGACTACGGGGATCGTTGCCCAGTGACAGCGAGCCCGCAACGATGGCGAGAGTGACGCTACTGAGCGGACCGCGTGCACGATGCTGCTGCATCGCCTTTGGTGCCGGCACATCGATGGTGCGCGAGGGGATTTGGGGGCGCGTTTCCTATCATCAAAGTTAGTTTACAAGTAGGTAGATTCTGTTTCGGAGTGCTTGCCTTCCTCGCAGAAACTTTATACCTTGCGCGGCGTTTCTGCGGTCTGTAGGACAACGCGTCAATACGGAATTTACGGACTTATTCCGGCCATCTGCGGATGGGACGCGGCGCGTGAAGGGCCGGCGGAAACGGGGGTTGTATGCCGAATGAGCATACGCATCGAACGACCACTAACGGTTGCGCACTAACTATGCGGGGTTGAATCTTGAGCCCCGTGTTTTATTTTTGTTGAGCTGCAAAGCATGCCCTACGCACCAGCCACGGACAGTTCGTTTTTCACCCGCCGCGGTCTCGTCCTGGCGATCATTATCGGATTGCACATCGGGATGTTCTGGCTGCTGAATTCCGGCCTATCCCATCAAATCATCGATGTCGTGCTCGGGCCCATCGAGACCCGCATGATCGAAGAGGCGCCGAAGCAGGACGAGCCGCCGCCGCCGCCGCCGCCGAAGATCGAAACGCCGCCGCCGTTCGTGCCGCCGCCGGAGATCGACATCTCGATCGCGCCGGACGCGCCGCCGACCAACGCGATTCAGCAGACCACTCAGGTCCGGCCGACCACGCCGCCGCCGGTCGCCGCTCCCGCCCCGGCTCCCGTGGCGCGCACGGCACCGAAGTCGGACTCGCGTCGTCCGCTGACGCAGCCTGAATATCCACCTTCATCGCGTCGTGCCGGCGAAGCGGGCACTGTCATCCTCGAGGTCTACGTGCTCGAGAACGGCCGTGTCGGCGAAGCCAAAGTGAAGCAGTCGAGCGGCTTCCCCCGCCTGGACGAAGCGGCGGTGCGCGAAGTGAAGCGGTCCTGGCGCCTGGTGCCCGGTACCGAGAATGGCAAACCGGTTCCGATGTGGGGGCAGTTCGCCGTCACATTCAAACTCACGGACTGAGGCTTGTATTGCGCGATCAGGGCCCGCCCGGCGGGCCCCCGTAATGGCAAGAACGGCAAGTAAAACTCCACCCCTTTGACTCAAGGTCATTGATTTAATCGTAGAGGACATCGTTCCATGGCAGCTCCGAACACCGAAAACGTCGAAAACCCCTTCGGCCTACAAGCACTGTGGGAGCAGGGTGGCGTCGTCGCGCACGGCACATTGATCATCATGGTGATCCTGTCGCTGGCCTCCTGGTACATCATTCTCACCAAGGCGTGGGATCAGCGCCGTCTGTTCAAGCAGTACAAGGAAGTCGAGAAGGGCTTCTGGAGCGCCGGCAACATCCGTGACGGTGCTGCCAAGCTCAGCGGCAAGGACAATGCGTTCCGCATGATGGTGGAAGACGGCCTGCGCGCCGCCCAGCACCACGAAGGCCGCCTGACCGACCAGATCCCGCTGCACGAGTGGATCACCGCGTCGCTGTATCGCACGGTCGATTCCATCACCAAGCGTCTGAACACCGGCCTGTCGGTGCTCGCCACCACCGGTTCGACGGCACCGTTCGTCGGTCTGTTCGGTACGGTGTGGGGCATCTACAACGCGCTGATCCAGATCTCCCTCGCCGGCCAGGCCTCGCTCGACAAGACCGCCGGCCCGATCGGTGAAGCGTTGATCATGACCGCCATCGGTCTGTTCGTCGCCGTGCCGGCCGTGTGGGGTTACAACTGGCTCCTGGGTCGTAACAAGGACATCATCGAGAAGCTGCGTTACTTCGCCTCGGACCTGCACGCCTATCTGGTGAGCGGCGCCCGCGTCGAGTCCGGCCCGCTCCCGGCCGCTGCTGGCCGCGCTCCGGCCGGTGCCCCCGCTGCTGCGGTGACCCGCAAGTAATGTGAATGGCCCCGGATCCAGCTGAAGGATCCGGGGCCTTTCTTCATCGGAGCACGTTATGAGTTCATATCAAGGCATGTACGCTCCCTCGGAAACCGAGGACAAGGCCATGTCCGAGATCAACACGACGCCGCTGGTCGACGTCATGTTGGTGCTGCTGATCGTGTTCATGATCACCATCCCGGTGATCACGCACACCATCCCGGTCGAGTTGCCCAAGGTCCGTAACGAGGCCACCAAGACCGCGCCGGAAAACATCAACATCTCGGTGAACAAGGATGGCCAGATCTACTGGAACCAGTCCCTGATCCCCGATACCGGAGCGTTGCTGGAGCGTCTGAAGGGCGCTGCGGTGTTGAAGCCGCAACCCGAAGTGCACGTGCGTGCCGACCAGGCCACGCGTTACGAGTACGTCGGTCGCGTGATTCTCACGGCGCAACGTGCCGGCATCCAGAAGGTCGGGTTCATCACCGAGCCGGGCGCGAATACGAAGTAATACGCGCGCCACTTAGAAGAGGTATTTGCCATGGCAATGAGTGTAGGCGGCGGCGGTGCAGACGAACCCATGATGGACATCAACACGACGCCGTTGATCGACGTCATGTTGGTGCTGCTGATCATGTTCATCATCACCCTGCCGGTGATGACCCACGCGGTGAAGCTGGACATGCCGCAGACCAATCGTCCGCCGCCGGAGAATCAGGTTCAGCAGGAGCCGATCCGCATCGATATCGATTGGGACGGCAGCGTGGTGTGGAACGGCTCGGTGGTGCAGTTGAATCAGCTCGAGGGTTACTTCCGGGCCGAGGCGGCCAAGAGCCCGCAGCCCGAGCTGCACGTGCGTCCGGACCGTCGTGCGAACTACGATACGGTGGCCAAGGTGCTGGCTCTGGCCCAGCGCAATGGCATGCAGCGCATCGGCTTCGTCGGCAACGAACAATTCATGGGCGAATGATGCGTTCAGCCCGGGTTCACGCCCGGGCTGTCGCGATGCCGTCGAATAAGCTCTTCAGGCGGCGGCGGGCGAAACAATTCCCGCCGCCGACCGTTTGTAGTCAGCGACTCACAGATTTCGGTATACCCTTGCAAGCCGTACGGACGCGGCGGCCAGCGAATTTATGGCCCGGACCGAGGTCATATTCCTGGTCGGCTGCGTAACCGTCTCGAACGATTGAACGAATTGAGTGGCTGTGGGTCGATCCGCCCTTACGTTATAGATCGGGAAACCATATGACTCGAGTACGAAGTATTGCCGTCGCGATTTCTCTGGCCTTGGGAGCTGTGGTTCCCGCGGTGACCTTGCTGGCCCCGACGGCACACGCCGCCGAGGACAAGCAGCAGAACAAGATCACCACCAAGGCCGTCGCCGTGCCGCTCAAGGCCGCGCAGGAGGCGATGCAGAAGAAGCAGTGGGACACGGCGCTCACCGAGATCAAGAAGGCCCAGGCGGTCGACAAGAAGACCCCGTTCGAGGCCTACCAGATCGACGAATTCATGGGCTTCGTGCTGATCCAGCAGAAGAAGTTCGGCGAAGCCGCGCCGGTGTTCGAGCGCATGCTGAACTCCGGTCTGATGCCCGCCGACCAGGTCGACGAGCGCACCAAGACCGTCGCCCAGCTGTATTTCCAGATGAAGGATTACAACAAGGCGTCGCAGTGGGCCAAGAAGTGGCTCGAGAAGCACCCGAACACCGAGGACATGGGCATCCTGCTCGGCCAGTCGCAGTATCTGCTGAACGACTATAAGGGCGCCGCCGCGACCATGAGCAACGTGGTCAAGAACGCCGAGAAGGCCGGCCGCAAGCCCGACGAGAACTGGATTCAGATCGTGATGAGCTCGTACTTCAAGATGCAGCCGCAGGACAAGGACGGCATCGGCGACGCGCTGAAGACCATGGTTCGTTACTATCCGAAGCCCGAGTACTGGGAAAATCTGCTCGACATCTATCGCCGCAAAGCCAGCGGCGACCGCATGACCCTCGGCTACTATCGCCTGATGAACGACGTCGGCACCCTGAAGGACAAGGGCGACTACGTCGAAATGGCGCAGCTGGCGATCGACGCCGGCGTGCCGGGCGAAGCGCAGAACATCATGCAGAAGGGCGTCGAGTCCGGCGTGCTCAAGAGCGACGACAAGACCGAGCAGGGCCGCTATGACCGCCTGCTGACCAGCGCCAAGAAACAGGCCGACACCGATCGCGCCGAGCTGCCGCAGCTCGCCAGCGCGGCGGAGAAGTCCAGCTCCGGCCAGCCGAGCGTTGCGCTGGGTCAGGCCTACCTGAGCTACGGCGAGCTCGACAAGGCCATCGCATCGCTGCAGAAGGGCATCAGCACCGGCACCGGCGTGACCGACATCGACGAGGCGAACATCAGCCTCGGCATCGCCTACCTGAAGAAAGGTCAGAAGGACCAGGCGCGCCAGGCCTTCAAGGCCGTGAAGGATGGCTCGAAGTGGAAGGATCTGGCGGACCTGTGGGTGGTGCGCACCCAGTCGCCCTGATCGCAAGCCACCTGACGTAATGTCAAAGAGGCCCGGCCCCCGTAAAGGGCCGGGCCTTTTCGTTTGGGGCGGGCGGCGGTCGATTCAGGCTAGAATTCGATCCCGCGAGCCCCCATTCGGGGGATTCCTCAAGCGAGCCCCGCAGTGACCGAATTCAAAGGCATCCCCATCGTTCGTAGCGGCGACAAGTACCGTACGCCGCAGGGCTTCAGCGCGATCAAGGACGGGATCAAAGCGTCCGCCCAGTCCGCTCCCGTGGCCACATCCAATAATACAGGGGGCCGCAAGCCGACCTGGCTGCGTGCCCCGATGCCCGCCGGCCGCGGCTTCGATTCCGTCAAGAACACGGTCAAGGAACATCGGCTCGCGACGGTCTGCGAAGAAGCCAAATGTCCGAACATCGGCGAGTGCTGGAATGCCGGCACCGCCACCATCATGTTGATGGGTGCCGTTTGCACGCGCGCCTGCCGTTTCTGTGCCGTGGACACCGGCAACCCTCACGGCTGGCTCGATCCCGAAGAGCCGGCCAACAGTGCGCGTACTGTGCAATTGATGAAGCTCAAGTACGTCGTGCTCACCTCCGTGAATCGCGACGATCTGCCCGACGGCGGTGCCGCCCATTTCGCCGCGAGCGTGCGTGAGATCAAACGTCTCAATCCGAACACCGCGGTGGAAGCGCTGACACCGGATTTCCAGGGCGTGATGGCGGATGTTGAAACGGTCGTCGCCAGCGGCCTCGAAGTGTTCGCGCAGAACGTCGAGACCGTGCGTCGTCTCACTCATCCGGTGCGCGATCCGCGTGCCAGCTACGAACAAACATTGGCGGTGCTCGGTCACGCCAAACGCTTCCGTCCCGACGTGCTGACCAAGACCAGCTTGATGCTCGGTCTTGGCGAAACCGACGAAGAGATCGCGACCGCGATGGACGATATGCGCGCAGTCGGCGTCGATATTCTCACCCTCGGTCAGTATCTGCGTCCGACGCCGAATCATCTGGCGATCGAGCGCTGGGTGACGCCGGCGGAGTTCGAGAAATATCGCGAGTGGGCGCTGGCGAAAGGTTTCCTCGAGTGCGTGTCCGGGCCGCTGGTGCGCTCGAGCTATCGGGCCGAGCGCGCGCTGGAAAGAAACAACGCGGGATTGAAGCCGGCCGTCGGCAACCTGTGATGCAGCCGGTTGTGCGCTGGCTCGGGCGCGTCGAATACGAGCCCACCTGGCGCGCGATGCAGACGTTCACCAACGAGCGCGACGCGAGCACGCCCGACCAGATCTGGTTTCTCGAACATCCTCCCGTCTTCACGCTCGGCATGAATGCCGCGCCGGAGCATCTGCTCGCGCCCGGCGAGATTCCCGTCGTGCAGATCGATCGCGGCGGACAAGTGACGTACCACGGGCCGGGACAACTGGTGGTCTATCCGCTCATCGATGTGAGAAGAGCGGGGCTCGGCGTGCGACAGATGGTGATGGCGTTGGAGAGCGCCGTCATCGATCTGCTCGCATCGTGGAACATCGAGGCGGTCGCGAAACGCGAGGCGCCCGGTGTGTATGTAAAGGGACGCAAAGTTGCCAGCATCGGGCTGCGGATCCGCCGCGGCAGCAGCTATCATGGCCTCGCGTTCAACGTTGCGATGGATCTTCAACCGTTCCAGCGCATCAATCCCTGCGGCTATCGCGGTCTGGAAGTGACCGACGTGCGCTCGCTCGGTGTGAACGCAAGTGTGCAGGAAGTTGCGGATGCGTTATCGCCGCGGCTGCTTGCATCGTTGCAGCTGACGCCGAGCGTCGGCTAGCGAACCACATGCGAAGGTTTCGCCATGCGAGCAGTCGTCCTGGGCAGCTATGGGCCGCCTCCTGATCTTTCCGTCAAAGAAATTCCCGCGCCGGCGCTGAAGCCGGGACATGTTCGCATTCGAGTGCACGCGGTGGGCTTCGGCTTTCCCGATGCGTTGATGGTGGCCGGCAAATATCAGGTCAAGCCGGACGTGCCGTATACACCGGGCACTGAAGTCGCCGGCGTGATCACTGAAGTCGCCGCGGACGTGACGGAATTCAAACCGGGTGCGAGAGTGCTGGCGATGGTCGGGCAGGGCGGCCTCGCAGAAGAATGTATCGCGCCTTCCCATGCGCTCATTCCTTTGCCTGTGTCGATGAGCATGGCGGCAGCCGCCGGCTTCCTGGTGAACTACGGGACGACGTATCACGCGTTGGTTCAGCGAGCAAACATTCAGCCGGGAGAAACATTGCTCGTCTTGGGTGCCGCCGGCGGCGTTGGCTTGACGGCCATTGAGATCGGTAAGGCGCTCGGGGCTCGCGTGCTGGCCGCTGCGAGCACGCCGGAGAAACTGGAGTTGGCGAAGCGTCACGGCGCGGATGCGGTGTTCAATTACACGCAGGACGCGATCAAAGCGAAGGTGATGGAGTTCACCGGCGATCGTGGCATCGATGTCGCCTACGACCCGGTGGGCGCGGACTTCGCGGAGCAGGTCGTTCGCTCCATGGCGTGGAACGGCCGCTACCTGGTGATCGGCTTCGCCGGCGGGAAGATTCCGGCGATCCCCATGAATCTAGCGCTGCTCAAAGGATGCTCGCTCGTCGGCGTCTTCTGGGGCGCGCATACCCGCAAGGAGCCCGCCGTTCATGCCGCCAATTTGAAGGCGCTGTTCGATCTGTTCGAGAGCGGCAAGATCAAGCCGCACGTGACCGAGCTGGATGGACTGGATCGGTTCACCGAAGCGCTCGAAGTGCTCAACACCCGACGCTCGACAGGGAAGGTTGTCATTCGAGTGGCCGCCGACTGAAAGATACAGCGGCCGGCGGCGACACAAAGGCGACGGTGCTCGAGCAGGAGCGCGAGGTAGGCCGCAGCCTTTTACAGCACCACCATCACGCGCTCATGCGCGGTGAGCTCACGATACAGCTCATCGAGTTGTTGTTTGCTCTGAGCCGTGAACGTGCACGTCAAGCTCAGGTAGCTGCCGCTGCTGCTGGGCCGCTCTTCGATGTTGGAGGGCTCGATCGGGCCGGCGTGCTTTTGCACGATGCCGAGCACGATGCTGCGGAAGTCATCGGTGTGTCGCCCCATGACCTTCAACGGAAAGTCGCAGGGAAACTCGAACAGGGT
The DNA here is from genome assembly GCA_023391815.1 of Pseudomonadota bacterium. Taxonomy (GTDB): domain Bacteria; phylum Pseudomonadota; class Gammaproteobacteria; order Steroidobacterales; family Steroidobacteraceae; genus Steroidobacter. The sequence goes on from JAEWAF010000091.1 coordinate 44,112, forward strand.
GTCGGAGCTGGAGGGGGTATCGGTCATGGGGCTCGATATGCGGCCAGACGGGCGTCAAGTCAAGCCGCAATTGCCTGGCTGTCGATCGGCCGCGGAATTTCTTGGCCGCGCTCCTCGATCGGCACAGCTTGGAATCAGGGCGTGTAGGCCGGCGTGCCGGCGAGTTGCTGGCGGAAGTTGGCAAACGAATCCGCCATTCGCAGCCAGGCCGGGCCCGGGCGGCCGGCGCCTACGGGCGCGCCGTCGATACGAGTCACCGGTAGCACATCGCGGGTGGCGGCGGAGATCCAGACCTCGTCCGCGCCCCGCAACTCATCGACAGTGATTTTGCGAATCTCCACCGGCATGACGTTGTTCGCGAGCGACAGCGTGGCATCGCGCGTCGTGCCGGGCAGGATGCGGTGGCTGTTCGGTGGGGTCGCGAGCACGCCGCTCTTCACGATGAACACGCTCGTCGACGAGCCCTCCATGACCTCGCCATCGCGCACGATGATCGCTTCGTTGGCGCCCGCGTCCGCCGCCTGCTGCTTCATCAGCACGTTGGCCAGCAGCGCCGTGCTCTTGATGTCACATCGACCCCAGCGAAAATCTTCGACAGTGATTGCGGACAAACCAGCCGCGCGCTGAGCATCGGTGAACACGGGCAACGGCGAGGCCATCGCGAACACAGTGGGCTTGACCGCTACGACGGGAAACGCGTGATTGCGTCCGTACTCCGCGCCTCGACTCACCTGCACGTAGACATACGAATCGCCCGCGCCATTGCGGGCGATCAATTGCTCGAGAATCCCGCGCCACTCCTCGTGAGTGTGCGGGTTCTCGATGCGGATCTCACGCAGGCTGCGAGCCAGCCGGTCGAAGTGCTCGCGGAAAAGAAACATCCGCCCGCCGAACACCGGCAGCACTTCGTACACGCTGTCGCCGAACAGGAAACCCCGGTCGAGCGGCGAGATTCGAGCATCGCGCAGTGCTAGGTACTCGCCATTGAGGTAGCACTGCGGCAGCGGCTCGGGCATGAATCATTTCATCCAGAGTTTCACGTCGTCGGCCAGGCGGCCGAAGAAACCGGCCTCCGGGACTTCCGTGCTCGGATGCAACGGATAGGTGCCGATGACCTTGTCGCCCAGCGTGATGCGCAACTGACCGGCGGCCTTGCCCGGCGAGAGCGGCGCGAACAACGGATCCGGCACATCGGCGGACGCGCTCAGTAGACCTTCCTGGCCGCGAGGAATCGTGGTGTAGATGTCGTCGACAACGCTGAGCGGCACTTCATCCGCCGCGCCTTTCCAGACCTTCACGGTCATCACCGGCGTCTTGTTCGGGTACAGCTGGCGGGTTTGATAGAAGTTGAAACCGTAGTTCAGCAGCGCGGAGCTCGCGTCTTCACGCGCACGCACCGACGGCGAGCCCATCACGACCGACACCAGGCGCATGCCTTCGCGACGCGCGGAAGACACCAGGCAATAGCCGGCCGATTCGGTGTGGCCGGTCTTCAGGCCGTCGACGGTCGGATCGCGATCGAGCAGGCCGTTACGGTTCGGCTGCGTGATCTTGTTCCAGGTGAACTGACGCTGCGAGTAGAACTTGTAGTACTCGGGATAATCCTTGATCAGCGCACGCGACAGCAGGGCGATATCGCGCGCCGTGGTGTAGTGCTCGGGGCTGGGCATGCCGGGGCTGTTCTGGAAATGCGTGGCCGTCATGCCGATCTGCTGGGCATATTGATTCATCAGATCGACGAACACCGGCTCGCTGCCGGCGACGTGCTCGGCCAGCGCCACGGTCGCGTCGTTGCCGGACTGCACGATCATGCCCTGAATCAGATTCTCCACGCTCACCTGCGTGCCCACGTCGACGAACATCCGCGAGCCGTCCTGAGCGCGCGCGTGCGGGCTGATCGTCACCATGTCCGTCATCTTGATGCGGCCATCCTTGAGCGCATGGAACACCGCGTAAGCGGACATGAGCTTGGTGAGGCTGGCGGGCTCGAGGCGCTCGTTCTCGTTGCTGGCCGCGAGCGGCTGGCCGCTGGTGTAATCCAGCAGGATATAACCGCGGGCCTGCACCTGCGGCGGCGCTGGAATCGGCGGCGGCTTCACGCCAGTGGCGTCGGCGGTCGTCGCGATGTCCGGCAGCGGCGCGGCGATGGTGCGCTCGGCGGGTGCCGGCGTATCGGAGTCCGAACATGCGACCAGCGACAGCGCCAGCACCAGCGGCGTGGCGAGTTTCAGCAGGGAGGCGGGCTTGCTTGCAGGCATGGTGAAGTTCATCGAGATGACGAGGCGGGGCGGATTCTACCCATCGCGCCCCCAGGAAAGTAGATAAGTGAAAGTAGGCGGGGTTGTGGCAATCCCGTGCCCCCGAGAGGAAACACGTGTGATGAATCAGTTCGCGGCGAGACGCGCGTCGGGGAAGCCGAGCATGCGCAGCCGCTTCACCACTTTATCGAATTCGTTCACGCTCGGAATCGGACCGACCCGCACGCGGTACAGCGTCTTTCCCTCTACCTGATCTTCACGCACGAAAGCATTGTCGACGCCCTTAGCGCGCAGCTGACCGAGCAGCTTCGACGCGTTGGCTTCGGTGCCGAACGCGCCCGCCTGTACATACAAGTCGGACGTGGCGGCCGGCGCAGGCGGCGGCGCCGATTTTTGCGCAGGCGTGAGCGCGCGCACTTCGACGAACGTCGTGCCGGCCTTGAGCATGTCGAGCTTGGCGGCCGCCGTGTAAGAAAGATCGATGATCCGACCTTCCTTGAACGGGCCCCGATCGTTCACCCGCACGATCACGTGCTTGCCGTTGCGCAGGTTTGTGACTTGTACATACGCGGGCAGCGGCAGGGTCTTATGGGCCCCGGTCATCGCGTACATGTCGTAGCTCTCGCCGTTGGAGGTGCTGGCGGCATGGAAGCCCGGGCCGTACCACGACGCGACGCCTCGCTCGAGATAGCCCTCGGCGGTGTCGAGCACGAAGTAGCGCTTGCCGAGCACATCGTAGAACGGTGGGTTCCCGCGCGCCGATTTGGGCTCGGCGCGGGGCACCGGGTCGGGAATGTTTTCTATGTCGGCCGGAATGGGGCCGGGCGAGGGCAGCGGCGGATGTTTGGGAGGCTGGATCACCGGCGGCGCCGAGCAGCCGGCGACACCTAGAGCCAATGCGAGCAAAAACCGATGGAACGTCGAGGATCGCCACGTCCGCGTCCTCATCTTTCAGTATCCCTCATGAAATTCTGAATGGCCTCGCCCAAATCGTGTACCGCCATGGCATACATCGGACTGCGGTTATACCGCGTGATGGCGTAGAAGTTGTTGAAGCCGACGCGATACAGCGGCCCGTCCTTGCCTTGCCCGACGACCAGCATCGCAGGCGCGTCCGGCGGCAGCTCGGTCTCGAACTTCACGCCCTTGTCGCGCAATGATTGCACGGTCTCGTTCAAAGCCAACTTGACGTCAAACCGCGACATGTCCGGGTTGCTCAAAGTGGCGTCGACCACCACCGGCTGACCGTTCACCCAGCCGTTCTGGAGCAGGTAATTCGCGATCGAGCCGATCACGTCGTCCCAGCTGTGCCACAGGTCGCGATGCCCGTCGCCATCGCCGTCCACCGCCCATTTGCGGTAGCTGGAGGAAATGAATTGAGCCGCGCCCATGGCGCCGGCATACGAGCCGAGCACGGTCGCCGGATCGACCTTTTCCTCGCGCGACAACAACAGAAATTCTTTCAACTCGCCGAGGAAGAATTCACCCCGCGGCGGATAATCGAAGCCCAATGTCACCAGCGCGTCGAGCACTTTGTAGCGGCCGGTGATGCGGCCGAATGAAGTCTCCACGCCGAGGATGCCGACCACGGCGTTGGCGAGCTGCGGATCGGGGATCTGCTTGAGCTTCTCGCCGTGGCCGACCCAGAAGTCGGCGCCTTGATTGATGCGCTTCTCGGTGAGGAACCGCTCACGATATTCCCACCACGGCACGACGCGCTCCGCCGGCCGGCTGATGGCATCGAGAATCGGCTGTTTGGTCTCCGCGCTCTTCAGCAGCGCCTCGAGCCGGGCTTTTTCGAAGCCGTGCTCGCGCGTCATCGTGTCGATGAAGGAGCGGACTTCGGGGCGCTTGGTGTCGAAGGCGAGCGCAGGCAACGCGACAGCGGACAGGACGAAGGGCGCAAGGGATAGCAGATTCAATCTCAACGGCTCACCAGTTTCCGCTTCGCGCACAAGGACATGAGAATACCGAAACCGGCCATGAGGGTCACCATCGCCGTACCGCCGTAGCTCACGAACGGCAGCGGCACGCCGACCACGGGCAGCAGACCGGTGACCATGCCGGTGTTGACGAACACATACACGCAGAACGTCAGCGCCAGGCTGCCTGACGCCAGCCGCGAGAATGTGTCGTGCGCGGTCGCGGACAGATACAACGCCCGCCCGATGACGAACAGGAACAGCAGAATGATGGTCACCAGCCCGATCAGGCCCCATTCCTCGCCGACCACCGCGAAAATGAAGTCGGTGGAGCGTTCCGGCAGGAATTCCAGCTGCGCCTGGCTGCCGTTCAGATAGCCCTTGCCGAACACGCCGCCCGAGCCGATGGCGATCTGAGACTGGATGATGTGGTAGCCCGAGCCGAGCGGATCGCTTTGCGGATCGAGGAATGTGAGCACGCGTTGTTTCTGATAGTCGTGTAGCAGGAAATGCCACGCGCCGACCGCGACCGGCACGAGCAGGCCGACCACGGAGAGAATGTATTTGATCTGCAGACCCGCGAGCAGCACGACCATGCCGCCACCGGCGGCGACCAGCAGCGCCGTGCCCAGGTCCGGCTGCTCCGCGATGATCAACGTTGGAATGCCAATGCCGAGCGCCAGCACCAGGAGCGTTGGAAAACTCGGGGGCAGCGGCCGCTCATGCAGAAACCACGCGCAGGCCAGTGGCACCGCGAGCTTCATGATTTCGGAAGGCTGAAAGCGCACGAAGCCCAGGTCGAGCCAGCGCTGCGCACCCATCGCGATATCGCCTTGAAACATCACCGCGAGCAGCAGCAACAGACCGAGCACATACGCGACCGGTGCAGCGTTGCGAATGATCCGAGGCGGCACTTGAGCGAGCATGATCATCGCGATCAGACCGAGCGCGAAGCGCATCAACTGCGCTTCGAGCATGTCGAGACTGCTGCCCGAGGCGCTGAACAACACGATGCTGCCGACCGCGCCGACCATGCACAGCGCGATGAACAGTGGGCCGTCGAGGTGGAGCGCCAGCAGCAGCTGAGCGGTGCCGGTCAGTGTGCGCTGAGTGCGCGATGAGTCGATCGCGTCCAGGCTCATTCGGTTTCTCCTCGACGCGGCGGCGTTGGTGCCGCGACCGGCGGCGCAGGCTTACGTTTCGCCTCTTGCTCGGCCAGCTGTTCCGGCGTCAGCAGATAAGTGTCGAGGATGCGGCGGGCGATCGGGGCGGCGAACGCCGAGCCACCGCCCGGGGCATTTTCGACCACGATGGCCACGGCGATGCGCGGCGCTTCAACGGGCGCGAAGGCCACAAACAACGCGTGGTCACGCAGATGCTCGGCCAGGTCGCCGGCCTTACGCATTTTTTCGTTCGCGGCGACAGTGAACACCTGCGCCGTGCCGCTCTTGCCCGCGATCTTGTACAACGCGTTGGCGGTCGCGCCACGCGCGGTTCCGTAAGGCGCATTCGCGACGTCATACATGCCGCCAATCGCGATATCCCATGCAGCGGGATCCTGAACGTGCGGGGAGGGCAGTTCTGCCGGCTTCAGCTCGGTGACTTGACCCGTCGTCACATTGCGAACGGCACGCACCAGTCTCGGCTTGAAACGATGCCCGCGGCTGGCGATGGTGGCGGTGGCGTGCGCCAACTGCAGCGGCGTCGCATTCATATAGCCCTGACCGATGCCGATACTGATCGTATCGCCGGGGAACCACATCTGCGCTTCCTTGCGACGGAACGCCTTCTTCTTCCAGTCCGTGGAGGGCAGCAAGCCGATCTTCTCGCCCGGAATATCGATGCCCGTAATCGTGCCCATGCCGAACTGCGACAGATAGTCGTGAATGCGATCCACGCCCATTTCGTTGGCGATGCCGTAGAAATAGACGTCGCAGGAGGTGGCGATGGCCTTGCGCATGTCGACCGCGCCGTGGCCGCCGGGTTTCCAGTCGCGCCAGGGTCTGCTGACGCCGGGCATGCGGTACGCGCCACGGCAGTAAACCGAGTTCTCGGGCGTCACCACGCCGTATTCGAGCGCTGCCAGCGCCATCATGGGTTTGACCGTCGAGCCCGGCGGATACACGCCGCGAATCACGCGGTCATACATCGGCCGATCCGGGTCTTCGGTCAGCGCCAGGTATTCGGGACGCGTCAGGCCGCGAGCAAACAAATTCGGATCGAACGCCGGGGTGCTGACGAACGCGAGGATGTCGCCGTTGTTGGGATCGATCGCGACGGCCGACGCACGCTGACCGCGCAGCGCTTCTTCGGCCGCCTTCTGGACGCGCATGTCGATGGTCAGGAACAGGTCGTTACCGGCGACCGGCTCCTTGCGCTCGAGCTTGGCGGCTTCGTTACCGATGCGCTCGACGCTGCGACCCTGCGCGTTGACGAGCAACTGCTGGAAGCCGGCTCGACCATGGAGCTGACCTTCATACGCATACTCGACGCCGTTCTTGCCGGTGAGCGTCGTGCCGGCGTAGTCATCCAGGTTCAGACGTTTCTTGTCGTCTTCGCTGATCGCGCCGACATAGCCGATGGCGTGCACGCTGCTTTCGGCCAGCGGGTAATAGCGAGTCAGACGCGGGCGGATTTCGACACCCGGAAACTGATGCCGACGGGCCGCGAACCGCGCCAGCTCCACTTCGGTGAGCTGCAACTTGATCGGCACCGCGTCGAAGCTGCGCCGGCCGCGCAGATCGCGCTTGATGGTGGGAATGTTGTCCTTGTCGATCAGGCCCATCTCGGCGATGCCGTTCAAGGTGGCATCGATGTCCTGGACCTGCTCCTTGGTCAACTCCAATTGATAGGAGGGCGCGTTGGTCGCGAGCGGCAGACCGTTGCGATCCAGGATCAGGCCGCGGTTCGGCGGGATCGGCTCGATGCGAATCCGGTTGCCTTGCGAGAGGTCGGCGAAGTAGTCGTATTTCACCACCTGCAACCACACCAGGCGCGAGATCACCAGGCCCATCGCGATGACCATGAGCACGGCCGCGATGATGGCCCGCTGCTCGAACAGCTGGCTTTCGGCGTGATGATCCTTGATGCGGACGGAGCGAGGCATGCGCTACAGACCGGCGCAAGGCGCTACCGGTTCCTCCGGTTCCAGGTGTCCAGGCCGGCGACCAGGATGGGCCACAGAATGGCGCCGCTCAGGACCGGCAGCCAGCGCATCCAGGTCGTGACCGGCTGACCGATGATGCCATCGAGCCAGAACACGATGAACTGATACAGCGCCAGAAATGCAAACACGGTGAGCGTCTGCTGGGAAAGCGGAAAGATACGAATACGCAGCTGAAACTTGTGCGTGAAGTAAGCGACCACCAGAAATGCCAGCGCGTGTTGCCCGAGGATGATGCCCTTGAGCACGTCGATGGACAGTCCGCAGAACCACGCGAACAGCAGACCGGCGATGCGGGGCGCGCTGAGCGACCAGTAGATCACCAGCAACAACAGCAGATCGGGCCGCGCCGCGTTGATCGGCTCGGGCAGCGGCAGCACTGCGAAGATGATCGCGAGGATCACCGTAAAGGTGACGCGCAGGCGACTGATACGACCGTCACTCACGATGGTTCGTCCGGGCCCTGGCTACGAAGGAGGGCGTCATTTAATCCTGGGGCGGCTGTTCTGGCTGCGGCAGCGGCTGAGCGCCCGGCGTCGGTTCCGGTGCTTGGGTCGCCGTTACCGGCGGACCGGAGGCCGCTTGCGCGGGCGTCGCAGTCGATGTTTCGGCTGCCGGCTTCGATTCTGTAGCCGCCGGCTTGGGCTTGGCGGCTGCCGGCGGTTCCACCGGCGGCGTGTCGTCCCACAGCAGCAGCACTTCGCGATCGCGATCCAGCTGCGCCAGCGGCTTGGCTTCCACCAGCGCGAAGGTGTCGGCCGGATTGCGCTCCACCTTGCTGACGCGGGCGACCGGGTAACCGGCGGGGAAGATGCCGTCCAGGCCCGAGGAGACCAGCAGGTCGTCGACCTTCACATCCGATTCCACCGTCATGTACGGCAGGCTCAGCTTGCCGAGATCGCCCGCGCCGACCGCGATGGAACGGATGCCGTTGCGATTCACCTGCACGGGAATGGCATGCTCGGCGTCGCTGATCAGAATGATGGTCGAGGTGTACTTATCCACCTGAACGACCTGGCCGACGATGCCGAACGCATCCAGCACCGGCTGATTCTTGAACACGCCGTCGTCGGTGCCCTTGTTGATTCGCACGCGGTGACGGAACGGGTCGACGTCGACCCGCATGATTTCCGCGATCATGGTCCGTCCGCCGACGCCGGCCGACGCTTCGCGCACGGCTCGCAACCGGACATTCTCTTCACGCAATGAATCGAATTGCAGCAGCCTGACGCGCGCTTCGTTCAGCTCTTTGGAGAGCTCGGCGTTTTCGATCCGCAGGCGATCGCGATCGGCGAAGCTGCCGGTCAGCCAGTCCCAAGCCTGGCCGGGCGCCTGCACGACGGTATAGACCGGCGAGGCCGCGGCTCCCAGCCACTGGCGCACGGTGTCCAGATAGTTGCTGCGATGGTCGAGCATCATGATGCCGACCGACACGATGCCGAGAAAAAACAGGCCTGCGCCGAGCGGCGGGCCTCGGCCAATGATGTTCCGGCTATCGGAGCTGAGCGTCACCATGGAGTGATGGGGCGAACCACTGTGGTCAGTTCGCCGGGACGATCATTCCAGATTGAATAGGGCGGGACCGTGCTCGTCGATGAGCTCCAGCATGCGGCCGCCGCCGCGGGCCACGCAGGTCAGCGGATCTTCCGAGACCACCACCGGCAGACCGGTTTCTTCCATCAACAGCTTGTCGATGTCACGCAGCAGGGCGCCACCGCCAGTGAGCACGATGCCGCGCTCGGCCACGTCCGCGCCCAGCTCCGGAGGGGTCTGTTCCAGCGCAACTTTCACCGCGCCGACGATGCCGGCCAGCGGTTCCTGCAACGCTTCGAGGATTTCGTTCGAATTGAGGGTGAAGCTGCGCGGCACGCCTTCGGAAAGGTTGCGGCCCTTCACGGAAATTTCATTGACCTGCTGGCCGGGATAGGCCGAGCCGATCTCGATCTTGATCTTCTCGGCGGTGGCCTCGCCGATCAGGATGCCGTAGTTACGGCGCACGTAATTGATGATGGCGTCGTCGAAGCGATCGCCGCCGATGCGCACCGAGGATGCGTAAACGATACCGTTGAGCGAGATGACCGCGACTTCGGAAGTACCGCCGCCGATGTCGAGCACCATCGAGCCGCGGGCTTCATGAACCGGCAGACCGGCGCCGACCGCGGCGGCCATCGGCTCTTCGATCAGTCGCACCCAACGGGCGCCGGCGCCTTCGGCCGATTCCTGAATCGCGCGACGTTCGACCTGGGTGGAACCGTACGGCACGCAGATCAGCACGCGCGGGCTGGGACGCATCAGACGATTGCCGTGCACCTTCTCGATGAAGTACTGCAACATCTTCTCGGTGACGGTGAAGTCGGCGATCACGCCGTCCTTCATCGGCCGGATCGCGGTGATGTGGCCGGGCGTGCGACCCAGCATGTTCTTCGCTTCCTGACCGACCGCCTCGATTTTCTTGCCGGCGCGACCCGGCTCTTCACGGATCGCGACCACCGAAGGCTCGTTCAGCACGATGCCTTTGCCTCGCACGTAAATGAGGGTGTTCGCAGTTCCGAGATCGATCGACAGGTCGTTGGAGAAATACCCGCGTAGGTTTTTAAACATGGTTGTTGTGCGTCGAGCGTACGGGTCGAGGCGCGAGGAAGGAGGGGCAAAAAAGTTGCGGTACTCTAGCAACGGGTTTCACATAGCACAAGCTTTCAGGTGTATGATTAGGCCGCAATTTTCCAGGGATTTTTGCGGTCTTTTTTGCTCCTCATTGCGCTTTCGCCTCATGCCGCGGCGAGCGTGAGGTCTCACTGGCCGCGATTTCTCATCTGTCTTTCAGCGGAAGTTTCGGCCCATGAGTCTTACCGATAACGATGTGAAGAACATCGCCAAGCTGGCACGTCTGAAGCTCAGCGACGAGCAGCTGCCGGTGTATGTGGACAGCCTGTCGAAGATCTTCGACTTCGTCGCGCAGCTCAACGCGGCGGATACCTCGGCGGTCGAGCCGATGGCGCATCCGCTGGCGGATCAGGTGCAACGGATGCGGCCGGACGAAGTGCTGGATACCGACCAGCACGCCAAATATCAGCGCAACGCGCCGCGCGTCGAAGCGGATTTGTATCTCGTGCCCAAAGTGATCGAGTGACCCATGACTGAATTGCATCACCTGACGTTGGCCGAGCTCAACGAGGGGCTGCGGGCGCGCCGCTTTTCCAGCGTCGAGCTCACCAGGCATTTTTTAGCGCGAATCGAGCGCTTGAACCCGGCGCTGAACGCGTTGATCACCGTCACGCCCGAGTACGCGCTGGCCGCGGCGCAACGGGCTGACGAGCTGCTGGCCTCGGGCGAGGCGGGCGCGCTGGCCGGCCTGCCGCTCATTCACAAAGACATCTTCTGCACGGACGGTGTATTGACCACGTGCGGCTCGCGCATGCTCTCCAACTTCGTCGCGCCATACGACGCGACCATCGTCGAGAAGCTGTCGCAAGCCGGCGTCGTCATGCTGGGTAAAGCGAACATGGATGAGTTCGCGATGGGCTCCTCGAACGAAACCAGCTACTACGGCCCGGTGAAGAATCCGTGGGATCTGAAAAAAGTGCCGGGCGGCTCATCGGGTGGCTCGGCGGCGGCGGTCGCGGCCCGACTCGCGCCGGTGGCCACCGCGACCGATACGGGCGGTTCGATTCGTCAGCCCGCCGCCCTCACCGGTTTGACCGGATTGAAGCCCACGTATGGACGCGTATCCCGGTACGGAATGATCGCATTCGCCTCCAGCCTCGATCAGGCAGGCACGCTGACCTTCACCGCGAAAGACGCGGCATTGGTCCTGCGTGACATGGCGGGCTTCGATCCGCGCGATTCCACCAGCGTCGACACGCCGGTGCCCGACTACGTCGCGACCCTCGATCAGCCGCTGGCCGGTTTGAAGATCGGTCTGTTGAAGGAGTTCTTCTCGGGTGGCTTGGAAGAATCGACGGCCAAGCTGATCCGCGAAGCATTGCAGGTGTACGAGCGGCTCGGCGCGAAGCTCATCGAGGTGAGCCTGCCGAATCTGCCGTTGTCCGTGCCTACCTATTATGTGGTCGCGCCCGCCGAGTGCTCCTCGAACCTGTCGCGGTTCGATGGCGTGCGTTTCGGTTATCGGTGCGAGAACCCGCAAAACCTGGAAGACCTTTACATGCGTTCGCGAGGCGAAGGCTTCGGGGCCGAGGTCAAACGTCGCATCATGACCGGCACGTATGTGCTCTCCGCCGGCTACTACGACGCGTACTACCTCCGCGCGCAAAAGATTCGCCGCTTGATCACGGACGACTTCGCTCGCGCCTTCCAGCAGGTCGACGTGCTGATGGGGCCGACCTCGCCAACGCCGGCGTTCGACATCGGCGCCAAGGTGGACGATCCCATCACCATGTACTTGAACGACATCTACACCATCGGTGCCAATCTCGCCGGCCTGCCGGCCATGTCGATTCCCTGTGGCAGCGTGGGCGGCCTGCCGGTCGGATTGCAGATCATCGGTCCGCACTTCGCCGAGGCTAAATTGCTCAACGTCGCGCACGGCTACCAGAACGAGACGCTGTGGCATCGGGACATTCCTAAGGGTTACGAATGATGAGCTGGGAAACCGTCATCGGTTTGGAAATTCATGCGCAGCTGGCAACGCGCAGCAAGATCTTTTCCAGTGCCGCGACCGCCTACGGCGCTGCGCCGAACGCACAAGCGAACCTGGTCGATCTGGGCTATCCCGGCGTGTTGCCGGTGTTGAATCGCGAAGCCGTGCGCATGGCTGTGAAGTTCGGTCTCGCGATCGGCGCGCAAATTTCGCCGCGCTCCATCTTCGCGCGCAAAAATTATTTCTATCCCGACCTGCCCAAGGGCTATCAGATCAGCCAGTACGAGAAGCCGGTGGTCGAGAAGGGCAAGATGCAGATCCTGCTCGAGGACGGCACGGTCAAAGTCATCGGCATCACGCGCGCGCATCTGGAAGAGGATGCGGGCAAGTCGTTGCACGAAGATTTTCATGGCGCCTCGGGCATCGATCTGAATCGCGCCGGCACGCCGCTGCTGGAAATCGTCTCCGAGCCCGACATGCGCTCGGCCAAGGAAGCGGTCGCGTACCTGAAGAAAATCCACACCCTGGTGCGCTATCTCGAGATCTGCGACGGCAACATGCAGGAAGGCTCGTTCCGCTGTGATGCCAACGTGTCGGTGCGCCCCAAGGGCCAGGAGAAGTTCGGCACGCGCTGCGAGATCAAGAACCTGAATTCGTTCCGGTATATCGAGAAAGCGATCAACTACGAAGTCGCGCGCCAGATCGAGGAGATCGAGGCCGGGCGTCAGATCAAACAGGAAACGCGTCTGTTCGATCCGGAGAAGGGCGAGACGCGCTCGCTGCGCTCCAAGGAAGAAGCCAACGACTATCGTTACTTTCCGGATCCGGATCTGTTGCCGGTGGTGATCGAGAACGACTTCATCGAAGGCGTGCGCGTCACGCTGCCGGAGCTGCCCGATCAGAAGGCGGCTCGTTACGTCGAGAAGTTCGGTCTGTCCGCATATGACGCGGGCGTGCTGACCGCGAGCCGTGAGATGGGCGACTACTACGAAGCGGTGCTGGCCGCGTTGAAGTCGAGGAATCTCGAAGGCAACGAAAAGCTCGCGGCGAACTGGACGATGGGCGAGCTGTCGGCGGCGCTCAACAAGGACGGTATCGAGATCACCCGAACGCGCATCGACGCGGAGCGGCTCGCCGGCCTGCTGGCGAGAATCGCCGACAAGACCATTTCCGGCAAGATCGCCAAGGAAGTGTTCGAGGCGATGTGGGCCGACGGCGTGGACGCCGATGCCATCATCGAGGCGAAGGGCCTGAAGGTGATCACTGACACCGGCGCCATCGAAAAGACCATCGACGAGGTCATGGCGGCCAATCCCAAGCAGCTGGCGGACTATCGCTCCGGCAAGGACAAGCTGTTCGGCTTCTTCGTCGGCCAGGTGATGAAGCTCACCGGCGGCAAGGCCGACCCGGCGCAGGTCAACGATTTATTGAAAAAGAAGCTGGCTGGATGAGGTCATCTGGAAAGACGCGGGACTGTTGAAAAAGAAGCTCGCGGGCTAATGTAACGGCGGATGAGTACCATCATCCGCCTTCCCGTCACCCCGGCCGATACTCCTCTCATGCACGATCGCGATTGCCTGCACAGATTCCTGTTCGAGCACTATCCGATTCGCGGCCACATCGTCCACCTGGACGCATCGTGGCGCGCGCTGCTGGAGCATCGCGAGTATCCGTCCGTCATTCGCGACACGCTCGGCGAGGCAGTCGCGGCGTCGGTGCTGCTCGCGGCGACGTTGAAGTTCGATGGCACGCTGAGCTTGCAGCTCAAGGGGCAGGGGCCGATGCATCTGATGCTGGCTCAGTGCTCGGATGCGTTGGGCGTGCGTGCGGTGGCTCGTTACAAGGACGCTGAGTTTCGGCGCGATCTCGCGTCGCTATCGGGCGAAGGCAGTCTCACGGTCACGGTCGAGAACGAGGATTTGTCGCAGCGCTATCAAGGCATCGTGCCGCTGACGGGCGAGCGTTTGTCGGATTGCCTGCGGAATTATTTCGAGACGTCCGAGCAGCTGCCGACCCGGCTATGGCTGCATGCGGACGAGAATGGCGCATCGGGGCTGCTGTTGCAGCGATTGTCCGATGACTCTGTGAAGTCACGCACGGTCGGCTCGCGAGCGCATGAAATGAATCGGGCCGAGATCGACGACGCGTGGAGCCGGGTGCAACTGCTCGGCGACACCTTAAAGCCCGAAGAGCTACAGACGTTGAGCGATCGAAACATCCTGCGTCGTCTGTTCGCGGAAGACGATGTGCGGTTGTTCGAGTCGGCGCCGGTTTTCTTCAAATGCCGCTGCTCGCGCGAGCGCGTCGTCGGCATGCTCAAGGCGCTGGGTCCGGAAGAAGTGCGCTCGGTGCTCGCGGAGCAGGGGCATGTCGAAGTGCGCTGTGACTTTTGCAATCGCGCGTACCGGTTCGATTCGGTCGACGTCGAGCAACTTTTCGCCGGCGCCGCCACGCCCACGACCGACGCGCCCGATCGGCGGCATTGAGTCCCTTCGGCAGTGAAAGCCGTTCTCTTCGAAACATTCGGTGGCGCGCTCGACTGCGTCGACGTGCCTGATCCCACTCCGGCGCCGGGTGGCGTAGTCGTCAAAGTTGCAGCGTCCGGGATTTGCCGGAGCGACTGGCACGGCTGGATGGGGCACGACGCGGACATCCGCCTTCCTCACGTGCCGGGCCACGAGCTCGCCGGTGTGGTCGCGGCCGTGGGCGCAAACGTCACGCGTTTTCGAGTGGGTGATCGAATCACCGTGCCCTTCGTGAGTGGCTGCGGGCGGTGTGAGCAATGCGCGAGGGGGCAGCAGCAGATCTGCGCCACTCAGTTTCAACCGGGCTTCACGGCGTGGGGCTCGTTCGCTGAGCTGGTGGCGATCGACTACGCGGATATCAATCTGGTCAAGCTTCCCGAATCGATCGATTTCGTGACTGCGGCCAGCCTGGGCTGCCGATTCGCGACGTCATTTCGCGCCATCGTCGATCAGGCGCGCGTGCAACCGGGGGAGTGGGTTGCGATTCATGGCTGCGGAGGCGTGGGGCTGTCGGCGATCATGATCGCGAATGCCATGGGTGCGCGCGTGATCGCGGTCGATATCGATCGAACCAAACTCGACTTCGCGCAGCGCCTCGGTGCCGAAATCGGCGTGCTCGCAAATGCCGATGTCAAAGCCGCGATCATCGAGCACACGCACGGTGGCGCGCACGTATCAATGGACGCGCTCGGTAGCCGCGTCACTTGTTACAACTCGATCGCTTGCCTGCGACCGCAAGGTCGCCATGTTCAAGTCGGTCTCATGCTCGGCGCGCACGCCGATCCGCCAGTGCCGATGGGCTTGGTGATCGCGAAGGAACTGCAGGTGATGGGCAGCCACGGCATGCAGGCCCATCGTTACGACGCCATGCTCGATCTCATCCTCACCGGCCGCGTTCAACCTCAGCGGCTCGTCGAACAAACCATAACTCTGACCGCCGCCCCGGCTGCGCTAGCTGCCATGGATAACTTCCGCGGCACCGGCATCACCGTAATCAACGATTTCGCGCACTGAAAGGCTGTCACCATCTCAGGGGTGGTGCAGGTCGTTCGGGAGGTCTATGCAAAGGGTCCGCTGCGCGCGCACGTGCCCGACATAAATCCGCCCAATCAAGGAGCTGCGTTTGTACTGGGGAGAAAGGGAGCGACGGGTCGGTTACTGGTGGTCCGTGATGTCCCTGGTCGGGCATCTGATAGGAACAGCCGTCATTTTTACGGCATTGTTTTCAGTAGGGTGGCTGGTCTCGGTGGTCCTACATGCGCTGCATCAACAACACCCGTTTCCGGATGAAATCTTCAGGTTCGTCACCAAAATCGAGTTGTACCTGGTTTATGCTGACGCTGCGCTCAGTGCTGTGGTGTTGATTGCTGGCATGGTGCATTTCTGTAAGAAAGTTGTGGAGGTGCGGCGATGACTCAGAGCGTGCTACGGCCGATCGCTGAAGGGTTCTGTGGCAGCTTGAGACTGTGGAAAGGGATTCTGCTGGCTCTGCTTTCGGTGGTCACGGTGGTGACGGCCTTCGTCAACGCCCCCCGGGTTTCGGAGTTCGACGTTTCCCGCCGCTTGCCCTGACGGCCCGTTGCCGTCTTCGAATTCAAGAAGCCGCGCTGGTCGCGGCTTCTGTCATTCTGGGCCCCTGAAATGCAATTACTCCAACAATGGCGATCCAGGCGCCCACGGGCTGACGCCTCGTAAGTCACTGTTCCTGCTGAGCCGATTTGAACCTGGCCGCCGAAGGTGAGAACCCGGAGCGTGACAGCCGGCGCCGGGTTCGCGTATAGTGCTGGCCGTCTATATAAAGATATCTTTATATCCTTAACTCGCTGACATCGGTATGCCGAGTTTCTTGTCCGCCGTTTCTGCCCTGAGAGCTGCCGCTGAGCCCACGCGCCTGCGGCTGCTTGCGCTATTGGCGCGGGCGGAACTGACGGTGGGAGAGATCTGCGAGGTGATCGGGCAGAGCCAGCCGCGGGTGTCGCGGCATCTGAAGCTCCTGTGCGATGGCGGCCTGTTGGATCGTTTTCGGGAGCAGCTCTGGGTGTACTACCGCGTGCCGGCGTCCGGCGAGGGGCGCGAGGCGGTGTGGCAGGTCCTGGCATTGGTCGACGAAGAAGATGATGTTCTCCGACGAGACCGCCGCCGCATGGAAGAAGTGATCGCCGAGCGCGGTCGGCGCGCGGCAGATCATCTCGCTGTCGAAGACGTGCAGGAGAAGACGTCCGATCTGGTCGATGCCACCGTCGTCGAGGAACTCGCGAGCGAGCCGATCGGCGCGCTGCTCGACGTGGGCACCGGCTCGGGTCACATGCTCAAGCTCCTCGGCGCCAAAGCGACGCGCGCAGTGGGTGTCGATATCTCCAGTGAAGCGCTGAAACTCGCACGCACGAAAGTGCACGGTGCGGGCTTGAGCCATTGCGAGCTACAGCGCGGCGACATGTATGACCTGCCGTTCGCCGCGCCGCTATTCGATACCGTCATTGCCGAACGAGTGCTGGCAGGCGCGGAACGCCCGCTCGCCGCCCTCGCGGAAATCTCACGAACACTGAAGCACGGCGGACGCGCCGTGGTTATCGAAGACTTCGACTCGCTGAGCTCGACGTCTTCCGCGAATCCCATCTCGACCTTGCGTGAATGGTTCGCGAAAGCAGGGTTGGAAGTTTCCCGTGTGCGCCCCGTGGACACCGAAGCAGGGCATCTGCTGGTGGCGATCGGTCGGCGCATGGCACGCAGCACGGCGGCGGCATGAGGCCGCGCCTCCGTTTGAGGAAAGAAACATGTCAATCGAAAAGCTCAAGGACCAGATCGGCAACAGCTTGAGCAAGCTGCGGGGCCGGCCCACGGTATCGTTCGAGTTCTTCCCGCCGAAGGACGAGGCGATGGAGCAAACATTATGGGAGTCGGTGCAGCGCCTCGCGCCTTTGCAGCCGCGCTTCGTGTCGGTGACGTACGGTGCTGATGGCTCGACGCGCGCGCGTACCCACAACATCGTCACGAAAGTTCAAAAGAACACTGCGCTCACGGCAGCTCCGCATTTGACCTGCGTCGGCGCGCCGCGCGAGGAGATCTTGGACATCGCGCGTGACTACTGGGCGAGCGGTATCCGTCACATCGTGGCGCTGCGCGGCGATCCGCCGCAGGGGACGGCGAAGTACGTTCCGCATCCGGAGGGTTTTCCATACGCGGTCGATCTGGTGAAAGGCTTGAAGTCCGTCGCCGATTTCGAGATCTCCGTCGCCACCTATCCGGAGCCGCATCCGGAGTCGCCGAGCGCGGAATTCGAATTGACGAATCTGAAGTCGAAGATCGATGCCGGCGCCGAGCGCGCGATCACCCAGTTCTTCTTCGATACCGGATTGTTCCTGAAGTTTCGCGACCAGTGCGCGGCGGCCGGGATCAAAGCCAGCATCGTGCCGGGCATTCTTCCCATCACGCGCTTCCCGCAGATGTTGCGCATGGCGCAGCGCTGTGGCGCGAGCGTGCCTGAATGGTTGAGTCATCGCTTCGACGGTCTCGATGACGACGCGGACACGCGCCGCCTGATCGCCGCGGCTGTCGCGATCGAACAGGTGCAGGAGCTGCAGAAGCACGGCGTGGAGGAATTCCACTTCTACACGCTGAACCGTGCCGAGTTGAGCTACGCCATTTGTCATGCGCTCGGTGTGCGGCCGGTGCTGGCGCAGGCTGCGGCGGGCTGAAGGAACCAAGAACATGAATCGTACCGAACGAATCGCAACGCTGCGTCGCCTGCTGACCGAGCGCATCGTGATGCTCGATGGCGGCATGGGCACCATGATTCAGGGCTACAAGCTCACTGAAGCCGACTATCGCGGCGACCGGTTCAAGGACTGGCCGTGCGATCTGAAAGGCAACAGCGATGTTCTGGTGTTGACGCGGCCGGAGATCATCAAGGCCATTCACACCAAATACATGGAATCGGGCGCGGACATCGTCGAGACCAATACGTTCACCGCGAACTATTCCTCGCAGGCCGATTACCAGATGGAACATCTGGTGCGCGAGATCAATCTTGCCGGCGGTCGGGTGGCGCGTGAAGCGGCGGATGAGTACTTCGCGAAGACGGGTGAAGTGAAGTTCGTCGCCGGCGCGCTGGGCCCGACCAATCGCACGGCCTCGCTGTCGCCGAACGTCAACGACCCGGCGTTTCGTAACATCGATTTCGACCAGCTCTCGGACACCTATCTGATCGGCGCGCGCGCGTTGATCGAAGCCGGCGTCGACATTTTGCTGATCGAGACCATCTTCGACACGCTCAACGCGAAAGCGGCGATTTTCGCGGCCCGCCAGGCGATCGAGGAGGCGGGGATCGATATTCCCATCATCATTTCCGGCACGATCACCGACGCGTCGGGTCGCACGCTGTCGGGTCAGACGACCGAAGCGTTCTGGAACTCCGTGCGACACGCCAGGCCGCTCGCGGTCGGCCTGAACTGCGCGCTGGGTGCGAAGCAGCTGCGTCCGTACATCGAGGAGATGTCGCGGATCGCCGATGTCTATGTCAGTGCGTATCCGAATGCCGGCTTGCCGAATGCGTTCGGTGAATACGACGAAGCGGCCTGCCAGACGGCAGAGTTGGTGAAAGAGTTCGCGACCAGCGGCTTCGTGAACATCGTCGGCGGCTGCTGTGGCACGACGCCCGACCACATCAAACACATCCGCGAAGCGGTGGCTGGCATCAAGCCTCGCAAGCCGCCTGTGTTGGAGAAGCGCGCGCGTCTGTCGGGCCTCGAACCTTGCAACATCGGCCCGGATAGCCTGTTCGTGAACGTCGGCGAGCGCACCAACGTCACGGGCTCGGCGAAATTCCGCAAGCTGATCGAAGCCGACGACTACAACGCCGCGCTCGATATCGCCCGCCAGCAGGTGGCGAGCGGTGCCCAGGTCATCGACATCAACATGGACGAAGGCATGCTGGATTCGGAGGCCGCGATGGTGCGCTTCCTGAATCTGATCGCCTCCGAGCCGGACATTTCCCGCGTGCCCATCATGATCGACTCGTCCAAGTGGTCGGTCATCGAAGCGGGCCTGAAGCGCATTCAGGGCAAGGGCATCGTCAATTCCATCAGCTTGAAGGAAGGCGAGGCGGCGTTCATCGAGCACGCCAAGAAAGTGCGTGCGTACGGCGCGGCAGTCGTCGTCATGGCGTTCGATGAGACGGGTCAGGCCGACACGGTCAAGCGCAAGGTCGAGATTTGCCAGCGCTCTTACAAGATTCTGACCGAGCAAGTTGGCTTCCCGCCGGAAGACATCATCTTCGATCCGAACATCTTCGCGGTGGCGACCGGCATCGATGAGCACAACAACTATTCCGTCGATTTCATCCAGGCCACGGCCGAGATTCGCAGGACCTGTCCGCACGCCCACATCAGTGGCGGCGTGAGCAACGTTTCCTTCTCGTTCCGCGGCAACGATCCGGTGCGCGAGGCGATGCACTCGGTGTTCCTGTATCACGCCATCAAAGCCGGCATGACGATGGGTATCGTGAACGCCGGGCAGCTGGCCATTTACGAGGACATCAATCCCGAGCTGCGCGAGCGCGTCGAGGATGTGATTTTGAATCGCCGGCCGGATGCGACCGAGCGGCTGCTGGAAATCGCTGCCCGCTTCAAAGGCGAAGTCGGCGCGAAGAAGGCCGAGGATCTCGCGTGGCGCAATCTGCCGGTGGAAAAGCGCCTTGAGCACGCGCTGGTGAAGGGCATCGACGAGTTCATCACCGTCGATACCGAGGAGGCCAGGCAGAAGGCCGAGCGGCCGCTGCACGTCATCGAAGGTCCGTTGATGGACGGCATGAACGTGGTGGGCGACCTGTTCGGCAGCGGCAAGATGTTCCTGCCGCAGGTCGTGAAGTCGGCGCGCGTCATGAAGAAGGCGGTCGCGCATCTGATTCCGTTCATCGAGGAAGAAAAGGCCAGGTCGGGGACGGTGTCCAAGTCCAACGGCAAGATCATTCTCGCGACGGTGAAGGGCGACGTGCACGACATCGGCAAGAACATCGTTGGTGTCGTGCTCCAGTGCAATAACTTCGAAGTGATCGACCTCGGTGTGATGGTGCCCGCCGAGCGCATCCTCGAAACCGCCCGGCGCGAGAACGCCGACATGATCGGCCTGTCCGGCCTCATTACGCCGTCCCTGGACGAAATGGTCCACGTGGCGCGCGAGATGCAGCGTCAGGGCTTCAATCAGCCGCTGCTGATCGGTGGCGCGACCACCTCGCCGGCGCACACCTCGGTGAAGATCGATCCGCAGTATGAAGGTCCGGTCGTGTACGTGAAGGACGCGTCGCGGTCTGTCGGCGTGTGTCAGCAGTTGGTCACGGCTGCGTTGCGTCGTGAGTTCATCGAGAAGACGAAGGCTGAGCATGCCGTCCGTCGCGAACAGCACGCAGGCAAGAAGGTCAAGGCTCCGCAGCTGACGATTGCCCAGGCGCGCGCGAACAAGTTCAACGGCGGTTGGGATTCATATGTGCCGCCGGTGCCGAAATTCCTCGGCATCCGCACGTTCGACGACTTCTCGCTGGAAGATCTGACCCGATACATCGACTGGATGCCGTTCTTCAATGCCTGGGAATTCGGCGGCAAGTTTCCCGACATCCTCACTGATCCCGTGGTCGGCGAGCAGGTCAGCAACTTGTATGCCGATGCCCGCCGTATGCTGAAGCAGGTCGTGCGTGAGCGTTGGCTCACTGCTCGCGGCGTCATCGGCCTGTTCCCGGCGAACAGTGTCGACGATGACGACGTCGAGATCTACACGGACGAGTCGCGCACGCG
>JAEWAF010000109.1 GCA_023391815.1 Pseudomonadota bacterium
TTGATCACGGATTTCGAACACGCCGAATCGGTGCCCGTCGCGGGCGACGCTGATTTCATCGCACTGGCGCGTGCGATGCTCTACAACCCGCGTTGGCCGTGGCACGCCGCTGCTCACTTCGGTGCGCGAGTGAAAGCACCCGATCAATATTTGCGCTCTCAGCCGGCGCGATTCCGTGGGTTGTTCGATTTGCGCGCCGACGACTGAGCGCGAATCAAGTGCTCGGCTTCGCCGCCTGGCTCGGGACGGTCTTGTTGCCCTGGTACACAGGCTGCGCGCCGAGCACCATCGCATCGAGCTTGCGACGCTGATTGGTCGCGGTATAGAAACGTGAGATGCGCTCGCGAGCCTTTTCGATCGTGTCGCGATCGACGCCGGAAGATGAAGTGATCACGCGCAGGCTCGACACCAGGTAGCGCTCGGCATCCTCGTTGCGTCCCTCCCGATGCAGCACTTCACCCAGCGCATTGGCGGACCGGGCGGAACGCCATTCGGGCGCATCGGTACGCTTCCAGCGATTCATCGACGCAGTGAATGCCGCCTCGGCATCGGAGAGCTTGCCAGCGCCCGCCAGCGCCTCGCCCAAGTAATGTTCGGCCGAGGCCACATACTCGTGATCGGGCGGCAAGCTCTTCGCAAACAGATCCAGCGTGTTACGCAGTACTTCCTCGGCGTCCGCGAACTTGGATTCCTTGATCAGCACCGTACCCAGCATGGTCTGCAGATAGCCGATCTTGCCGTAAGCCGTGCTGCCTGAATCGTGGTGCGCGGCCAATGCTTCGCGAACCAGCCCTTCGGCGGACTTCGGATCGCCCTGAGCCATGCGCACCTGCGCCAGCGAGGCCAGCGTGTCGGCCACCTTGCTGTTCGACTTGTAGAGCAAGCGCTGCGCCGTCAGCGTCCGCTCGAAGATGGGCGCGGCTTCAGCGACGCGACCCTGGTAGAGAAGAATCTCGCCGAGGTGATAATCGGCTTTGATGCGGTCGGGATACAGCTCGGCCACGTCGCGATAGATATCGACCGCTTCGCGAGCCGCCGCTTCCGCGCCCGCCAGATCGTCGGACCAAGCCAGAATGTTCGCCAGCTCGCTCAGGATGCTGCCGACCTCGGGATCGCGCGGCCCGCGCGCCTGACGCATCAGCTGCAGCGCTTTGGTGAAAGATTCATACGCCTGGGCGGTGTTGCTGCGGAGGTTTTCGAGCCGGCCGTTTTCAACCAGCAGCGTCGCGGTGACTTCGGGATCGGTCTCGCCCGACAGCTGAGTCATCTGCTGGGCTTCGGCGAACAACTGATCGGATTGTTTGAATTGCCCCGCTTCGCGCGTGGCGATCGCAAGCTCGATCAGCAACGAAGCCGTGCGCGGATTGTTACCGGGCTGCAGTTGCCGTTGCAGACGCAAGGCGCTTTCCAACTGCGGAATGGCCCGGTCGGGCAAGCCCATGCGACGGTACGCGACACCAATCGTTTCCAACAGCGGCGCGCGCACTTCGGGTTGCTCGTTCAGATCGGTCTCGATCGAACGGCTCGCCTGATCCAACACGTCGCGCGCGGTCTGCTCGCGACCGAAGTTCACGAACGGATCGGCCGCGGCGAACATGTTTCGCATGAAGCCCGAGACTTTCTCGGCGCGCTCCTTCTCCTGCGTGGCCAGGACGAGCGCCGCTTCGGTCTGCGAGCGCTGATACGAGAGCACCGCGGACACGCCGATGAGGAACATCACAAAGCTCGCGCTGGCGGCCACGGCGAGCCGATTCCGTCGCACGAAACGGTTGGTGTAATAGACCCAGTTGCCCTGTCGCGCCTGGACCGGCTCGTTCGACAACAGATGACGGATGTCGGCGGTCAGCTGCTCGACGGAGCTGTACCGGGCCTGCGGCTCCTTGCGGAGCGCGCGCATGATGATGGCGTCGAGATCGCCGACCAGGCTGCGTTCCAGCTTTTCCGGCGTCGTCGCGCGAGCCATCGCCAAGGTGGCGATCGACGGCTCGTCTTCGCTCGGCATGGCGCCTTTCGCCGCATGCACGGCGGCGCTCGGGCGCATCGGATCGGTGACGCAGATGGCGCGTTCCAGCTCGAGCTGGCTGGCCGACGAGGACGACAGCGTGTACGGGCGCAGGCCAGTGAGTAATTGATACAAAACGACGCCGAGCGAATACACATCGCTGGCAGTGGTCACCGGCTTGCCCAGGATCTGCTCGGGACTCGCGTACTCGGGCGTGAGCAGGCGGTCGTTCATGCGCGTCAGGTCGGACGGCTTGGTGACGTCGCTGGAGTCCAGCAGCTTGGCGATTCCGAAGTCGAGCAGCTTGGGGATGGCTTCACCGGTCACCAGGATGTTGGCCGGCTTGATGTCACGATGCACGATGAGGTTCTGGTGCGCGTACTGCACCGCCCCGCACACCTGTAGAAACAACTCGAGCCGCGCGCGCAGGTCGAGTTGCTTGCGATCGCAGTACTGATCCACGGGCTCGCCGTGGATGTATTCCATGACCAGATAGGGCTGATGAGTCTCAGTTTCGCCGGCGTCCAGCAGCCGGGCGATGTTGGGATGATTCAGGCTGGCCAGGATCTGGCGTTCCGCCCGGAATCGCAGGCCGAACGACGCCGCGGCACTCTCGTCGATGATCTTGACCGCGACCTGGGCGGAATATTGTTTGTCGGCGCGCTCGCCGAGATAGACCGTGCCCGAGCCGCCGCGGCCCAGCACGGAAACGATCATGTACTGGCCGATGACCCGGCCGATCAGGTTGCGGCTGCGATTCTCGGCGGAGTTGTGCACTGCCTGACCGATCGCCCGCGAGATCGGCCCGGTGCCGTGCTGAGTGAAGGCGAACGCAACCAGGTCCAGCAGCTCGCGCATTTCCTCCGGATCGGAGGCGTGTTTACGAATGAAAGACTCACGCTCCGCGCGCTGCAGCTTGGTTGCTTTGGCGAATAGCTCCTCGATTCGCTTCCAGCGTTCTTCTGGCGCGTTCGAACTTGTCATAACGCTGTCATTTCTTCGCCGCAGTGCAGGCCGTCGTCACCGGCGTATTCCAACAAAAAAACTCAGGAATAAATGAGTTACCGCGCCTCATTTTTGAAAACAAACACATCTGTGTAATCCACGTAGCCCCTTCCGCGTGCTGAATTCAGGGTTCTCCTGAATATCCATTTTCGTTTGCATCATGAACAATCCCTGTGACGGACTTCACAAGTCGATGTCGCTTGGGATGACGAGCCCAGCGTTTTGAAGGTTGGGACACATTTTTTTTCAGCGGGAGTGTTCAATGCGCATTCGTTTCGTCTCTGTTGCCGTGGCCGCCGTTCTCAGTGCTGTTATGGCAAATGCCGCCCTGGCAGGCGACACCGGCGGGGCCAAGCGCCCTCTGTTCCAGCTCGCCGGCGATACCGGTGGTGCGAAGCGTCCTCTGCTGGCCGGTGATACCGGCGGTGCAAAACGCCCCCTCTTCCAGCTCGCCGGTGATACCGGTGGTGCCAAGCGTCCGCTGCTCGCCAGTGATACTGGCGGTGCCAAGCGTCCCCTCCTCGCCGGCGACACCGGCGGTGCCAAGCGTCCGCTGCTCGCCAGTGATACTGGCGGTGCCAAGCGCCCCCTCCTCGCCGGCGACACCGGCGGTGCCAAGCGTCCTCTGCTCGCCGGCGACACCGGCGGTGCGAAGCGTCCTCTGCTCGCGGGTGACACTGGTGGCGCCAAGCGTCCCCTGCTCGCGGGTGACACTGGCGGTGCCAAGCGCCCGCTCCTCGCCGGAGACACCGGTGGTGCGAAGCGTCCCCTGCTCGCCGGTGACACGGGTGGCGCGAAGCGTCCGCTCGTGGTGGCCGGTTGATCGAGCGGATTTAGGAGCACAGTCATGAAAAACTTCTTCCTGCTTTCCCTCGGCGTCGTTGCCCTGCTGCCGGTCGTGGCCGGCACGGCGGTGCCGGCTCAGACGAGCCCGGCCCCGGTCGCGCAGTCGAACCCCCTGTCGCCCGAGCTGCTCGATGCGCTCAAGGCCCAGGCCGGTTCGACGCTGTCCCGCCCGCTCTAACTCCCGCTCGTCCCGACCAAAGGCGCGTGGCCCGGCTCACCCGGACCACGCGCCTTGTTTCATTCTGCGTCCTGCCGCGCTTTGTATATTTTTCCCAGTCCGCGATCAGCGTGAGCTTTGCTGACGCTCAACCTCCGCGCGCATCTCTTCGTTCTTGGCGCGCAGCTCGGGCGTGAATTCCGCGCCGAAATCCTCCAGCTCGTAGATCGGCCGGATGTCGATCTCGGTGTCCTCGCCGGGCATGGGATGGGGGCAGCGACGCACCCACTCCAGCGCCTCGTCCATGGATTTCACCTGCCACACCCAATAGCCCGCGACGACTTCCTTGGTCTCGGCGAACGGGCCGTCGACCACCAGCCGCTTGTCGCCCACCAGCCGCACGCGTTTGGCGTACTTGGTGGGCTTCAAGCCGTCGCCGCCCAGCATGACGCCGGCCTGGACCAGCGCCTCGTTGAACTTGGTCATATCGGTGGCCAGCTGCTCGGAGGGCATCACGCCCGCTTCGGTGTTCCTGGTGGCCTTGATCATTACCATGACGCGCATTGTCGGACTCCTGGTGATTGCTTGCGAATCTGACATGAAGACGACCCGGCCCGGAGCGGTCCGACATTTCGACGTCGACTTTTCGTGTGGCTCCTAACCGGGAGTCCAGGGCCGCAGCTCTTCGAGACGCTGGCGCACGTAGGCCATCACCTGCCGCCGCTTCTCCGGCCCGCGCTTACCGTCGTCGCCGCCGGCGGCATCGCCGAAGAAGCTGGGCATGCGATCCTCGACCCGCTCATAGATGCCGCGCCAGAGTTTTTTCAGGCCGTGCACCGAAACGTCGAGCATGGGCATCAACGCCTCGTCCGATTCGTCGAACAGCGCGAACCACAGCAAGCGTCGTTGCGAGGCGGAGAAACAGAACAGCGGGGGCTGACGCTCGAAACTGTTTCGGGCCGGCGGACCCGGCAGCTGATTCCGGGCTTCCGTGCGGGTCAGACCGAAATAGGCCGGCCGCAACTCGAGCGGGAGGGTCAGCAGGTCGGACTCGTTCGAGAACCGGCGCCGCAGAAACCCGGACGGCGTGGCGGCGTATTGATCGATCGCGTTGGTCTCGTAATAGATCGCGCGCAGGTTGTAGCCGTCGTGAAACGTGCGATAGGTATCGTTCGCGGTCGCGATCAAGCTGTGACCGTAAGGATTCTCGGGCCCGTACTGACGCGCCGAGAAATGCAGGATCACCATGGTCAGCTCGCCGGCCGCGTTCTCCTGACCGATCTCCCGGTCGGTCATGGGCCGGAAGCGTCCGTCGAGCAACGATCGATAGATGCGCCGGGTGAGAAAAGCCTCGGGCTCCCCATCGAGCTGCAATTCGCCGACCAGCTGCCTTGGAACGATCAGCGTCACGCCCCAGCCCTGGATGCGTTCCGATGGCAGCGCCATGTCTTCGATCACCGCGCTGACCATCGATGGCTCGTCAACGAGCTGCTGCCACAGTCGCGGCAGTGCTTCCCTTTGCTCCGCGCTGAGCCCTAGCCACGGCGGCAGCAGGCTCATGCATTCGTCTACGTCACGCCGCGTGACCGGACGATAACGCAGGCGGGAAATGCGACGAGTGTTGGACGGCGGCGCGGACATTGGGGGAAGTTTAGCCCAATGCCGCGCGGGCCCGGTCAATCACCGCCGCTGCGAAGCCGTGGCGTCACGCGTTTGCTTGAACTCGGAGCCCGCCTTCCAGCTCGGCCATGCTCGTGAATTCGCCAGCCGTCGCCCCACTTCGTATAACAAGGCGGCGTCGGCGGCAATGCCATCGGAGCGCCAGTCGGCTGTGAGCTGGTCGGAAGGCTGGTGATACCGTCCGCTCGTGTACGCCTTGTCGAACGCCTCGCCGAGCGCTCGCCCGCCATCGACCAGATCCGTGCCCGACTTGAAAGAGATCGCCGGCACGCCGCGCTTGGCCAGGGCGAAATGATCCGAGCGGAAGAAGCGCCCCGCCGCGGGCAACGGATCGGGCGTGAAATAACGGCCGAACTCCTTCGCCACCGCAATGACATCGTCCTGTAACGTCACGCCGCCCTCGCCCGCAGTCGTGAAGTCCTTCGAAGGGCCGGTGGGGCGCGGCGCATCGGTGTTGAGGTTCGCCACTGTCGTCGCGAGCGGATACAACGGATTCGTCGCGTAATACTCGGTGCCGAGCAGATTCTTTTCTTCGGCCGTAACAAATAGAAACACCACGGAGCGGTCGGTCTGCCCATTGGCGGCGAACGCCCGCGCGATCTCGATCACTTGCGCGACCCCCGCGGCGTTATCGACGGCGCCGTTATAGATCGAATCGCCGGCGGCATCGGGACGACCGACGCCGACGTGATCCCAATGTGCGCTGTAGAGAATGTATTCGCTCGAGTGTCGTTTGCCCGGCGCGATGGCGACGACGTTCTTGGATATCACTCGTCGGGTGTCCACCGTGAACCGGGTCGAGAAACTCACGTCTTGCAATGTCACGGGCCGGAAATCGCGCGTTTGCGCCTGAGCCTTGAGCTCGGCGAAATCGAGCCCCGCGCGTTTGAACAGATCGATGGCCGCGTCCCGATGAATCCAGCCTTCCATCGGAGTGTGTTGCTCCAGTGGATTGCGACGGATGATGTCGAACGTCGGTGCGGCATCGCTGTTCGCCGGGGTGGCCCACGGATAAGCGGCGGGCGCCTCCTCGTGAATGACCAGCACGCCGGCGGCACCGCGACGGGCCGCCTCTTCGAACTTGTACGTCCAGCGGCCGTAGTAAGTCATGGCCTTGCCGCCGAAATCGCCTTGGCCGGTTTCGAAGTCAGGGTCGTTCACCAGCATCAGCACGACCTTGCCCTTGAGGTCGATGCCTTTGAAATCGTCCCAATGCCGTTCCGGCGCGGTAACGCCGTAACCCGCGAACACGAGGGGAGCCGCTTCGATGTCGACTTCGTTGGTGCCGGTCTGCGCGGCGCGGATGACGATCTGCTCGCTTTGTTTCCACCGCAGCGTTTCGCTACCGGCGCGCACGCTGATGCTCATCGGTCCTTTGATCTCCGAGCGCAGCAGCGGCACATCCTGCGTCCAGGCGCGGCCGGATCGATTCGGATTGCCGCCGGGCTGTAACCCGGCCGCTCTGAGTTGCGCGATCAGATAGTCGACCGTCTTCTTTTCACCGGCACTGGCCGGCGCGCGTCCCTCGAAGTCATCGGACGCCAGCACGCGCACGTGCTCGGTGATTTTTTCGGGATCGATGAGCGACGGCGGTGTCGCCAATGCCGAGGCCGCGATGAGGGCAAGCGTGCCACTGAGTGCGGCACCAACAAAATGTCGACTGTGCATGATCCAAGCATGCCCCTGTCGACCCGAACGCGCAAACTTCTATCGATGGCCGCTGAGGGTCATCACTCCAGCGGCCACTATTTCACGTCGACGGCGTCTAGAACTCCTGCCACTCCACATCCGAGCCCGCCGCCTTCTTCAGAGGCTGCGAAGTCGGCGTCGACACGGCCTTGGGCGCAGCGGCGGCGACACGCACCGGCTGCTTTGTCACCGGTGCATGGGCGGCCGGTTGCCGATAGCCGCTGCCGCTCGAGCGGATCTTGAACACCGAGATCAGATCGGTGAGCTTCCTGGCCTGCTCGCTCATCGAGGCGGCGACCGCCGATGTTTCTTCGGCCATGGCCGCGTTCTGCTGTGTGCCCTCGTCCATCTGCGCGATGGCGCCGTTCACCTGGTCGAGGCCGCTGGCCTGCTGCTGGCTGGCCGAGGAAATCTCGCCGATGATGTCGGCAACCTTCTTCGCCGCCGAGACGATGTCGGTGAGATGCTGGCCGGACTCGTCCACCAGCTTGGTGCCATCCTGTACCTTGGACACCGAGTCCTGAATCAGCTCCTTGATCTCGCGAGCCGCCGTGGCACTTCGCTGCGCCAGGCTGCGCACTTCGGACGCGACGACTGCGAAGCCGCGACCCTGTTCACCCGCACGCGCCGCTTCGACCGCCGCGTTCAATGCCAGCAGATTGGTCTGGAAGGCGATCTCGTCGATCACGCCGATGATGTCGGCGATCTTGCGGCTGGAGCTGTTGATCTCAGCCATCGCACTCACCGCGCGAGCAGCGACAGCGCCGCCGCGCTCGGCCTGATCGCGAGCTTCCGACGCGAGCTGGTTCGCGTGCCGCGCATTGTCGGCATTGCGCTTCACAGTCACGGTCATTTCTTCCATGCTCGACGCGGTCTCTTCCAAACTCGCCGCCTGATCCGACGTGCGAGTGCTCAAACGATCGATGCCCGAATTGATGTCGGCGGCGGCCGAGTCCACCGCGCCGGACGTGTCGCGCACATCCTGAATCAGGTTGCCGAGCTTCTGACGTAATGTTTCGATTCCGTGCAACAGGCTGGTCTGATCGTCCCGACGCAGATTGACCACGGTGGTGAAATCGCCGCCGGCGATCGAGCGCACGATCTGCACCGCCGTTTCCGGTTCGCCGCCGAGGCTGCGGAACACGCTGCCGATCAACACCCACGAGCCCACGCCCAATACCAACAGCATCACCGCCGCCGTGACCAGGCTGGCGACCAGGCTGCGCTTCACGTTCTCGGTGCCACTGGTGAGCAAGGAGCGGAACTCATCGATCGCATTTTCCTGCGACTTGGTCACCAACGCGGTCATCGCCTCGTTGGCTTTCTGCATGCGGGCGATGGCGGCGGCGGAGTCGCCGGTTTCGCTGCCCAACATCATCCGCGTCGCCGACGTAGCGGCGGAATAGTAATCATCGAAAGCGCTACCGAGATCGCTCGACAAGCTGCGCTCGGGATCGACCGCCTTCAAGTCCTGGAGCGCGGAGCGCAAGGCGTTGGCGTGCTCGGTCGCGGCATGCAGCGCGTTCTGATCGCCTTCGGCAACCGCACGCTGGAGCGACTCCTGCACATCGGTGAATTGCGAGCGCACCACTCGCAACGATTCCACGGTGGGATATTGAACCTTCTCCACGCGCACCAGCGCGGCCGAAGTCTTCGATGTCATCTGCGAGCTGACGGCGATGCCGATCATGATGATCACGGCCGTCATGATGGGCAGCATCCAGATTCGATGTTTGAATTTCATTGCCTTATCTTTCGGGCCATCGGTGGGCCGCGCCCCGCAACTTTCCGTTAACGGCAGGCCGGGGGGGGGGCGCGGG
>JAEWAF010000026.1 GCA_023391815.1 Pseudomonadota bacterium
AGATGGACCTTGTCGGGGCAGCGCGCCCAGGGATGGGACCCAAGGAGGACGCGCGTTAGCGCGTCCACCGGGGGCGCGGTGCCGGGACGAGGTAGGTCACTCCCGGCGACGCAGACCACCAACGCTCCGGCTCCGCTCCGAGGACGACGCGGAAACAAACAAAGCCGTCCGCGATGGGAACCGAACCGTCGCACCCTCCCGCTCCGACGCTCAACCCTGCTCTCAACTAAGCCGAGTCAAGCGCCGACTCAGTCACGGCCGCGATCGCAGCTCTCGGCGCGAGGTGCGAGAGAAACTGTCGCGTCGCCGTCTCCCAAGTATTCGCCAGCGCATAAGCCCGACACTGATTCGGATCTAACTTGAGCGCAGCTAAGACAGCCGCGCGAAGATCCTCATCGAGCTCGCCGGTGACGCCGCGAGTCACGACGTCGACCGGCCCAGTCACTGGATAAGCTGCAACCGGCACCCCGCACGCCATCGCCTCCAACAACACCAATCCAAACGTATCGGTCCGGCTGGGGAAAACAAACACGTCCGCGGCCGCGACATGCGACGCCAGCGCTTCACCGAATTTGAAGCCGACGAATTTCGCGTTGGGATGCTTCGACTCCAGCTCGGCCCGTGCGGGCCCGTCGCCGACGATGACTTTGGTGCCGGGCAAGTCGAGCTTTAGAAACGCTTCGATGTTCTTCTCGACCGCGACTCGTCCCACATACATTGCAATGGGCCGCGGAAACTCGAGGAAACTCTTCTCCCTCGGCTTGAACAAAGAAACATCCACACCGCGCGTCCATCGCACGATGTTCTTGAACCCACGCGACTCTAGTAGCCGTTGCATCGCTGGCGTCGCAACCATCGTCCTCGCCGCGGCGGAGTGAAACCGTCGCAGATGTGCGTAGCTCACAGCGAGTGGAATCGGCACTCGCGCACGAACGTACTCAGGAAATTGCGTGTGATAGGACGTCGTGAACGGGAACCGGCGGCGCAAGCACCATTTGCGCGCGGCCGCCCCCAATGTTCCTTCCGTAGCGATATGAATCGCATCCGGCCCGAATTCCTCGAGCAACTCGGACACGCGTCCATACGGCAGCCACGCCAAACGGATTTCCGGATACGTCGGACACGGAAAGGTTTTGAATTGATTCGGCTCGATGATGCGCACGTCATGACCCAACGCGCGCAAGCCATCGGCAGTCGTGCTGAGCGTTTTGACGACACCGTTCGTTTGCGGCCGCCACGCGTCGGTAACGATCGCTATCTTCACGCGGCCTGTCCGATTGGCAGGGTTACGACCCTGCCGGTGTGCGCCACCACTTGTTTCTGTTCCGTCCAGCGCAGCAGAGACATGCGGCCTTCGTCGTCCTCGGTCAGCACCGTGCAGCTTTCGACCCAGTCGCCGTCGTTGCAATAGGTGATGCCGCCGATGTCGGTGATCTCGGCGCGGTGAATGTGGCCGCAGATGATGCCGTCCAGATTGCGACGCTTCGCCTCGTCCGCGAGCGCGCGCTCGAAGTTGGCGATGTACTTCACTGCGTTCTTCACCTTGTGCTTGAGGAAAGCGGCGATGGACCAGTACGGCGCGCCGAACGCGCGCCGGAAGAAATTCACATAGCGATTCAACTTCAGAATCAAGGCGTACGCGCGGTTGCCGAGCGCTTCGAGCAGTGGGCTGGCTTTGATGACGCTGTCGAATTCGTCGCCGTGCAGGACGAGGAACTTACGACCGTCGGCGTTCTCGTGAACGATTTCGCGATGGATCTCCACGTTGCCGAACACCATCCCGCAGTACTCGCGGAACACAGCGTCGTGATTGCCGGGGATGTAGATGACCCGCGTGCCGGCCTTCGCTTTGCCCAGAATGGTGCGGATGACGTTGTTGTGTTCCTGCGGCCAGAAGAACGAGCGCTTCAGGCTCCACAGGTCGATGATGTCGCCGACCAGGTAAAGCGTGTCGCACTCCACCGAGTGCAGGAAATCCAGCAGGTAATCCGCGCTACAGCCGCGGAAGCCCAGATGGACGTCGGAGATGAAGATGCTCCGGAAGCGAAAGACCGTCTTGCTCGGGGTCGGGCTCATGGGTCACCTCTGCGGCGAGGCCTGGCGGTGCGCGCAGACTCGGCCCGGAACGTGACCGGTGGATGACAACGGCGGGAAGTTTGTTTGACGGGTCAGCGGGTTGGGTGGAGAAAACTCCATGACAGTTCAGGAGCTGTCATAACGGCACGGCCGCCCCGCGGGACCTCGGCGGAGCGGCTTTTCAACATAAAGTCTAATTTTCACCTGTCTTGGCGCCTCAGAATTCCACAGTACACAAGTAAATACGCATCGAGTCGACCTAGAGCGCCACTTTGCTGGCGCGGTTGGGGCCGACACTCCGCCTTCTCCGACATGTAAGGCCGCAAAGCGGCCGGATTGCCGGAGAGGCGACGACAATTCATAAGATTCGGGTGCCGAGTGGAGAGTCGACGCGGAGGAACCAACTACTCGCGCGTCCCGGTGGAAAATATCCGCTGTGACGGAAACTTCATTTACACCCTGCTCGCCTCCGCTATCCTGCTGAACCATCCTCAGCACCGGCGTCCCATGATCGGCCTGCTCCAGCGCGTCACCCATGCCGAAGTTCGAGTTGCCGACCGGCGGGTGGGCGCCATCGAGAAGGGATTATTGGTGCTGGTGGGGGTGGAGCGAGGCGACGCCGAGGCGCAGGCGGATCGATTGCTGGAACGGCTGTGTACCTACCGCGTTTTTCCGGACGCCGAAGGCCGCATGAATCGAAGCCTGCAGGATATCGGCGGACAGCTGTTGCTCGTCTCGCAGTTCACACTGGCGGCAGATACGCGCAGTGGCACGCGGCCGGGCTTCAGTCCGGCGGCCTCCCCCGAGGAAGGACGTCGACTGTTCGATTATCTGGTCGGGCGGGCACGAGCACGCTTGGGCGCGGTCCAAACCGGAGAGTTTGGCGCCAACATGCAGGTCAGCCTGACGAATGACGGTCCGGTGACGTTCTGGCTGCAAGTGCCGCCAGAGGCGAAGGACCAGGTTTTCGAGGGCCGGTGACACCCACTCGACAGATGGGTGGCGTATGATCCGGCGGCTTTGCGGAGCGGGAGAATCGTATGGGCATCGGTTTCAAAGAACTTCTGATCATTCTCGCCATTGCGCTGCTGATCTTCGGCGCCAAGCGGCTCAAGACCATCGGCTCGGACCTGGGTGGCGCCGTGAAGGGCTTCAAGAAGGCCATGGAGGAAGAGGACGACAAGGAGACGCAGCAGCTGAACGCGCCCGAGCAGAAGGACGCCGATTTCAATTCGACGCCGAAGACGGGCAGCAAGTCCTCCAACGCTTGATGCGCTGACGCGGCGATGTTCGAAGTCGGTTTTACTGAGATCGTCCTGATCCTGGGCCTGGCGCTGCTGGTGCTCGGACCGGAGAAATTGCCCGGCCTGGCCGAGAAGGTCGGCCGCTGGACCGGTCGTGCCCGCGCCATGGCGCGTCAGTTGCGCACGCAGCTGGAGCAGGAGGTCAACTTGGAAGAGATGACCCGGTCCCGCCCCATGCAGGCACCGCCGCCTGCTCCAACGCCGCCACCGACCGAGACTGCCGCTGCGAGCGAGACGTCGACGGTCGCGCATCCGCATACAGAAATGCCTCCCGCGGCCGAGCCGCCGCCCGTCAGCGATCAACCTCACAATGCTTCGGGACTGGATCTGCAAACCATGGTTTCCGGCATGGAGCCGCCGCCACAGTCGGTGGCCGAGACGCCCGCTTCTAAAGTCGTGCAGTGAGCTCGCGCATGAGTGCTGACGAGCGCGAAGAATTAGCCGAAGGCTCCCTGATCTCGCACCTGGTCGAATTGCGCAACCGGCTGCTGCGAGCGGTGATCTGTATCGGCGTGGTTTTCATTCCCTGCGCGATCTACTCGAACGAGCTGTTCACGCTGGTGGCTACGCCGTTGATCGAGAGAATGCCGGCCGGCACGTCGATGATCGCGACCAGCCTCGTCTCGCCGTTCCTGGCGCCGTTGAAGCTTTCATTATTCGTGGCGCTCTTCATCGCCATGCCTTATGTGCTCTATCAAGCCTGGGCCTTCGTCGCACCCGGTTTGTACCGGCACGAGAAGCGCTTCGCCGTTCCGCTCGTGGTGTCGAGCATCGTGCTGTTCTACTGCGGCGTGGCCTTCGCCTACTTCGTCGTGTTCCCGCTGATGTTCGCGTTCTTCACCACCAGCGCGCCGACCGGCGTGCAGATGATGACGGACATGCAGAACTACCTGGACTTCGTGCTGTTGCTGTTCTTCGCGTTCGGTGTCGCTTTCGAGATTCCGGTCGCGACGGTGCTGCTGGTCTCCACCGGCATGGTCGGTCTGGAAACCATGACCAAGAACCGCGGCTACGTGCTGCTCGGAATTTTCATCGTCGCCGCCTTCCTGACTCCGCCGGATGCGTTGTCGCAGACGATGATGGCGCTGCCGATGTATCTGCTGTACGAGATCGGCATCATCCTGTCCCGCTTCCTGCTCAAGAAGCGTCCGCAGAGCGAGCCCTCCGAAGCCTGAACGTCTCGGTATACACCGAAATCTTTTGAGCTTCCGAGCGGCGCGCAAGCTTGCCCCGCGGCGCATTCTTCGGTGAGACTGCGTCTCCATGACTTCTGTCATGGTTGCCATCCATAACAACAGCAGCGCCGCGCCCGCGAGCTGCCGCAGGGAGACGCTCCCCCTATGAATCAAAGCATCGAACGCGATTCCACCCATGGTCCGCAGGTCTTCGGCCATCCGCGCGGCCTGATGACTCTGTTCGGTACCGAAGCGTTCGAACGCTTTACCTACTATGGCATGCGGGCCATCCTGATCCTGTTCATGACCGCGGCCATCGCCGATGGCGGCATGGGCCTCGACGATAAAACCGCCAGCGCCATCTACGGCCTGTACATTTCCGGCACGTATCTGCTGTCGCTGCTCGGTGGCTGGATTGCTGATCGGCTGATCGGTCAACAGCGCGCGGTGTTCTGGGGCGGCGTGTTCATCATGCTCGGCAACGGTTGTCTCGCGACGGGCAACCAGCAGCTGTTTTTCATCGGCCTGCTCGTCATCGTGCTCGGCGTGGGCCTGCTGAAGCCGAACATCAGCGCCATCGTCGCGCAGCTCTATCCGGAAGGCGGCTCGCGTCGTGATGCCGGCTTCTCCATCTTTTACATGGGCATCAACACCGGCGCGACGCTCGGCTCGCTGTTGGTGCCGATGGCCGCCACCGCATTCGGCTGGAGCGCCGGCTTCGCACTGCCGGCCATCGGCATGTTGATCGGCCTGGTGCAGTTCCAGGCGACCAAACATTACCTGGGCAACTCCGGGGTCGTGCCGATGGGTGAAGCGGCGAGCTGGACGCCCATCGTCGTCTTCATGGTGGTGCTGGTCGCGTTCATGGCGGCCGCGTTGACCGGCATGGTCCAGCTCGATCCGGTGATCGTCGCGAAAGCGCTCAATTGGGCGCTGGTAGCGCTGGCGGCGGGCTTTTTCGCTTATCTGCTGTTCTTCGCCGGGCTCGAGACCGACGAGCGCAAACGCATCGTCGCGATGATCGCGCTGTTCATCGCCTGCGCCATGTTCTGGGCGGGCTTCGAGCAGGCCGGCGCATCGTTCAATCTGTTCGCCGAGCGTCACACCGATCGCGTGATGTTCGGCTGGGAATTGCCCGCGGGTACGCTGCAGGCGGTGAACCCGGCGTTCATCATCCTGTTCGCGCCGGTGTTCGCGGCGATCTGGGTGAACCTGGGCCGCCGCAATCTGGATCCGTCGGCGCCGGCCAAGTTCGCCATCGGCCTGATCCTGATGGGCTTCGGCTTCCTGGTGATGTTCTTCGCCGCGCGCTACGTGGTCGCCGGCGACAAAGTGCTGCCGACCTGGCTGATCCTCACCTATCTGCTGCATACATTCGGCGAGTTATGTCTGAGCCCGGTGGGCCTGAGCTCGATGACCAAGCTCGCACCGGCGCGCTTCGTCGGTCAGGTGATGGGCTTGTGGTTCCTGGCCACCGCGCTCGGCAACAATCTCGCGGGTCAGTTCGCCGGCGAGATCGATCCGAACAATCTGCCGGGCATGCCGGGGCAATTCCTGTATCTGTTCTGGTGGGGCTTCATCGCTGGCGCGGTGTTGCTGGTGCTGACGCCATTCATCCGCAAGATGATGGCGGGCGTGAAATAAGTCCGTCGGAGAACAGCCATGACTCGTCTTTGCATGCGACTGACTGCAGCAGTCGCGGCCGTGCTCGCCATTGCCGGTTGCGAGCGAAAACCGGAGCAACCCGCGACCAAGACCGAGAACGCGGACGCCTTCGTCGACCGGCTCAATCGTGAGATGACGGAGCTGTCGCGCGAACAAAGCGCCGCCGGCTTCGCGTACGCGACCTTCATCAACGTCGACACCGAGTTCCTCAACGCCAAGGCCAACGAACGCGTGCTGGAATATTTCAGCGGCGCGGTCGAGCAAGCCAAAGCCTACAAACCGGATCAGCTGAGCCCGAATGCAGCTCGTTCGATTCAGCTGCTCAAGCTCGGCGTCGCGGCGCCCGCGCCTGCCGACGCTACCAAGCGCGCCGAGCTGGCCGGAATCACTTCGAAGATGGAAGGCATGTACGGCGCGGCCAAGTACTGCCCGAAGGGACCGGACTCCTGTAAGGATCAGACTCAGCTGAGCAACATTCTCGCGAACAGCCGCAACTACGACGAGCTGACCGAGGCATGGACGGGTTGGCATTCGACCGCGCGTCCGCTCCGCAAGGATTACGTCCGCTTCGTCGAGCTCGCGAATGAAGGCGCGCGCGAATTGGGCTTCGCCGATCTAGGCGCGATGTGGCGCTCGAATTACGACATGCCGCCGGACGACTTCACCAAGGAAGCCGCGCGACTGTGGGACCAGGTGAAGCCGCT
Organism: Pseudomonadota bacterium; assembly: GCA_023391815.1. Lineage (GTDB taxonomy): Bacteria > Pseudomonadota > Gammaproteobacteria > Steroidobacterales > Steroidobacteraceae > Steroidobacter. The sequence goes on from JAEWAF010000026.1 coordinate 6,925, forward strand.
GTACGGCGCGTTGCATTGTTACGTTCGCGGCAAACTGCAGAAGACGTACGGACAGGATCACGTGCCGTCTGGCAAGCCGATTCCGGCGCAGCTGCTTGGCAACATGTGGGCGCAACAGTGGGGTGAAATCTATCCGCTGGTCGAGCCCTACCCCGGTGCCACCGACATGAACGTCACCGCGGCGCTCGAGAAACAAAAGTACGACCCGGTGAAGATCACGCAGTCGGCCGAGAATTTTTATGTTTCTCTCGGCTTCCCCAAATTGCCGCAGACGTTCTGGGAACGTTCGTTGCTCGCCAAGCCTCGCGATCGCGACGTGCAATGTCACGCCAGCGCGTGGCACATGGACGGCAAGGAAGACGTCCGTATCAAACAATGCATCGAGCCGACCCAGGAACACCTGATGACGGTGTATCACGAGCTCGGCCACGTGTTTTATTACCTGTCCTATAAAGATCAGCCGTATCTGTATCAGAGCGGCGCAAACGACGGCTTCCACGAGGCCATCGGCGACACGGTGAATCTGTCGATGACGCCGGCCTATCTGCATCAGATAGGACTAGCCGGCGAGGCGAAGCAGAGCAAGGAAGCGACCATCAATCAGCAGATGCGGCTCGCGCTCGACAAGCTCGCGTTCCTGCCGTTCGGCAAGCTGATCGATGAGTGGCGCTGGAAAGTCTTCTCCGGCGAGATCAAGCCGGAGAACTACAACGCCGCGTGGTGGCAACTGCGCGAGCAGTATCAAGGCGTGGCCGCGCCCGTGCCGCGCACCGAAGAGGATTTCGATCCGGGCGCGAAATATCACATTCCGGCGAACACGCCGTACACGCGCTATTTCCTCTCTTACATCCTGCAGTTCCAGTTCCATCGCGCCCTCTGTCAGGCCGCCGGCTTCAAAGGGCCGCTCAATGAGTGCTCGATCTACGGCAACCAGGAAGCCGGCAGGCGCTTCCGTGAAATGCTGGCGCTGGGCCAGAGCCAGCCCTGGCAGGACACGCTCGAAAAACTGACCGGCACGCGAGACATGGATGCCTCGGCGATCACGGAATATTTCGCGCCGCTGCTCGCCTGGTTGGAAGAACAGAACAAAGGCCAAACCTGCGGCTGGTGATCCGATGAATACTCCCGCGACTCAATCCGCGCCGCAGCTGACGCCGCGCGCGATCATTCTTTCGGTCGTGCTCGCGATGATTCTCGCGGCCGCGAATACCTATCTCGGCTTGTTTGCCGGTCTGACGATCGCCACCGCGATTCCCGCAGCCGTCGTTTCGATGGCGGTCCTGCGCGTGCTCGGCGGCGGTCACATTCTCGAGAACAACATCGTGCAGACCGGCGCGTCGGCTGGCTCATCGATCGCGGCCGGTGTGATCTTCACGGTGCCCGCGCTGGTGATTCTCGGGCACTGGACCGATTTCCAATATTGGTGGGTGCTGGCCATCGCCGGTCTCGGTGGCGTGCTCGGCGTATTGTTCTCGGTGCCGCTGCGTCGTTCGTTGATCGTCGATCAGCAGCTGGCGTTTCCTGAAGGCAAGGCTGCGGCAGAAGTGCTCAAGGCCGGTGAAAATCCCGCCAGCGGTATACGGGTGCTCGCAGCGGCGTCGGCGCTCGGCGGCCTCGGGAAATTGATCGCGGCCAGCGGCCTACGCCTGGTTCCGGATACGGCGGCGTTCGGCAGCTTCGTCGGCAAAGGCATCGCGTACATGGGAACGAACCTGTCGCCGGCGCTGCTCGGCGTGGGTTACATCGTCGGCCTGAACATCGGCATCGTGGTGGTGGGCGGCGGCATTCTCTCCTGGAACATCGCTACTCCGATCTACAGCGCGTTCTTCCTCGACGGCAATCCAGAGCTCGCGGCGCGCCTGGTCGGTGCCAGCGCTGAAGATGCGGCCGGCGCGATCTGGAGCGCGGAGGTCCGGTATCTGGGCGTCGGCGCAATGCTGGTCGGCGGTATCTGGACGCTGATCTCCTTGCGCAAGTCACTCATGTCCGGTGTTCGCAGCGGTCTGGACGCGGCACGCGCGGGCGCGGCGAAAGTGGTCGCCGAAACGGAGAAGGATCTGCCGATGAAGGCCGTGCTGATCGGCCTGATTGCGTTTACCTTGCCGCTCGCCGGTCTGTATCACGCGATCGTGCAGAACTTCGCGGTCTCCATCCCGATGACCATCATCATGATCGTCGCCGGGTTCCTGTTCAGCTCGGTGTCCGCATACATGGCGGGCCTGGTGGGTTCATCGAACAATCCCGTCTCGGGCATCACCATCGGCACCATTCTGTTCGCGTCGGTGGTGCTGGCGGCACTCATGGGCAGCAATGCTCCGCTGGGCCCGGTGGCCGCGATCGTGATCGGCGCGGTGGTCTGCTGTGCGGCGGCCGTCGCCGGCGACAACCTGCAGGATCTGAAGTGCGGCTACATGATCGGCGCGACCCCATGGCGCCAGCAGGTCATGCTGGCCATCGGCGCGGCGTCCTGTGCGCTGGTGATGGCGCCAGTATTGAATCTGCTCGCGAAGGCTTACGGCATCGGCGTGCCCACGCCCGATCATCCGAATCCGTTGCTGGCGCCACAGGCCACGCTGATGGCTTCGGTGGCGAAGGGCTTGTTTGGCGGCGAGTTGCCCTGGGACATGATCTGGGTCGGTGCGGCGATCGGCGCGGCCATCATCATCTGCGACGAGATCCTGAAGAAGCGCGGCTCCAACTTCCGCACCCCGGTGCTCGCCGGCGCGATCGGAATTTATCTGCCGTTGGATTTGACCGTGCCGATCTTCCTGGGCGGTGTGCTGGCGCACCTGGTCGAACGCGCGGCGGGAGTTCACAACGATCCCGAGGCCGCCGAACGTATCCATCGCCAGGGCGTGCTGTTCTCCGCCGGCTTGATCACGGGCGAGGCGCTGCTGGGCATCGTGATCGCCATTCCCATCGTGTCCAGCGGGCGGGCGGATGTGCTGGCGCTGCCTCAGTCGCTGCAGTTCGGCGAGCTGGTCGGCCTCGCGATCTTCGCCGTGATCGGCTGGATCCTGTATCGGGTGGCGGTGAAAGGCGCGCTCAATCAGTCGAGCTGAACGCTACTTCTTCATCGTGATCACTTCGACGCGGCCGCTGTTGGCGATCATGCCGGAGGCCAGCCAGGAAGTGATGCTGACGATCAGTGACGCGCCCAGCGCGGTCCAGAAGCTGTCGATGCTGAATCCGCTCAGCAACGCCGCGACCAGGCCGAGCATGCCGGCGTTGATGACCAGCAGAAACAGGCCGAGAGACAACAGGGTCAGCGGCAAGGTCAGGATCACGGCGATGGGCCGGACGATCGCATTGACGATGCCGAGCAGGACCGCGGCCGCGAGCAACGTGACCGGACCGTCGAAGCTCAGTCCGTCGAAGATTTGGGTGGCCAGCCACAGGCCCAGGGCGACGATGGCGGCTCTCAGGAAAAATCCGGTCATGATGCGATCCTCGTGACGCGACGGGTAAGCTACGGCGCACGTGCCGGCCATGATACGACCGATATGGAGCCGGCCCGCAACTTCGTCAATGAGGGAACGCAATGCCTTTCGTCGCCATCGTCACCGTCGTGGCCCTGCTGCAATACCTCTGGCTGGGAATGCAGGTGGCGTTGGCCCGCACCAGGTATGGGGTGGCCGCGCCCGCCACGACCGGGCACGAGACCTTCGAACGGCATTTCCGGGTGCATATGAACACTCAGGAACAGCTGGTGATCTTCCTGCCGTCGTTGTGGATTTTCGCCGTTTACATCAGTCCGCTGTGGGCGGCGGCGCTGGGCGTGGTGTTCATTCTGGGCCGCGCGATCTATGCGATGGCATATGTCCGCGATCCCAAGTCCCGGTCGCTCGGCTTCGGTCTGACTGCCTTCCCGGTGCTGGTGATGATGATCGGGATCGTTGTCTGGGCGATTCGCGCGATTCTGATCGGCGCCGCCGCTTAGAACGTCACTCCGGCGCTCGCCGCAGCGCTCGATCCTGCTGCATGTTCTGATCGGCCAGGATCATCAGCTCCTTGGGATAGAGATGATCCTCGGGGAAGTTCGCCGTGCCCACATTCACGTTGGCGCGGATCAGCCGGTTCGCGACCGAGACGGTACCGGCATACACGTTGTTACGAATGCGCGTGGCGATCGCGCCGCCCATCGCCGAATCGGCCTCGGTCAGCAGCACCACGAACTCATCGCCACCGAGCCGGGCGGCGACGTCCGAAGTACGAATGGAACGAGTGATGGCGGCGGCAACCGCGCCGAGCACCTGGCTGCCCGCCTCGTGGCCCATGGTTTCGTTGATGCTCGCCAGGTTGTCCACGTCGACGACCACGATCGTATAAGGCCGCCCGAAACGCTCGGCCTTGCGATGTTCCTGCTGAAGAATTTCTTCGAACGAGCGCAGGTTCAGCAGACCGGTCAGCGCGTCGGTCGAGGCCAGATCGCTGATCCTTTGCACGGCGCTGTTCATCTGCTCGATCAACGCCGCGATGATCAATGCAACGGCCGCGCCCGGCGCGAGCACGCTCAACAAATGCACGCCGAACTCCGGACCGCCGATATCCACCAGCGGAGTCAGCGCGCCCAGGATGAAGCCGACGGCCGCGATCGCCGTCGTGACCACCAGCACCACCCACCAGCGACCGAAGGCGAGCGACGCGCCGACAAGTGGGATCAAGTACAACGGCACGATGAAGCTGCGTGCCGAGCCGGTGGCGATAGCAAACAAAGTGATGCAGACGATCAGCGCCGCCACATCGATGCAGTGCTGACGAGCGATCGGTCGTTGGAACGCCGGTACCGTACGCGAGAACAGAATGCTGACAGTCAGCAGCCCAAGCGCCGCCGCGGCCAGCATGGGCCGCTCGACCGAAGCGGGAACGAACGCGAACTGGAGCGCGCCGATCGCCAGCGTCAATAGCTCGAGGCACAGCAACGCCCTGGCGGCAAATCCCTGTGTTTGGGCCGCTGCAGGCTGAGCCGTGCGCATGCAATGTTACGGAGCGCGACTCTGCCGAATGGCGCCGATCGACTTCTGCTGCAAGGTGCTCAGCGCGAGCTGCAGCTCAACGTCATCTTTGCTGCCGTAGGAATCGGTCACGTCAACGCCTTCCTTCGGCTTCGGCACATCGGCGTCGCTGAGGACCACGTCCGGCTTGATGCCCTTCTCGTGAATCGACGCACCGGACGGGGTGAAATATTTCGAAGTCGTCAGCTTGATCGCGTGGCCGTCGGACAGCGGCAGCACCGTCTGCACCGAGCCCTTGCCGTAGGTCTGATGACCGACCAGCGTGGCGCGGTGATGATCTTGCAAGGCGCCCGCGACGATCTCCGACGCGGAGGCCGAGTTGCCATTCACGAGCACCACGATCGGCGCACCGTCGAGCGCGTCGCCGGGGCGAGCATCCATTTCGAAACGAGCGTCCGGGGTGCGGCCGTTGGCCGTGACGATGACACCGTCGTTCAGAAACACGTCGGACACGCCGACTGCCGCTTCGAGCACGCCGCCGGGATTGTTACGAAGGTCCAGCACCAGACCGCTCAGCGGCGCGCCGTTCTTTTTCTTCAACGACGCGAGCGAGCGTTCCAGATCCGAGGTGGTCGTTTCGCTGAAATGCGAGATCCGCACATAGCCAACGCCGCCGTCCAGCATCTGGTCGCGCACGCTGTGGACCTGCACGGCGGCGCGGGACAGTGTGAATTCCATGGGATCTTTCACATCGGCGCGCGCGATGCTGATCTTCACCGCCGTGCCGGCCTTGCCACGCATGCGATCGATCGTGTCGGTGAGGCTGTCGACGCTGACCGGCACGCCGTCGACCGCGAGGATGGTGTCGCCGGCGAGCACGCCCGCCTTGTGCGCCGGGGTGCCGTCGATCGGATTCACCACCTTCACCACGCCGTTCTCCAGCGCGACTTCGATGCCGACGCCGAAATATTCACCGGTGGTGCTGATCCGGATGTCGTCGAACTCCTGCGGGTCGAGAAATGCCGAGTGCGCGTCCAGATCGGAAATCATGCCGCGGATGGCGGCCTCGATCAGCTCCTGATCGGAGATCTTTTCAACATATTCCTTGCGGACGTGCTCGAGCACTTCGGCGAGCAGGCGCGCGTCCTGCCAGGGCACCGACTTGTCGGCGTCGCTATCGCTCTCCTCGCTCACGGCCGCCGCCGGCGGCTCGATCTCCCTTTGCGCCTGGACCGTACGCCCCACCGACAGGCCAAAGCCCATGATGACGCCCACGCCGAGCACCAGCGCGAAACGGAACGGCATGACTGCGCGCGACATTAGAGAATGTGAATTCAAGTTCGGCGGCCTTTAAACATAGTACAGGTCCAACACGCGGCGACAATGCGGCCCCGGGCGCCGACAGTCCGGGACGCCGTTCAAGGAATGGCCAAAAGATCCTGCAAGGGAGAGATCACGATAATCGAACCGTGGCCCCCGTCAAAGCGTGCCGCTCAAGGCTGTCAGCTCGACGCCCGCAGCGGCAATCAGTCCGCTGCTGAATCAGGTGACCCCTTGGTGCGGACGCGTCCTGGCCGCGCGGAACGATGCGCGGACAGTCGCTGGAAATAATCGCAACGATTGTGACGACGACTTCGCCGCCTACATGCCGGCAATGGTTTTCGTGGGTGCGATTCAGGTGATCTCGTAGCCGCGGTTAACGTTTCATCAACCACTCGGCCGGGTCGAGCGCCGTCCGACCTTTGCGGATCTCGAAATACAAACCCGGCTTGCCCATACCGGCCGCGTCACCGACCGCGGCGAGCACATCGCCAGGCTGAACGCGATCGCCGACGCGGCGATACACCTGTTCGTTGTGACCATACAAACTCATATAGCCGCCGCCGTGATCGACCACGACGAGCAGACCCAATCCTGGCAGCCAGTCCGCATATACGACGCGGCCATAATAGGGAGAGCGCACTTGAGTGCCGCGCTCGGCGCCGATGACCATGCCCTGCCATTTCAAAGGACCGCCGGCCCGCAACGTCCCGAAGCGCGCGAGCAGCGAGCCTTTCACCGGCCACGGCAATTTGCCCTTCACGCGCAGGAACGGCTGCTCCGACAGCTCGGGAAATTCCTCGATGGCCCGGCGCAGCTCCTCGACGAGTTTTTCCAATGCCTGCGCTTCGCGTTGCAGTTTGGCCAGCTCGTCGTTGCGATTCTTGATCGTCGATTGCACCTGGGCCAGCGTGCGGGCGCGTTGATCGCGCGCGCCGGCGAGTGTCTTCACATCCTTCGCCTGGTCATCCTCGAGCTGGCGCAGCTGCGCGGTCTCGGCGGCAATGCTCTCCGAGAGCAGCTCGAGATGCGCCAGATGCTCGCTGATGGCAGTGATGCGCTCGGCGCGCGCCCGGCCGAAATATCCGTAGTACGCGATCATGCGGCCCAGCCCTGCAGGGTCCTGCTGATTGAGCAGCAGCTTCAGCTGCTCCTGCCGGCCATTCATATAAGCAACCCGAACTTCGGCGGCGAGCGCATCCCGCTCGTCCTCGATGCGCTTGTTGGTGGCCTGCTGCTCGGCCTTGAGATCCGCGAGCCGATTTTCGGCGGCGATCCGGCGTGCGCGGACATCGGACAGCCGTTCACGCGCCGACTGGATCTTCAGCTCGGCTTCCTTCACCTGTCCGGCCAGCGCGTCACGTCGCTCCGCCTCCGCCTGGATGCTCCGGCGGATGGAGTCGATTCGATTACGGACCTGCTTGAGCTCGGCTTCCTTGGCGGCAGGGGTGGGCGCGCCGGCGGCCGTGGCTTGAAAAGCCGTGGCCCCCAACCCAAGTGTGCAGATGACCGCGAAGGCGGCGATGACAGTTCGCAAATTTGACATTGGCTAGGCGAAACGCAGCTCCCGCTCGCCGGGAACTTGGCTGAGCAGCCCGGCTGTTATACTTCGCGCCCTTTTGCCAGCCCCACGGGACGAATCCCGACCTGCTGCAATGAATCGATTCTTTGAATACACCACCAACCATCCGTTCCTGGTCGCCGCTGCGGCGATTCTCGCCGTTCTTGCGATCGTGATCGAGATGCGTCAGCGCTCTCGCGGCGCCAGTGCCATCGGCACCGCGGACGCGGTCCGGCTCGCCAACACCGGCGCGCTGGTGGTCGACGTTCGAGACAGCAAGGACTACGAGGCCGGGCACATTATCGAGGCGCGCCACATTCCCGCGGCGGAAATTGCCAGCCGCGCGGAATCCTTGAAGAAATTCAAGGAGAAGCCGGTCATCCTCTACTGCGATGCCGGTATGACCTCGGCCGGAGCCGCGCGCCAGCTGCGCGCTTCCGGCTTCAACAAAGTGGTGACCTTGAGCGGTGGTCTGAACAGCTGGCGGCAGGAGAATCTGCCGTTGGTGAAGGGTGCCGCCAGGAAGGACGGGAAGCACTGATGAGCGAGATCGTGATGTATTCAACCGCGTGGTGCGGCTACTGCCAGCGCGCGCGCAATCTGTTCGAGCGCAAAGGCGTGGCGTTTCGTGAGATCAAGGTCGACGAAGTGCCCGGCGAGCGCGAAGTGATGCTGCAGAAAAGTAACGGACGCCGGACCGTGCCGCAGATCTTCATCGGCGAGCGCCATGTCGGCGGCTACGACGACCTCGCCGCTCTCGATAGAGCCGGTGAATTGGATAAACTGCTCGCCCAATTGCCCAAGTAAAGCGGTCGCCGGTTCACACCTGGCGTAACCTCAGGGGCCCGAGCGGCGCGGGTCCGGTCACATTCGTGTATTCCGCGCCCACTATTATTCGACGAATACGACAGAGGACTCGACATCATGGTTGACGAAGTACCCGCCTCCAACGGCCAGAACGCCGATCCCAATGCGCCGCAGTTCGCGCCGCAGGCGGTGTATCTGAAAGACGTGTCTTTCGAGGCGCCGACCGGCCCGCGCGTCAATCCGAACACGAACCCGACCATCAATCTGAACCTCAACACCGCGGTCAACGACATCGGCGGTGACATGAAGGAGGTCGTGCTGACCGTGCGCGTCGAAGCGCAGGCGGACAACAAGACGCTGTGGTTGGTCGAGCTGCAGCAGGCTGGCGCGTTCGGCATCCGCAACGTGCCGCAGGGCGATATGCAGCGCCTGCTCGGCATCTTCTGTCCGAACTACTTGCTGCCTTATGCGCGCCAGGTGATCTCGGACTTGTTGATGAAGGGCGGCTTCCCGCCGTTCCTGTTGCCGCCCGTGAACTTCGACGCGCTGTTCGCGCAGGCCGCGGCTCGCGCTCAACAGCAGCCGGCCGCTCCGGGCGCTCCTTCCGTCAACTGATCGCTCGCCATGTCTGTCGCGCCAACGGCGGCAGCCGGCGGCTCAACATGCGTGGTGCTGGGCGCCGGCTCCTGGGGCACGGCGCTCGCGATTCAGCTGGCTCGGGTCGCGCTTCCCACCTTGCTGTGGGGGCGCGATTCGACACATCTCGCCGAGCTTCAACGCGATCGGCGTAACGCGCGTTATCTTCCGGACGCGCTCTTTCCCGAGCAGCTGCGCATCGAGCCGGATTTGAAGACGTCGTTGCAAGCCAGCCGCGATGTCATCGTGGCTGTGCCCAGTCATGCCCTGCGCGGCATGCTCGAAGAGATCGCTCCTCATTTGTTACCGGATGCGCGCGTCGCATGGGCGACCAAGGGATTCGAAGTTTCGACGGGCTTGTTGCCGCATCAGGTCGCTCGCGAAGTGCTCGGCGAGAGTGTGCCGACAGCGGTGATTTCGGGGCCGACGTTCGCCAGGGAAGTGGGGGCCGGTCTGCCAACGGCGATGACGATCGCCGCGACCGATCCTGCTTACGCTGCTGAGCTCGCGCAACGTTTCTCCGGTCAGAACTTCCGTGCTTATACGTCGACCGACATCACCGGTGTCGAGGTCGGCGGTGCGATCAAGAATGTGATGGCGATTGGCGCGGGTATTTCCGACGGGCTGGGCTTCGGCGCGAACACGCGCATTGCGCTGATTGCGCGTGGCCTCGTTGAAATGACGCGTTTAGGGGTGGCGCTCGGCGCGAAAAAAGAAACATTCATGGGACTGGCCGGGCTCGGCGATCTGGTGCTCACGTGCACGGATAACCAGTCGCGCAATCGGCGGTTCGGCTTGGCGCTGGCGTCGGGTGAGAAGGTCGATGCCGCGCAGAAGACGATCGGTCAGGTCGTCGAGGGCGTGCTGGCCGCCAATGCGGTTCGGATGGTTGCTCAGCGCGCGGGCGTGGAGATGCCGATTTGCGAGCAGGTGTACCGCGTCGTCTATGAAGGCGTCGCGCCGAAAGATGCCGTGAAGGAATTGATGAGCCGGGCGCTCAAGCCTGAGTGACGAATTCCAGTTGCCGCCAGGCCTCGTAGACGATCACGGCGGCGGCATTCGATAGATTCAGGCTGCGATTGCCGGGCCGCATGGGAATCGTCAGCCGATGCTCGGCCGGACATGTTTCCAGCAGATCTTGCGGGAGCCCGCGCGTTTCCGGTCCGAATACGAACGCGTCACCCGGCACGAATCGCGGTTGATCGTAGCGGGTCTTGCCGCGCGTGGAGATCGCGAACCAGCGCTTCAGGGAGATAGCGTTGAAACATTCCTCCAACGAATCCCACGCTCGAACATTCGCCAGATCGGCGTAGTCCATTCCCGCGCGGCGCACCGCCTTCTCACTGATGTCGAAACCGAGCGGCCGAATCAGATGCAGGAACGAGCCGGAGTTGGCGCACAGGCGAATGATGTTGCCGGTGTTCGGCGGAATCTCCGGCTGGTAAAGAATGACATGGAACAAAGCGGTGCCCCTGCAACCGGCAAGCTAAGCTGATTGCGACACCGGCCGGTGCCGCCGGGCGAAGGGTAACAGGCGCCTGAGAAGATCGCAGCTTGAATGACCCTCCGCACGGCGAGTGCCGCCCGCGAGATTCGACGATCGGAGCCGACGCGAGCACGACCTTCCCGGTGGGCTTCAATCCAAGCGTCGATCGGGTCCGCATCGTGAACACCGCCGCTCATCGATGAAGCTCAACGCGCACAGAAGAGATAGAAACCCCGGTGGCCGCGTTACTCGTCGTCCATTGCCAGCTCTTTGAGCTTGCGGGTCAGCGTATTCCGGCCCCAGCCGAGCAGCTTCGCCGCTTCCTGCCGACCGCCTTCGGCTTTACGCAAGGCGGCGCGGATCAGGGTGCGTTCGAACTCGGGCATGGCGTCGTCGAGCAGCGGGGTCTCGCCGGCGGCGAGGCGCTTCTCGGCCCAGTTGGTGAGTTGGCGCGTCCACTCGTCCTGCAATTTCGCCGGCCCCGGCACGCCGCCCAGATCGCTCGGAATGTCTTCCGATTTGATCTCCCGACCCGGCGCAGTCACCGTCAACCGACGGCACGCGTTCACCAGCTGGCGAACATTGCCCGGCCAATCGAAATTGGACAGCGCCGCCGCCGCTTCCGGCGTCAGCACCTTGGGCTCGACACCGAGCTCGACCGCCGCTTCGGTCAAGTAATGCATCAACAACTCGGGAATGTCTTCGCGACGCTGACGCAGCGGCGGCACTTCGATTCGAATCACATTCAACCGATGCAGCAGATCCTCGCGAAACAGATTCTGCTTCACTCGCTCTTCCAGATCCTGGTGAGTCGCCGCGATCACGCGTACATCGACCCGCACCGGCACCTGGCCACCGACGCGGTAGAACTCCCCTTCCGCCAACACGCGCAGCAAGCGAGTTTGTAACTGCGGCGACATGTCGCCGATTTCGTCAAGAAACAACGTGCCGCCGTCGGCCTGCTCGAAACGGCCGCGCCGCTGCGAATCCGCACCGGTGAACGAGCCCTTCTCGTGACCGAACAATTCGGACTCGAGCAGATCCGCCGTGAACGCCGACGTGTTCAACGCGATGAACGCTTTGTTTGCTCGCGGGCTGTGACGATGCAAAGCGCGAGCAACGAGCTCCTTACCGGTACCGGACTCGCCGGTGATCAACACCGTCATGCTGGAGCGAGACAACCGACCGATCGCACGAAACACTTCCTGCATGGCTGGCGCCTGACCCAGCATCTCGGGGATACGTCGCACTTCCGTGGACGCTTCTTCGACGCGCGTCTTTTGTTGAGCCGCGCGCCGGACCAGATCGACCGCCTGATCGATATCGAATGGCTTGGGCAAATATTCGAACGCGCCGCCTTGATAAGCAGCGACCGCGCTATCCAGATCGGAATGCGCCGTCATCACGATGACGGGCAAGTCGGGCTGGTTATCGCGGATCTCGGTCAGCAGCTCCAGCCCGCTGCGGCCGGGCATGCGAATGTCAGTAATCAAAACGTCGGGCCGATCCCGGCGCAGCGCTGCGAGCGCCGTATCCGCGTGATCGAAGGCCGTGGGGGCCATGCCGCCTTGGCGGAGCGCGCGCTCCAGGACCCAGCGGATGGAGGCATCGTCGTCGACGAGCCAGACGTTAAGAGGCTTCACCGGTGTGGGCTGCAACATGGAATGGCAACAAAATAGTAAATGTGGTTTGACCCGGCCTGCTCTCGAATTCGATCAGGCCGTCGTGACGACTCACCAGGTCTTGCGCCACTGCCAGACCAAGTCCAGTACCGTCGGCTCGCCCCGTGACGAGCGGATAAAACAAAGTGTCGCGCAGATGCTCGGGCACGCCTGGGCCGTTGTCCTCGAACTGCACGCTGGCGACGAGTCGATGCCGACGCGCGCCGATATTCACATTGGTGAGCGCGCGCGTTCGTAACACCAGACGTCCACCACGCCCCGCGTTGTGAGCTAGCGCCTGCATGGCGTTCTTGCCCAGATTCAACATCGCTTGAATGATCAAATTGCGATCCAGATGCAGCGGCGGCAGGCTCGGATCGTAATCGCGATCGATCACGACGCCCGGTGGCGCGTCCGCCGCGAGCAAATGACCCACGTGCTGAAGCAGCTCGTGGATGTTGATCGATTCCTTGCGAGGCAAATGTCCGGGGCCGAGCAATGTATCGACCAGCGTCACCAGGCGATCGGCCTCGCTGATGATGACCGTCGTGTATTCGCGCATCGAGGCATCGTCGAGCTGGCGCGCGAGCAACTGCGCGGCGCCTCGCAATCCGCCGAGTGGATTTTTGATTTCATGCGCGAGCTGACGAATCATCAGACGGCTGCCGCCGATCTGGGTGAGCAACGCGGTCTCACGCGTGATGCGCTGATGTTGAGTCCCGTCGCTGATCTCGATGAGCACGGCGCCCGGCGCGCCGCTTTCTTCATAAGGAGCGACCGTGCAATCGACGATCAGCTCGCCATCGCCATAGATCGGCCGCAAAGCCAGCTCACGACGTGAGAACGGACGCGAAGTCGTCGACGCGCGATCGATGACTTCATCGAGCACCGCGGAGTCTTCTAACAATTCGGCCAGCGGCCGACCGCGCACCTGATTGCGACTGACCCCGAACAGCGCCTCGGCCGAAACATTCAAATAAAGCAGCGAGCGCGCGCGATCCACGATCAGCACGCTGGTGCTGAGACTGTCGAGGATACGCCCGGAGTCAGCGCTGACCATGAGATGTGTCGGCTGCGCAGCCATTCGCTTCCTTCACCGCGCCCGTCGCGAGAGAAGGAACGACGCGTCCGCTCGCTCGAGCGGCACGCGAGTGGAAATGGAGATTACTTGCCCTTCGGACCGAAGGAGGGAGGCTTTTTCGTCGACGTCTTGGTCACGACCGGCAGGTTGGTGCGCGGATCCATCTTCGGCGGCCCGCCATTCAACGCCTGATAGCTCGGTTGTTTGGTGGGCAACTTGTTGCCGGGGGGCAGACCGCCATTCAATGCCTGGTAGCTCGGTTGCTTGGTGGTCAACTTGTTGCCGGCGGGACGCTTCGGCTTGTTGTTGTTGCGCATGGCCGGACCGACCGGCGGATTTGCGATCGATTCCTGCCGCACATGGAAGGTGACTGGCGGCGTTTCCTGAATCGTCCTGCCGCCGGCACTGATAACCGCCTTCACTGTGTGCGTGCCACGCGGCATGTCTGAAAACTGGTGGCTCATCGAGGACGGCGAAAAGCCCGACACGGGCGCGCCATCCAGATACAAGGCCACCTTGTGATTCCCGTCGAGGGCGGGCTCGGCGGCCAGCTGAACAGTGATATTGCCACCCGAGTTGACGAAGGATTGATCCTGCTGCGGGCTGACGACCACGAAGCGTGAATACGCCGGACCGGATCGGGTCGGCTGCGGCGCTGGCGATGTATAGGAAGGTGCCGGCGGAGAGGCGCGATTGGGACCGCTGCTCAGCTCGACTTTCTCGGCGCCCGCGACGGGTTGATCCGAAAAGTGCGTGACACCTTTCTCGTCCACCCACTTGTAAACGGTCTGACCGGCGAAGGCCGGTGCCGCCAGTGCGAGGAGAACATAAAGCGCCGTACGCATATGTAATGAGCATAGCCGCTCCACCTCGACCTGACAAAAGCGGCGACGGCGCATTTGTGATGGCCGTCACCATAATCAAAAACTCGGCAACGACGTGCATCCGAAATGCCGGTCCGGAGCTGAACGCCGGGGGATGAGTCCCGGCGTCCAACTGAACGGTCGCTGACCGCGGCGTTTTCGCCGTGTCGTTACACGCTGTAATACAGCTCGAACTCCAGCGGGTGCGTCGACATACGCACCTTGGTCACTTCCTGCATCTTCAACGCGATGTACGCGTCGATGACGTCGTCCGTGAACACGCCGCCGGCCTTCAAGAAGCCGCGATCGGCATCCAGAGCCTGCAGCGCCTGTTCCAGCGAGTAGCAGACTTCCGGAATGTTCTTCGCTTCTTCCGGCGGCAGGTCGTACAGATCCTTGTCCGCGGCTTCGCCCGGGTGGATCTTGTTCTGAATGCCGTCGAGGCCGGCCATCATCATGGCCGCGAACGCGAGATACGGATTCGCGGTCGAGTCCGGGAAGCGCACTTCGATACGACGACCCTTCGGGTTCGCCACCCAGGGAATACGGATGGAAGCGGAACGGTTGCGGGCCGAGTACGCCAGCATCACCGGCGCTTCGAAGTGCGGCACCAGGCGCTTGTAGCTGTTGGTGCTGGCGTTCGTGAACGCGTTGATGGCCTTGGCGTGCTTGATGATGCCGCCGATGTAATAGAGCGCCAGATCCGACAGGCCGGCGTACTTGTCGCCCGCGAACAGCGGCTTGCCGTCCTTCGAGATCGACTGGTGCACGTGCATGCCGCTGCCGTTGTCCCCGACGATGGGCTTCGGCATGAAAGTCACGGTCTTGCCGTAGGCGTGCGCGACGTTGTGGATCGCGTACTTCAGCAGCTGCACTTCGTCAGCCTTCTTCACCAGCGTGTTGGCGTTCACGCCGATTTCGCACTGGCCGGCGGTCGCCACTTCGTGGTGGTGCACTTCGACCTTCATGCCCAGCTCTTCGAGGGCGTTACACATGGCCGAACGGATGTCCTGGAACGAATCGACCGGCGGGACGGGGAAGTAGCCGCCCTTCACGCCCGGACGGTGCGCCATGTTGCCGCCTTCGAAGCTCTTGCCCGACGACCACGCGGCTTCGACGGAATTGATCTCGAAGAACGACCCCTGCATGTTGGTGCCGTACTTCACGTCGTCGAAAATGAAGAATTCGTTCTCGGGGCCGAACAGCGCCTTGTCACCGACGCCGGTGGACTTCAGGTACGCCTCGGCGCGCTTCGCGATCGAACGCGGGTCGCGCTCGTAACCCTGCATGGTCGACGGCTCGAGCACGTCGCAGCGGATGATGAGCGTGGTCTCTTCGAAGAACGGATCGAGCACGGCGGTGCTGGCATCCGGCATGAGCACCATGTCGGACTCGTTGATGCCCTTCCAGCCGGCGATCGAGGAGCCGTCGAACATCTTGCCGTCGTCGAAGAAGCTCTGGTCGACGGTGTGCGCCGGAACGGTCACGTGCTGCTCTTTGCCGCGGGTGTCCGTGAAGCGCAGATCGACGTATCGGACCTCCTTCTCTTTCAACATGCTGAGGACTTCAGCGGGGGTCGTCATGAGTTCTCCTCCGGTAGACAGCGAGATTGAGATGTCCCGGGCCGCTCGCCGCTACGACGCCAGGAGGTTGTTGAGTGCCGTGGGCCATGACCGGAATGTTGCTCCGCGCTGGGCCCACCGAATCGCAGGTCGAAATTGCAGGAAGCATGCCAGCGCACCGTGATGGCGCAAATGCTTGGATCTGGCGGGATCACTCGGAAAACATTACAAAGTCACGCCCCAAATTGGAGCATATTCGGTCTCCGGTGCACCATAGGCGTGCACCGACGCGGTGCTCCAGGCGCCAAACTGTGGCAGACCCTGGGTTGAGGCTGTGGTTCGGCTACCGCCGATGAAAAGGACTGCGCAACAAGCGCGGTTTTGGAACATAACCCTCACGGTATACTCGCCCGCTTTTCCCCACTGACCGGACCCCAGATGGCCGCATCGAAAGCCGTCGTCCCGCCGCGGACTTTCCAGGACCTGATTTTCGCCCTCCAGTCGTACTGGTCGAAGCAGGGTTGCGTGATCCTGCAGCCCTACGACATGGAGATGGGCGCAGGCACATTTCACACCGGCACCCTGCTTCGGGCTGTAGGCCCCGAGCCGTGGAGTGCTGCCTATGTGCAGCCCTCGCGCCGGCCCACGGACGGTCGCTACGGCGACAATCCGTTCCGACTCCAGCACTACTATCAGTTCCAGGTGGTCCTGAAGCCGTCGCCGCCGAACATCGTCGATCTCTATCTTGGATCGCTGGCCTCGCTCGGCTTCGATCCACTGACTCACGACATCCGGCTGGTCGAGGACAACTGGGAGTCGCCCACCTTGGGCGCCTGGGGACTGGGCTGGGAAATCTGGTTGAACGGCATGGAAGTCACGCAGTTCACTTACTTCCAGCAAGTGGGCGGCCTGGACTGCAAGCCGGTCATGGGCGAAATCACCTACGGCCTGGAGCGCCTGGCCATGTATCTGCAAGGCGTGCAGAGCGTGTACGACCTGTTATGGGCCGACGGGCCGCTGGGTCGCGTGACCTACGGCGATGTCTATCATCAGAACGAAGTCGAGCAGTCGAAATATAGCTTCGAGCTCGCGGACACCGCGCTGTTGTTCCGTCACTTCGACGATCACGAAGCCGCGTGCAAGAAGCTGCTCGAGGCCGGGCTCGCGTTGCCGGCTTACGAGCAGATGCTGAAGACCTCGCACACGTTCAATCTGCTCGATGCCCGCAAAGCCATTTCGGTCACCGAGCGTCAGCGCTTCATCCTTCGCGTGCGCGCGCTCGCGAAAGAAGTCGCCGAAACCTATTACAAGACGCGCGAGGCGTTGGGCTTCCCGATGTTGAATCGCGTCGCCGCCGAAGCTGAGACCGCAGCATGAGCAAACGTGACTTTCTGGTGGAGATCGGCACCGAGGAATTGCCGCCGAAATCGCTGTTCACTCTCGCCGAGGCTTTTGCCGCCGGCGTGACCAAAGGCCTCGACGAAGCATCCATTCAACATGGCGATGTGAAGTGGTATGCCACGCCGCGCCGTCTCGCAGTGTTCGTCGCTGGGGTCGCCGATCAACAGCCGGATCAGCAGATCAAACGTCAGGGTCCGGCCGTGGCCAATGCCTTCGGTCCCGACGGCCAGCCGACCAAGGCGGCGCTTGGCTTCGCGGCGTCGTGTGGCGTGACGGTCGAACAATTGGCACAGGTCGACGGGCCGAAGGGCAAGGTGTTGCAGTTCGAAGGATCGAAACAGGGCGCGGCTACGACGTCGCTGCTGCCGGGCATCGTGACTGCATCGCTCGACAATCTGCCCATCGCGCGTCGCATGCGTTGGGGCGCGGGCTCGCAGGAGTTCGTTCGCCCGGTTCATTGGGTGGTGATGTTGTTCGGCTCGAACGTGGTCGAAGCCGAAATCCTCGGCATCCAGGCGGGCAAACAATCGCAGGGGCATCGGTTTCACGGACCGAAGCAGCTGGCGATCAGCACTCCCGCGAAATACGCCGAAGTGCTGATCGAGAAAGCTCACGTCGTCGCCGATGTCGCCGCTCGACGTGAACGTATTCGCGCCGAGGTGAATGCGATCGCCGATTCGATCGGCGGTCAGGCGGTCATCGAAGATTGGCTGCTCGATGAAGTGACCGCGCTGGTCGAGTGGCCGGTCGCACTGTCCGGACGCTTCGATGAACAGTTCCTGCGCCTGCCGCAGGAAGTGCCGATCGCGACAATGCAGGACAATCAACGTTACTTTCCAGTGCGCTCGAACGACGGCAAGTTGATGAACTATTTCATCACTGTTGCAAACATCGCGAGCCGCGATCCGGAGCGGGTGCGCGATGGTAACGAACGCGTCGTGCGCCCTCGCCTCGCCGACGCCGCGTTCTTCTGGGACACGGATCGAAAGGAACGTCTCGAGACTCGCTACGCCTCGCTGAAGTCGGTCACGTTCCAGGCGAAGCTGGGTTCGTTAGCTGACAAGAGCCATCGGGTCGGCTCGCTCGCACAACGCATCGCCGTGGGTATCGGCGGCGATACCGAGCTCGCGGCACGCGCCGCCAAGCTGAGCAAATGTGACTTGCTGTCGGCGATGGTCGGCGAGTTTCCCGAGCTGCAGGGCTTGATGGGCAAGTACTACGCGCAGCTCGACGGCGAGAATGCCGAAGTAGCCACCGCGCTCGAGGAACAATATTGGCCGCGCTTCGCGGGCGACAAGTTGCCGGCCACGAAGACCGGCATCGCGCTGTCGATCGCGGACAAGCTCGATACGATCGCCGGCATTTTCAGCATCGGCCAGAAACCCTCCGGCACCAAGGATCCTTACGGCCTGCGTCGCGCGGCGCTCGGTATTCTGCGCACGATCATGGAGCACAAGCTGGATCTGGATCTGCGCCAGCTGGTGGACGGTGCCGTCACCTTGCAACCGGTCACGCCGCCCGAAAACGTCGGCGAGGACATCTGGGGTTATCTCATGGAGCGGCTGCGATCCTCGTACCTGGAGGAAGCGGGCGGCCGTGCGATTACCACGGAGATGTTCGATGCCGTGCTCGCGAGCAAGCCGCACACGACGCTCGACATCGACGTGCGTCTGCAGGCGCTGGAAGGATTTCTCGCGTTGCCTGAAGCCGCGAGCCTGGCGGCTGCGAACAAGCGTATCGCCAACATCCTGCGCAAGGCGACCGGCGATCTTTCCGGCGTGGTGGAAATCGGTCAGTTCCGCGAGCCGGCGGAACGCCAGCTGTTCGATCACGTTGTTTCCATGGAGCGGGCGGTCAATCCCCTGTTCTCGCGCCGCGAGTACACCGGCGCACTGACTCAGCTCGCGACCTTGAAGGACGATGTGGATCGTTTTTTCGATTCGGTGATGGTCATGGCGGACGATCCTGAAGTACGCGCGAATCGATTAGGCTTGTTGGTGCGCCTGCGAGGGCTGTTCCTGCAGGTGGCGGATCTGTCGCGACTGCCCGGGTGAGCACGGGTGAGCACGGATGCCTTTCCGAGGACACTTAACCCTGTCCTCGGACCGTGCGAACGACAGTACACGGACGTACTGGCTGGTTGCGGCTCCAGGGATGGCTGCTTGAGATGAATGAGGGTGTAATGCAGCTGCTGAGGTCGGTCCTGTTCACCACTTCGCTGTTCATCGGAACACTGCTTTACGCGGTGGTGGTCCTGGCGTTCGGGTGGTTGCCCAGTCAGAAGTTGTACGCGATCGCGCGCAGCTGGGGCCGCTTGAATATGTGGCTGCTCGCGAAGCTCTGCGGGCTGACCTACACAGTCGAGGGTAGAGAAAACATTCCGCCGGGCGCGCACGTGTCCATGTGGAAACATTCCTCCGCGTGGGAAACCATTGCGCAAGCTGCTGTGTTTCCGCCGCAGGCCTGGGTGCTCAAGCGCGAGCTGATGTGGATTCCGCTGGTCGGCTGGGCCGTCAAATGTCTGAAGCCCATTGCGATCAATCGCAAAGCCGGCGCCGCCGCCGTGACTCAAGTGGTCGAGCAGGGCAAGGCGCGACTTCAGGAAGGGCTGTGGATTCTGATCTTCCCGGAAGGCACGCGCGTCGCTGTCGGTGAGACTCGAAAGTACGGCGTGAGCGGCTCACTGCTGGCATCGCGAGCCGGCTGCAAGATCATTCCGGTCGCTCACAATGCCGGTTACTACTGGCCGCGTCGGGGATGGGTGAAGAAGCCCGGCACGATTCGGGTGATCATCGGCCCGCCGATCGATGCGGCCGGTCGCGATCCGCGTGAGCTCAACGAAGAAGTTCGAGCGTGGATCGAAAAGAAGCTCGAGACTCTCACACCGACGGGTGCGAACGGCGTGTCGGATACCTCGGGTCGGCCGATCACCGCTGGCTGACCATAAACCGCAACTTGATCATCGGGCGGCAGAGATCAGTTCTCTACCGCCCTATATTAAATTTAATTAAATGTCAAGGTTGGCCACCGCCAGCGCGTTCTTCTCGATGAACTCGCGCCGCGGCTCGACCTGATCGCCCATCAAGGTCGCGAAGATATCGTTGGCGGCCAGCGCATCCTCGATGCGCACCTGGATCAACCGGCGAGTCTCGGGATTGATGGTCGTATCCCAGAGTTGCTCCGGGTTCATCTCGCCCAGCCCTTTGTAGCGCTGGATCGTCTGCCCTTTGCGGCCTGCTTCCAGCAGCCAGTTGATGGCTTCCTTGAAACCCGCCACTTCCTGCTTGTTATCGTTCTTGGCGATATAGGCACCCGGCTTGAACAGCCCCGAGAGCGTGGTCCCGAGATCGGCAATGCTCCGATACTCCGCCGACTCGAAGAACTCGCGGTGAATGTGCTTCTCCTGCGTGATGCCATGCTCGATGCGCGCAACCAGCAAACGCGGGGTTCCGCCATCGACAGCCGCCAACACTCGCACGCGATACTTCCGAGAGGCATCGTCGTAGGCATTGAGCTGGGTTTCGAGGGTGCGACCCCATTGAGTCAGCCAGTCGAGCTGATCGTGATTCGCCGGAGTGACTTCGGGCATGTACAGCAACTGCTCGAGCACCCGCTCGTCATAGCGACGGGATGAGCGCCGGATGATCGATGCGACTTCCATCCAGCTGCGAGCCAGAGTCTCCAACGCCGAACCCGTCATTGGCTCCTGCGCCGGATCGAAGTACAGCTGCGCGTCCTCCAGCGCGTAAGTCAGCAGCATGGAGTCGAGCTCGGCCTGGTCCTTCACGTAGTGCTCGGACTTGCCCTTCTTCAATTTGAACAACGGCGGCTGCGCGATGTAGATGTGCCCGCGCTCGATGAGCTGCGGCATCTGGCGATAGAAGAAGGTGAGCAGCAGCGTGCGGATGTGCGAGCCGTCCACGTCGGCGTCGGTCATGACGATGATGCGGTGATAGCGCAGCTTCTCCACGTCGAAGTCGTCGGCGCCGATGCCGCAGCCGAGCGCAGTGATCAGCGTGCCCACTTCGGCGGATGACAGCATCTTGTCGAAGCGCGCCTTCTCGACGTTCAGGATCTTGCCCTTGAGCGGCAGGATGGCCTGAGTGCGCCGATCTCTGCCCTGCTTCGCCGAGCCGCCTGCGGAGTCACCCTCGACCAGGAACATCTCGGAGAGCGCCGGATCCTTCTCTTGGCAATCCGCCAGCTTGCCCGGCAAGCCGGCCAGATCCAGCGCGCCTTTGCGACGGGTCATCTCGCGAGCCTTGCGAGCCGCTTCGCGGGCGCGAGCCGCCTCCAGCACCTTGTTGGCAATGGCTTTGGCTTGCGGCGGATGTTCCAACAGGAACTCTTCCAGCTTCGCACCCACGGCCGCCTCAACGATGCCTTTGATCTCGGACGAGACCAGCTTGTCCTTGGTCTGCGAGGAGAACTTCGGGTCCGGCATCTTCACGGACAGAATCGCGGTGAGCCCTTCGCGCGCGTCGTCGCCGGTCATCGCCACCTTGTCCTTGGCCGAGAACTCCTTGTCGATATAGGCATTCAGGGTGCGGGTCAGCGCGCTACGGAAGCCGGCCAGGTGCGTGCCGCCATCCCGCTGCGGGATGTTGTTGGTGTAGCAGGACATGCTTTCCTGGTACGAGTCGTTCCACTGCAGACCCAACTCCACCGTGATGGCGTCCTGCTGAGTCCGGAACCAGATGATGGTGTCGTGGATGGCCTGGGCATTCCGGTTCAAGTAGCGGACGAACTCTCGAATGCCACCTTCGTGGTGGAAGGTTTCGTGCTTGTCGTCGCGCTCATCGATCAGCTCGATCCGAACACCGGAGTTCAGGAACGACAGCTCGCGAAGCCGCTTGGCGAGCACGCCGTAGTCGAACTCGATGTTGCTGAAGATCTGGGCGCTGGGTTTGAAGCGAATGCTCGTGCCCCGCTTCTGAGTCGTCCCGACCACCGCCAGCGGCGCCTGAGGATCGCCCAGCCGGTATTCCTGCTGATGGAGCTTGCCGGAATGATGGATGGTCAGCAGCAGGTACTCGGAGAGGGCGTTCACCACCGACACGCCGACGCCGTGCAGACCCCCCGAGACCTTGTAGGAGGAGTCGTCGAATTTTCCGCCCGCGTGCAGCACCGTCATGATGACTTCAGCCGCCGAACGACCCTCCTCCGGATGGATATCCACAGGTATTCCACGGCCGTCATCGGACACCGTGACCGACTGATCGGCATGGATGGTGACGGTCACTTGGGAGCAATGACCCGCCAGTGCCTCGTCGATCGAGTTATCGACGACCTCAAATACCATGTGATGTAGACCCGTCCCGTCATCGGTATCACCGATGTACATGCCGGGTCGCTTTCGGACGGCGTCGAGGCCCTTTAAGACCTTGATTTTGCTTGAATCGTAGACGTCTTTATCTGACATAGTCCGGCCTGAAATGAGTGCGGCGGGATTATACCATTGGCTCGAAATGGCCTTGTTTCACGTGAAACCTACGGGCAATTTCGATGCCCTTCAGCCCCCGCTCATGGACTGAAGTCACGATCAATTGACTGGGGATCTCAGCGATCGCAAGAAGAAGTTTCCCCAAGTTATCCACATCCAGCTCGGCCGCCGGATCGTCCAACATCAGGGTGGTCGGCACTGCCCCAAGCGCGGTGTGACACTGCAATTGAGAAAGGATGAACGCGGCCGCCAGCATCTTCTGTTGGCCACGAGACACCCGGTCCCTGGCCGGCGTGCCGTCGATCAAAAAGCCCAGGTCCGCTCGGTGCGGACCCACGTGGGTGGTCTTGAGCCGCAGGTCCCTAGAAATGGAGGCGCGTAGGGCCTCTCTCAAGTCGACTTCGGCGGCCCAACCGCGGCGATAGGTCAGCGTCGTTCCCGGCCCAACCAGGCGAGTCGCCAACGATTCGAAATGCGGCTTCAACTGTTCGACGTAATGAGCGCGTAGCCGATCAACCTCGGCACCCGCGGCACAGAAGTCCTGCTCCCAGGCATGGATCAGCTCCTCGCCATGAGCCGTCCGAAGCGCGGCATTTCGTTGGGACAGTGCGCGCTGGTAGCGCCGCCAGTAACCGAGGAACTCACGTTTCACGTGAAACACTCCCCAGTCCATCAAGCGGCGGCGCCGGGCCGAACCCTCTTCCACCAACCGATGGACACCCGGGTCGATGATTTGGAGCGGCAAGACCTCGGCGATATCCGCGATCCCGGAAATGCCTTGGCCTGCCAGTTGACCCTGGGTACGGCCTTGCGTGTGCTCGAGACCGGCGGTGAGCACACCCCGATGAGTTGCGATCCGCCCGACGACGCGAAAGAAAGAGGTGCCTTCGCGTTTGAGCTTTTCCGCCTGAGCCGCCCGGAACGAGCGTCCGTGCCCTAGAAAGTAAATCGCCTCCAGCAAGGACGTCTTGCCGGAGGCGTTGTCACCGATGATGCCGGTCGAGCGCGAGTCAAAGTCCAGGCTGGCGTGTTCGATGCAACGGAAGTTGTCGACCGTGATCGCAGTCAGCACCGGTGCGCGCCCGCCATGGTTTTAGAGCCTCATGGGCATGACGACGTACTTGGCCTGCGGCGCGCCTTCCGAACTCAACAGGCAGCTGTTGTTCGCATCGGTGAGGCCGAGCACCACGTCGCCGCCATCCACCGCCGCGAGCGCATCGAGGAGGTAGTTGACGTTGAAGCCGATCTCCAGCTCTTCGCCGGCGTAATTGATCTCCAACTCCTCCTCGGCCTCTTCCTGCTCCGGGTTATGGGATTGCAGGACCAGGACACCAGGGCGAACGGCGAGGCGAATGCCACGGTACTTTTCATTCGAAAGAATGGCTGCGCGCTGCAAAGCTGAGCGGAGCACATCGCGATTGGCATTGATACGTTTGGTCGGATTAGCCGGGATCACGCGACCATATTCCGGGAAACGACCATCGATCAGCTTCGAAGTGAAGCGAATGTCGCCGATCTGGGCGCGAACGTGATTGGTTCCGATCGCCAGCTCGACATTGCCCTCACCGGCCAGCAGGCGTTGCAACTCGAGCACGCCTTTACGCGGCACGATGACCTGCTGAGCGGAGCCAGCCTCATGCTCGAGCGTGGTTTCGCAATATGAAAGACGATGGCCGTCAGTCGCGACAGTTCGCAGCGTTTTGCCGTCCGCTTCCAGCAACATGCCGTTGAGGTAATAGCGCACGTCCTGCTGAGCCATCGAGAAATGGGTTTTGTCGAGCAGGCGGCGCAGAGCGGATTGGGAAATCAGCAATGCCTTCTGCGCCCGAATGTCTTCCACGGTCGGGAAGTCGCTGGCCGGCAGGGTGGCCAGAGTGAAGCGGCTCTTGCCAGAGCGAACCGTGGCGCGCTCTCCTTCCACCGAAATCGTCACCTGGGCCTTGTCGGGCAGGGCCTTGATGATGTCCAGCAGCTTGCGACCGGGCAGCGTGATCTCGCCAGGGGTCTGCAAAGTGACGTTGGCCTTGGCCACCAGTTCCACTTCCAGATCCGTGGCCGTGATGGACAGCTGCTCGCCGCGACCCGCGATCAGGACGTTGGCCAGGATCGGCATGGTCTGGCGCCGTTCCACAACGCCGATTACCGCCTGCAGTGGTGCGAGGATGCTTTCCCGCTCGGCACTGAACTTCATCGTGGTCACCTTCGAATCTTAATTAGAGATTAAGTATTTAAAGAATTTATGATGGTTATGAAGGCCGCGAGCAGCTGTGTATAACCCGTTTTTTCTCTGTTCCATCAGCCGCTTACCGTCGTCAAAACTCATCTGCAAACTTCGCCCGAGCTTGTCTCGAAACTGTTGGGCACCTGTGGATAAAAAAAGCCCACGCGTGCTCAACAAATTATCCACAGTCAGCCAGCCAGGGTTCTCAACAGGTTTGAGTAGTCCTCGCTGGTGCGCGTATTCGACTCTCTGAGCTCCTTGATCACCCGGCACGCGTGCAACACCGTCGTGTGATCGCGGCCGCCAAAGGCATCGCCGATCTCCGGCAGGCTATGACTGGTCAACTCTTTCGCCAGCGCCATCGCGACTTGCCGTGGCCGCGCGATCGAGCGACTGCGGCGTTTCGAGAGCAGATCGGCCACGCGGATTTTGAAGTATTCCGCGACGGTCTTCTGGATGTTCTCGATAGTGACCAGCCGATCCTGCGAAGCCAGCAGATCGCGCAGCGACTCCTTCGCGAACTCCATGGTGATCGCACGCCCGGTGAATTGCGAGTTCGCCACCACTCGACGCAGCGCGCCTTCGAGCTCACGAACGTTGGAGCGAATGCGCTTGGCGATGAAGAACGCGACTTCATCGGGCAGATCGACCCGGGTCTGGGCGGCCTTGCTCATCAAGATGGCCACGCAGGTTTCCAGCTCGGGCGGCTCGATGGCCACCGTCAGGCCCCAGCCGAAGCGCGACTTGAGCCGCTCTTCCAAACCGTCGAGCTCTTTGGGGTAGCGATCGCAGGTCATGATGATCTGCTGCTGGCCTTCGAACAGCGCGTTGAAGGTGTGGAAGAACTCTTCCTGCGACCGATCCTTGCCGGCGAAAAACTGAATGTCGTCGATCAGCAGCGCATCGAGCGAGCGGTAAGCGGTTTTGAAGTCGTTGATGGTGTTGTGCTGAAGCGCTTTCACCATGTCGCCGACGAAGCGTTCCGAGTGCACATAAGCGACACGGGCGCGCTCGTTACGAGCCTTGATCATGTTGCCGACGGCGTGCATCAGGTGCGTCTTGCCCAGACCCACGCCGCCATAGATGAACAGCGGGTTGTAGGCACGGCCCGGGTTCTCGGCGACCTGAAAAGCCGCGGCCCGCCCGAGCTGGTTGCTCTTACCTTCGACGAAGTTCGCGAAGGTGAAATCGGGATTGAGCCGGCTGCCCAGCACCGTCGGGATATCGCGAACCTGAGTCGGTGCGACCGCAGGCGCACTGCGTGCAGCCATCGGCTGGTGAGTGTTGATCGTCATGGCGGGAGCGACCGGTCGAGAGCCGACTTCCAGCACGACTGAAGGCGAGGGGTCCTCGGCCACCGCGTCGACCAGCTCCGTGATCCGGCCCGCGACATTCTCGTTCACCCAATCGACCACGAAACGGTTCGGCGCGAGCAGGCGCAACGTCCGTCCGTCCTCCACGGCCTGCAAAGGCCGGATCCACGTATTGAACTGCTGCTCCGGCAATTCCACTTCCAATTGCGCGAGACAGCGGCGCCACAACGAACCCTGCACGGTTTCGTCCCCTAAATCGAATCGAGAGAAAGAATTGTTCTGCGCCAGGTCAACGCGAGAGGCGGCGAGTCTATACCGTTGGACAGGCAGTTATCCACAGGCGGCAGCCGCGAATTTTGTGCGCCGGAAGGCACTGTCGAGCTTGACACTTCAGGGGGTGGTGCGTAGTCTTGCCGCCCCTCTACGCGCGCCAGCATGTACTTGTTTTAGCGCGATTTCTGGCCCGAGCCCAAGTTACGACATCGTTGAGATGCCCGCATGAAGCGTACTTACCAACCCAGCAAAGTTCACCGTCAGCGCACCCACGGTTTCCGCGCGCGTATGGCCACCCGTGCTGGTCGCCAGGTGCTCGCTCGTCGCCGCGCCAAGGGCCGCAAGCGTCTTACCGTTTAAGAGCGTCGACGGCAGCGGCGCTCGCACTCGTCCGACTCCAGACTTGCCAGCCCCGGCCCGACGCTTTCAACCGGCGCAACGCCTCCGGCATAAATCCGAATTCGATCGCGTCTATCGGGACTCGCGCCGCTCCACTGACGCCTGCTTCGCGATCCTCACTCGAAATAGCGGCGGCACGATTCCAAGACTTGGATTATCGATCGCCGCACGCATCATCGGGAACGCCGTGCGGCGTAACCGCATCAAGCGACTGGTTCGAGAATCGTTTCGTCAGCATCAGCATGAACTGCCCGCGGTGGACATCGTCGTCAATGCGCGTTCCGGTGCTCGCGATGCGGACAATGCCGCCATCGTGCGCAGTCTGGAAAAGCACTGGCGCACGGTCGTAAAGCAATGCGCGCCATCCTCGTAGCCGGCATTCGCGTTTATCGCTATCTCATCAGTCCGATGCTCGGGCCGACCTGTCGCTTCTATCCGAGCTGCTCCTGCTACGCCGAAGAAGCTTTGCAACGACATGGCGCGGCTCGCGGAACTTATCTAACGGTGCGCCGCCTGATGCGGTGTCATCCCTGGAACGAAGGCGGCTACGATCCGGTGCCCCCAATCAATAATACGACTCACACTACGGTAGAGCCGGCTCCTCATGGATAACCAACGCGTATTCATCTGGGCCGCGCTTGCGCTGGTCCTGTATCTGAACTTCATCACCTGGCAGAAGGACTACGCTCCGGAGCCTGCGCCCGCGAGCACCGCGACGACGCAAACGCCGTCTGCCAATGGCACTGCGCCGGCCGCGAGCGACACGTTGCCGGAATTGCCGTCGAGCGATGCGACTGCGCCGCCCGCTTCGGCCAGCGGGACCTCGGCCGCTACTATTAATGAGAGCAACAAACAGACCGTCGCGGGCAACGCGCCCGTCGTTCGCGTCGTCACCGATGTGCTCTCGATGGATATCAGCACCCGCGGCGGCGAGTTGGTTCGCGCCGATCTGCTGAAGTATCCCGTTCAGAAGAATCGCCCGGACGTGCCGGTGCGCTTGTTCACGCCGAATCCGCCGCTGTATGTGGCGCGCTCCGGTTTGCGAGCCGCCGACAACCGCGCCGAGCCGACGCATCAAGCGACTTACCAAGCGGCGGCCAGCGAATACAAGTTAGCGCCGGGGCAGACCGAACTGGTCGTGCCGCTGACGTGGACCGACGGTCAAGGCGTGACTGTCACCAAGACGTTCAAGTTCAAGCCGGGCAGCTACCAGGTCGATCTGAGCTACGACGTCGATAACCAATCGGGCAGCGACTACAAAGCCGCGTCGTATGTGCAGCTGATCCGTCACTACGAACATGTCGAGCGCTCCTATTTCAACGTCGAGACCTACGCGTATCGCGGCCCGGCGATCTTCGACGGCAAGGCCTATCGCAAGCTGAAGATCGAAGACGAGGAAGATCGCAAGTTCAAAGGAAACTTCGCCGGCGGCTGGATGGCTTCCTTGCAGCACCACTTCGTTGCGGCCGCGGTGCCGCCGACGGATGCGACTTACGACTACCAGCTCAGCCTCGATGCCGAGAACGATTTCGTGCTGTCTTATCGCGGACCGCTCGCCGCGGTGCCGGCCGGTGGCAAGCACACCTTCAATGAAACATTGTTCGTCGGGCCGAAGCTGCAGGAACAGCTCGCGAAAGCCGGTCCGAAGCTGGAGCTCGTGGCCGACTACGGCAAGCTGACCATCATCGCGCAGCCGTTGTTTACCGTGCTCGAATTCGTGTACGGGCTGGTCGGTAATTGGGGCCTGGCCATCATCATCGTCACCTTCCTGATCAAGCTCGCCTTCTACAAGCTGACGGCGGCGAGCGGTCGTTCGATGGCGAAGATGCGTAACCTCGGTCCGCGCATCAAAGCGATTCAGGAACGTTACAAGGACGACCGCGAACAACTCGGCCGCCAGATGATGGAGATCTACAAGCGCGAGAAGATCAACCCGCTCGCCGGCTGTTTGCCCATCCTGATTCAGATTCCGTTCTTCCTGGCGTTCTACTGGGTGCTGCTGGAGAGCGTCGAGATGCGGCAGGCGCCGTTCCTCGGCTGGATCACCGATCTGAGCTCGCGCGATCCGTATTTCATTCTGCCCATCCTGATGGGTGCCGCGATGTTCGCGCAGTTCAAGCTGCAGCCGATGCCGAGCACCGATCCGGTGCAGGCCAAGGTGTTCATGTTCATGCCCATCATCATGTCGGTGACGATGGCATGGTTCCCGGCCGGCCTGGTGCTGTACTGGTTGACCAACACCTTGTTGTCGATCGCTCAGCAATGGCGCATCAACAAGCTGGTCGCGGCGGAAAGTAAAGAGAGAGACCGGAGCTGACCGGTCGACTCGAGGCATGACGACCCGTCCCGGCGACACTGACACGATCGCGGCCATTGCGACGCCGCCGGGTCGCGGTGGCGTCGGGATGGTACGGATCTCGGGCCGCCTGGCCCCGACTATCGCTGCCGAGGTGCTCGGCGATCTCCCCGAGCCGCGTCACGCAGCGCTGCGAATCTTTCGCGACGCCGACGGTGGCATGCTCGACGGCGGTCTCGCACTCTACTTTCCCGCGCCGAACTCATTCACCGGCGAAGATGTACTCGAGCTGCATGGTCACGGCGGTCCGGTCGTCATGGACATGTTGCTCGCTCGAGTCGTCAGCCTGGGCGCCCGTGTAGCGCAGCCCGGTGAATTCACTCAGCGCGCCTTCCTCAACGACAAGATCGATCTGACTCAGGCCGAAGCCATCGCCGATCTCATCGACAGCGGCTCCAGCCAGGCGGCGCGTGCGGCCCTTCGCTCGTTGCAAGGTGAGTTCTCCGTTGCCGTCCACTCGCTCACCGAAGCGGTGACCGAAACGCGCATGCATGTGGAAGCCGCTATCGATTTCCCCGAAGAGGAAGTCGACTTCCTCGCCGATAACGTCCTGCACGAACGCATCGCTGCCGCCATCGATCTGTGCGAGCAAATCACCGCGAAGGCTCAGCAGGGCGCGTTGCTTCGCGAGGGCATGACCGTCGTCATCGCGGGCCGTCCGAACGCAGGCAAATCCAGTTTGCTGAATCGGCTCGCCGGTTACGAAGCCGCAATTGTGACCGACATTCCCGGTACGACTCGCGACGTGCTCCGCGAACGCATTCACATCGACGGCATGCCTTTGCACATCGCCGATACGGCGGGCCTTCGAGAAGACGCCGATATCGTGGAAGCGGAAGGCATCCGTCGAGCGAGAAACGAGATGACTCGTGCCGATCGCATCCTCTATGTGATCGATGCGACCCGCGCCCTGGATGACGAGAGAATGAACAGCGAGCTCGCCGGTCTGCCCGCGGATATTCCCGTCAGCGTGGTGCTGAACAAGATCGATCTCGCGCAGGCCCGGTCTCGTTACGAACAATCGCAACCGCCGCGGCTGCATGTGTCCGCGACGACGGGCGAAGGCATCGATCTGCTGCGCGAGCATCTGAAGGAATGCATGGGATTCCAAGGCGCCGGCACCGGCACGATTTCCGCCCGCCGCCGTCATCTCGATGCATTGGATCGTACGTACGCTCATTTGAATGAAGCGCAACGACAGCTCATGGAAAGGCGCGCGGGCGAGCTGATGGCTGAAGAACTGCGCCAGGCTCAGCAGTGCCTCGGCGAGATCACCGGTGAATTCACGCCGGACGATTTGCTCGGCCGGATCTTCACGACGTTTTGTATCGGTAAGTAACGCGCGGCGGCCAGATGTTCGGCCATCGTTCCTCGATTCCTGCTTCCCTCGCCATCGCGCTTCGCGAAGTCTTCGGCGAACCGGTCGATCACATCCGGGTGATCGAAAACTCGCTGTACGCTCGCATGCATTTCGGCGCACGAGCGACCACACGACGTGGCCGCATCCTGCTCCGCGGGTCAGCCGTCGATTTCTGGAACGACCCCGAACTGATCCTGCACGAATATTTCCATGTGCTGCGCCAGTGGCAGCCCCGCCGACTCACGATCTGGAAATATCTGATCGAGTCGGCGCGAACAGGGTACTGGCACAACTGTTACGAGATCGAAGCTAGAGCCTTTGCAGCGACGCATTGGCGTGCGCTGAAGTCACGATTGCAGAGGTGACCGAAGCCGATCAGCGCGTGCCGGACGCCTTCGGCTGGAGCGTTTTCAAGAACCCGAACAGCGCATCCAGTTCGGCATCGCTCATTGCGCTCAAGCCCTCGAAAGGCATCACGCCGATGCTGCTGCCATCGGCCCGCTTGCCCGTTCGCATCATCTGACGGAACTGCTCGACCGATGCGTAGCGTGTCGTCATCGCACTATCAGGAGCGGAAGTGAGATTCGCCGCGGCCGGCCAGGCCGGCGGAGCACCGGGAATCTTGCCTCCAGCCAAGCCGGGCCCATGACATCCCGTGCAGGTTTTCGAGATGTACTCGCCCTGCGCGTGCGAATCGCTTGGCACTCGAGTCGGCGCGGCTTTCGTGTGGTCGATCTTTTCCGACGAGTCCTGAGCGATGCCGGCGACATACAGCGCCTTCAACAACAGCGGAAAGTGCATCTCCGCCTTGCGTTCCGCCGAGGGCGGCATGGAGCGAATGTAGGTAACGAGAGCCGCGACGTCCTCATCAGCCATCTGAGCGTAATCCTCGCTCGGCATGATGAAAACCGGAGTGCGACCCGGCTTCAAACCATGTCGCAGCAGTGCGATCCAATCGGTGTCGCTGTACGTCGAACCCGCGCCGCTGCCGCCGCGAGTAATGTTTGGCGAATGAATGTAGAAGCCGGTGTTTGGATCTTCCATCACCACCTTGCCCTCGCCGCGCATGCCGTGACATTCAGCGCAGCCACGCGTACGGAACAGATACTCGCCCCGTTCCACGCTGGGATTGAAGGAAGCGAAATTCACCGACGCGATCGATACGTCGACGATCCGATTCATCTTCCGCTCACTGAGCAGCACCGCCGCGCCAGCCGCGACACCGACTCCGACGGCCAGGACCGCCAGCGAGCCCCCGACGATTTTAATGAGCTTGTTCATGGCGGCGTATTCTGCACATCGACCGCTGGATTACAGCGTACCAACGGGCAGCGAGCCCTGGCCCGGAAGAGCCAGGAAAGATGCTCACTTTCGCCAGGGGCGGCTACACTTCGCAGGCGCTCCCATGGCCAAGCATCACTCCAGGAAATTGCACAGCAAGAGGCGGGAATCTTCCGAGCCGGCCGCACGCAAAACTGCGACCCAGGCCAAGAGGAGAATCGCCATGTCCGATGCCCCAGTCAAAGACGATGCGCTGAACGACGACGAGATGTGGAGCGCGGTGCAGAGCCGCGACGCCAGCCGAGACGGTGAGTTTTTTTACGGCGTCATGACCACCGGAGTGTATTGCCGTCCGTCCTGCAATTCACGCCGAGCCTTGCGCAAGAACGTTCGTTTCTTCACTACGACCGAGGCGGCGGAACGCGCCGGTCTGCGGCCCTGCAAGCGCTGCCGGCCGACCGGGGCCTCGGCCGCGGTCTTGAATCAGGTGATCCACGAGCTGGCCCGTCAAATCGACGCCGCGCCCGATAGCAAGCTCAGCCTGGAAGAACTCGCCAAGCGGGCCGGCTACAGCCCCTTCCACCTGCAACGCAGCTTCAAAGCCATCATGGGCAGCAGTCCGAAGGAATACCAAACGGCCGCGCGCGTTCGCATGCTCAAACAGGAGCTGCGCAATGAAGCACCGGTGGCGGACGCGATCTATCAGGCGGGCTTCGGCTCGGGCAGCCGCGTCTACGAGAAGGCGGACGGTCAGCTCGGCATGACGCCGAGCGAATATCGCAGCGGCGGTAAAGGACTGATCATTTCTTATGCGAGCGGGCAGACGCCGCTGGGATTGATGATGATCGGCGCCACCGATCGAGGCATTTGTTTCCTGCAGTTCGGTGACAGCGATTCCGCTTTGCTCGATGACTTGCGGCTGCAATTCCCGGCCGCCGGTGTGCAAGCCATGCCCGACAGCTCGCGCAACGAGTTCGAATCGTGGATGGCCGCACTGAACCGGCATCTGCGAGGTCTCGAGCCGCGACTCGATCTGCCCCTGGATGTGCGAGGCACGGCGTTCCAGCTGATCGTGTGGCGCTACTTGCAGAAGCTGCCGTACGGCGAAGTCCGATCGTATTCGGAAGTCGCGGCGGCCATCGGTAAGCCCAGCGCCGCGCGAGCGGTAGCGCGGGCATGCGCCACCAACTCGATCGCGCTGTTGATCCCGTGTCATCGCGTCGTTCGTGGGACCGGCGAGCTGGGCGGTTATCGCTGGGGCATGCAGAGAAAGCGCGTGCTGCTCGACACGGAGCGAGCGGCCAGCAAGCGTTGAGCCGCAGTTCACATCTTCGCGCCCCATCCTTGCGCAGCCGCCTCTCGTGCTGATAATGAGCGCGCATGCGACGAGCATGCTGCGGGAGGCGGTATGTGCCTGGGTTGTTTAGACGAAGATGAGCCACCGGCAACGCGACGGGAATTCCTTGCGACGGCTCTGCAACTGACCGCCGCGTCGGCACTTGGCGCGACGACGATGGCCGATGCTGCCGCTCGAGTGTGGGATATCGAGGCTCGCGGGCTCACCGTCGATAACGCCGGAACCCTGTTGCCCGCGTACGTGGCTGTTCCCATCGGCGCGAGCAACCAGACGACGGTCGTGATTCTTCACGACAGCCCCGGCATTTCTAGGGAACTGCAAGAGATGGCGCGCGAGGTCGCTCGCACCGGATACGTCGCGCTGATTATCGATTGCGCCCAGCGCGGTACGGCCAAGATTTCCACGCACCCGGACGCTTTGCTGAGCGAGGCATTCAGCGCCGACGTCCAGAGCGACGTGCGCGCCGGCATCGTGACTTTGAATGGCAGCTCGCCGAACGCCAATCCCGTCGTGATTCTCGGATTCGGCTCGGCGGGCTACACCGCGTTACGCATGGCGCTGAACGATCCACTCGGCGTGGTGGGCGTGATCGCTTTGTCCACACCGATCGAAGCGACTCAGAAATCCAAGACCGATCCGCGCCCGGACTTGATCACGCTGCTGGCGCGCTTGAATGTGCCCGTTCAATTTCATGCCGGGACCGCGGATCCGGCGATCTCTCGCGAGCAGCTGAACTGGCTGGGCCGCTTCGTGGCGGTCGATCCGGACCGGCGCGAGCTCTATTTATATAGTGGCGCCGGTCCGGGCTTTTACCTGCCCTCGTCGACCCACTTCGACAAGGGATATCAATTGCTGGCGCGGAAGCGCTGGCAAGAGTTCCTCGCCAGGCGCTTCAGCTAGGTCCAGTCTCGTTACGGCTGCTTGACCACCACGCCGTGCTTCATCACGAACACGGGCTGTTCGGTCGCGGCGATGTTGTTCAACACGTTGCCTTTGACGGCGACGATGTCGGCGATCTTGCCCGCTTCCAGCGTGCCCACCTGATCGGCGATGCCGAGCAGCTTGGCCGATTCACGCGTGCCGGAAATCAGCGCCGCGTCCGGCTGCATGCCGATGTCCGTCAGCAGCTTGAACTCCTTCGCGTTCATGCCGTGCGGGGACACGCCCGAGTCGGTGCC
The DNA here is from genome assembly GCA_023391815.1 of Pseudomonadota bacterium. Taxonomy (GTDB): domain Bacteria; phylum Pseudomonadota; class Gammaproteobacteria; order Steroidobacterales; family Steroidobacteraceae; genus Steroidobacter. Next base: position 41,439 of record JAEWAF010000026.1, read on the forward strand.
GAACGCGATCGGCACGCCGATCTTCATAGCGGAGCGGAACATGCGCTCATGCTCGTGAAGCGTCGCGCGCGCCTTGGCCGCGATTGCAGGCGGGAACTTGTCGGCAACCTGGTTCACCCACCACACCGCCAACCGCGTCGGCACTAGGTACGTGCCCTTGGCCTTCATCAGCTTCAGGGTCTCGTCGCTGAGGAAGCTGCCGTGCTCGATTGAGTCCACGCCGGCTTCGACCGCCTGACGGGCAGCGAGATCGCCGTGAGCGTGAGCGGCTACTTTGCGCTTCCAGGCATGCGCTTCAGTCATGATGGCGTTCAGCTCATCCGGCGTCAGCTGCGGCACATCGACCGGATCCGCTTCGGAAAGCACGCCACCCGACGAGCAGATCTTGATCACGTCCGCGCCCCACTTCAGCTGATAGCGCACGGCTGCGCGGCACTCATCGGCGCCGTTGCATACACCGTCCTGGACGCCGAGCGGCGCGATCCGATCGGGTGGGAACGGGCCCTGGTCGCAGTGACCGCCAGTGGAGCCCACCGAGTGGACCGCGGTAAGAATCGTCGGGCCCGGCGTCAGGCCGGCGTTGACGGCATTACGCAGACCGACATCGACGAACTCGCCCGCCCCCACGTTTCGGACGGTCGTGAAGCCGGCATCGAGGGTGCGCTTTGCATACACCGCGGCGAAGAACGACTGCTCGGCGGCGAAGCGATACATCTCCGCATGGAAGCCCTTGTAGAAATCGTTGTGGCCTTCGTTGGTGATGTGCGTGTGGGCGTCGATGAAGCCCGGCAACAGCGTCGCGTCGCCGAGGTCGATCACTTTGGCATTGGCGGGCACGGCCTGTGAGCCGAGCGCTTTGATCTTGTCGCCTTCCACGAGCACGGCGCCGCCGTTGGTCAGGTTGCCCGACTTGCTGTCGAACAGATACGCCGCCTTCAGCACGATGGGCTGAGTGGTTTCGGCGGCTTGCACCGAGCCCACGACAGCTGCCAATCCCAACGCCAACTTCACTGCTAACCGCATTGCGTCCTCCCGATTTGGTGGTGCGGCACGATACCCCTTCACGTTTCAAAGGAAAACAGGGCCTGAATTTCTCGACGAACGCGCAATTATTTGGCGTTTTTGGCCAGTCTCGCGCCAGTACTGTGTCGCCACCGACCCAACGGAGACTGCAATGGATAGCAAACACACGACTTCAAAGGCGCACCTGCGCAGGGCACAGCGCGGCCAGGGAATGAGCGAGTACATCATCATCACCGCGCTCGTGGCGGTGGCGGGGATCGGACTGTTCGCCGCCTTCGGCGACGTACTGCAAAACCAGCTCGCCGGCATGAGCCGAGAGATGGCGGGCCAATCGGCCACGCAAGACATCAGCGATGCCCAGGCCTCCGCGACGACGGCCCAGAACCGCGCGGCGCAGGCGGACAGCCTCTCCACCTACAACCAGCAAACCAATGCGGCTCAGTAAGCGCCATCGTGGACAGATCGCGCCGGTCGCGCTGTTCGGCGTGCTCATCAGCAGCGCCGTGTTGGCCGTGATGTTCAACACCGGGCAGAAGGTCACCGAGCGATCGCAGGTCGCTAACGCCGCGGATGCCGCGGCGTATAGCGGTGCGGTGTGGACCGCGCGCCACCTCAACTTCATCGCCTATGCGAACCGAGCCATGATCGCCAATCACGTCGCCGTCGGGCACTTCGTCTCGTATGTGAGCTGGGTGCGCTATATCAACGATTCGATCGAAGCGATCGATCGCGTGACTCAGTGGATTCCATACGTCGGCCAGTACGTGGACATCGTCGAGCAGATCTCGGCTCAGGTGCGTGATGCGACCGAGCAAGCCGCCGAGATCGCGATTCCAGCCGTCGATGCCTGGAACGTGAACATTCGGGCCGCGCAGGCGGAGGCCCAGGCGTCGCTCGCCTTCCGCAACGTGCAGAGCCTGATGGATCAGACCGGCCGCACGTACGATCCCAACATTCGCATCAACGACGGCGACGGGCTCTCGCGCATGCCGGAGGAACTGCGAGCACTTCTTGACGCGCAGCTGATGACGCAAGCGGCGGCGGTGCCCACTTTCATCCAGCGTTACACCGCGAACAGCGATAGCAGTTCCATGCAACAGCTGGTGAATGCGAGTCTGCGCGGCAACTCCGATTTGCAGCGTTGGATCGCAGGAGAACGAGGCTGGCGAGAGAATCTGTTCGCGGCTCAGTTGCGCAAGCGTGGCGCGACTTCGGTCAATCAAACGAACAATGCCGCGGATTGGCGGGCTGAAGATCAGCTCCAGTTTCGTACGCGCGCCTTGTTTGGCTGGCACCGTTGGCAGCGGATCGGCAATCGCGTCAGCACTGCCAGCGCTCGCGAATTCGATTCGGACTATTCCGGCGTGCCGGCGTACTACAACGTTGCTGGATCTGCTCGGGATGCGTCGCTTCGTATCACTGCGATTGCCACCAAATCTCAGGCGAACGTCGCGACGGCGGACCTGTTTGGCATGACATCGAGCGCTCATCCATTGGCGGTTGCCGCTGTTGCTCGCGTGGAGTTCCGTCGGCCCCGCGGCTCGGCATTCGCATCGCTGGGCGAGCGCAGGCATGAGTACGCGAATCTGTTCAACCCGTTCTGGGAAGCGAAGCTCGCCCCTGTCACCTGGAGCTTTTGATCATGCGCTCCACCAATCGCGGCAACGCCATGGTCGAGACCGTTGTTGCCTTGGCCGTGCTCACGCCGTTCCTCGGCTGCATCGCGCTGCTCGGAAAGCAGATGGATGTGAAACACAAAAGCCTCGATGCAGTCCGTTATTCGGTGTGGGAACGCACCGTGTGGAGCGGTAACGCCAAGACGGATGCGGATGTGCGGATCGAGGCGCTCGATCGGACCTTCGGCGATCCGAGCGCGGGGATGATGGCGATCGACTCGCTGCGCTCGCAGGGCGCCTCGCAAAATCCTCTCTGGCGACACTATCGGCAGCCGCTGATGAACGCGCCGATTTCATTTCAAACCGGGGAGAGCGCAAGTCCCGTCGAAGTGGGTCACGTGCTCATGCCCGGATTGGCGCATGGAACCGGACCGGTCGGCGCGGTGGCCCGGGCCCTGCGGATGGACGATCTGAATTTGAATCGTCGCGCCTTCGCCAGCGCGACCATCGAAGCAACCATCCGACCGCTGCTAGCACACGGTGATGTGACACTGGCTCAGCGCGTTAGCGGCGCCCTGCTGAGTGACACTTGGTCGCCGCGCAGCGAGAGCGAGTTCGGACGCAGAGTGGATGGCATCACCGCGAACGAACTGATCGAAGATCTCGAGCTTCCGGGCCGAGTCATCGCCCTGCAGGCCCTTAGTAAAGGCGGGCCACTGTATGGCGAAGGTCAATATGGCTGGGATCCTCAACTGCGACCTCGTTCGAGCTCGCTGCCCGCCGCCTATGTCGTCGAGCGGGGTGACGAGCGATGAACTCACTCCGAGTGTGCGCATTGCTGTCGATCATGTTGGTTCTGCCGGCGAACGCGGAGCGTCTGGTTCGCACGACGGCGCATCTGCCCGATCTTGCGGCTCCGCCCCAGGGCACCGCGCAGTGGATCGCACGCAATATGCGAATGAACGGTTTGCCGATGACACTCCAGGCGTTCGAGTCACGGCTGTCGCCGGATGCCGTCCTCAGTTACTACGAAAGTCAGCTCAGATCGCTGGGCAGTCACGACGTGCGACGCTCGGTGAATTCGCCCTGGCGCGTGTTGATGTTCAAGTCGCACGATCTTTTCGTCACTGTCCATGCTCGTCCGGCGAACGCGGGAAGTGAGGGAACGATCCTGGTGAGTCCTGCCCTCGATCCTGGCGTGCTCAGGCTGCACACGGACTTCCCGCGGCCGCCCGGCGCTCGCATCGTCAATCTACAGCAGTACGACGATGCGGGGATTCGATCGGAGCACATCAGTCTGGCAAGCGAACGCACGCCGTTTGCTGAAGCTCAGGCGTACTCACAGCTCCTGGTTACGAGCGGCTGGAACATCATCGATACCAGGCCGACCTATCAAAGTCATCGCGGCTTCGTGCTTGAAGCGCAGCGTCAGGCGGAGCAGGCCCTTGTCGTGATTGTCCCCGACGCGGCTCACCCCTCGACCACCGCGATCGTCATTACCTGGAAGAAGTCATGACGCGGCGGCGACACCAATGCGGCTGGGCGACAGCCGAGTACCTCGCGATTCTCGCTGGCCTGATGGTGGTGTGGCGAGGCGCACAGGCCGCGCTGAGGCTCCTGGCCGAGCATCACGATGAATTCTCCTGGGCCCTGATGATTCCGTTTTAACGTCCGATCGCTCAAGGAACGAGCAATGAAAGGCATCTGGATCACCGCACTCATGCTGGGTGGCGCGCTCGCCGCGGGAGGCGGCGCTGCGTACTTCGTCAAAGGCTACATCGATAGCGAAGTGCGAACGGAGCGCGAGCATCTACAAAAGCAGTATCGGCTCGTGAACGTCGTGGTCGCAAAGGTTGACCTCGCGCCGGGTTCGGTGCTTTCGGGTCAGACCGTGGCCGTTCGCGAAGTGCCGAATACATTTCTGCACGCGGAGGCGGTGAGGTCCGAGCATTGGGGAGAGATTGCCGGGCGCGTTCTGTCGCGGCCGGTGCGGAGTGGCGAGACCATTCTCACTTCTCATCTTGCTCAGAGCGTGGGCGCGGGCTTCTCGGCGCAGTTGCCGGAAGGAATGCGGGCACTCACGTTTCCAGTCGATGAAGAGGCGTCGATCGCGGGCATGCTCGCCCCGGGCGATCGCATCGATCTGCTCTTCACGACCGCGGCCGCGAACGACAGTGTCACTGTGCCCTTGCTCTTCTCCGTGCGGGTCATCGCGACCGGCATCCGAACGCAGGCTAACGAGCATTCGCTGCCGGATCGATTGCAGTCAGGTCCGTTTCGAACGATCACCGTAGCCGTCGATCCCGCCGACGCCGCGAAGATCACGCTCGCTCAAGAGGCCGGACGGATCACCGTGGCGCTTCGGCAGCCGAACGATCAATCGATCACCCGCATCGCTCGCATCACGAAAACCAGTCTGCTGAGAGGCGACACACCGAATGTGACATCGCGGCCGCGGCTGCGAGTCGAAGTCATCCTCGGCGGAGTCGAGTCATGAGCATCAGCACATTGTTGATGAGTGCTCTGATGCTTGGCACGCCAGCATCCGAGGCGCTCGAGCAAGCACCGGTCTCGGTGCTCTCCGTGCCGGTCGGTCAAAGCCTGTTGATTCGCTCGCCCGGGGCGAAGCGCGTGTCCGCCGGCGACGGGGCAACGATCGACATCAAGGTGCTCGACGACACGCAGGAAATCCTCGTGCTCGGTCGCAAGGCCGGCACCACGGATCTGCGCATCTGGTCGCGCGATGGATCGAGCGTTGCCTATCTGGTGCAGGTGCTGGGCATCGTCGATCCGATCGTCGCGCCGGCGCCGGCCTTGCAAGCCGAGACCACGATTCTGATCAAGGCAAAGCTCATCGAGGTTCGCAAATCGGCGCTCCGCGACATTGGCGTGGATTGGGCCGATGTCGCCTCCGGTCCGGTGCTCAGCACTGACGACGGCGTGGATATCACATCGAGTCTGGATTCAGTGATCCGCCTGCTCATGACCCGTGGCGATGCTCGCGTGCTGGCCGAGCCGACATTGTCTTGTATCAGCGGCGGCCAAGCGGACTTCGTCGTCGGCGGTGAAGTGCCGATTCCCGTTCAAAACCAGGACGGCGCGCTGAACGTCGTGTTCAAACAGTTCGGCATCCTGCTCAATGTCGAGCCACGCGCCAACGATGCGGGATTGATACGAACCAAGGTCGGCGTCGAGGTCAGCAGCGTCGACAAAGCCAACTCCGTGCTCGGGATTCCGGGTTTCGCGACTCGGAAGACCAACACGGAGATGAACGTGCACTCCGGCGAGCCCATGGTCGTCGCCGGGTTGTTCAGCGCCGACGATGCAAAGAACGTGGCGAAAGTGCCGGGGCTCGGCTCACTCCCTGTCATTGGCGAGCTGTTCAAGTCGCGACAGTTTCGGCGCGGCGAGACTGAGCTCGTCGTCCTGGTCACGCCGGAAATCATCGGGACTGATTCCAACGCAGTGAAGGAAGGCGTGCAGCGCTTTGATCGGCTCAAGCGCGATTCGGATGAAGCACTCCAACCCCGGATGAACGACTAGCGCCGACTCATCGACTTGCAAGGAAGCGAACGTCACATGGATGTGACATCAACAACCTGCCGCGGACGTCGGCAACGAGGGGCTGCAATCGTCGAAGCGACGATTGCGCTACCGCTGTTGCTCGTCGTCATCCTGGCAGTGATTCAGTTCGGCTTCGTCTATGAGGCGAAGGCGACGCTGAATCATGCAGCCTTGCTGGCGGCCCGCGCAGGCGCTGTTGCCAACGCGGCGCCTGCAGCCATTCGTCGCGGCCTCGCCCAGGGGCTCGCGCCACTCACCTCTCCAGACGCTTCGTTACAAGGCGTCACGACCTCCGTCGCTCGGCTCGAAAGCGAGCTGCTTACAGATGCACGCATTCGCATCCTCAATCCGACGCGTGAAGCGTTCGACGACTTCGCTGTCGAGGTCGATGGCGTTCGTGAGCTGCCGAACGATCGCTTGCACGCCCGTGACACGCAGTCTGGCGCGAGCGGCGGACTCAACATTCAAGACGCGAATCTGCTGCGTGTTGAGGTTACGTATGGATACGAGCTGAAGGTTCCGCTGGTCAACGGATTCCTCTCGCGCCTTCTTCGATTTACGCGCGGTGGAGACGCGTTTCATCAGCAGCTGCTGAGCCGGCATCGGTTGCCGATCACTTCGACGGCGACCGTACGCATGCAGAGCCCGCTGCGCTTCAGCGAGCTGCTGGTTTCGCGATCGGATCTCCCGAACGTTGCGCGAGTCGCTCTCGACACTGGCGAGCCGAGCGGGGAAGGAATTCACAACGACGATGGCGATACGTCGGGCGACCCCGAGAGTTCGCCTGGATCCGCGGATCGCTCGGGCAGTTCGCTCGGGGATGGATTCTTCGGATTTGGTGAAGGCGAAGCGCCGCCCTCTTCTGATGCAGACGACAGTTCTTCCGACGACGAAGAAGGCGGCGCGGGTGGCAACTCCGAGCCTGGCGATGAAGCACCGCTCTGCACTGTCGCTGACACGCCTGCTTCGCCGCCTTCCGAAGATCAAAGCACGCTCGGTCGCGTTTGGGACGAGCTGCGAAGTCTCGCCACCGATGCTTACGAATTCGTTCGCGGCTTCTGGGAAGGACTGCGCGGTCAGATCGGCGATCTCATCGCGGCGGTCACCGATCCCGTGGAGACGGCGCGCGGCATTTATGAGCTGGCGATGTCCTTCATGGAGGACCCCGTCGGCACCGCCCAGACCATCGGCGCCGCGCTGGGTCACGATCTCAGCCAACTCATCGAATGCGATTCATTCGATCGCGGCCGCGTGCTGGGCAGCTATGTCAGCCCGGCCTTCATGCTCAAGCTCGCGGCCAAGCTCGCCCGCTTCGGTCGCGTCGGCCTCCGTGCGGCAGCCGATGCCACTAAACGCGAGCTCGGCTGCGCCAGCTTCGCTGCCGATACCTCGGTTTGGGCTGGTGAACGCAGTGTTCCCATTCAGTCGCTCGCGCCGGGCGAGTGGGTAGATTCGCGGAGCGATCGCGATTATCTCGATCATTCGCAGGTCGTCACTCATGTCTTCTCGCGGCGCGCATCGGCTTACCACGTTGTCGAGACTGAGGCTTCGCGGTTTGCGGTTACGGAAGAGCATCCGTTGTGGGTGCAAGGCCGCGGCTGGATCGCCGTTCGCGACATCGAAATCGGCGCCCCGCTCGCTACTGCCAGCGGCGACACGCTGATTCTCGCGAACCGCCGCGTCGATTCGGCGCTGCAGGTTTTCAATCTCACCGTCGCCAACGACTCGAGCTATTTCGTGGGCGACGAGCGCGTCTGGGCCCACAACGCCACCTGCACCCTCCGCGTCCGCTACCCGGTCCCTCGCAGCCCCACCAACTTCACCCTCGGCGCCAGCGATGGCGGACCCGGCACCTGGTCTTCCATCCCTCGCCCCAATAACGACGCCTACCGCTACCAAGAACTCATCACCGGCGCACCCCGAGGCGTTGAGTACAATGTAAACGGCGTCAATTTCGACGGCTACGACGCGAACCGCGACGTGCTGTTGGATGCGAAGCATTGGACACAGGAGTGTCCGCTTGGAGATAAGTGCCGGTATGAGCCGCTGAAGCAGCGAATGTCAGATCAGTTGGTCACCGAGGCCCGGCGCCAACTCGATGCGACGCGAGCCACTGGATCCTCCATTGAGTGGCGGGTTGTAGACGAGGAGATGGCTCTGCGAATTAGCTCGATTCTCGACGAGAGAGTTCGGCCTGCATCTGCTCGGCAGAGGATTACTGTGATCTATACACCTGTTTCTGATATCCAGGGATAGCACCTGCATGAGCCGTGTGGAGAGCAAAATCTTGGTATGGACGGCGGCAATCTGCCGACCTCCAATGACGTTGGAGGAGTATCAACGTCATACCTGCAAACTTCTGGCGGAATTGCAGAACAACCATCCGGAATTTAGGAATCTCTGCGTTGTTGGTAACGACCGAGCGCGCGTTACGCCTATCGATCTCGTCGGTATAGGAGAGATCATTGGGAACGCCGTTTTCGACGAGACGCATCGTTCGGATTACTTAGCATTAACGGACGCCGGAAAGCTGGGCCCGAAGTCCCTGTCCAGAATCGGCTTCTCCCTAACGTTCGGATTGTTCAATCCGAGAGGCGGCTCGATACTGCCTGTCGAGGAGGGAGGAACTTATCTTTCGCTTCAGGGCACATCTGCTAGCGAAGAGCCGGAGGCTTCGACTGTCCTGCAACTGTCCGCGTCATCATCCGCATCGCGTGGCGAGAATCTCAAGAAGCTGCTGAACGCGTTAGTAGCAAACTGGCCGGCCGGCTTTGGCGGCATTTATATCCCGCAATTTCAGCAAAGCGTGCGAGGCGCCGATCGCGCCTCCTACGCCGGCCAATGGCTCTTCTACCTCCCCTTCCCGCACCTCGCAAAATGCCTCCCCCCGGACATCCGCCACGAACCCTTCGCTAACGGCATCCTGATCGAAACAACTCCTCACATGCCCGACGCCAACAACCCCGAAGACGTAGCGGCAGGCAAACGAGTGAGGGACGTGCTTGACGAGTTCGGCTTGGTGAACGACGCGACGTATGCCATCGAAGGCTGGCCACCGGATCGCGAAGAAACAATCTACGAGCAATTCATCAGCGGCGCGCCGGCGAACAGGAAGTACACCGTCCATTGCATCAACTTCGACGGCTACGACCCCGACCGCAAAGTCCTGCTCTACGCCAAACTCTTCCGGCGCCTGAAAAGACACCCAAAGGAATGGGGCCTGCGCGGCTGGGACGGCCCGGTGTTGAATGAAGCGAAAAGGCAAGTGCGGGCCGCGGCGAAAGCGGGCGGCGTGCCGATCGAGTGGCACATAGGGCTGGAAGAGCCAGCGCACCAGGTACGCCAGCTACTGGCCGACTACACCAACATCACGGAACAGCAACTCCGAGTGATCTACACACCGCTAGAAGCCGCACTCACCTGACAACAAGTCAGGCCCAATACGACCACGGCAAGGAACGCCAATGAAGCCCACCACCCGCAAAGGACTGCACCCATGACGCCCTACCTGCTCGGCAATCTCGTTGGCCGTTTCGCCCTCTCGTACGCCCTCGTCTGGCTGTTGATGTTTCTAATGCTGGCACGCCGGCACTGGCGTGACGCATTCAGACGCACCCATCACTGGAGCGGCCTGATCGCCACCACGACGGTCTTCCTAATCGGCCTGATCACGGCGCAATCGAACGGAGCCGTGCCATGAAGCGCGCAGCGCTCCTCATCGCATGCCTGTGCGCAATCAGCTCGATCGAAGTCAACGCGGGAACCCGAGCCGGCCGTCCAATGATCATTCATCGTCTATCCGCCATGAACCTCGAAATCTGGACCGAGCAGGATCCGGAGTGGGAAACGCGTTTGAGCCAAAGCGCCCACGCGCTCACTTTCACTGCCGAGACACCGGCGCTCGCATACCCGCCCACGCACATGAGCTGGACGATCTCGCCGCAGCTCACATTCAAGCCGGACGAGCTCGAAACAGCCACGCTCGGCGTGCTTCATCAAATGGCGATTCACTATCGCACGCTGCCCCCCAACCAGATCAGCGAGGCCCGTTACGGAGAGCTGACGGGCTACGAAGCGACCTTCCAGGCGGAACCGAAAAACATTCCGATCGAAGTGCGCGTCTTCTGCGGCCATCGCGAGGGCATGCCGATGGTGGTGATGCAGGTGGTGACATTGAAAGGGAAGCTGGCGCACGTCGCCGAGCACGTGCGCCGCTCGTGGACTCACGTTCGCTATCTCGATTGAGGACACGATGACCACGCCGCACGCCGAACTCTCAGCGACGCTCAAGGAGCAACTCCAGCCGCTCGTGCTACGCGAGCTGGATCTGTACCGGCGCACCGCGCTGAACACGCTGGTCGATACGGATCTGCGCGCCGAAGCGAAGCAAGCGATAGAAACCATCCTCGCATCCGGCGCAGTACGACTACCACCGAGCATCGACGCCAGCAGCTTCGTCCAGGAGATGACCGCCGAAATCATGGGCTACGGCCCGATCGAACCCTATCTTCACGACGACTCCATCAGCGAAGTGATGGTCAACGGCCCGAATCAAATCTACGTGGAACGCGACGGACTGCTCTCCGCTGTGCCGGCGCGGTTCATCAGTGCCGAATCCCTGATGCGCGTGATCGATCGAATCGTGGCGCCATTGGGCCGGCGCATCGACGAAGGCGTGCCCATGGTCGACGGACGATTGCCCGACGGCTCGCGAGTCAACGCGATCATTCCGCCGCTGTCCTTGATCGGGCCGATTCTCACCATTCGTCGATTCGCCGGCCAGCGCTATTCGATGCTCAAGCTGGTGGACATCGGTGCGCTGACCGCATCGATGGCCGAGTTTCTGAAGATCTGCGTGCAGTACCGAAAGAACATCATCGTGTCCGGCGGCACGGGCACCGGCAAGACGACCTTTCTTAACGCGCTCTCGGAGTACATCGCCGGCAATGAGCGCATTGTGACCATCGAAGACGCCGCCGAGCTCAGACTCGCGCAGCCCCACGTGATCTCGCTGGAAGCGCGGCCGGCGAATGTCGAAGGCCGTGGCGAAGTCACGATTCGGGATCTGGTCCGGAACGCCTTACGCATGCGACCCGATCGGATCATCGTCGGCGAGTGCCGCGGTGGAGAAGCACTCGACATGCTGCAGGCGATGAACACCGGCCACGACGGCTCACTCACGACCGGACACGCGAACTCGCCTCGCGACTTGCTCTCGCGCCTGGAAGTGATGGTCTTGATGGCCGGCATGGAGCTGCCAGTGCGTGCAATTCGAGAGCAGATTGCGTCGGCGGTCGACATCATCGTGCAGCTCTCCAGATTCAGCGACGGTCGCCGCCGCGTCACTGCGATCGTCGCGGTCGAAGGGCTGGAAGGCGATGTCATTCTCACGCAGCCGTTGTTCAACTTTCGACAAAGAGGCATCGGCGCGCGCGGCGCCGTGGTCGGAACGTATCAAGGCTGCGGACAGCCACCGGCGTTCTATGAAGCCTTGGATGAAGCGGGCGTGAAGTTGGATCGAAGCATCTTCTCCGAGAGTTGAAGCATGGAACAGCTTGCTCACACACTGCTGGCGCCAGTCCTCTGTGCAGTAATCGCTGCAATCTGCGTGGCGGCGCTGTTCGTCACAGCCCTGCAAAGTTACCGCCGCTCTTTCATCGCGGGCATCGGCGCGACGCTGAAGCAGAGCTTCGTACTCGCGAACCCACGTGCGCTGTTTACGATAACTGTAATCATGTCCGTGGCTGCCGGCTCGCTCGCTTACGTCTCGATCGGACCCACCGGTTTGGCCACCGCGACCATCGCAAGTCTCATGGGCCCATGGCTACTGGCAAAGCGCATCGCGACCCAGCGTCGTAAACGCTTTGTCTATCAACTGCCGGACGCGTTGCTCGCACTCAGCTCCGCCTTGCGAGCGGGCTGCAACCTCGCGCGCGGACTCGAGCTGATGGCCTCGCGCCAACCGGCTCCACTGAGTCAGGAATTCAGCATCGTGCTCGCGGAACAGCGCATCGGTCGCCCGCTGGCGGAATCGCTCGACGAGCTACGCCGTCGCGTCGGTGCATCGGAACTGGATCTCATGAACACCGCGATGAATGTGTCGCGTCGTGTCGGCGGCAATCTGGCCGACACGCTCGAATCCCTCGCTCGCACCCTGCAAGAGAAAGCGCATATGGAAGGCAAGATCGACGCCTTGACCTCGATGGGCCGGGCGCAAGGATGGGTGGTCGGATTGCTGCCCATCTTCATCGGCTTCGTGTTGTATCAACAGCAACCTGCGCGCATGAGCCTGCTGTTCACGCAGTGGTATGGCTGGGTCGTGCTGTCCATCGTCGCGGCGATGATGACGCTGGCAGCCTGGATGATCCGCAAGATCGTGCGCATCGATGTATAGAGCGCCGAGATGAGCATGTACTTCGCAATGCTGCTGGCTGGCCTGAGCTGCTGTCTGGTCATTCTGCTCCCCCTCGCACTGCGCACCGGCAACGAACTCTCAACCCTCCGCGACGAAGCGTGGCGAGATCAGCTGCCCTGGTTCCTTCGAGTCCTTCGACCCGCCATGCGTTGGTACAGCGAGGCCGTCGACGCATCGCTGAGCTCGCAGCGGCGCGAAGTCCTCCAGGCACAGCTCGATGCGGCCGGCGCCGCTTACCTGATCAGCCCGGCGGAATTCCTGATCATCCGCCGTGTCATCGGCGTAGTCGGCGCGACCGCCGCTGTAGTAGCGATATTCGGCTTCCACTTGCGAGACCCACTGCACATCACCATCGCGGTCGCGCTCATCCCGCTGTCCTTCCTCTACCCTGACCTGCGACTTCGCGAAGTCACGAAGCGGCGCCGAGCAAGATTCGAAAAGGAATTCCCCTTCTTCCTCGACGTCCTGGTGCTCGCCATGAAGGCGGGACTGAACTTCATTGCGGCGTTGGAACAAGCAGTCACCTCAATGCGCGAGGGACCAGTGAAACAAGAGTTCTCTCGCTATCTGCGTGAATCCCGCGCCGGCCTTTCACGTCGCGCGGCGCTGGACAGGCTCGCCGCCCGCATCCTGTTGCCGGCCGTGACGAACTTCGTCGCCGCTGTATCGCAGGCCGAGCAGACCGGCGGCTCGCTTGGCGACGTGCTCGCCGATCAAGCGCGTCAACGCCGACAAGAACGGTTCCTGCGTGCCGAGAAGCTGGCGAACCAGGCGCCGGTGAAGATGCTGTTCCCGCTGATTGCGCTGCTGTTTCCAACCACATTCATCATCATCGGCTTTCCGATCGTGATCCAATTGCTGGAGGCGGGCGCGCTCAACCTGTTCTGATCGAGGAGTGCAAGGAAGCTCATGAAAACTGTAGAACTGCGGACTGCCGACGGGCGATGCATTGCCCGGCAGGTACAGATGGCCTGCTCGTTTCGCTCACGATGCATCGGTCTGTTACGTCGTCGAGAAATCCTGGAGCACGAAGGCTGGTTGTTCATCCCGGGTGGCAGCGTTCACACGCTCGGCATGCGATTCAACATCGATGTCGTGTTCCTGAATCGGCAAATGCGAGTGCTGGGGCTGGCGGAGAACGTCGCACCCTGGCGGATCGTGATCGCACCGAGTGGCACGACGCGTGTGTTGGAGCTGGCAGCCGGCAAGATCGCGACCACGCGACTCATCGCCGGCACTTACTTGATCGTCGATCGATCCGCCGACGATCCAAGCGAGCGAGCGACGATCAAGCTGCCGCGTCCGAACCACACGCCGTGCGAGCGCAGGCCCATTCAATTCTCGTTGCGGTTGCCATTGGACCGGCGCTGCGCGAGCGCCGGCCCGAAACCTCTCAGAAGCCCGCAGCCTTATCGGCCCGCACCCGACGCTCGCGTAACGATGAAGCCGAACGTTGAAAATGGATGACTTCGGTTTTGCCCGCGCCGTCGCCCAGGATTCGGCGCAACGTCGCGCGTACCGTCGCCGCGTCGTCGTCGAAATCGCCGTGATGGAGCGCAGTCGACGCGTCGATGGAGTTGAGCGGCTTGTTGTTCGGCGAGATCACCAGGCTGGCGTCGTCGCCTTTGAACAAGGTCATCAGCTCCGCATCCTTGCGCAAGTATTTCTCCATGCCGAGGATCGGCACGCCGTCCCGAAACAGTGGAATGCGTGGCTTGTCCTCGAACGCATGCGAAACCAGATACAGCAGCGACTTGTGATAGATGTTGGCGCAGTTGTCATCCTGCTCGGACTTATCCGACAGCGCGAACAACGCGAACCGCTTGATGCGCTTCTTCTTGATCGCCGGCAGGTAGTGTTGCTTGAACAGCTCGACCGTGCAGGCCGGTGCCCAAAGCGTGCACGACTCGATATCGATGCCCGCTTCACCCAGTGCCGTGACCAAAGGCGCATGGAAGATGCTGCCGGCACTGTGACCGACCAGATGAATCTTCGGCGCCTGCTGGGCCGGTAGCTTCTCCATCAGCCGCTTGAGATGACCGACCACCGCACGCGCGCCGCCCTTGCCGTTCTGACTCGCTGCGAGCGCGTTCTCTTTCATCTCGTCCCACGCGGCCTTGCCCGAGAGCACGCGGGCCAGCGGTTCAAGCGCGTCATCGAGCCGATCGAGCATGAAATCCTTGGCGGCGTCGAGCGCACCTTCCGGCCGGCGACGACTGAACGCGTCGTCGAGCACGTTCTTGATCGTGGTCCAGTAGTCGCTGTGCCAGATAAAGGTGAACGGATAGATGCCGGACGAAAGCATCGTCGGCCGATAGTCCGCCAGTCGCTGAACCGCGGAGTTCTCACTGACCAAGCCGAAATGTGCGTACAGCAGGATGTGTTTGTAGCCGACGCTGCCGATGGCCTTGGGCAATTCGCTCTTGAACACCTGCGCGACTTCTTCGGCGGAGGTGCCGTAATTGCCGCCGGCTTTGAACTCGCCGTTGTTGCCAAGGCTGATGATGTGGGGTCGTAGATCGGGGTACGAGTAAGCCGCCGATTGACCCGCCGATGCGGAATGCGCCACCGCCGTGGAGCTGCTCTTCTTCAGCTCGATCGGTGCACCGAGACGCGCGACCCACACGTCCGTCGCGTTCTGCAACCAATCGTCATAACTGATGCAGGCGAAGCCTTCGTGGCCCCACTCCTCGCCCCAGGAGTTTTGAATCCAAAAACCGCGTTTGTCGTAGCCAACGATGGCGAAGGCGTGGGCACCGAGCTGAGTTTCGGAATACTCGATCAAGCCGTCGTCGCCCGGTTCGCTCCAGCCTTGATGCACGTTCGAAGTGGCGAACAATACGCCGACCTCGGCGATCGCGGAGTGCATGGCGACCAGATCTTTGTGATTCACCCGGTAGTAGGCACCGAGCGGACGGCGCAGCGCGTCGGTGGTGCGCGCGTCGTTCAATCCGGTCAATAACTGTCCCTTGTTGCTCTTACTGGCCTTCGACGGCCAGAGCGCTTCGGAGCACACGCCGTGCTTGTGCCAGCCTTTCATCGCGCCCCGCGCGCTCGAGCCCGAATAACCTTCGCCGGGCCATTCATCGTAGCGCTTGGCGAGCTCGTACAGCATGCGCGGGCTGACCGGATTGCAGTCGCTCACCACCTTGCGCGTGGTCAGCAGGTAATTCACGACGGTGGCGAGGCCGTAGCCGGTGCACGCGCCTTCGGAGCCTTGATTGAGGATGGGAACGCGGTATTCCCGATAGCGTTGCAGCTCGCGTTCGGTGGGCACTTCGATCAACGTCGGAACATACATCTTGTCCCGGAAATCGAGCGTGTCGCGTCGGACGTCGAACGTTCTGGTTTTCGCGCGCTTGCTGCCAGCCGCTGCGCGTGCCGTGCGCTTCGCCATAGAGGACCCTGAGCGTTGTTATGGAAAGAAGAGTCAGTCCCACATTGCGCGTAGCGCGGCGGCTGCGTCAATTCGTACTTTGGTCTCAGCGCCTTTGTTAGCAGGCGTCTGCGGCGTCGAGGGCCACGCGCGTTGTTCGAAACATTGCATGAGCTGATCGGTCAAGAAGCGGCTGCGCGCGCCATAAACATGCGCGTCGCCGGTGCGGCTCTGCTGAGTGATGTAGTACCTCAGCGGCGCGACCAGGTGCAGATCGTGCTTGGCGCGCGTCATGGCGACATACAACAGGCGCCGCTCTTCTTCGATCAGGTCGGGCCGGCCGGTCGCATGTTCGTTGGGGAAGTTGCCGTCGGCCACGTTCAATACATACACCGAGTCCCACTCCTGGCCTTTCGCCGAGTGAATCGTCGAGAGGATCAGATAATCCTCGTCGCGCGCCGGATCGCCAGCGAGATCGCTCGTCACCTGCGGCGGATCGAGTGTCAGCTCGGTAATGAACTGTTCGCGCGACGCGTACTGACCCGCCAGTCGTTCCAACTGCTCGATATCGCCCATGCGCACGCGCGCCGCGTCGTAGATGCGTTCGAGCTGCGGTTCGTACCATTTGCGAAGGCGGCTCAGCTGGCCGATCCATTCGCGCGCCCGGGATAGATCGTTGACCAGCTCCACCAGACCGGTCCAGTCCTGCTCGGCCGCCGAAGGCATGCGATAAGAGGTCAGCGTCGGCCATGCATAGCCGCTGGCTTCAAACACCTTCAAACATCGGTCCGCGACGGCAGGCCCGACACCGGTCAACAATTGCAGCACTCGGAAACCGGCGATTCGATTGCGTGGGTTATCAGCCCATCGCAGCAGCGCCAACACATCCTTGACGTGCGCGGCTTCGAGGAATTTCAAGCCGCCGTACTTGGTGTAAGGAATGTTACGCCGGATCAGCTCCAGCTCGAGCATGTCGCCGTGATGGGAGTTACGCATCAACACCGCTTGCCGGCGCAGCGCGACCCCTTGCTCGCGCGCGGCCAGGATCTGTTCGACGATGTACAGCGCCTGAGCCTTGTCGTCCTGAACCGAGACATAAAAAGGACGGCGCGATGAGTCGCGTCCCGAGCGCAATTCTTTCTGATATTGCCGCGGGCTGTCGCCCATCAACCTGTTCGCGGCATCGAGGATCGGTTGCACGGAGCGATAGTTGTGCTCCAGCTTGACGATCTCCGCGGCGGGCGTGAAGCGCGCCGGAAATTCGAGAATGTTCTCGACCGTCGCGGCTCGAAACGAATAAATCGCTTGCGCGTCGTCGCCGACCACGCAGACACCAGCCCCATTCGGCTTCATGGCCATCACGATTTCGGCCTGCAACGTGTTGGTGTCCTGATATTCGTCGATCAGCACATGCGAGAAGCGCGCGCCAATGGTTTGCGCGAGCTCCGGCTCCTGCACGAGCAAATGCCAGTAGAGCAGCAGGTCGTCGTAGTCGAGCAGCTGCTGTGAATGCTTGAGCTCCACATAGCGGCGAAACAGCCTGGTGAGATCGTCCGCCCACTCGGCGCACCAGGGAAACGCGTCCTGCAGCGTTTTCGCGAGCGGGGCGCGGCTGTTCACCTTGTGTGAGTAGATTGCAAGACAAGTGTCCTTGCGCGGAAAGCGCTTCTCTTTCTTGGAAAAGCCGAGCTCCTGGCGGACCACATCGATCAGGTCGGCGGCGTCGCCCCGATCCATCACCGAGAACGACGGCTCGAGCCCGACGACGTGGGCATACTCGCGGATCAATCGATTGCCGATGGAGTGGAAGGTGCCCGACCAGAGCAGCCGGGCGGCGTTGATGTGAATCGAGCCGGCGCGTGGCGAGTTGCGCAAGGCTTCGGTGGCGATCCGTTCCGCCCGCCGGAGCATTTCCTGGGCCGCGCGACGAGTGAACGTCAACAGTAGAATGCGCTCGGGCGCCACGCCTTCGAGCAACAAGTGCGCGACTCGATGGGCGAGCGTGTTGGTTTTGCCCGTGCCGGCCCCGGCGATGATCAACAACGGCCCGGCGCCGAAGCCCTCGGCCGAGCGCGTGCCAAAGAGAGCCGCCCGCCGTTGAGCGGCGTTCAGGGTTTCTCCAAAGGCGGGCGTGGAAGCGGGGGCGGTGCTGGCTGCGATACTCATCGCGGCTATAATGGCTTAAAACTGTATATAACGACAGAGCTGACTGATCGCCGAAACGTCGCATGCTCTACTTGTTGCCACATCTGGTCACACAGCGCAGCGCTCGCCTGTGGTTGTGCGTACGAGGCGTGGATAGATCGGAGCTCGGCTCAGTCTCCTTGCGAGTAAATGGCATCGACGTGCCCGTGCCGATGCGAGGCTGGCAAAGTTTCCCGCCAAAGCCTTCGCCTGTCTGGCAACCGACGGGCGCCATGCCGCTGCACTATCAGCTGATCGATAAGGACGCACTGAAACCGGACCGCCTGTATGAAGCCAGCGCGAGTCTTAATGACAGCGAGCCCGTGCAAGCGCGGTTCCAGACCTTGCCGGAGCAGCTCGGCGATGAGACCAAGCCGTTGCGGGTGTTGCTGTCGTCCTGTTACTTCACGGGCAACAAACGTTCGCGTCTCGCCTCGTCATTGTTCTCGCAGCTCGATCGTCATGGGCTGCGTCCGCAATTGCGGATCTGGGCGGGCGATCAAGTGTATCTGGACGCGCCCTGGTACGAATTCGCGATCAGATCTCACAGCGCGGCCGAGTTGGAGGAGCTGCATTTCGCGACGTATGCGCGTACCTGGTTTGACGATCGGGGATTGAGCACGTTCCTTACGCAAGGCGCGAACGTGTTCTGTACCGACGATCACGAGCTATGGAACAACGCCCCTCATCCCAGCGCGACCGCTCGCGACACCACCGATCCGACCAAGCGCAAGGCTTGGCAAGCAATGGCTCGTGCGCTCGGACAAACGTTTCAAGGCGACACCGCTACCGGCCAGCGATTTCGCGTGCCGCCGCTGGATTTTCTGGTGCTCGATACGCGAGTGAATCGCGGCGAATGCTGCGAACGTTTGTTCTCGGACGTGCAGTGGCGGCAACTTCGCGCCTGGGCGGCGGAGCCGCAGGGATTGGGCGTGCTGGTCATGGGTCAGCCGATTTTCGAAAGCGCATCGACCCGCAGGGGCAACTTCAGCGACTACCGACTCGCGGACTACGAGCGCGACTACGTCGAATTGATGGAGCTGCTGGGACGTTCGGCTCGCAGCACGATTGTGCTCACCGGCGATGTGCATTTCAGCCGCGTCACTTGGTCTTCGTTCGCCGCGGGTGGAGCCGCGGGCATCGAACGGCGAGTCACTGAATTGATCAGCTCGCCGTTATCCCTGGTGGCCGGCGGGCGATGGCTCTCTTTGTTTGGCGATTGGACCGCGGCACCGACAAAAGCGAGTCTGCCGCCCCGGCATTCATTCAGTGGTACGACCCTGCATACGGACGAATCGCTGCGGTCCTCCGCCGAAGGCACGATGTTGCTGGAGCTTTATCGACGCGGCCAACGAGTGTTCTGCACCGTCTCGCACTGGCGGCTGAGCGATCTCGATGCCAGCCGCCCGTTCTTTCGTCAGGAATATTTCTTGGGGAGCAGCTCATGAATCTTTCCGGACTGCGTCGTTCCGACGTTGCCAGCGGCAATCCTCTGTTGACGGAGACGCCCTCGGACGCGGCTCCGCAAGGCCAAACGGCGAACTTCGCCTGGCTGGCTTCGACGGGATATCGCGATGGCGTGGTGCTGCTCGGTGGCACTTCCATCGTCGACTTTCGGATGCGGGTCGCGCAGTCGGAGTTGCGTCAGGACTTGTTGCCGAGCTTCTGGTCGACGTGCGGTCTGCTGATCGACGGCGAGGTGTTGATGACGGCGCGGGTCGATGCGATCAGCAACAGCAGCGCGCGGGTGGAGCGGAATGGTCTGGAGGCCGTGAAGCTCGACGCCGAATCCCGCTACGGCGATTCGATGTTCTATCCAAACATCGCGATCCTGCAGTTTACCGATGCTCATGCCGCTATAAGGGAGCACGTCGCGCGCATCGGGCAGGAGAGAAACATCGTCGACTTGCTGGCGCAGATCGTGGCGTGGTTGGGTTACTGCTGGGCAGTGGGTGATCGCGGCAATCCGCTGATGCACGGGCATGGCATTCCATCCGCGACCCTGCTCGAGCGGGCGCATGGCCTGGCCGGCATCGATTTGAGTCCGGGGTTGCCGTCAGCGTCGAGTTGTCCCGAGGCGATCTGGCAGGCGGCGCGCTGGTGGTATGAGGCGTATGACCGTCCGGAGCCCGCGTCGAAATCGTTCACTCCACGCGGCGCTTATCTCATTCGTCAGCCTGCCGCCGCGGCACTCGGCATTCGTGACGATCTACAAGGCGACCAGATCGTTCGTACGACGCGCGGAGACGATCTGTTCGAAGGACTGCGTCGTCGTGAGTCGCAGCCGCGCCCGACGGGTAACCGAGGGGCGCGGGCCAAGAAGAAGCGCTGACTGTTATGTCTGCGGCGGATTCAAATATTTGCCGTGCCAGTCCAGATACCGCTGCATCCGATCTTTCAGATAGCTCGGTTTCCGGATCCCGTGGTGCTCACCGGGGTAGATCACCAACTGCGTCGGCACGCCGAGGCTGCGGAGCGCTTGATACATCTGCTCCGAATTGAGCAAAGGCACGTTGAAGTCCTGCTCGCCGCACAGGAACAGCGTCGGCGTCTTGATGCGATCGGCGTGCAAGAAGGCGTACGAGTTGTGCAGGTAGGTTTCGAGATCCTTCCACGGCAAGCCCAGCTCCATCTCGTATTCGCGGACGTACATGTCCGTGCCATAACCCGCCAGCACATTCGAGATCGACGCGCCGCTGGTCGCCGATTTGAAGCGCGTGTCCTTGGCGATCACGACGTTGGTGAGAATGCCGCCGTAGCTCCAGCCCCCGACGCCCAATCGATTTGGATCGGCAATGCCTTGCTGGACGACATGATCCACGGCGGCGAGCACGTCTTCCGAATCCTTACCGCCCCAATCTTTGTAGATCGCCGTCGTGAATGCCTCGCCTCGACCCGAGCTGCCGCGAGGATTGGCAGACACGATTACATAGCCTTGCGAGGCAAAGATCTGCCACGGCAAGGTGAAGGAGTTCGCGTACTGTGCGACGGGACCACCGTGAATCCACAGCAAGGTTGGATAACGCTTGCCGGCAACATAGCCCGGGGGTTTGACCACGAACCCGCTGATCCGGGTGCCATCCTTCGACGGAAACGAAATCTCTTCGGTGGTGGCGAGCTTCACGCCCGCCAGCCACTCGTCATTGTGATGTGACAACGCGCGCGGCTGCTTGCCATCCAATGCATACACCGCATCGGGCGAGTCGACGGTACTGTCGAGCACGGCGATACGGCCCTTGCCATCCACGGAGTACGCAGTGGTTTCGCGCCGCCCGTCGAGCAGTCGATCGACCTTGCCGCTGGCGACCGCGATACGTGCCAGCACCTGGTTGCGATCGTCTTCCAGCAGGAAATAAATCGACTTGCCGTCGCCGGACCAGCGCGGCTCGATGACATTGCGGTCCAGTGATTTGGAGATGAGGCGCGAAGTTCCGCCGCTTGCAGCGACCACCGCGAGGTTATGAACGGAGTAATAAATCAGCTTGGGATCGCCCGCGGTCACGAACGCGAGCTCGCGCCCGTCGGGTCGCCAGCTCGGGGCGCTCATCCACGACGAATCGCCTGCGTCGCCTTGAAACTTGGTGACCAGGGTCGGCGACGCTCCGGCCCGAGGCTCGATGGTGTACAAGCCGAACTCGTTGTTTCGATCCGGGTCCTCGTTCCGATTGCTATAGAAGGCGATGCGGCTGCCGTCGGGCGACCAGCTCGGCATGCTTTCGTCGAAGCGCCCCGGCGTAAGGTTGTCGGCCTTGAGCGTGGCCATGTCGAATACATACAAATGGTGCCGCTGAGCACCGAGATAGCCGGTCACGTCTTCCTTGAAGTAAAAGCGATCGATGACGATGGGCGGCGGGGTCTTGTCCTTGTCGGCTTGGCTCAGTTTGCGCGGATCTTCGTCACTGACGATCAGGGCCAGCTTCTTGCCGTCGGGCGACCAGCGGAAATCCACCACGTCGCCATTGAAGCCGGTCAGCGGTTTGGCCTCGCCGCCTTGTCGGTCCAGCAACCACACCTGCTCCGGCGGATCGTCTTCGCCGCGGGCCGTCAGAAAGCCCAGATATTTGCCGTCCGGACTCCAGCGCGGCGTGTGCTCGCTGTCGTCGGAGTTGGTGAGCTGGATACTTTGCTTGCCGTCCCAGCTCGACATCCAGATATGACTTTTGGCCTTGTCCTTGACCGGATCGGCAGAACGGACCACATAAGCCACCCACTGGCCATCGGGTGAGAGCTGTGGATCGCTGACCTCGCGCACGGCGTTTATATCTTCGGCCGTCAAGGCGCGCCGCTCCGCCGCCATCGCCAGCGGCGGAACGAACTGGCAAGTGACCAGGCCAAGAAGCAAGACACGCAACGTGGCGTTCAACATCGGCACGACGCTCCCGAAGAAAGAGGACAGCGAGAGTGTCGTACGCCCATTCCTGCGTCAATTCAGCAATCGGAACCAAGCCAATTTCCGGGCGTTTCCACACGGCAGCCGTTCATCCGGCGCAAGAGGCGAGACCATGAAGCCGTTGGTATGGTTGGGATTGGCGTTGGTAGTGGCGTGGGCCGTGCTCTGGCTCGGCGTCAAGATGGCCGTGTTCGCGGTCCATGCGTTGCTACTGATCGGCGTGGTGCTGATCGGCTGGGGCCTGCTGCATCGAGGGCACGCCGGCAGCAATCCGTCTTAACATTTGATGGTTGGCGATGCGTGACCTGCCGCCAGACCTCCCCGAGTCGGTGTTGCAGGCTCATCGGCATGCACGCGCCAACGGATTGATTTACGTCTCCGACGCCGAGCCCGGGATCGAGCGTCACAAGCGCGGCACGGGCTTCTACTATGTCGGGCCGGACCGCAAGCCCGTCGGCGACGAGCGGGTACTGGAGCGAATCCGCAAGCTGGCGATTCCGCCGGCGTATACCGAAGTCTGGATCTGCACCAAGGAGCGCGGTCATCTGCAAGCGACCGGGCGCGATGCGCGGCGGCGTAAGCAGTATCGCTATCACCCGGACTGGCGCACCACGCGCGACAACGGCAAGTTCTCCAAGATGATCGAATTCGGCGCGCAGTTGCCGAAGCTGCGACGCCGTCTCAAGCAGGACCTGGCGCTGCCCGGATTGCCGAAGAACAAAGTGCTCGCGGTCATCGTCACTTTGCTCGAAGAAACATTGATCCGCGTCGGCAACGAGGAGTACGCGCGCGCCAATCGCTCTTATGGGCTGACGACGCTGAGAAACAAGCATGTGAAGTTTCTGCGAGACGGTCGCGCGTCTTTCCACTTCCGGGGCAAGAGCGGTCGGCAACATGAAGTGGTGCTCGATGACAAACGGCTCGCGCGCCTGATCAGACACATTCAGCAGCTGCCCGGCCAGGCGTTGTTCCAGTACGTGGACGACGACGGTCAGCGTCAGCCGGTGGATTCGGGCATGGTGAACGAGTATCTGCGCGAGGCCATGGGCGGCGACAACGATTTCACCGCCAAGGACTTTCGAACCTGGGGCGGCACGGTCCGGGCGATTGCCTTCCTGGCCTGTCAGCAACGGCAGGAACCGCTGAGTCAGCGCGCCTTCAACGGGTGTGTAGCTGCGACGGCGCGTAGCGTGGCCGAGACCCTGGGCAACACGCCGGCGGTCTGCCGCAAGTCATATATCAATCCGGTCGTGTTCGATGCCTGGAAGGCCGGGATCGTCGAGAAACGGGTGCCGCGCAAGTCGATGTCACCGCGCCAGATGGAGCTGGCCGCGCTGGCGTTGCTCAAACTTCAGCACAAGACCAAACGTTAACTGGTCGTTTGCGCTTCAGGCGCCTCTCCAGCAAGATGCGCCCGCCGGGACGCGGCCCGGCACAGAAGCGATAGGCGCATGCAGCCGGAAAAACAAGCGTCCTCCAAAGGATCGACCATCGGCCTGGCGTTGTTGGTCGGCGTGCTCGGCGCGTCGTTGACGTCGGAGCTGGAGAACTTCTGGTTCGGTGCGTTGCTCGGGGCCCTGCTGGCGCAGATCTTTCATCTGCGTGGGCGTGTCTCATCGCTGGATGAGCAACTCCGGTCGTTGCGGATGTCCGTCGAGATTCCGGAGCCGAAGCGACCCGCTTCTCCGCCACAAGCAGCGGCTGAAAGCACACTGCCGCCGGCAGCGCCGTCGATTGCAGCGGCTCGAGCGCCGGCGGAGCAAGTGACGGCGCCAGTGCCGCCCAGGGTTGCTGAGCCAACGCCGCCGCGCGAACGAGTGGAGCCCACCCCGCCATCGCGCCGTGCTCCGCCACCCCCGTCGGAACCTTCTGCCATCGATCGAGTGCTCGGCGAGTTCATGGGTTGGCTCAAGCGTGGCAATCCGCTCGCGCGCATCGGTATCGTCATTCTGTTCTTCGGCGCGACGTTCCTGGCGAAGTACGCCGCCGAGAACAGCCTCTTCCCGATCGAGCTGCGTTTCGTAGCGATTGCCATCGGCGCATTCGCACTCCTCATCGTCGGCTGGCGACTGCGGGACAAACGCGCCATCTATGCGCAGCTGCTCCAAGGCGGTGGCATCGCCGGCTTGTATCTAACCGTTTACGCCGCGACCCGGTTCGACTTGCTCCCGACCGGACTGGCCTTCGGTTTGCTGGTCGTGATCGCGTTGGCAGCGGCCATTCTTGCCGTCGGACAGAACGCGCTGTCGCTCGCCGTTATCGGCACCGCCGGTGGCTTCCTCGCGCCCATCATGGTGTCGACGGGCAGCGGCAACTTCGTCGCATTGTTCAGCTACTACGCCGTGCTCAATCTCGGCGTGTTCGCGGTGGCCTGGTTCCGCACCTGGAAGGTGCTCAACGTGCTGGGCTTCCTGTTCACGTTCACGATCACCGGTCTGTGGCGGGTCAACGGTTACGAGAGCGACGATCGGTTCGTGGCCGACGCATTCCTGATCCTGTTCTTCCTCATGTACGTCGGCGTGTCGATCCTGAACTGCGTGCGCCAGCCACCGGACTTGAAAGGTTACGTCTCCGGCTCGCTCGTGTTCGGATTGCCCATCGTCGCATTCGGCCTGCACGCGTCGATGGTCTCGCCGATCGAATACGCCATGGCTTGGAGCGCCTTTGCACTCGGCGCGTTCTATCTGCTGTTGGGGTGGGTGCTGTATCAAACGCGTCGCGAGAGTTTCCGCCTGCTGGTCGAGGCCTTCGCCGCGTTGGGCGTGATCTTCGCCAGTCTCGCGATTCCGCTGGCATTCGATACGCGCACCACAGCGGCGATGTGGGCCGTCGAAGGCGCGGGCTTGCTCTGGCTCGGTGTACGTCAGGAACGCAAACTCGCCCGAGCATTCGGTGCGCTGCTGCAGATCATGGCGGGGATGGGTTACCTGATCGGCATGCAGTATCGGAACGCCGCGGATTGGCCGGTGTTGAACAGCACTTTCCTGGGCGCCGCGATGCTCAGCATCTCCGGTCTCTGCACGGGGTACTGGTTGTTTCGCAATCGCCCGAGGCAAGCGCGCTATGAAAATGGCGCGGATGTCGTGTTCACAGTGTGGAGCGTGGGCTGGTGGTTGCTCGGCGGCTTTCGAGAGATCGATATGTTCCTGCCGAGCGCTTCGTACGGCGGCGCGCTGAGCTTCGGGGCGCTCACGGTCGCGCTGCTCGCCTTCCTCAGCCTGAGACGCGAATGGCAGTTGCCGCTGCTCATCGCAACCTGGCTGCCGCCGCTGTTTGCGTTGTTTGCACTGGCTGGAGCGGCGGACTTCGGGCATCCATTCATTCGCTGGGGTGCGCTGGGCTGGGCGCTGCTGTTCGCTGCGCACTTCTCGATGTTGCGCCTGGGCGAGAGCCGTGACATTCGAGGCCTGAACTGGCTGCACGCCGGCGCGGCGTGGGTGGTGACGCTGGTCGTTGCCTGGGAAGCCAGCTATCAAATCGCCGAGCTGACGACCGGCGTATGGGCGTTGTTGCCCTGGGGTGTCGTGCCCGCGTTGGTCATCGCCTGGCTCGGACGCCAACAGTTGCAACCGCGATGGCCACTAGCGGTGCGCGAGCAAGCGTATCGAATCCACGGCGCGATTCCGGCCGCAGTAGGCATGACGCTGTGGATCTTTCTGATCGATGTCAGCAATACGGGCGATTCGACCTGGCTGCCGTATCTGCCGTTGTTGAACCCGCTGGATATCAGCGTCGCGCTGTGTTTCGCATCGCTCGCGATGTGGTGGAGCTCGTTGAACGACTCGCAGCGCGAGACCTGCTGGCCATTCGATCCTCGCGCATTGATCGCTATCGTCGCCGCGCTGGTGTTCGTTTGGTTGAACGCCGCGTTGATCCGCACGCTTCATCACAACTTCGGCGCGCCGATCACTGTCTATGGCATGGCGCATTCGACCCTGGTGCAGGCCTCGATCTCCATCTTCTGGGGTGTGTTGGGCTTCACCGCCATGACGCTCGCCGCCCGCCAGCGCTGGCGTTACGTCTGGATCGTGGGCGCGGCGTTGATGATCGTGGTGGTTGCGAAGCTGTTCCTGGTGGATCTGTCCAATGTCGGTACCGTCGCGCGCATCACCTCGTTCCTCACGGTGGGCGCGTTGCTGCTGGTGACGGGCTATCTCGCGCCTCTACCGCCGCGCAAGCTGAGCGAGCAGGTAACGGAGTAATGGAATCGTCTATGACCGTGCGTTCAATGGTTGTCTCGGTGAGTTGTTTGCTGGCGACGAGCGTCGGTGCGGCGCCGCCCAGCAAGAACGATTATTCGAGTGGCATGTCGATCCGATCGAACTACTCGCAGCCGATGATCGAAACCGTGCTGCCCGACGATGTGTATCGGGTCGTGACTCGCACCGATCTCGGCGACCTTCGAGTCTTCAACGCCAACGGCACACCGGTGCCGCATGCGTTCTGCGCGGCTCCGTCGAGCATGGCGCCGCAGGTGACCGAGCAGTCGCTGCCTGTGTTCGTGCTGCGAGGTCGGGATCAGATCTACACCGACAACTCGCGCATCGCCGTCCAAACATCGTCGGGCACGCGGGTGAATGTGGAGGAGTCGACGCCGGCGGCGCCGGAAGTCGTGAGCGGGCTGATCCACATCATCGATGCTCGCGAGACTCAACCCTTGCGCGCGATTCGTTTCGATTGGCGCAGTCCCGACGGCGTTTCCGAAGTCAAAGTCCGCATCGAAGCCAGCGAGGATCTGGATCGATGGCAAACCGTCGTGCCCGCGAGCACGTTGTTACTTGCGCAACAGGGCGGTCAGGAGCTGCGTCGCGAGCGTATCGAGCTGCCGACTCGCCAATATGAATATCTGCGCGTGCAGCGAGTCGACGACGGTCCGCCGCTGACCCTCAACTCCGTGACCGCCGAGGAAGTGTCCGCGGCGGAAGAGATCGAGCCCCTGTGGTTCAGCGCGACTCATGTGGATTCGAAGGACGCCGACGTTCTGTACTTCGACGCGCAACACATGGCGCCCGTCACCTATGCGCGCGTGCGTCTGGCGCAGGAAAACAGCACGGTCAACGTTAGTTTGGAAAGCCGGCCGGATGAACAGTCGGCGTGGCGCGGCCGCTGGAGCGGTGAAAGTTATGTGATCGTTTCGGACACGGTACGACGGGAGAGCCCGCCGGCGCAGTTCGAAGCGACCACCGATCGATACTGGCGCGTGCGGATTCTGAAAGATCCCCAGGTGTATCGGGACAGCACGCTCGAGTTGGGGTATCGACCCGCCAGGCTGCGATTCCTGGCGCAGGGCCCCGGTCCGTTCACGATGGCGTTCGGCAGCCGCCGGGCGGAACCGGCACAACCGGCGGTTTGCGACGGTTTGCTGGCAAACATCAGCGCGGCCGACCGCGAGCGCATGATCGAACAGGGATTCGTCGACCCGATGGTGCCGTTGGGCGGTGCCGATGCCCTGAAACCGCTGCCCGAGAAGACGCCAACCAAAGTAGTGGTTTTATGGGGGGTGCTGGTGATCGGCGTGGCGCTGCTGGTGGCAATGGCCCTGTCGTTGTTGAAACGGGTCAGGCATCCCACGAACTGAGACGAGGTAAAGTCACGTCTTTTACCGACTCGCGCGAGGGTCGTGGCAGGATGCTCGATCCCTCGCATAGAATGACCGCCCTTTTCCCCCGGGCCGGGCGCGTATCGCCCTATTCCCATGCGCTTTCCGCAAGATTTCGATGTCATCGTGGTAGGCGGCGGTCATGCCGGTACCGAGGCTGCTCTGGCCTCGGCGCGGATGGGTGCGCGCACGCTTCTGCTCACGCAGAGCATCGAGACGCTGGGTCAGATGAGCTGCAATCCCGCCATCGGCGGCATCGGCAAAGGCCATCTGGTGAAGGAAATCGATGCGCTGGGCGGCGCCATGGCGCAGGCCGCGGATCGGGGCGGGATTCAGTTTCGTACGCTGAATGCCAGCAAGGGTCCGGCCGTTCGGGCAACCCGCGCTCAGGCCGATCGCGTGCTCTACAAGGCCGCGGTCCGCGCCATGCTGGAGAACCAGCCGAACCTGACGCTGTTTCAGCAGGAAGTCGCCGATCTCATCGTCGAGCACGAGCGCGTTCACGGCGTCGTGACTCAGACCGGCATCGAGTTTCGCGCGCGCGCCGTGGTGCTCACGGTGGGCACGTTCCTGGCCGGCAAGATTCACGTCGGTCTCACCAATTATCAGGGCGGTCGCGCCGGCGATCCGCCATCGAACCGGCTCGCCGAACGGCTGCGTGCGCTGCCATTCCGCGTCGGTCGTTTGAAGACGGGCACGCCGCCGCGAATCGACGGTCGCACGATCAACTATGAGGGCCTGCTGGTGCAGCCGGGCGATGAGCCGGCGCCGGTGTTCTCCTATCTCGGCCGTCGCAGCGATCATCCTCGCCAGGTGAATTGCCACATCACCGCGACCAATGAGCGCACGCACGACATCATTCGCGCCGGCTGCGATCGTTCGCCCATGTACACGGGCGTGATCGAAGGCGTCGGTCCGCGCTATTGCCCGTCGGTGGAAGACAAGATTCATCGCTTCGCCGACAAGACCTCGCATCAGATTTTCATCGAGCCGGAAGGACTGACGACGCACGAGATTTATCCCAACGGCATCTCCACCAGCTTGCCGTTCGACGTGCAGCTGGAGCTGGTGCGCTCGATCAAGGGGTTCGAGAACGCGCACATCACGCGGCCCGGCTATGCCATCGAGTACGACTACTTCGATCCGCGCGACTTGCGTTACAGCCTGGAGACGAAATTCATCGGCGGTCTGTTCTTTGCCGGTCAGATCAATGGCACGACAGGTTACGAAGAGGCCGCTGCTCAAGGTTTGCTTGCAGGCTTGAATGCCGCGTTGCTGACGCAGGAGCGCGAGCCGTGGACGCCACGTCGCGATGAAGCTTACATCGGTGTGCTCGTCGACGACCTGATCACTCGTGGCACCAGCGAACCGTATCGCATGTTCACCAGCCGTGCCGAATACCGACTGCTGCTTCGGGAAGACAACGCCGATTTGCGTCTGACTGCGAAGGGTCGCGAGCTCGGCCTGGTGAACGACGAGCGCTGGGCGTTCTTCAACGCGAAGCGTGAGGCGATCGATGCCGAAGTGATTCGCCTGGACAAGGCGATCGTCCGCCCTCAGCACCTCAGCGAGGAGCGTTCGATCGAATTGCTCGGCACCACGCTGGCTCGCGAAGCTCACGGTTTCGATTTGTTACGACGACCCGAAGTCTCGTATGCATCGCTGACTGCCATCGAGCAGGTCGGCAAGCCGGATTGGATGAATGCCGCCGACGCCGATGAGCGGCTGGCTGAACAGGTGCAGCTGCAAGTCGAAGTGCAGGCGAAGTACACCGGCTACATCGATCGCCAGCAGGATGAGATCGAGCGTCAGCGACGTCATGAAGACACGCGGCTGCCAGACAATATCGATTACGCGCAGGTTCGCGGGCTATCCATGGAAGTTCGTCAGCGCCTGCAGGAAGCCCGGCCGGATACGGTCGGTCGCGCGGCGCGCATTCCCGGCGTGACGCCAGCGGCGATTTCACTTTTGCTGGTTCATCTGAAGCGTCGGCAGGGTGTTCCCTCACAGCGAGCGAGTTGATTTCGCGCCTTTGCCGCGGAATTCGAAGTCGTTTCACAACTCCGGGAGGGGGCATGGCGACGGCGGTCGCCATTCCGTAAAGTTCGGCTCGTCCCCGGTCGATGCTTTGAGCGAGGCCACGGCGCAGGCTGTGATCTCATTCGTCGTTTCCCCGAGGGCTGGCTGCTAGTCTTTCATCCATCTTCAACCGTTCGCACGTCCATGATCTGGTTCGCCCTATTCGCCTGCTCGGTGTTCGGCTTGTACTTCTGGCGGCAATATGTCCAGAAGCAGCGTGAGTTGAACAGCCCGCTCGCCAGCCATCGCTCCGGCCATAGTCACATCGGTCAGGTCGTGGTGCTGGAGCAGGGACTGCAGAACGGCGCGGGTCGTATCCGCCTCGGCAATCGGGATTGGCCGATTCGCGGTCCGAACCTGCCGCCCGGCGCGAAAGCTCGCGTCACGGGGGTGGACGGCACGGTGCTGCTGGTGGATCGCGTCGCCGCCTGACAAATCTCACCGATCAGCGGCAGCCGTTTTCTTTTTTCGCGCGCTCGCCGTGATCTTTCCACAAAGCCTCGGCCTGCGACTTGGCCGCATCCAGTACCTGCGTGGGCTGGCCTTTTTCCAGCATCGGAATGCTCTGCGCGAAGCCTAGCGACGTGACGATATAAGCGTCGCCCATGCAGCCTGCTTCATTCAGCTGATCCCCGAAGTATTGCCACGCCAGCAACTGCACGCGCGGCATCTGATGGCCCCACGGCATGCGAACCATCGACAGGAATGCGGTGGGCTCACCATCGCGCGCGGCGTCGGTGCCGAATGCGAGGGCGGTGCGTGCATCGGCGGGGTGACCATCGCAACCGAGCGACATGCAGTTCGCCAGGTCCAACTTCGCTTTGGGCATGGAGCGACCCGCGACCTTGAGCAGATCGCGAATCTTGCTGACGTTCTCGGTCGTCTCGCCGCGCTGAACGGCCATCAGCAGATTGCTCGCGGCTGCATACATCGCCGGTGCGTAATTTTTACTGATCGCGCTCTGTAACAACGCTTCGCGCTTGGCCGGATCGCGAACGAATGGCGCCAGCTCCGTGGCACTCGCCGGGTCGCCCGCATCGGCCGCCGCCCGCAGGCGCGATTCGATACCGCCGAAATCGAAACGAGCCTGACTGCAACCTGTCCGGGCACGAGGGCTGAATTCAGCGTCCGCCTTCAGCACGCCGGCGACTCGTCCGGCCCGCTCGGGCGGAAACTGTTTCGCGACTTGAGGCAGCTGTGCCTGCCAATCCTGGCGCGGTTGAGAAACGGAATTGCACCAGTGCTGGATGCGCACGAGGGCGATGTTTGCATCCCGATCGCCCTGCGCGGCGAGTGTGCTCAAAGACGCGACGGCTTTATCGGCTTCACCTCGCGCGAGCTGATCGATGACGTCGTCCCCGATCTTCAGGCCGCGAAACTCACGAAACGTGCTGACTCGCTGTAACGTTTGCTGAAACTGAGTTTCATCCGTCGGCGTGACGGTGGCGGCGGGCTGTTCCGGCGGCGCTTCGGGCGGAGGCACCTGCTTGGGCTTCTCGATGGCCAGCGCCGCGCTTTGCATCAAGAGCAGCGCTGCCGCGATGGCAGCGCTGCGGGTCGTTTCTCGAAAGCCGCGATTCATTTGAATAGCTGCCTCCGTAACGGGTCGAGTTACGGCGTGGTGTTGGGAATCAGATCGTACTCGACCTGCACCGTGCCGTTGAATCCCATCTGACCGCTTTGATACGAGCCGGCCGCATCCGAGGCCATTTCGGCACGCGCCATGTTGACCTTCATCATCGGCATCGGCGGCGGTGAGTAGCCGGAGCTGGCGGAGATCGTGCGCGGCGCGCCCAGGCGGGCACCGGCGGCTTTCGCCACCGCTTCGGCATTCAGCTTCGCGTCAGCGACGGCCTTCGCGAGGGCTTCGCGTTCCAGGTCGCGGCGCTTGGTCGAATCCAGGCGCGGATCGCCAACCGAGTTCACGCCCAGATCGAACGACTTCTCCATCAGCTGACCGAGCTTGTCCAGATCGCGCAGCTCGATCTCGATCTGACGCGACACGAAGTAGCCGATCAGATTGCGCTCCTTGGCGTTGTTGTCCCAGTTGTACTCGGGCTGTACGTTCACGCGCGTGGTGCGCACGTACTTCTGATCGATCTTCAGATCGCGCGTCAGCTTCAGCACGGCGTCGACCGTCTTCGAGACCTCGTTGCGTGCGTCCTCCATTTTCGGCTTGCGCGATTCGACGCCCAGCGTCACCAGCGCGCGATCCGGCTCGGCCTGAATCTCGCCTTGACCGCTGACACTGATGGTGCGCGGACGCTCGGCTTCCGCACCGGCGGCCCAGCCGGACACCAACAACGCGCAGGCCGCGGCGGTGGTGAGCTGAAGGGTTCTGAGTTTCATGTTGCTTGTTCCTTGATGAAGCCGCTCTTGCGCGGCAGTCAGAAGCTTTGTCCGTTGCAGCACCCGCAAGTTCAGCGCTGGAGCGTGCCGAAAAAAAATATCGTGAGGTTCAACCCAACAGACGCGGCAGCAACGTTTGCAGTTCGGATCGGTCCCGTCGCAGCGCCTGGCCGCGACCGGCGACGATGGTTTCGAGCTCGGCGGTGGCGCGCTCGAAGTCGTCATTGACGACCACGAAGTCGAACTCGTTCCAATGTGACATATCGGCGATCGAGTCGCGCAGACGACGCGCGATGACTTCGTCGTTGTCCGTCTGGCGGCCGCGCAGACGCTGTTCCAACGCCGCACGCGAGGGCGGCAGGATGAAGATGGACTGGCATTCAGGCATGGCGCGGCGAATCTGTTGCGCGCCCTGCCAGTCGATTTCGAGCAGCACGTTGTCGCCATCGCGGAGCATGCTTTCGACTTGCGGCTTCGAGGTGCCGTAGTAGTTGTCGAACACGCGAGCGTGCTCGAGGAACTCGCCGGCCTCGACCATGCGTTCGAACTCGGCATGATCGACGAAGAAATAATCGCGACCGTGCTGCTCGTTGGGGCGCGGCTTGCGAGTCGTATAGGAAATCGAAAAACGCAGCGACGGCACGCGCGCCATCAATGCGCGCACCAGCGTCGTCTTGCCCGCACCCGAGGGCGCGGCGATTACGAACAGTTTTCCCCGGGCTACCGACACTTCACTCATTCCACGTTCTGTACTTGTTCGCGCATCTGTTCGATCGCGACTTTCATGTCCACCGCCGCGCGCGTCGTCTCGCTGTCCTGAGACTTCGACGAGAGCGTGTTGGCTTCGCGGTTCAGCTCCTGCATCAGGAAGTCGAGACGGCGACCGGCGGGTTCGGCGGAGCTGAGCACCGATGTCACTTCGTCCAAATGCGCGCCCAGGCGATCGAGCTCTTCGTCCACATCCATCTTGTGAGCGTACAGCACCAGCTCCTGCTCCAGGCGCTCCGGATCGGGCGTGGTCCCGAGCTGCGCGATTCGTTCAACAATGCGCTCACGCATGCGGCGCGAGACTTCGGGCAAGCGCGCGCGGACGGTTAGGACTTGCGTGCGCATGCTCGAGCATCGGGTCAGCAGCAACTCACGAATGCGTTGCCCTTCGCGCAGGCGGGTCTCGTTCAACTCGTTCAGCGCTTCCTGGACCAGTTCCAACGCGGCCGCAAGCACCGGCTTGATGTCGACCTCGGCTTCACGCACGACGCCCGGCCAGCGCAACAGATCGAGCGGGCTGACGGGCGAGGGATACTTCAGTTGACCGCGGACCTGGTCGACGCGGGCGATCAATTCTTCCAGCAACTGCGGG
This sequence comes from Pseudomonadota bacterium, assembly GCA_023391815.1. Lineage (GTDB taxonomy): Bacteria > Pseudomonadota > Gammaproteobacteria > Steroidobacterales > Steroidobacteraceae > Steroidobacter. The sequence goes on from JAEWAF010000026.1 coordinate 75,394, forward strand.
TCCAGCTCCAGCGAGCGCTGTGTGCCGGCCGCGGACTTCAAGTAGAGATTGGCGTCCACCTTGCCCCGGCGGAGTGCGGCCGCCACCGCTTGGCGCACCTCATTATCGAGCGCCTTCAGCTCTTCGGGCAGGCGTAACGAGGTTTCGAGGTAACGATGGTTCACGGTGCGCAGCTCGCACACCAGCGTACCCCATGGGCCGACGCGCTCGCGCCGGGCGAAACCTGTCATGCTGCGGATCATTATTTCGTGCCGTAGGAAAGATTAAGGCAAACGCTTCTTACACGGTGCGCGACGCGATGCTATAAAGCGACGCCTTGAAAAGGACCAAGTGTAACAGCAGAAGAGCCGTCCCGGCCGGAGCCCGCGCTTGCGGATCGAGCATGCAGATTTAAGTCTGATCGGTGATCGTGAGGACAACCAGGACCGTGTGACCGTCGCCGCCACCGAGAAGGCCGCGCTGCTGGTGGTCATTGATGGCATGGGCGGCCATTCCGATGGCAGCCGCGCCGCCGATACGGCGCTGAAGAGCCTGATCGATTCCTTCCAGCAGACACCCGTGCCGATGTTCGATCCCATCGGCTTCCTGCATTTGTCCCTGAGTCGCGCGCACGATGACGTGGCCCGCTTGGGCAGTGGCCAAAGCATCGATGCGAGGCCGCGCGCCACTATCGCCGTGTGCCTGGTCCAGGAAGGCGCGGCCTACTGGGCTCATGTCGGCGACAGCCGCATCTATCACATCCGCCATGGCAAGTTGGTGTCACGGACCCGGGATCACAGCCACGTCGAGCTACTGTTGCGCGAAGGCAAGATCACCGAGGAAGAGCTGCCCAATCATCCGATGCGCAACTTCGTCGAGTGCTGCCTCGGTGGCGACCCGGCGATTCCGGAGATGACCATCAGCGGTCGGCATGCGCTCCAGGCGGGCGACGTGCTTCTGCTGTGCACCGACGGTATCTGGGCCAACCTCCGCGATTCGGACATCGCCGCGTTTTTCCGCGACGACACGCAACAGCTGCGCGCGTGGCTGGAAGCCCTGGGCCGGCGCGCGGTTCAGGCGTCGTCGCCTTTCAGCGATAATTCCACCGCCGCGGTGATGCGGTACTTGGGGTGAGCGCGGACGCCCGTTGAAGCGACCTGGCTCGCTTCAGACCGCCCTGACGCCGGCTGCTCGAAATGAGGCGCCGTCGCCGAGTTTCCATTAAGGTTTACCCATGAAATCCAGACCCAGTGGCCGCGCTCTCGACGAGCTGCGGTCGATCCGCATTACTCGTCGTTTCACCCGTCACGCCGAAGGCTCGGTGTTGATCGAATGCGGTGACACGCGCGTGCTTTGTACCGCAAGCGTCGAAGAAACCGTGCCGTCCTTCCTGCGCAACTCGGGCAAGGGCTGGGTCACCGCCGAGTACGGCATGCTTCCGCGCGCCACGCACACTCGTAACAAGCGAGAGGCGGCGACGGGCAAGCAAGGCGGTCGCACGCTGGAGATTCAACGTCTGATCGGCAGAGCGCTGCGTGCGGTGATCGATCTGAAGGCGCTCGGCGAGCGGACGATCACCGTCGACTGCGACGTGTTGCAAGCGGACGGCGGCACGCGCACAGCTTCGATCACTGGCGGCTACGTGGCTCTGGTCGACGCGGTCAATTCACTCGTGCGCAAGGGCGCGCTCCGCGACAGCCCGATTCATGGGCAAGTGGCGGCGGTGTCCGTCGGAATCTGGTCGGGACGACCCGTGCTGGATCTCGACTACGCCGAAGACTCCGAAGCCGAGACCGACATGAACATCGTCATGAACAACGGCGGCGGTTTCATCGAAGTGCAAGGCACCGCCGAAGGTCATGCGTTCCGCCGCGACGAGCTCGATGCGCTGCTGAATCTAGGCGCCAATGGTTGCGGCCAGCTGCTTGCGCGTCAGCTAGAAGCGCTGAGCGCGGACTGATCGTCGATGCGTCTGGTGATCGCCACCGGCAATGCCGGCAAATTGAAGGAACTGCGTGAGCTGTTGCCGCCGCCGGCATTCGAAGTGCTGCCGCAGTCGCAGTTCACATCGGTGAGCGTCGAAGAAACGGGGCTGACGTTCGTCGAGAACGCCATCTTGAAAGCCCGGCACGCGGCGCAAGCATCGGGTTTGCCGGCGATCGCCGACGACTCGGGACTCGAAGTCGATGCGCTCGACGGCGCGCCGGGCATTTACTCCGCGCGCTACGCGGGAGAAGGCGCAAGCGACGAAGATAACTTGCGCAAATTACTCGCGGCGCTCGAAGGCAAATCGCCCGCACAGCGCACGGCTCGTTATCAGTGCGCGCTCGTGTACATGCGCTCACCGCGCGATCCGTCGCCGGTGATTTGCCAGGCGAGCTGGGAAGGTCGCATCACCACCGATCGTCGCGGCACCGGTGGCTTCGGTTACGACCCGATCTTCGAGCTCGCCGATCGTCCGATGACGGTGGCGGAGTTGCCGGCCGCGGAAAAAAATCAGCTGAGCCATCGTGGCAAGGCGCTGCGTGGCCTGGTCGCCCAACTGATCGAGTCAACCGGATAGTCGTGTCGCTCGCACTGCCGCCGCTCTCGTTGTACGTGCACATGCCTTGGTGCGTGCGAAAGTGCCCGTACTGCGATTTCAACTCGCACGCCGCGCCCGAGTTGGTGCCGCAGGCTCAGTACATCGACGCCTTGCTCGAAGATCTGCAGAACGACCTGGCAGCGGTACAAGGTCGCGCGCTCACGTCGATCTTCTTCGGCGGCGGCACGCCGAGCCTGTTCGCGCCCGATCAAATCGGCCGACTCTTGGAAGGCGTGCGCCGATACCTTCCGTTCGACCCGAGTATCGAAATCACGCTCGAAGCGAATCCCGGCACCATCGAGCACGGGCGTTTCTCGGGCTATCGCGATGCTGGTGTGAATCGGGTGTCGCTCGGTGCGCAGACCTTCAACGAGGAACATCTGAAGTTGCTGGGACGCATCCACGGCGCGGGCGACATCGGTCGCGCCGTGGACGAACTGAGCCAGGCCGGACTGGACAACTTCAATCTCGATCTGATGTATGGGCTGCCGGCGCAAAGCGTGGGGCAAGCGCTCCGGGATCTGGAGACCGCTCTGGCGCTAGAGCCGGCCCACATGTCGCAGTACCAACTCACGCTCGAGCCCGGCACCGTGTTCTATCACCGCCCGCCGCCGCTGCCCGATCAGGACGACTGCTGGCAGATGCAGATCGAATCTCAGGAGCTGCTAGCCACGCGTGGCTTCGACCAATACGAAGTCTCGGCTTATGCGCGAGCGGGTCGTAGAAGCCGCCACAATCTGAATTACTGGCAGTTCGGCGACTACATCGGCATCGGCGCCGGCGCGCACGGCAAGCTGACCCAGCTCGGTGACGGCGCGGCGATCGTGCGGACAACCCGAGTGAAACAACCTCGCGAGTATCTATCCCGCGCAGCGGATCTGCGGATCAGCGAGCGTCGCACCGTGCCGGCCGAGGACTTGCCGTTCGAGTTCATGCTGAACGGCCTGCGGCTGATCGACGGCTTCGACGAGCGGGCATTCGAAGCGCGCACCGGCTTGTCGTTCGCGGTGCTCGAACCGAACCTTGCGAAGGCCGAGCGCAAGGGACTGCTCGAGCACGATTCGGATCGTCATTGGCGCGCGACCCCGGATGGCCAGCGCTTCCTCAACGATCTGCAGGAGCTGTTCCTGCCCGAGCCCTCCGAAGGCTGATCGTCGGACGAATCCGTGCGTGGCGAGGGCACGAAATGCTCCCTTCGCCGAGCCTTCCGCGTGTGAACTGTCCCACAAAATTTTCTTTGAAAACCGATCCCTTAGCGCCGGGCGCGGAGGGGTTATGCACACGCGCGGAGCGTTGTGGTCCGCGCCCCACGTTGATGACAAAATTGGATGCGATATATCAGCAGGGCTTCGTAACTTGTTGATAGCGCAGGGAGAAATACCCTGGTGAAAAATTGAGCAATTTGACAGCGTCACATTTCTGCAAGGTTCGAGGCCGACGCGACGACGAGTCATCCACACACTTATCCACAGACTTTGTGGATAACCGCCGTCAAGTACCTACGAATCCATTCGCCCCCATCCGGACGAAAGTTTTTTTCTTGCGGGGGTGGCCAACGGCCGCTACACTGCGCCCCTTTTTTCGGCCCGGCCCGACCCCAGATACAGTCCCATGAAAGACGGCATCCATCCCGAGTACAAAGAGATCAACGTGGTCTGCAGCTGCGGTAACTCCTTTGTTACCCGCTCCACGTTGGGCCATGACCTGCAGATCGAAGTCTGCTCCAACTGCCATCCGTTCTACACGGGCAAGCAGAAGATCGTCGATACCGGCGGTCGCGTGGACAAGTTCCGCAAGAAGTACGCTCGCTAAGATCGGTCGCGCGGACTCGATCCGCGGCGGCGATCTTCGAGTCGGCTGAATCGTTCGGCGTTAAGCACGCGTTCAGCAGGCCCGCTCTACACCGAAGGGCGCTCCGGAATCTCCGGGGCGCCCTTTTGTCGTTCGCGCCACCCCTGATACTTAGGGAATCCAGTCGGGGAACTCGCGACGATTTGCATCGACATAGAGCTATGGAGTGCAATGGCTGCCTGCCGTTGCCGAGTCGGACACCGCCATGCCGCTGAAAAACTCTGTTCGCGCCGTGATGATGCTTGCCGCCCTCGCCGGCCCGGCCGCGCTATTGAGCGGCTGCGCATCCAATCCGGTCACCGGACGGCCCGACCTGGTGTTCCAGAGCGAAGCCGGCGAGATCAAGCGCTCCAAGGAAGTGCATCCGCTGATCATGCAGCAGTTCGGCGGGCCCTACGACGATCAGCAATTGCAGATCTATGTGAACGAGGTCGGCCAGCGCACCGCCAAGGCGAGCGATCGGCCGGAGCTCGAATATCACTTCATGGTGCTCGATAGCGAAGACATCAACGCGTTCACCACCGGCGGCGGTTACGTCTATATCACTCGCGGGATCATGAACTACCTCAACTCGGAGGCCGAGCTGGCCGCCGTGTTGGGACATGAAATCGGGCACGTCAGCGCACGCCATCCAGTGCGGCAACAGAGTAAGTCGACGTTGTCGAGCATCGGTGCCGCCGCAGTCGGGTTGTTCACCGGCAGCGCCGATCTGGCAGGTCTCGCCAACTATGCGGGCGCGGCGCTGGTCAGCGGTTATGGTCGTGATCAAGAGCTCGAGGCCGATCGGCTCGGCGCCAAATATCTGAAGAACGTCGGCTTCGCGCCCACCAGCATGATCGACGTGGTGCGCCTGTTGAAGAACCAGGAGATGTTCGAGATCCAGCGCGCTCGGGAAGAAAAGCGGGAGCCGCGCGTATATCACGGCGTGTTCGCGACTCACCCGGATAACGATCAGCGTCTGACCGAGGTGGTGAAAGCCGCCGAAACGCTCAAGGGCGGGCCGACCGACAATCTCGATCCGGGTCGTGACAAATATCTGAAGGCCATCGAAGGTCTGCCGATGGGCCCGAGCCGCTCGCAGGGCGTGCTCAAAGGCAATCGCTTCTATCACGCCGATCTGGGATTGACGCTGGCATTCCCGAGCGGTTGGACGGTCGAGAACCAGGCGGATCGTGTCGTTGCCATCTCGCCGCAGAAAGATAGTGTTCTGCAGATGCAGACGCAGGCACCGCCGCCGAACACCGGCCCGCGTGAATTTCTTTCACGTCTGCTGGCCCGTTCCAGCGCCAGCCAGTCCGAAGCGATCGAAGTGAATGGCTTGCAGGGTTACACGGCCGTGGTGCGTGCCGCGAATACGCCGTTCGGTTTGATGCCGGCCCGCTACGTGGTCCTTTACCACAACAATCTCGCTTACATCTTCGCCGGCGCCACCAAGGGTTCCACCGGCACACCGAAGGCCGACCCGCTGTTCATGTCGACGGTGAAGACGTTCCGTCGTTTGAAGCAAAACGAATTCGCGCTGGCCGAGCCGTACAAGATCAAGACCATCCGTGCCACCGAGACCACGCGCATCGCCGACCTCGCGAAATCTTCGCCGTTGCCCGAGTACGCCGAACAGCAACTGCGCCTGCTCAACGATCTGTACCCGAACAAAGAGCCGCAGCCCGGTCAGCTGATCAAGATCGTTCAATGATCGGCGCCGAGCTTCGGCGCCGATAAATCGGAGTATTGTCGAGGAATTCCTCTCGACGGCCTCGCGCGAATTAATCGGGCCGAACGCACGATAAGCTCGCCTAATAGACAACGGCGGACTTTTGCATCGGGTATAGCGTCGCAGTCGCAGCGATGCACATTACTAATGACGGACGCCGATCGGCATGCTTGATTCGCTGGCGATGACGTGTAAGTCTGCGCCTCCGATTTTTGCGCTTGCAAAAAGCCGCGACGATCGCATGCCTACGGACGGGCTCGATCGTTTTCCACGGCTTGGCCAGATGCTCCCCCACGATGCGCCCGGTCGAGCTTCCCCTGTGGCATCTGTTTGCGGAATTAGCCCCATGGCCGAGAAGAAGTTTGAATTGACCAACCTGGCGACCGGCAAGAAGTCGCTCGCCGAAGTGAAGAGCGGCACGCTCGGGCCCGATGTGCTCAACATCGCGGGCCTCGCCAAGGACCACGGCATGTTTACGTTCGATCCGGGCTTCATGGCCACGGCGTCGTGCGAAAGTAAAATTACTTTCATCGACGGCGATGCCGGCGTGCTCATGTATCGCGGCTATCCGATCGAGCAGCTGGCGGAGAAGAGCAACTTCCTGGAAGTCGCTTATCTGCTGATCAACGGCGAGTTGCCGACCACCGAGCAGCTCGGCGAGTTCACGCACGCCATCCAGTACCACACGATGATCAACGAATCGCTGCTGCGATTCTTCAACGGCTTCCAATACAACGCGCATCCGATGGCGATGCTCTCGGGCGTGGTGGCGTCGATGGCGGCGTTCTATCACGACTCGATGGACATCCATAACCCGCGCCATCGCGAGATCTTCGCCCACCGCATCATCGCGAAGATTCCGACCATCGCGGCGGCCGCCTACAAGCACGCGCTGGGTCAGCCTTTCATGTACCCGCGCAACGACCTGGATTACTGCTCGAACCTGCTGCACATGTTCTTCGCCGTGCCGTGCGAGCAGTACAACATCGATCCGGTGCAGGCACAGGCGCTGGATCTGCTGTTCATTCTGCACGCCGATCACGAGCAGAATGCGAGCACCTCGACGGTCCGCCTCGCCGGCAGCACCGGTGCGAATCCGTATGCCGCGATTTCGTCGGGCATCTCGGCGCTGTGGGGTCCCGCGCACGGTGGCGCGAACGAAGCGGTGCTCGCGATGCTGGAGCAGATCGGCACCGTCGAGAACGTGCCGAAGTTCCTCGCCAAGGCCAAGGACAAGAACGACAACTTCAAGCTGATGGGCTTCGGCCACCGTGTCTACAAGAACTTCGACCCGCGCGCGACCATCATCCGCGCCATGTGCCACAAGGTGCTGGCGAAGCTCGGCAAGTCCGACAACCCGCTGTTCGAGCTGGCGTTGAAGCTGGAAGAGATCGCGTTGAAGGACGAGTACTTCGTCGAGCGCAAGCTGTACCCGAACGTGGATTTCTATTCCGGCATCATCTACAGCGCGATCGGCATTCCGCAGTCGATGTTCACGGTGATGTTCGCGATCGCGCGCACCGTCGGCTGGGTGGCGCACTGGCAGGAAATGATCGCCGACCCGACGATGAAGATCAGCCGTCCGCGCCAGTTGTACACGGGCCCGGCGACGCGTCAGTACGTCGAGATCGAAAAGCGTTGATTGGCTCGAGAGAGCAGCGACCTCAGTAGTCGCTGCTCTCCGCTTCCAGCAAGGACTCCAGCTCCGCCGCGTCCGCGCGACGCATCGGCTTGCCATCCACCGGGCTGGCCGGCGACTGGCGAATGCCGTCGATGGGAAAGACGACCGCGTCGATTTCCTTGTCCCCCGCGACGAATTGCACCACCGGATACGAGACCAGGCGATTGGGCTCGTAGCGCAGCCGGCGCTCGGCCAGGTGATGCGGAATATTCTTGTCCATCAGATGCAGCGTCACCCGTTCCGGGCTGTCCGCGAACAGATGCAGATTCACTTCCGAGTGCGCTGAAGCCGTGCCGCTCAACACCGGCCCGACCAAGCGCGGCTGAAAGCTGTCCAGCAGCTTCATGGCTTGCAGCGCCGTGCGGCGTAACGCGCTCAGCGCGGTCGAATGTTTGTCGCCTTCGAACAAACGATGATGCGCGGCCAGCGCGGCTTCGATCTCGGTGTTCTTCGGCAGCACCGCGATGTCGGTCGCGCCGAGGCGCTCGGCCGCTTTGCGCTTGGCCAGGCCGTAATCATCGATGCCCTGCTCGGACATGATGCGGGCCGCCTCCTGCGCCAATGCCATGCGCAGCTGCTCCGCGCGTGGATTACTTCGTTTGCTCATCTTCATTCCCGTCATCGGAACCGACCCGCGTTAGAACAACGAGTCGTCTTTTTCCTTGTTCTCTTCGTCGGCCTCGCCGGGCAGCGCCGAATCGATTTCGGCCTGCGGCGGCAAATGCCCTGCCATGAATGTTTCAAAAATAGCGTTCGGATCGCCGGGCCGCGCGGCCAGGCCGGTGTCCGCCGAAATGCGCATGGACACGAGTCCCGGCGGCGGGATGCGTTTTTGTTCGGGCACACCCTTCAACGCTTCCGCCATGAAGTAGATCCACATCGGCAACGCCGTGCGGCTGCCTTCTTCGCCGGGGCCGAGCGAGCGTTCCTGGTCGAAACCGACCCAGGCGGTACCGACCAGCGAGCTGTTGAAGCCGCAGAACCAGGCGTCGCGCCGATCGTTGGTCGTGCCCGTCTTGCCCGCCAGATCGCCGCGCTTCAACTGCATGGCGCGCACCGCGGTGCCGCGTTTAACGACGTCCGCCATCATGTCGGTGATCAAATAGTCGTTCTGCGGTGAGAGAACCTGCGGGGCCAGCGACTTCTCCTGCAGATACGTGCGGCCGCCGTAGCGCGTCTCGTCGCTGACCGCGGTGGTAATCGGCGCATCGATCAGATTGGTCGCGCCACCTTCGGTCTCCGCGGCGGGCGGCGTTGGCTGCACGCAGTCGGCGCACGCGAACTTCGGTTGCGCTTCGAACTCGACCTTGCCGTTGGTGTCGATGATGCGTTGGATGAAGTACGGCTCGACGCGAAAGCCGCCGTTAGCAAACACCGAGTACGCGCTCGCCATCTCCAATGGAGAGACCTGCGCGGTGCCCAGTGCAAGCGACAGATTGCGCGGCAGCGTGTTTTCTGGAAAACCGAAGCGCTCGATGAACTGCGTCGCGTAAGCAGGCCCGAGCGAATTCATCACGCGAATCGAGACCAGGTTGCGCGAACGGACCAGCGCCTCGCGCAGACGCATCGGGCCGCGAAATTCACGCGTGTTGTTTTGCGGACGCCAGCTGCCTTCGAGCGTCGGATCGTCGATCACCAGCGGCGCGTCGTTGATGACGCTCGCCGGCGTGAAGCCCTGATCCAGCGCCGCCGAATACAGGAAAGGTTTGAACGACGAGCCCGGCTGGCGCTTGGCCTGCACGGCGCGATTGTAGTTGCTGGCGAAATAATCGAAGCCGCCAGTGAGCGCGGCGATGCCGCCGTCCTGTGGATCGAGCGCGACGAACGCGCCTTGCGCCTCCGGGACCTGCACCATGCGCCAGTTACCGGAGACCTCCTGCGCGATATAGATGATGTCGCCAACCGCGACCACATCGGACGCCCGTTGTAGCTGTGGACCGACGCTGCCATCGGGCAGCGGAGCGCGCGCCCAGCTCAATCCACTCCAACCCAAGTTGATGCGTCCAACGCCGCGCGCATAAGCGACCGCACTCTTTTCTTCCGTCGCGATCACCACCGCGGGCTCGAGTCCGCCGCGCACTGCATATTCCTCGAGCGCCTGCGACCATTCCTTTTCCCGAGCACCCGACGGCAGCGCGACGCGCCCGGCCGGGCCGCGATAACCATGGCGCTGATCGTATTCGAGCAACGCGCCACGTAATGCTTTCACCGCGGCATGTTGCAACCGGCTGTCGACTGTCGTGATGACTTCGTAACCCGCGGTATATGCGTCCGCGCCCAGTCTGTTGAAGAGGTCCGCGCGCACCATTTCTGCGATATAAGGCGCTTCCACTTCGACCGCCGGGCCGTGCAGCTTCGACTCGACGGGCGCCTTCAACGCCGCTTCATACTCTTGCTGAGTGATGAATTCCTTTTCGCGCATACGACGCAGCACATACGCGCGCCGCTGACGGGCGAGCTCGGCGTTTGCTACTGGGTTGTCACGCGACGGCAGACGGAACGTGCCGGCGATCACCGCGATCTCCGGCAACGTCAATTGGTCGACGCTCTTGCCGTAATAAACTTCCGCCGCGGCACCGATGCCGTAGGCGCGCTGACCAAGAAACATTTTGTTCAGATACAGCGCGAGGATTTCCTGCTTGGTGAGCTCTTGCTCGATGCGCAGCGTGGTGAAGATTTCCACCAGCTTGCGGCGATAACTCTTCTCGGGGCTCAGGAACACGCCGCGCGCCAGCTGCATCGTGATCGTGCTGCCGCCCTCGCCCTTGTTCCCCGAGATGAGATTGGCGACCACGGCCCGAGCCAGACCCGGGTAATCGACGCCACCGTGCTGGAAGAATCGATCGTCCTCGGCCGCCAGTACCGCATTGATCATCTGATTGGGAATGGCCTCGAAGGACAGCGGAATCCGTCGCTGCTCACCGAATTGCGCGATGAGTCGCCCGTCGCGGCTGAACACCCGCAACGGCACCTGCAGCCGAATGTCCTTGATGGCGCTGACATCGGGCAGCGCCGGACGGAGGTACTGATAGGCGCCGGCCAATCCGAGAACCGCCGCGCCGGCCGCCCCGAGCACGCCTGCAATGATCAGCCGGAGGGGAGATTTGAGGTAACGTCGCATGGCAACTAGAAATCCTAAGTCCTTGCTTTGCCTGTTGCTATATAAAAAGCTGCTAGGCAATATTAGCCCCTGAACATAATCTGTGCGGCATCGCGCATCGGTCCTGGGAGCCCGATCGATAGTATCGAATGCGTTCCCGGCTGACTTTGAGGTCAGACCCTGAAGATCGTTGCACACGACTCTCAGGTTTCACACCGGGATGCCCGCGGCGCGAAACCGCAAACGGCGCTCGGGGAGATCGGCAGAAGACGACGGAGCCGGGGTGGTGGAGCTGCGCCGCCTCGGTGGTAAGGCCCTGATCTACATCAGCTCCCGCGGATGAACGCAGCAACGAGGTGCTTACTACTGCAAAAACAGCACTTTTGCTGGGGGAATACCGCGATGGTATTTCGTGAGGCTCCTCACATTCAACTTAAGTCACGGCTGTATATAGTTGCCGCCCGTGTTTCGTGTCCGCTCTCCGATCGTCACCTAAGTGTCTGATCACGAAAGGGAACCAGCGTGCTGTTAACCGCAAAATCCAGACCCATCCTGGGCCTGGACATCACTACCTCCTCGGTCAAGCTCATCGAATTGAGCATGAGCGGCGGTCAATACCGCGTGGAGTCCTATGCCGCGGAGGCCACTCCGCCGAATTCCATCAACGAAAAAGCGATCGTCGATGCCAACGCCGTCGGCGAGGCGATCAAGCGGGCTGTAAAGCGTTCAGGCGCGCGTGCCAAGGAAGCGGCGGTGGCGATCAGCGGCGATGCCGCCATCACTAAAGTCATCCAGATGCCCCGCACGCTGGGCGAGAACGAGCTGGAAGGCCAGGTGGAGATGCAGGCCGACCAGTACATTCCGTTCCCCATGGAAGAAGTCAGCTTCGACTTCGAAGTGATCGGACCTTCGGAGAAGGATCCGGACATGCTTGATGTGCTGCTGGTCGCGACCCGCTCGGAAAACGTCGAACAACGAATCGCCGCCTGCGCTGCCGCCGGTCTGACCGCGAAGATCGTCGATGTGGAAGCGTTCGCGCTCGAGAATGCGTGCCGCCTGCTCACGCACCAGATGCCCGATGGCGGCCTCGGCCGTGTGATCGCGGTGGTCGACTTCGGGGCCAGCTCCACCACGTTCAGCGTGCTGCGCGATCTGAAAGTCATCTATACGCGCGACTTCGCTTTCGGCGGTCAACAGTTGACCGAAGAAGTCATGCGCACCTACGGCCTTAGCATGGAAGAAGCCGGCCGTGCCAAGAAAGAAGGCGGGCTGCCGGGCAACTACGAGACCGAAGTGCTCGGCCCGTTCATCGATGATATGTGTCAGCAGGTGAGCCGCTCGCTGCAGTTCTTCCTCGCCTCCGGGGCGGGCCGCGAGCAGCCTGAACAGATTCTGATCTGCGGTGGCTGCGCCAACATCGCCGGTGCCGCCGAGATGATCCAAAGCCGGGTCGGCATCGAATCACAACGAGGCGACCCGCTGGGTCAGATGAAGGTCAGTCAGAAAGCCAAGGCGCAGGCGGTGAAGAAAGATGCGACCGCGTTGCTGACAGCATGCGGTCTGGCGTTACGGAGCTTCGACTGACATGCCAAGAATCAACCTATTGCCCTGGCGTGAGGCGGAACGCAAACGCAAGCGTCAGGAGTTCGGGGTCGGCGCGGTGGCCGCGCTGCTGGGCGCCGCGTTGGTGTACTTCGTGGTCAACTGGCAGATGCAGTCGGCGATCGACGAGCAGATGACGCGCAACAGTTATCTGAACGATCAGATCAAGGAGCTCGACAAGCAGATCGCCGAGATCCTGGATCTGGAAGAGCAGAAGAAACGTTTGCAGGCGCGCATCACCGTCATCGAGCAACTGGAGCTGAGCCGGCCGGAGATCGTGCACGTGTTCGATCAGCTGGTGCGCACCACGCCCGATGGCATCTATCTCACCTCGGTGAAACAGACCGACCGTAAGATCGAATTGAAAGGCGTCGCGCAGTCGAGCACGCGCGTGGCTTCTTACATGCGCAACATCGACGCGTCCGAGTGGCTGAAGGATCCGGCGCTGCAGATTCTGGAGACCAAGGGCGCGAGCGATGCCGGTTCGCAGTTCACGCTGAACGCGACCCAGGAGAATCCGCAAGTGGCCGCCGCGCAAAAGGGTGCAGCGAAGTCGCCGAACGGAGGTGCGACATGAGCACGTTCGTCGAACAACTGCGCGACCTGGATCCGAACGATCCGAGCCGCTGGCCGTTGCCGTTCAGGCTCGGCGCCATCGCGCTGATCTTCATCCTCGCCGCCGGCTTCATGTCCTACTTCCTGGCATGGAAGGACAAGAAGCCCGAGCTCGACTCGGCGCGCGCGCAGGAAGCCCAGTTATTGCAGACTTTGGAAACCAAGGCGCGCAAGGCGGCGAATCTGGATGCGTACAAGGCGCAGCTCGCCGAGATGGAGCGCTCGTTCGGCGCGATGTTACGCAAGCTGCCGGATAAGACCGAGGTGCCGAACCTGCTGACCGATATCTCCCAGCAGGGCGCGGGTGCCGGTCTGGATCAGAAGCTGTTCCAACCCGAAGCGCAGATCAACAAGGACTTCTATGCCGAGTTGCCGATCAAGATGCGACTCACCGGCAGCTTCCACGCGATCGGCGCGTTCGTCAGCGGCATCGCCGCTCTGCCGCGCATCGTGACGTTGCACGACGTGGAGATCACACCGGTCAAGGAGGGCGGCAACGATCAGCTGCAATTGAACGTCACGGCGAAGACTTATCGTTATCTCGACGACGAGGAGCAGGCGGCCGCGCAACCGAAGCAGCAGGCGGGCCGTCCGCCCAATGCGCGGTAACGCGACGCCCCCTGGATAACGTCAAGAGCAGTCACTTATGACGGAACACAGCAAGCACCTTAGAACTCTCGCGACCAGCGCGCTCGCCCTGTTGTGGCTGAGCGGCTGCTCGACCGACATGGACAAGCTGGAGCAGCAGGTTGCCGAGATCAAGGCTCGCCCCGGCGAGCGCATCGAGCCGCTGCCGGAGATCAAGGCTTACGAAAGCTTCGCGTACAACGCGTCCAGCATACGCTCACCGTTCGTGCCGAGCGCGCCGTCGCGTAGCGATGTCGCCAGCGCCGTGCGTCCGGACAGCAAGCGGACCCGCGAATTCCTCGAACAATTTCCGCTCGACACCATGTCGATGGTCGGCACCTTGCAGCTGCAGGGGCACAACTACGGACTGGTCCAGGGCAAGGACGGCTTGGTTCATCGCGTGCTGCCCGGCAACTTCATGGGCCAGAACGATGGCCGCGTGGTCAGCATCACGCCCACCCGTATTTCCATCATCGAGATCGTCCCCGACGGCCTCGGCGGCTATATCGAGCGGCCAGCGGCGCTGGCGCTGAACGAATGATTCTCAGGGAGAAACACAGAATGTTGTTCTCAAGCGTGCAACGGTCTGCCGCGGGACTGGTCCTGACCCTGGCCGCACTGGCCGGTTTCGGCCCGGCCGCGCTGGCGCAGTCCACCAACCGGCTGGAAAGCATCCAGGCGCAGGCCACTGCCGGAAACAAAGTGGAGCTGACGCTCCGCCTCGCCGGCGACGCGCCCAATCCGCTCACCTTCACGGTCGACAATCCGGCGCGCATCGCGCTCGACCTGCCCGCGACCTCGGTCGCGATGACCTCGCGTCGAGTCGATGTGAAACAGGGCGTGCTCGACACGGTCAACGTCGCTGAAGCGAACGGCCGCACGCGAGTGGTGCTCAACGTCGACTCGCTGGTTCCTTACGAGACCCGCGTTCAAGGCAACACCATCGTGGTGTCGCTGGCCTCCGCCGGCACCGGCCGCGCGCTGCAAACGAGCGCTCAGCCCGGCAACCTCGCCGTCGCCACTCAGCGCCCCGCGGCTGCCACCGTTTCCGGCGTTCGCAGCGTCAATAACATCGACTTCCGTCGCGGTGGCGACGGCTCCGCGCGAGTGATCGTCGAGCTCACCGACTCCAAGGTGCCCGCGGATCTGCGCCAGGAAGGCGGCAAGATCGTGGTGAACTTCGCCAAGACCGCGATTCCCGAAAATCTGTTGCAGCGTCTGGACGTGGTCGACTTCGCCACGCCGGTGAGCAGCATCGATGCGCTCCGCGTCGGCGATGGCGCGCGCCTGGTGATCGCCGCTTCGGGCGACTACGAGCAGCTCGCTTATCAGTCCGACAACATCTACACGATCGAAGTGAAGCCGGTGGTGAAGCTGCCGCCCGAGCTGCGCGACAAGAAGGAATACGTCGGCGAGCGCCTGACCCTGAACTTCCAGGACATCGAAACCCGCGCCGTGCTGCAGCTGTTGGCCGATACCAGCGGCCAGAACATGGTCATCAGCGACTCGGTCGCCGGCAACGTGACCCTGCGCTTGCAGAACGTGCCGTGGGATCAGGCGCTGGACGTGGTGATGCGGACCAAGGGCCTCGACTCGCGTCAGGAAGGCAATGTCATCTTCATCGCGCCGGCCAACGAGATCGCCGCTCGCGAGAAAGAGTTGCTGACTGCACGGAAGGAAGCTCAGGAGCTCTCGCCGCTGCGGACTGAATATCTGCAGGTGAACTACGCCAAGGCCGCGGACCTGGCGACGCTGATCAAGTCCGGCGCCGGTTCGCTGATCTCCGATCGCGGCAGCGTGGCGATCGACGAACGCACCAACACTCTGCTGTTGCAGGATACGGCCGAGCGCCTGGCGGACATCCGTCGGCTGGTGTCGACCCTCGACATCCCGGTCAAGCAAGTGATGATCGAAGCCCGCATCGTGATCGTGAGCGACGACTACAGCCGCGACCTGGGCGTGCGCTTCGGCGCCAACGTGGCCTTCAATCAGGGCGGCAGCGACGGTCTCGGCCTGCTCGGCGGCCCGTTGAACAGCGAGGAAGGCGTCGGCATCAGCCCGTACCCGAGCCTGGCGGGCGGTTCTGACCGCAACGGTGACGGTATCCCCGATGGCATCGGCACACCGACCACCGGCACCGACGGCCAGCTCGGCGGCTTCATCCTTCCCGAGAACGCCGCGGATCGTTATCTCGTGAACCTGCCCGCCGCGAATCCGGCCGGTCGCCTCGCCCTGGCGCTCATCGACTCGGACTACCTGGTCGATCTGGAGCTGTCGGCGGCGCAGGCCGAAGGCCGCGGCGAGATCATCTCCTCGCCCCGTCTGATCACCGCCAACCAGCGTGAAGCCACCATCGAGCAGGGCGTGGAAATTCCCTACCAGGAGTCTTCGTCCAGCGGCGCCACGACCACGCAGTTCAAGAAGGCCGTGCTGAGCCTGAAGGTCACCCCGCAGATCACTCC
Organism: Pseudomonadota bacterium; assembly: GCA_023391815.1. GTDB lineage: Bacteria > Pseudomonadota > Gammaproteobacteria > Steroidobacterales > Steroidobacteraceae > Steroidobacter. Next base: position 91,606 of record JAEWAF010000026.1, read on the forward strand.
GGACAACCGCGTGATCCTGGACCTGACGGTGTCGAAGGACAGCGTCGGCCAGCTGGTCGCCAGTGCCACCGGCGGCTTCGTGCCCAGCATCGACACGCGCGAGATCGTCACTCAGGTGCTGGTCAACGACGGCCAGACCGTCGTGCTCGGCGGCATCCTGGAGACCGAGCGTCGTGATGCCGAGAAGAAGGTGCCGTACCTGGGCGACATCCCGGTCGTCGGCCGCCTGTTCAAGAACAACACGACCACGGACAACAAGGACGAGCTGTTGATCTTCGTGACCCCGCGCATCCTGCGCGAGGGCAGCAGTTTGTATTGACCTGCGCTGGCGGGTACACCCTGTAACGGCAGCGGCCGCCTGCGGGCGGCCGCTTTCGTTTATAGTCCCGCCTTGCATGACCTCCGAACCGACCAAGCCCGCGCGCGGCAATAACGTCTTCCTGATCGGGCCGATGGGCTCGGGCAAGACCGCCGTGGGCAAGCAGCTCGCGCGCCTGCTGCATCTTCATTTCTACGACAGCGACGCTGAAATCGAGCAGCGCTGCGGCGTCGACATTCCCTACATTTTCGAGAAGGAAGGCGAGGCCGGCTTCCGCGAGCGCGAGCGGGAAGTGATCGACTCGCTCACGCAGATGCAGGATGTGATTCTCGCCACCGGCGGCGGCGCGGTACTGTCGGAGTTGAACCGCGAGCATCTCGCGAATCGCGGCCGCGTCGTGTATCTACAAACCAGCGTCGATCAGCAGCTCGAGCGCACCCGGCACGGCCGCCAGCGCCCGCTGCTCTACACCGAGAATCCAGAGCGCAAGCTGCGCGAGCTGATGACCTTTCGCGCTCCGCTGTACGAATCCATCGCCGCCATCGTGGTATGCACCGACGGGCGACAGGTACGCGCGGTCGCCGACGAGGTCGTGCAGCGTTTGCAGGAGCTGTCCGTCACATGAGCCACCAACCGCACGAACGAGTCGATATCGCGCTGGGCGAGCGCAGTTATCCCATCCTGATCGGGCCGCATCTGCTCGAGGACGATGCGCTGTTGAGCGAACACGTCGCCGCGCGCAATCTATTGATCGTCACCAACGAAACCATCGCGCCGTTGTATCTGCGCCCGCTGCAAACGGCGTTGAAGCATCGTCGCACCGCCTCGGTGGTGTTGCCGGACGGCGAGCAATACAAAACGTTGGACACGCTGTCGCGAATCTTCGATGCGCTGGTGAGCGAGCGCATGAACCGCGATGCTGCCGTGATCGCGCTCGGTGGTGGTGTCATTGGCGACATGGCCGGATTCGCCGCCGCTTGTTATCAACGCGGCATCGATTACATTCAGGTGCCGACGACGCTGCTCGCGCAAGTGGATTCGTCGGTTGGCGGCAAGACCGCCGTCAATCATCCGAGCGCGAAGAATATGATCGGCGCGTTCCATCAGCCGCGGGTCGTCATCGCGGACACCGCGACGCTCCATACGTTGCCCGAACGCGAGTTCGCCGCCGGCATCGCTGAAATCGTGAAGTACGGTTTGATCTACGACCCGGCGTTTTTCGCGTGGCTCGAAGAGCATGCCGACGCATTGTTGAAACGGGTCGACAGCGCCGTCATTCATGCGGTGCGCCGCTCCTGCGAGATCAAGGCCGAAGTCGTGGGTATCGATGAGCGTGAGCAGGGGTTGCGCGCCATTCTGAATCTGGGTCATACGTTCGGTCATGCCATCGAGACGGCATCGGGCTACGGCAACTGGCTGCACGGTGAAGCGGTCGCGGCCGGTATGGTGATGGCGGCGGATTTGTCCGAGCGGCTCGGCTGGTTGCCGAGCACGGACAAACAACGCGCCATCGATCTGCTGAAACGATTTCGCTTGCCTGTCGAACCGCCGCGCATCGGCGCCGATCGTGCGCGTGAGTTGATGGGGCTCGACAAGAAAGTGCTCGACGGCAAGCTGCGCCTGGTGCTGTTACGCAGCCTCGGCAAGGCGGATGTCGTCAGCGACTACTCCGGCGAAGCGTTCGCCGCCACCATGCGAACGCATTTCGACGCTGCCGCATGACCGCCGCGCCCTCACCGCTCGCTCCCTACGCTTCCTGGGACAATCGGTCGAAGGGCCGTCAGTTTCCCGAGGATGCTCCGCGCTATCGCAGTGAGTATCAGCGAGATCGCGATCGCATCGTGCATTCCACGGCGTTTCGACGCCTGGTTTACAAGACGCAGGTCTTCGTCAATCACGAAGGCGATTTGTTTCGCACGCGTCTGACCCATTCCATCGAAGTCGCGCAAATCGCCCGCACCATCGCGCGAGCATTACAGCTCAACGAGACACTCTGCGAAGCCATTTGCCTGGCGCACGACCTCGGTCACACGCCGTTCGGGCACGCGGGGCAGGATGCGCTGAATGCCTGTATGCGAGACTACGGCGGCTTCGAGCACAACCTGCAGTCGCTGCGTGTCGTCGATGAGCTCGAAGAGCACTACGCTGCGTTCGCCGGGCTGAACCTGACGTTCGAGACGCGCGAAGGCATTCTCAAACACTGCTCGCTCAACAACGCACGCAAGCTCGGCGAGCTGGGCGAACGTTTCATCCGCCGCCGCCAGCCGACGCTCGAGGCACAGATCGCCAATCTGGCCGACGAGATTGCGTACAACAATCACGATCTGGACGACGGGTTGCGCGCCGGTCTCATCACCGTCGATGAATTGAAACAAGTTCCGTTGTTCCGGCGGCAGTACGATGTCGTCATGACCGCGTATCCGTCGCTGAACGGACGGCGGCTCATCCACGAAGTGATCCGGCGCATGATCGCGTATGTCGTCACCGATCTGATCGAGAACACCGCCGCCCAACTGCGGGCCGCAGCCCCCACGGACGTCGAAGCCGTGCGCGCCGCGCCCGGCGCCTTAGTCAAATTCAGCGAGCCGGTGGTCGCGGAACATCTCGAGCTGAAGCGATATCTGCTTGAGCACGTCTATCGACACTATCGCGTCCTGCGCATGACCAACAAGGCCGACGCCGTCATCAGCAGCCTGTTCGAAACCTTCTTCAAACGCCCCGAGCTATTGCCTCCCGAACATCAGCAAATCGCCTCGCAGATGGAATCCCGATCCGGCGAATCCGGCCGCGCACGCGCCGTTGCCGACTACATCGCCGGCATGACCGACCGCTACGCCATCGTCGAACACGAACGCATCTTCGACCCAGCCAAGCGCAGCTGAGCCCTTCCAAATCCCCTCGACACGAGCTGTGCGACTCGATGCGCACACACTCCCTCGCGTCAGCTGCGCGGAACATTTTCGCGCGATAGCGTGCGCAATGGCGCGCGGCATCTGCAGAGATTTACTTTCGTTCAGGGAGGGGTGAACTCGTTCGAAAGCACGATCAACCAGGACGACGGCTAGTTCAGCGCCATGCTTGGAAAGATTTCATGGACCAGTTGCCCGCCCTCTCAGGTCCCGAATTGGTGTTCGGCCTCGTCGGAGCTGTAGGTTCAGACCTGCAGGCAGTGACACGCACGCTCGTTTCGGAGCTGGAGCGCGTGCGCTATCGGGTGGAAGAAATCCACGTCAGTTCGCTGCTTCACCAGCTGGATCGTTATGCGCATCTGGGCAACGGATGCTTCGAGTCCGAGTTCGAGCGCATTCGGGAGCATATGAAGGCGGGGACGGACTTGCGCAACAGAACGGAGGCGGGCGAAGTAATGGCCTTGCTTGCCATATCCGCGATTCGGCAACGTCGAATTACACTGCAATCCCACCGACCGCCCGTGGAAGCAGCGGAGCAGCCGCTGGAAAGAACGGCTTTCGTCATTCGCTCGCTGAAGCATCCAGACGAAATTCAGATGCTTCGGTATGTCTACGGTAGAGCGTTCAATGTCATCTCAACGTACACGCCGCGGCAGGATCGAGTAGAAAAGCTTGCTTCGAGTATCGCCGATTCACGCGGCGAAACTTACAGCGATCGTTTCCGCGCGCAGGCGGAAGAACTGATCCACGTCGATGAACAGGAGGCAAGCAAGCTCGGTCAGAGCGTTCGAGAATCCTTTCCTCGCGGCGACTTCTTCGTGGACGCACGCTCCTCGGAGCGCTTACAGGCAAGCCTGGCGCGCTATGTTCGTCTGCTGTTCGGCCATCCTTTCGAAACACCGACGCGAGATGAATTCGCAATGTTCCATGCATACGCGGCGGCACTTCGCTCCGCGGATCTCGGGCGGCAGGTCGGAGTCGCCATCACCAACGTAGATGGCAGCATTCTCGCGGTCGGATGCAACGATGTCCCCAAGGTCGGAGGCGGGCTGTACTGGAGCGGTGAAGGGCCCGATCACCGGGACTTCGTCAAAGGCGTGGATAGCACCAGCCGGTTCAAGCGCCAACTACTCGCTCAGGCCCTGAGCCGACTTCGGGAGGCAGGGTGGAGGCCGCCGGAGAATTCGCAAGGCGACGCGGACTCATTGCTTGCTGCCGGAACGCTGAATGGCACGCAGATTCAAAACCTGTTGGAGTTCGGCCGCTCGGTGCATGCAGAGATGTCGGCACTCTCCGAAGCCGCCCATCGTGGCATCGCCGTGGAGGATGCCAGCATGTACAGCACGACCTTTCCTTGTCACCTTTGCGCAAGGCACATTGTTTCGGCCGGCATTCGGCGAGTCGTGTATATCGAACCGTATCCAAAAAGTCTGGCGCGTGAGTTGTACGAGGACATGATCGATGTGGACCCGCGCGTCGCAAGACCTGATCGAGTCACATTCGAGCCGTTCGTCGGCGTTGCGCCGAGCATTTATACAGAGATGTTCCGCGCCACTGAGCGCAAGGATCCGCGCGGAAACGCCATTGCCTGGATCGACGGAAAGGCCGAGCCTCGCCTCAAGCGGTTCGTTCCCTCGTACCTGTTGATCGAGGGTATGGTGCTTGGTAAGGTGCTTCCCGTCACCCTCGCGCGGGGCGCTGTTTCCCGAGTGTCTGAGGAGCTTTCAACATGAGTCCAGTCAAGGGTTCCGATCTCGCCAGGCAAATCGAACTGGCGCGGGAAAGTATCGAGCGTTGGCCGCAATGGCTCAAGGACGCTTCCGGCATCGGCAAGGAATCCGTTGAAGGCGCGCCCGGCGAGCGGCAGGCCATTGCTCCCAAGATTCCGCTGTCGACCGGCGACTTCATCGATTGAGCAGATTCTCGCAAAGCCACCGCGAGTTCAGCCGAGTCAGAGTTACGCGCAAGTGCTAAATTACCACTCATCATGAGTGGTAACCCCAAGCCCAGTCTCGCCAACGACCTGCTCCTCCGCGCACTGCTGAGACAGCCGGTCGATCGCACGCCTGTATGGATGATGCGTCAAGCAGGTCGATACCTGCCGGAGTACCGTGCCACGCGCGAGCGTGCAGGGAGTTTCCTGAAGCTGTGCATGACGCCGGAGTTGGCGTGCGAAGTCACATTGCAGCCGTTGGATCGGTATCCGCTGGACGCGGCGATTCTGTTCTCCGACATCCTGACGATTCCTCATGCGCTCGGGCTTGGCTTGCAGTTCGAGACGGGGGAAGGGCCGCGCATCGAGCGGCCGGTGCGGTCGAGAGCGGATGTGGAGAAGTTGGGTGTTCCCGATCCGAACGTCGAACTGCGGTATGTGATGGATGCGGTGAGCCTGATCCGTCGTGAGCTGAAGGGTCGCGTGCCGCTGATCGGTTTCGCCGGCAGTCCATGGACAGTGGGTACGTACATCGTCGAAGGCGGAAGCTCACGTGAGTTTTCCCGCATCAAGACGATGATGTACAACGAGCCAGCGACACTGCGCGGGTTGTTACAGTTGCTCGCCGATTCCACGCGTTCGTATCTCAACGCGCAAATCGCGGCCGGCGCGCAGGCAGTGATGATTTTCGATACGTGGGGCGGCGTGCTCACGCCCGCGCAGTATCGAGAGTTCTCGCTGCACTACATGCAAAGCATCCTCGATGGATTGACGCGCGAAGCTGAAGGTCGGCGCGTGCCGGTGATCCTGTTCACCAAGGGCGCGGGCGACTGGCTCAGCATCATGGCGCAGACGGGCTGCGACGCGCTGGGCGTCGATTGGACGACCGATCTCGGCGACGCGCGCCGGCTCGTCAACGATCGCGTGGCGTTGCAGGGAAATCTGGATCCGAACTGCCTGTACGCCGCCCCGGAGCGAATTCGAGAGGAAGTGGCGCGAGTGCTCGCAAGTTACGGGCAAGGCCACGGGCATGTGTTCAATCTGGGACACGGCATACACCCGGCCGTGCCGCCCGAGCACGCCGGCGCGATGATCGCCGCCGTGCACGAGCTGAGCCCGCAATATCACACCCAGCGCTAGCTGCGCTGGGTGCCGACTTCCTTCTTCAGCTCATCGCGCAGCGCGCGACGCAGAATCTTGCCGACGTTCGTCTTCGGCAGATCGTTTCTGAAATAAACATGCCGCGGCACTTTGTACCCGGTGAGCTGCTGACGTGAGAAATCGATCACCTGCTGCTCGGTGAGCGCCGGGTCTTTCTTCACGACGAACAGCGCGACCACCTCGCCCGAATGTTCATCGGCCTGCGCGACCGCAGCCACTTCGAGCACGCCGGGATGCGCGGCGACGACGCTTTCGATCTCGTTCGGATACACGTTGAACCCGGAGACCAGGATCATGTCTTTTTTGCGGTCCTCGATGAACACATAGCCTTTGCTATCGAGCCGGCCGATGTCGCCCGTGCGCAGCCAATCGCCCATCATCACTTTCGCCGTCTCGTCCGGACGGTTCCAGTAACCGCGCATCACCTGCGGTCCGCGGATACAGATCTCGCCGACCCTGTCGATGCCCAGATCGTTGCCGTCATCGTCGCGGATGCTGATATCGGTCGAGGGAATCGGCAGGCCGATGGAGCCGTTGAAATCCTCGCCGAACGGATTGATACACGCCGCCGGCGACGTCTCGGTCAACCCCCACGCCTGCGTCAGCACGTTGCCAGTGACTTTCTTCCAATGCTCCGCGACCGAACGTTGCACGGCCATGCCGCCGCCGAGCGTGATCCGTAGCGCGCTGAAGTCGACCTCTGAAAAGCCGGGCGTATGCAGCAGCGCGTTGAACAGCGTATTCACGCCACTGATATAGGTGAAGCGGAATTTCTTCAGCTCGCCGACGAACGCAGGGAAGTCCCGCGGGTTGACGATGAGCACGTCGTGCGCGCCCAGCTTCACGAACACCAGCCAATTTCCGGTGAGCGCGAAGATGTGATACAGCGGCAGCGCCGTGATGATGGTGTCTTGACCGACCCGAGCCGCGGTGCCGATCCACGACTCGGCTTGCATCACGTTCGCGACGATATTTCGATGCGTCAGCATCGCACCCTTCGCCACGCCGGTGGTGCCGCCGGTGTACTGCAGGAAGGCGATGTCCTCGAGATTCAGCAACGGCGGCGTGAATGTTTCATAGCGGCCCGATTGCAGCGCCTTGTTGAAGGGCACGGCGTTCGGCAAGTCGTAGGCGGGCACCTGTTTGCGCACATGGCGCACCACCAGGTTGGCCAGGATCGACTTGGGAAAATGCAGCTGATCGCCGACCCCGGTGATGATCACATGCCGAATTTCAGTCTTGGCGATCACGTGATCGAGCGTGTGCGCGAAGTTCTCGAAAATGACGATCGCCTTGGCGCCCGAATCGGTGAGCTGGTGCTCCAGCTCGCGCGCGGTGTAAAGCGGATTCGTGTTGACCACGATCAGCCCGGCGCGCAGCGCGCCGTAAAGCGCGATCGGATACTGCAAGACGTTGGGCATCATCAGAGCGATACGGTCGCCCTTCTTCAACTGCGCAACCGTTTGCAGGTAAGCGGCGAAGTCTCGCGACAGGCGCTCGTACTCGGCGTACGTGATCGTGCGCCCCATGCTGGTGAACGCCGACTTCTCGGCGAAGCGGGCGCACGCGCCATCGATGAGCTCGACCGCCGAAGCATACTGATCCGGGTTGATCTGCTCCGGCACACCCGACGGATAACTTGTCAGCCAGGGCCTGGAAGATGCGTCCGTCATTGGCGCCCCCTGCGCGAGTGCATTCATTTTTTAAGTACCTTGCTCAGTGCCGGCCACAGATTGTCCAGCAATTTGGGTTGTGCCGTCGCGTTCGGATGAATGCCGTCGGCCTGCATCAGAGTGTCGTCGAGCGCGACGCCGTCGAGAAAGAAATCCACCAGCGGCACGTCATATTTTTTCGCCAGTTCGGCATACAGCGCATGGAACGAGTTGGCATATTCCGCACCGTAGTTCGGCGGCATGCGCATGCCCACGAGCACGACCTTCGCCTGAGCGGCCTGGCTGGTCTCGATCAGGTATTCGAAATTGCCGCGCACCTGTTTCAAAGGCAGGCCGCGCAGCCCGTCATTGCCGCCCAGCTCGATGATGACCACCGCGGGCTTGTGCAATTCGAGCGCACGAGGCAAGCGACTGCGCGCGCCGCCAGTCGTTTCGCCGCTGATACTGGCATTGACTACGCGGTACCCGTAACCTTGCCTGGCCAGCCGCTGTTCCAGCAAGGCCACCCAGGTGGCATCCACTTTGACCCCGTAGCCGGCGCTCAAGCTGTCCCCGAGCACCAGGATGGTCGCGGGCGCGGCCGCCGCGTGAACCAAACCGGACGGCGTCAGTCCCAGCCCCAGCAGGCCGAACAGCGCCAGGCTGAAACCGATCGTGACAGTCCTGCGTAAGTTTCCGCTAAGGTTGCGATGACAGACTAACGCGGCCAGCGTCACGTGTTTCAATAGCGACGGCGCCCGCGATTCTGATTTGCCCAACGATCCAGATTCAGATCTCGACATGAGCATTGCGCAACCGGTCCTCAGAGCGGAAAAAATCAGCAAGCAGGTTAGCAGCCCGGAGGGAACGCTGACCATCCTGGCGGCGGTCGATCTGAGCATTCAGGCCGGCGAGACGGTCGCCATCATCGGCGCGTCGGGCGCGGGCAAATCTACGTTGCTGGCCTTGCTCGCGGGCTTGGATGAACCCACGGATGGACGCATCTGGCTGAACGGCTCGGAGCTCACCGCGTTGGATGAAGACGGGCGCGCCGCGGTGCGCGCCCAGCACGTGGGCTTTGTATTCCAGAGTTTTCACCTCGTGCCCTCGCTCACCGCGATCGAGAACGTAATGTTGCCGCTGGAGCTGGCGGGAAAATCCGGTGCGCGCGAAGCCGCGGCGGAAGTGCTGGCGAAAGTCGGTTTGACGGCGCGACGCGAACACTACCCTCGCCAGCTGTCCGGCGGCGAGCAACAGCGAGTCGCGATTGCGCGCGCGTTCGTGACCAGACCGGCGCTGCTGTTCGCGGACGAGCCGACGGGGAATCTCGATTCAGTGACCGGCGAGCGCATCATCGAACTACTGTTCGAGCTCAATCGCGCCACCCGGACCACGCTGGTCGTCGTCACGCACGACAACGTGATCGCTCAGCGATGCGGGCGCACGATTCGCATCGATGCGGGCAAGGTCGCTGCATGAAAGCACTGAGGCTCGCGATTCTCGCCTTGGCGCGCGATGGCAAATCGGGCGAGCTGCGAGTGTTGATGCTCGCATTACTGGTCGCGGTATCGGCGCTCACCGCGGTGGGGTTCTTCACCAGCCGCGTGAGCCTTGCGGTCGATCAGCAAGCGGGCGAAGTGCTCGCGGCGGACCTGCGGCTGCAATCGCGATCGGCCCTGGAGCCCGAGTACTTTCAGATGGCGAAGGCGGCCGGTCTGCAAACCGCCGAGCTGTCCAACTTTCCGAGCGTCGTGTTCAAAGGCGACGACAGCGCGCTGACGGCGATTCGCGCCGTCTCTCCGGAATATCCGCTGCGAGGTCGGGTCAAGGTCGCGGATGTGCCGTTTGGTCCCGCGCACGAAGTCACAACGGTCCCGGCGCCGGGCGAAGCATGGCTCGAAGCACGCTTGTTCGCGCAACTCGGCGCGCAGGTCGGGGACAAGATTCGGGTCGGATCGAGCGAGCTCACGGCCAGCAAAGTCCTCGACTATCGTCCCGATCAAGGCTCGCAGTTCGTCGATCTCGCGCCGACGTTGCTGATGCGTCTCGAAGACGTGGAGGCCACCGGCCTCGCGCAGGAAGGCAGCCGTATTTCTCATTTCGCATTGTTCGCCGGCGAGCCGCAAGCCATTGCGGCTTTCAAGGATCGGCTCACGCAGATCAAGAAGCCCGGCCAGCGCATCGTCGATCTGGCCGACGCCAGCCCGCAGATTCGCTCGGCGATCGATCGGGCGAGCCGGTTTCTCAACCTGGCCGCGCTGGTGACGATCCTGCTGGCCGCGATTGCCGTGGCAATTTCGGCGCGACGTTATGTTTCTCGCCATCTCGACACGGTCGCTTTGATGAAGAGCATGGGCGCCCCTCAGCGGCTCGTACTGTCGATCAGCGTGCTCGAGTTGTTGATGATCGGCTTGATCGCCGGGGTGGTGGGTGCGGTCATGGGTTACGCCGCTCAGGAAGGCATCGCTTATCTATTGAAGGATCTGGTGCGCAATGAGCTGCCGCGTCCCTCGCTGAGCGCCGGCGGGCTGGGAATTGTCACCTCGGTCCTGATCCTGATCGGCTTTGCGCTGCCGCCGCTACTACAGCTGCGCTATGTTCCGCCTGCCCGAGTGCTGCGACGGAATCTCGAGCCGCCTCCATTGCGCTATGCCACCGTCTACGGAACTGCGCTCGCTGCGCTGGTCGCCCTGCTCGCCTGGCTGGTTCGCGACGCGCAGCTGCTGTTGTATGTATTCGGCGGAACGTTTGTCACGTTCGCGGTGCTGATGCTCGCGGGCTGGCTGCTGGTGCGAGGCTTGAGTGGCCTGCGCGGTAGCGTTGGCGTCTCATGGCGCTATGGCATGGCAAACATCGCTCGTCGTGGCCGAGACAGCGTCATTCAGATCGTGGCGTTCGGCCTGGGCCTGATGGTGTTATTGCTGCTCGCGGTCGTTCGCAACGATCTGATGCAGGAATGGCGCGCCAGTCTGCCGGAGAATGCGCCCAATCATTTCATGATCAACATCCGTCCGGATCAGACCCAGCAGATCCAGGATTTCTTTGCCGAGCACGGCATGACGCCGCCGCAACTGGTGCCGATGATTCGCGCCCGTCTGACCAAGATCGATGGCAAAGCAGCCGGCGATCTGAAAATTCACAGCGATCGCGGCAAAGATTTCCTGGAGCGGGAAGCGAATCTGACCTGGGCCGAGACCTTGCAACCCGACAACAAGCTGCTTGCGGGCCAATGGTGGCGCCCGAACGATGGCGGCGGGCCGCGCGTGTCGGTGGAAAAGGAGCTCGCCGACGCCTTGGGCCTGAAGCTCGGCGACGAGCTCACATACGACGTCGCCGGCGAGAGCATCACCGCTCGTGTCAGCAGTTTCCGCGAAGTGCAGTGGGATTCGTTCCGCCCCAACTTCTTCATGGTGTTTTCGCCCGGCACGCTGAACGACAGCACCGGCACGTATATTACGAGCGTGCACATTCCCCGCGAGCAGCGGCCGGTGCTGATGGACTTCGTGCGCAAGTTCCCCGAGGTGACCGCGATCGATCTCGAAGCGATTCTGACGCAGGTGCGCGGCGTGATGGATAAAGCTTCGTTGGCCGTGCAGTACGTATTCGGATTCACGCTGCTCGCCGGCGTCACCGTGCTGCTCGCAGCGATTCAAGCAACGCGCGACGAGCGGCGCTACGAGAGTGCGATGTTGCGAACGTTGGGTGCAAGCCGCCGTGTGGTGCTGCAAGGAGTGGCAGCCGAGTTCACCACCTTGGGACTTCTGTCAGGAACGCTCGCGGCGATCGGCGCGACGGCGGCTGGATATTTCCTCGCCACGCGCATCTTCAATCTCGACTATACCTTCGACATCACCGTGTGGGCGGTGGGCCTGGTTGCAGGCGCGGTGCTGGTCGGGCTGAGCGGCACATTGGCGACGCGATCGGTCGTCAATCATCCGCCCGTGGCCACCCTGCGCGGCGGCTGATTACTTCAATCCGAGCATCATCCAGCCGACCTCTTCGGTCTGACCGCGCCAGTTGTAACCTTCGACTTTCACCAGGTAATCGCCCGGGCCGAACGCCGATGAGTTCAGGCTGAAGCGCACTTCCTTGTTGGAGTCGCGCATGATGCGTTTGATCTGCATGACGCGCACGCCGTCGGTTTTATCGATGGTGATTTGAAACTGCTGGATCTTGCCTTCGGTCGCATCGATGCTGATGTCCAGCAGCTGCGCCGGATCGAGCCAGCCGAGCGCGAAGGTCGGGCTCGAGGGTTTGGCTTTAACCATCTGCAGTTTGTATCGCTGCACACTGCCCGGCGGCTGCATCTGCGTGCTGGTAAGTTGTTTGGTGGCGCCGTGCAGTTGCTCGGACAGTGAGCGCGCCTGCAGACCGAAGATCACCGCGGCCCCTGCCGCGATCAGCAGGGCCAGTCCGAGCGCCATGACGAGGACACGATTGACGGTGCCGCCCGCACTGCTCCGGCGCATTTCTTCCCGCGCTTCTTCCGGATCGAAGCCATCCTCGGCTTCTTCCATCACGGCCCGAGTCGAGCTGGAGGGAATGGCATCGAACACGCCGGTCTCGCTGCCGTCGACCGGTCGGCGCGACAGGCGTGTTTTCAAACGTACCGGAATCGGCAGGGCCTGCAGGAAGTCGGGGTGGTCGAGGCAGAATTTCTCGAAGTCCCGCGCTTCGCGCACGGTGAGATCGCCGGACAGATAGCGATCCACTACATGTTCGTTCTCGATGTACTTGCGATCCATCCGCGTCGGCTCGATTGCCATAACGCGGCGGAGGTTAACAAAAGCTCGCAGGCGGAAATGTCGAGCCCGTCGGCAAATTAAATACTCGAGATCGGGCGTCCTGCCACGACCCGAGTGCGACTCGGCAAGAGGCGCGACTTTTGCCTGTCGCGGGGCCGCCCCGCCGGGGGGGGCGGGGGCGGG
>JAEWAF010000079.1 GCA_023391815.1 Pseudomonadota bacterium
CCGACGCGCATCTAGTCGGCGGCACGAGACCGCGCGGGTTGCAACGGGCGCGTCATAGAAGAACGAATGTGCTGCGCATCAACCATGGGGGCTCCTATGAAACGCCGCGAGTTCGTCCATTCAGCACTCCTGGCCGCGGCTGTGCTGCCAACCTTGAAGTTCGTGCCGGCGTTGGCGCGCTCCGGGCCCACTTCCGATATTCCGGCGGTCACCGCCGACGGAAGTGCGATCACACTTCGCAGTGCGGAGATTCGTGAGCTTGCGCAAGCGCTGAAAGGTCACCTGCTACTGAGAGGCGACGCGGGCTACGACGAGGCTCGTCTGTTGTTGAACCCTTCCTTCGACAAATACCCGGCACTCGTCGTACAGCCCACGGACGTTACAGATGTCCAGAAAGCGGTGAGCTTCGCGCGTGAGCACAACCTGTTGCTCGCGGTGAAATGCGGCGGTCACAGTTTTTCCGGGCTGTCGAGCTGCGATCGCGGCATGCAGATCGATCTCAAGGAGTTTCGCGGTGTCACGATCGACGCAGCGGGGCGTCGCGCGTCGGTGAAGGGCGGATGCTTGCTCGGGATGGTCGATCGCGAGTCGATGGCGCAAGGTTTGGTCACGCCGCTCGGCACCGTCTCTCACACCGGCGTGGGCGGGTTGACCCTCGGTGGAGGGTTCGGACGAATCGCGCGTCGTTACGGTATGGCCATCGACAATCTCGAATCCATGGACGTGGTCACGGCCGACGGTCAGCTGCGTCATGCGAGCCTGCGCGAGAACCCGGATCTGTTCTGGGGCTTGCGCGGCGGCAGCGGCAACTTCGGCGTCGTCACCAATTTCCAGTTCAATCTGCATCCGATGCAGCGTCAGGTCATCGCGGGCAAGCTGACGTTCCCGATCGAGAAAGCACGCGACTTGCTGTCCATGTACGCCGACTACGCGCCAGCGGCGCCCGATGAGGTGTATTTCGATCCCATGATCGCGCTGCCACCGGGCGGCGCGCCGGGTGTCGCTCAATTGGATGTTTGCTACAGCGGGCCGGAGAAAGACGCGGAACGCGTGCTGGCGCCGCTACGAAAGGTCGGTCCGGTGGGCGATACGATCAAAGCGGTGGATTACTTCGAGCTGCAACGCTCGGGCGATTGGGCCGACGCGCGCATGCTCGGCACTTATATCAAGGGCGGCTTCATATCGGCCATGCCGGGAGAGTTGATTTCAGCCTTGGTCGAGGGGCTCGAAGGCGATCCGCGCCGGACCACGGCCGTGTTCTTTCAGCATTGCGGTGGCGCATGCGGTCGCGTGGCCGAGGACGCAACGGCCTTCCCCAGCCGTTACGCGATAGCGAACATGATGACGATGAGCGGCTGGCGGCATGGAGACGATCCAGCCGATCACATTGCAGCGACGCGGCGCTATTGGTCGACACTCGAGAAGTTCACGCGCGGCTTCTATGTCAACGACATGCCGCGAGAGGCGACGGCCAGCGACATCAACGCCAACTATCGCGGCAACTACCGCAGACTGGCGATGCTGAAGACCAAATACGATCCGACCAACCTGTTCCGATTGAACGCGAACGTGCAGCCGGCGCGCGCCTGAGCGCCGAATTACACGCTCTCTTCGCTCAACCACTCCAGTGCGGCGACCTTGTCTTCATAAAAGACACGATAGTCGCCGTCGCCAAAGGCGAGGCGGGCAAGAAACGCCAGCTTGGTGTTTGGAACAACGATGGCGCGGCGGAGTTTTACGTCGACGACTTGCTCATCGAGCGCGCGTTGCACCCAGGGAATGCTCACGGGCGGCGGCTCCATGTCGAGCGCATCGTAGAGCACTTTTCGAACGCCGCTTTCACGGACGAGCGACAAAACTTCCGTTTGGCATTCCTGCAACACCGCCTCGGTGGGGCAACCACGGACGCGTGCGACGATGAAGCTGTCGGCCAGATTCACAGCGACTTGATTCTGAGTGGATTCGCTCATGACGAGCACATTCTACAGCGATCGTCGCGGGTGCAACCACCGGCCGCGGCGGTTCGTGTTACTCAATGAGTGGGACAGCGATGAGTCATGTATGAATATCAATGTACTGGTAGCGGAACCCAGCGGCGCTGACTGGACCGCGATTGCGAAGGGCATCAGACGACAGCTGCCGGACGCTTCGGTGCTGCGTGTAAAAGATGGCGAGCAAGCGCTGAGATTTTTGTTTCATCGCGGACTGCTGACCGCCGATCCGCCCGTGCCGGATCTGGTGCTGCTGGCCGAAGAGTTGCCGCTGATTCCGGCGGCCGGCGTCATCGCCCGAATGCGCATCGATCCTCGCACGCGGTTCACGCCGGTGATCGTGGTCCGCCAGGACCCGGAGCAGGAGTCGCTGGATCCGTATTGGGATGGGGAAATGCGCTCGGCGATGACCACGATTCGCGTGACCGACGGGCTCGAGGTGCGGGTCGCGGAGGCGGTGAACGACCTGTGTCATCGCTATCCGCGCTTGCCGGAACGGCAAAAAACGCTGTCATTTCGTCAATAAATCGGGCTGCGCCGGGCAGCCTGCCCGCTTCCCGGTGACGTCCGGGGTTCCTACCATAACCGCTTGCCTGACAGGCATTTGCGCGAGGGTAGGAGCATGGTCGACTACGTCGGCATCACGGACATTCAGCAACTGGTCAACCACATCGGGCCCGGTGAGTTCATGGCGCGGCTCGCCGCCCAGATCGAGTCCGACTATCGGCGCTGGGGCCAGTTCGAGAAATCGGCCCGGCTCGCCAGTCATTCCGAGGTCGGCGTGATCGAGCTCATGCCGATCAGCGACGGCGAGCTGTACTCATTCAAATATGTGAACGGCCACCCCAAGAACACCAGCCTCGGCCTGCTCACCGTCACTGCGTTCGGGGTGCTGGCGGAAGTTTCCACCGGCTATCCGGTGTTGCTCTCCGAGCTCACCGTGACGACTGCGCTTCGCACCGCCGCCATGTCGGCGCTAGCGGCGAAGTGGATGGCACGCCCCGACAGCAAGACGATGGCGCTGATCGGCAATGGTGCTCAGAGTGAGTTTCAGGCCATGGCCTTCCAACGCATGCTCGGCATCGATCAGCTCCGGCTGTATGACGTCGATTCGCGCGCGACTGCGAAACTTGTCCAGAATCTGCGCGCCATGCCGGAGTTCCGAAGCGTTTCATTGGTGCACGCGACGTCCGCTGCGGAAGCGGCACAAGGCGCCGATATCATCACGACCGTGACCGCCGACAAACGCAATGCTGTGATCGTGACGCCCTCGATGGTCGCGCCGGGCATGCATTTGAATGCAGTCGGCGGCGATTGTCCGGGCAAGACCGAGCTGCATGCCGAGATTCTGCGTCGCCCCGATGCGCGAGTCGTCGTGGAGTACGAGCCGCAGTCGCGGATCGAAGGTGAGATTCAGCAAATGCCGGCGGACTTCGCGGTGACCGAGTTTGCCGACGTGGTCAACGGCGTGCGGCCAGGCCGCGCCACTGACGGTGAAATCACGGTGTTCGATTCCGTGGGCTTCGCGCTCGAAGACTACTCGGCACTGAAGTTCCTGCACGAGCTGACTCGCGAGCGCCCGGAGTTCTGTCGTGAGATCGATCTGGTTCCCGAGCTCGACGATCCGAAAGATTTGTTTGGCGGCACGCTCGGCACGAGCAAGCGTGGCCGGATGCGACGCGTCGCGTGACGAGGGCTACGTCAGCCTGAATGTCTGCAGATGGATTGACGTCTCGGTGTTGCCGACGCCCTTGATCTTCCGAATACGTTCCAGCACTTCGGACAGCTCGGCGATGGATGCGGCGTGCACCTCGGCCAGCAGATCCCATCGTCCGTTGGTATCGTGAAGCGAGCTCACCGCGGGCTCGCCCAGAAGCCGCTTCACCACATCGCGGGTTTTGTCTCCCTCGACCGCGATACTGATCCATGCCCGAATCCCGCTCGGCTGGGCATGGGCGCGGACCTGCACTGAATAGCCGGCGATCACGCCGGTCGCCTCCAGCCGGGCAATCCGATTCGCGATCGTGCCCCTGGAAACTCCCAGCTTCCTCGCCAGTGTCGCGGTCGGCGTCCTCGCATTCACACGCAATAACCCGAGAAGCTGGTGATCGAGCGCATCCAGCGCTGCATTCTTGTCGTTGGTCGGCTTGGGGTCGCTCTGCATGACGCAGCATAGATTATCCGATTACAGTCAATCCTGGCAGGACCTTAGGGGGGCGGTGGCCCGCCGATGGCGTGGCGCATGGGGGCTCCCGATGGATTCGTGGGGTCTTACTTGGTTATCCGTCCCGTGCAATCGAGCTCCGCAATGACCGAAACACGCCCAGCCACAATACAAGTAGCCAATGACAATCCGCCCTCCGGGGTGGCCCGATTCTTCAAGTCGGCCTCGGTCATCGAAGCGTACGAGATGCGCGCCGTCGTGCTCAGCATGACGTTTTTCTTTCTGCTGTTCGGCAGCTACTCCGTCATCAAGCCGGTCCGCGACGCCATGGGCACGGTGTACGGGATGGAGAACATCCAGCAGCTGTTCACCGGCACGTTCATCGTGAGCTTCCTGGTCGCGCCGCTGTACTCATGGACGGCATCGAGAGTGAAGCTCTCGACCTTCCTTCCCTGGATCTACGGGGTGGTCGCGCTGTCGATCGTCGGCTTCTACGCGGCATTCGAGTTCGGCGCGGAGAACGATCGCTGGGTGGCGGCGGCGTTCTATATCTGGGTGAGCACGTTCAACATGCTCATCATCTCGGTGTTCTGGACGTTCATGGCCGATCTGTTCTCGCGCACGCAGGCGAAGCGGTTGTTCGGCTTTGTCGCGGCGGGTGGAACGATCGGCGGCATCGTCGGGCCGGCGACCGCCACCTTGCTGGTGAAAACGCTGGGCAACGAGAATCTGATGCTGATCTCCGCCGCGGGTTTCGCGCTCACCGCGATGCTCGTGCACATGCTCTCGGTGGAGAAGAGCCGGATGATCGCCGCCGGCGTCGAGGCGCAGCGGACCACGCTCGATCACAAGCTCGCCGGCAATCCGCTGGACGGCTTCAAGCTGTTGTTGAAGTCGCGTTACCTGCTGCTGCTGGCGGCGTTCCTGCTGCTGATGACCTGGATCTCCACGGTTGTTTATATCCAGCTGGGCGATCTGATCACCAAGTCGTTCGAAAGCCGGGAAGCGCGCACCCAGGCGTATGCGACCATCGATTTGATCGTCAACAGCGCCGCGGTGTTCATTCAGCTGTTCGGCACCGGCCGGATCATTTCCCGCTTCGGGGTGACCACCGGGCTGTTGCTCAACCCCATCATCATGGTGATCGCGTTCTTCGCCGCGATCCTGTCGCCGGTGCTGATCGTGCTGGCCAGCATTCAAGTGACCCGACGGGTCGCGGAGTACGCCGTCGCGAAACCGACGCGCGAAATGTTGTTCACGGTCGTCGATCAGGAGAGCAAGTACAAAGCGAAGAACGTCATCGACACGGTGGTGTACCGCTTCGGGGACGTGAGCTCGGCGTGGGTCAGTTCCTTCATCCTGCCGTTCGGGGTTACGGGGCTCGCGATCTTCGGCGCCATCGTCTGCCTGATCTGGTTCCCGATCGCTTATACGTTGGGCAAGCGGTACGAAGGGGCGGGTGGTCCGACCGCGCACTGACCATCGCGACCGGCGGAAGAGGTAGGAGTCGAACCTACCGAAGATGCATGGCACCTTCCGCCGGGTTTGAAGTCCGGGCACCCCGCCGGGGATGTTTCTCTTCCGGGACTATGGTGCATTCGTGACTGCTGCATTGTCCAGGCGGTGCTAGAGTAGGGCAACGCGGAGTCGCACCCATGGCAACTCAGCAGCCCAGTCCTTTCCCTTCAGTCGATCGCATTGCGCGTTTCGCGGACGTTGCAGGCCTGTGCGACACCTACGGCCGCACCGCGGTCATCGATGCAATCCGAACCGTCCTCGATGCCTATCGCGCTCGTATGAACGAGTCGGGATATCTGGCGCCAGATGATAAAGAGTTGTCGCGTGCAGTCGAGGATCGTTTGCTTGCGCGCGCGATGCCACGACTGCGCCGAGTGTTCAATCTCACAGGCACCGTGCTCCACACGAATCTCGGGCGCACACAGTTGTCGAAGCGAGCCATCGAGCACGCCGCAATGGCCATGCGCGAAGCATGCAACCTCGAGTTCGACCTGGATACCGGCGGCCGCGGCGAGCGTGACAACCTGGTTGAGGACATCCTTGTCGAGTTGACCGGAGCTGAAGCAGCCACGGTAGTAAACAACAATGCGGCGGCGGTGCTGGTCGTGCTCGCCACGCTGGCGCAGAAGCGCGAGGTCATATTGTCTCGCGGCGAACTGGTCGAGATCGGTGGCGCGTTTCGGATTCCCGATGTCATGCGCAGCGCCAACACTCGGTTGATCGAGGTGGGGACCACCAATCGAACCCATCCAGCGGATTATGAGAAGGCCATCGGTCCGAAAACCGCGGCACTCATGAAGGTGCACACCAGCAACTATCAGATCAGCGGCTTCGTTGCTCATGTGTCGGAGCCCGAGGTGGCCCGCATCGCGCACGAGCATGAGTTGCCATTCGTCGTCGATCTCGGCGCTGGCAGTTTGCTCGACCTTGCTGCTTATCGTCTGCCGAAGGAACCGGTCGTGCGTGAGACGATCGCTAGTGGTGCGGACGTTGTGACATTCAGTGGTGACAAGCTGCTCGGCGGACCGCAAGCCGGTCTGATCGTGGGCAAGAAGTCGCTGATCGATAGAATCAAACGTCACCCGTTGAAGCGGGCATTGCGCGTGTCGAAGCCGATACTCGCTGCACTCGAAGGCACGCTGCTCGCGTATCGCACGCCCGATCTGTTGATGCAGGAGTTGCCGACGCTACGTTTGTTGACGCGGCCGTTGGCTGACATCGAAGCGCTCGCCAATCGGGTGCAGCCGCAACTTGCCACCGCCCTTGGTGTGCACTGGCAAGTGAATGTGACGTCGGTGTCCGGTCAGGTCGGCAGCGGCTCGCTACCGACCGAGCTCATTCCGAGCATGGCTCTGACCTGCCGGCCCACGAGCGCAAAAGTGGGCTCGGCGTTGCAGCGTCTGGCCGCCGCGCTACGCAGGTTGCCGACCCCGGTCATTGGCCGAATCGCCGATGACGCGTTGGTTCTCGATCTACGATGTTTGGAAGATGAGCAGGGCTTCGTCGCCCAGCTTGGTCAGCTTGCCGCGAAGTGATCGTCATGAATCCAGTCCATACATCCGCTGAACCGCGCCTCAGCTCTCTGTCTCATGGCGGCGGCTGTGGCTGCAAGATCGCGCCCGGCCTGCTGTCGCAGATTCTCAAGGGCACGTCGGTGCTGCCCGTGCCGCCGGAGCTGATGGTCGGCATGGAAACATCCGACGACGCCGCGGTTTATCGTCTCAACGACGAGCAGGCGCTGATCGCGACCACGGACTTCTTCATGCCCATCGTCGACGATCCGTACGACTTCGGCCGCATCGCTGCGACGAATGCGCTGAGCGATGTTTATGCGATGGGCGGCCGGCCCATCCTGGCGCTGGCCATCGTGGGCATGCCGATCGATGTACTGCCAGCGGCCACGATCGGGCGGATTCTCGAAGGCGGCGCTTCGGTTTGTTGTTCCGGTGGGATTCCGATCGCCGGCGGACACAGCATCGATTCCGTCGAACCGATTTACGGATTGGTTGCTCTGGGGCTCGCACATCCCGATCGCATCAAGCGAAACGCCGACGCGCAGTCGGGCGACGCGCTGGTACTCGGCAAGCCGCTCGGTGTCGGCGTGTTGTCCGCCGCTCTCAAGAAACGAGCGCTGGGGGCCTCTGGATACGAGCAGATGATCGCGACCACGACTCAGTTGAATACGCCCGGCCCCGAGCTTGCCGCGCTCTCGGGCGTGCATGCGCTCACCGACGTGACGGGATTCGGCCTTGCCGGTCACGCGTTGGAGTTGGGGCGTGGCTCGGGATGTGACTTACGCATTGAATGGTCGGCGGTGCCGTTGCTGAGTGGCGTGCGTGAGCTGGCCAACCAGGGATTCGTTACGGGCGCATCAGGCCGAAATTGGTCGAGCTACGGCGCCGAGGTCCTGCTGCCACCGACCTTCGCAGCCGAAGACAAAGCGCTGCTCACCGATCCGCAAACCAGCGGCGGCTTGCTGGTGGCGTGCTCGTCGTCCGCTGTGGACGAAGTGCTCGCTGTGTTTCGACGGCAAGGTTTTGAACATGCCGCGAAGATCGGCTCGGTCACCGCGAAGAGTGCCGAGCCGACCTTGAGCGTTGTTTAGAGCCGGTAGTCGAGCCCGATCAGGAATGTCCGGCCACGCAGGTCGTATTGCGTGAAGTCGTATGGAGCACGGATGCCTGGAAACGAAGCGTCGTACGGCGGCTGCTCGTCGAACAGGTTCTCGACCTTGGTGTACAGCGTCAGATTCTCCGAGCCCGTCGACCAGCCGGCATACAGATCGAACTGCTCGTACGCATCGACGCGCGATTGAACCGCGGCCGCGGCGGCGCTGGCTTTCTGATCGTAGCCACCCGTGTGATACCACGTCAGCGCCGTGCGCACCGAAGCGATGTTCCATTCGACGGTCGTGGTGGCCTTGTCCTTGGGCAGCGAGAAGGAGGTGCCCAGGTTGGTGCCGGCGTAGTCGACCAACGGTCCGCCGGTGGTTTGCGGCCGGCGGTAGTCGTGAACATGGGTGTAGACCGCGGTCACACCGAACTCGCCGATGTTCTGCGTTTGCCAGCGTTGGCGCAATTCCACGTCGATGCCGGACGTGGTCAGCTCGCTCAGGTTCTGGTAACGGTTGTACACGGCCACCAGTTTGCCGCGAGCGTCGCGCACCACATCGGCGGGGCGATTGTTTTGCACGATGGTCGCGTTGTTATCGGTGCCGATCAGATTGTCGAGCTCGATGCGATACCAATCGACGCTCAGGCTCGAGCCCTGCCACGGCGTGAGCACGATGCCGAGGTTATAACTGTGGGTTCGCTCCGGATCGAGATTGGAATTGCCGACCGTGAAGAATGTCGGATTCTGCCGCGAGCCCGGCACGTCCGGATCGTGAGGATCCACGACGGACCCATAAGAAATATTGGTGCTCGCGGAGTTCTCCGACAGCGAAGGGGCCCGGAATCCTCGCGACGCCGCGCCACGAACGGCCAGCACATCCAAAGGCTGCCAGCGCAAGCTGGCCTTCGGTGAAAACGCGCTGCCGAAGTCGCTGTAGCGATCGCCGCGACCGGCCAGTTGCAGCTCGAGCGTGGAGAACACCGGAACATTCACTTCGGCATAGGCGGCAGTCACGTGACGCTTGCCGTCGACTTCCGCGATCGCGGGACGAATCTGCAAGCCAGCATCGATTTGCCATGGGTTGCGCGACACGATCTCTTCCTCGCGCCATTCGACGCCGGCGGCGAAGCCGACCGATCCCGCCGGCAGCGAGAACAAGTCGCCGGTGATTTTGAAGTCCGCGCCCTTCAGCCGCGAGTCGGCCGGACGCACGGTGCTCAAGCGAATCGAATCGATCACGGACTGCGGCGTGCTCGAAGGATCGTGCAGGTTATAGGTGCCATTGGCCAAGGCAGCGGCCAGGCCCCAACGATTGGCGAAGCCGCCCGACACCGTTTCTTCCTCTTTGCTTCGCGCCGAGAAGGCGGAGGCTTCCCAGTCCCAACGCTGAGTGCTTCCGCGCACGCCTGCGACGACGCGATATGCATCCGAGCGATTGGTCTTCACCGTCTGGCCCAGATCGAAGAACGTATATTCGATCTGCGTGTTGACGCCGTAAGGGTTGTACGGGTTGTTGGCCGGAAGAATGGCGGGCACGGGCTCGGCAAGACCGGTGTCGGCGTTCAACGCGAACCGTCCGCCTTCCAATGTGAAGTACGGGCTCGAGCCGAACAGCGAAGCGCCGCGAATGTGGCTGTAGATCACTTCGCCGAACGCATCGACGTTGTCATTGATCCGCAGCGTGCCGTTGACGTAGCCCTGATAGCGTTCGGTCGACGGAATCAACGTGGTGTAGGGCGCGAGATTGATCGCGCAGGTGTTGCCCGCCAAACCGTCGATCGGCGCGCTGGCCGTCAGTTGCATGCCCTCGGGGCAGTTGCCCTGGGCATCGAGCAGCGGCACTGAAGCACCGTTGACCAGGAAGCGCGCGCCTTTGGCGCTCCAGCCGTTCCAGCGACCGCCCGGCAGATCGGTGTAGATGCCCGAGCGGGTGAGATCGCGCTGGTCCTGATCGAGGCGATCGCGGTCGTAGGCTTCGAAGCTGAAGAGCACGTTGTAGCCATCGGCGTTCTTGTCGCCGATGCCGCCGATGAAGCGCGCCCGCTGCGTATCGAGGCCGCCTTCGTCGGTCGTGCTGAAGCTGCCGCCGGCTTCGAAGCCCTGGTAGTTCTCGCGCGTGATGATGTTGACTACGCCCGCGACGGCATCGGAGCCGTAGACGGCGGAGGCGCCGTCTTTGAGCACGTCGATGCGCTCGACCGCGACCATCGGCAGCGCATTCAGATTGACGAACGTGTCGGACAGACCGTTGGCCGGAAAGCCGTAGTTCGCGAGCCGCCGGCCATTGAGCAGCACGAGCGTGTTCTTCTGCGACAGGCCGCGAAGACCGATGCCCGCGGCGCCCGAGGCCCAGCCGTTGTTGGTGGTTTCGTTGGTCGCGTTACCGGTGTTCGCGGAAACGGAACGCAGGACATCCGCCACGGTGACCTTGCTGGAGGTCTCCAGTTCCTCGCGGCTGATGATCTGCACCGGATTCGGCGCGTCGCTGCCGCTGCGTTTGATGTTCGAGCCGGTGACGACGATGGTCGCCAGCGTCTCGTCGCTGGCCGCGGCGGTCTGGGTTTGAGCAACGGTTTCACCGCTCACCACGCCGCCGAGAGCAACCGCGAGCGCGGCGGAGAGTGGTGTGATACGACGCATGGAGCTACCTTGGAACCTGGGAAATTGAGGGGGCGCAAAGGTAGCCAACCGCACGCCACCGAATAATATCGGTTCGGTATCAGCTCATGATTCGTAACCGTTGTTGACCGAAATCAAACCGGCCCGCGTCACGCAAGGTTCATGCGCCGGGCCGCGGCGTAGTCGATTTTTTGAATAGAAAAACCCGCGAGCTCCGGTCACCATGCCCGGATGATGTTCAGCCGTTCGTGACCATGCGTCTTCTGCTTGCTGTGTTGATTGCCGTGGCGGCGCCCTTCGGGGTGTCGTTGGGAGCGGCGCCGGAGCGCTACGTCATCCTCGACGACGACGGCGGCAAGGCCGGCGATATCGTGGTCACGCCTCGGGGAGCGGGCCTGGAAATCGTCTGGGATTCCAAGAACAACGGCCGTGGCAGCGAGACTCGCGAGCAGCTCGAGCTCGACGCCGCCGGTCTGCCCAAGACCTGGCGCATCGAGACCAAGACCGATCTCGGCGGCACGACGGGCGCATCGTCGGGCGTCGCTGTCACGACGTTCGAGACCAAGGCCGGCAAAGCGGAGTGGACCATCGGCTCCACCAAAGAAGGTCGCACCCTCTCGACGCCGGCGATCTTCGCGCCCGCCGATGCCAGCCCTTGGGCGCTTGGTGTGTATGCGCGCGCGTTGCTGAAGCAATCCGGCATGACGCTTCCGTCGTTGCCGATGGGCACGTTCAAGCTGGAAAAGCTCCGAGAAGAGACAGTCGCGGGACACGCCGTCTCGGTCTATCTGTTGAAAAGACCCGATCAACAAACGGAAACGATCCGGCTCGATGGACAGGGCGAGTTGGTCGCGGTCGGCGACGGTCGCGTGGTGCGTTCAGGCGAGGAGGATGTAGCCAAGGCATTGCGAGCGGAAGTTCGCGCGAAGGAACGAGCTGAGCATCTGGCGCTTCAGAAGCAGCTGCTGCACGTCTTCGAGACTCCAGTCCGCGTTCGCAACGTCCGTATTTTCGATCCGATGTCCGGCAAGCTCGGCCAACCGTCCTCCGTCGTTTTCTCGGGGGACAAGATCACTGCCATCGAGCCTCTGTCCGCATCGAAGCCCGGGGAGACTGTCATCGACGGCGAGGGCGGTACGCTCATTCCGGGTCTGCACGACACACACTTCCACGTCAGCCTGGGTGGCCCCGAGGGCAGTTGGCTGTCGTTGGCCGCTGGTGTCACGACGGCGCGTGACATGGGGTCCAACAACGAAACCATGGCTCAGTATCTCGCGGATGTCGCCGCCGGCCTCATGCCGGGTCCGCGCATCATTCCGAGCGGAATGATCGAAGGCGCAAGCCCGTTCTCGTTGAAGTCCAGCGGCTTCCTCGTGGAGAGCGAAGCCGATGCGCTCAAGGCGGTGCGCTGGTACGCCGATCACCATTACTGGCAGATCAAGATCTACAATTCGGTGAATCATGCGTGGGTGCCCGCGATGGCGCGCGAAGCGCATGCGCGTGGCCTGCGGGTGGCGGGCCATATCCCGGCATTCTCGACCGCGGATGAGATGATCGAGGCCGGGTACGACGAGGTCATTCATGCCAATCAGTTGATGCTCGGCTGGGTGCTGAAGCCGGGTGAAGATACGCGCACGCCGATCAGGCTGACCGCGATGTCGCGCTTCGCCGAGCTCGATCTGAACAGCGCGCCGGTGCGCAAGACTTTGGATCTGATGCAGTCGAGACAGATCGCGTTCGAGCCGACCCTGGCCATCATGCGACGCCTGGTGATGAATCGCACCGGCCGGGTCGAGCCGGCGGATCAATGGTGGTACAGCCATTTGCCGAAGGACTTCAAGCCGGGCCGCATGATCACGGTGTTGCCCGGCTTCACCATCATGCCGATCAAGACGCCGGCCGACGACGCGGCGTACAACACGGCGGCGGCGAAGATGATCGAGCTGGTGCGGATGATGAATGCGCGTGGCATTCGCGTGTTCGCGGGCTCCGATGACAACAACGGCTTCGTAATTCAGCGGGAACTGGAATTGCTCACCGAAACCGGCATGACGCCGGCGCAGGTGTTGAAGCGCGTGACGGTGGAGTCCGCTCAATACCTGGGCGGCGATATCGCCTGGGGCACGATTGCGCCGGGCAAGTCGGCGGATTTCCTGCTGGTGCCGGGCGACCCGACGGCGGATATCAAAGCCATCCATTCGGTGCGCATGACCGTCGCGCAAGGCCGCGTCTATTTTCCCAACGAGATTTATCAAGTCCTCGGTGTGAAGCCGTTCGTCGAGCCCCCCAAGGTCGTCGCCGGCCGCTAGGAACTCATCCTGTATGAAAACAAGATCGTTGTCCTGGGTCGTCGGCCCATGGCTGTTGCTGAACTCGTACGTCACTCCGGTGCTCGCGGAGCGCCCATTCGTCGAACAGCAAGAGCCGGTCGCGGTGACGGAACATCAAACGCGTATCGGCGATCGGCAAGTCACGTATCGCGCGCGCGCCGGAAAGCTGCCGATTCGCGATGTCGGCACAGGTGAGATTCGCGCGTGGATGTTCTACGTCGCTTATGACTTGAAGCCAGAAGCCGGTGCGAAGCCGCGTCCCGTCGCGTTCTTGTGGGGTGGCGGTCCGGGCGGACCGGGCGTGCCGATGGATCTGAGTTACTTCGGACCGAAGCAGTGGCGCGACAGTACGTTGAGCGACAATCCGGCCAGTCTGCTGCCAGCCGCGGATCTGGTGTTCATCGACGCGATCGGCACCGGCTTCAGTCGTGTCACCAAGGCGGAGTTCGAGAAAGAGTTCTATACCGTGCGAGGCGACGCCGCTTCGTTCGCCGAGTTCATTCGCATGTGGTACACGCTGTACGCCAACAGCGATGCGCCGGTGTATGTCGGTGGTGCGAGCTACGGCAGCTGGCGCAGCGGCATCGTGACCGAGTTACTCGAGAAATCCGGACGCCATGTCACCGGCTCGCTGCTCATCTCGGGCGGCATTCTGCTGGGACAGGATTTGCTGTCGGCCCAAGAGAAAGCGGCGTATCGCGTCCCGGCTCAAGCGGCCACCGCGCTATTTCACAACCGACTCGATCCCTCGCTCGGGCGCGATCTGGATGAAGTGACCGCGAAGGCGAATGCCTGGGCGCGCGACACCTATCTGCCTGCGCTTCGACGGATCGACCGGCTCAGCAAGAACGAGCGCGAAACGATTGCGCAGGAGCTGTCGCGTTACACAGGCTTTCCGGTCGACAAGATCGATCGTAAGGTACTGGCGTTCTCGCAACCGACGTATCGGGACAATCTGCTTCCGGACGGCCGCAAGCTGGACATCATGGACATGCGGCGCACGTCGTCGACTTCGGATCCGCCGGAGGTGCGTGCTCGCATCGCCCGTTACGTGCGCGAAGTGCTCCGCTATCCGAGCGAGCTGGCCTATGCCGGCGTGGAACAAGGTTACACGTCGCAAGTCGGGCCCGAAGTCAAAGACCTGGGCAGCCGCTGGCTCTACGACACGGGCAAGGACAACAAAGTCGCGCCGTCGCCGCTCAATGACGGGCTCGGTCCTTCGGTCGGCGAGCCGTGGATTTTGCGCTCGATCGCCATGAATCCGGCGCTCAAAGTGTTCGTCGGCGCCGGTCTGTTCGACTCGATGAACACGTGCTTCGGTAATGAAGCGTCGGTGCGTGCGATCGACGCGGACAGCGCGCGGCACCTGACGACGCGCTGTTACATCAATGGCCACCGTATGGCGGTCGATCCGGACAATATCGCTCGACTCGCGACCGACGTGCGGGCATTCATCGCAGCGCCGCCCATCGAAGCCGGAGAAACGAGCGGCGGCGGGGGCTAGCGATCCTGAGGAGGTCGCTGGTGCTACTCTATGTGGCATGAAAGCGATCTCCGTCCTCTGTGCCGCACTGATCGGCAGCGTACTCTTCAGTGGTGTCCGCGCCGAGGGTGTCGACCCCAAGCGCCTGTCCGAGACCGTTCGCGTTCTCGCTTCGGATGAATTCGAAGGCCGCGCGCCGGGCACGGAGGGGGAGACCAAGACCGTCAATTATCTGGTCGACGCGTTTCGTATGCTGGGCCTGGAACCCGGCGGAGCGAAGGGCGCCTGGACTCAGGAAGTGCCGCTGCTGCGAACTCAGATCGAGACGCCACGAACGTTGCAGATGACCGTCAATGGCAAGGCGCTGCCGCTGGTCCAGACCAAGAACATCTATTTCAGCACGGTCCGGGATTCCCAAAAGATTGCCATCGAAGGCGCGCCGCTGGTGTTCGTAGGCTACGGCGTCACTGCTCCCGAGCGGCAGTGGGATGATTTCAAAGGGGTCGACCTGCGCGGCAAGGTCATGGTGTGTCTGGTCAATGATCCGGATTTCTCGGCGCAGCCGGGTGAGCCCGTTGCCGGCAAGTTCGGCTCGCGTCGCATGACCTACTACGGCCGCTGGTCCTACAAGTACGAGGAAGCAGCGAGAAGAGGCGCGGTCGCGGCGCTCATCGTTCACGACACCGAAGGTGCCGGATACGGCTGGTCCACGGTCGTCGCGCCGGGCGGCGAGAATTATGCGTTGTTGTATCCGGATGCGTCCAAAGCGCCGCCGACCGTCAAGTTACAAGGATGGTTGGAGGGCGACGCGGCCGTCGAGATATTTCGTAGCGCCGGCCTCGATCT
This sequence comes from Pseudomonadota bacterium, assembly GCA_023391815.1. Classification (GTDB taxonomy): domain Bacteria; phylum Pseudomonadota; class Gammaproteobacteria; order Steroidobacterales; family Steroidobacteraceae; genus Steroidobacter. The sequence goes on from JAEWAF010000079.1 coordinate 15,565, forward strand.
CGCCGACCTGCGGCGAAAGGCACGCAGCGCGGACTTCAAACCGGTGGAGCTGAAAGGCACGACATTAACCGCGGACGTGTCGGTGGCGACGACCAAGAGCATCAGTCACAACGTACTGGCGAAGATCGCAGGCAGCGAACATCCCGACGAGATCGTGATGATGTCGGCGCACTGGGATGCGTACGGGCTCGGCGCGCCCGATGCGCAGGGGCGAAAGGTGCGAGCAGGTGCGAACGACGATGCGCTCGGTGTGGCCGGCGTGATGGAGTTGGCCCGCATCTTCAAGAGCGAGCCTCGCCCGAAGCGCACGATGGTGTTCGCCGCGTGGACCGCCGAGGAGCGAGGGCTGATCGGCTCGCAGGCTTACGCATCGAATCCGGTCTATCCATTGCCGAAGACCGTTGCGAACCTCACGCTGGACGTACTGCAGACGGCGGGTCTGTCGCGCGATGTGTTGTTAGTGGGCGCGGGGCAGAGCGATCTCGAGGACGATCTCGCGCGAGCGGCAGCGAAACAAGATCGAACCATCACGCCGGAGACGTTGCCCGAGCGCGGATTGTTCTATCGCGCCGATCATTTCTCTCTGGCGCGACAGGGCGTGCCCGTGCTGCTTTTGATGGCGCTCAGTGGCGCTCCGGATCTGCGCGAGGGCGGACGAGCGGCGGGAGAAAAGTGGCTGACGGACTACATGCGCTGCTATCACCAGACCTGCGATCGCTGGGATGCAAGCTGGGATTTGCGCGGCGCGGCTCAGGACGTCGAATTGTTTCATTCAATCGCGGCCGATCTCGCCGACTCGCGTCGTTGGCCGCAGTGGCGCTCTGACTCTGAATTTCACGGCATTCGCGAGCGCTCCCGTCAGCAACGCTGAATCCTTTGAAATTTCTTCGTAGAAAGAATTCAGCGTAGAACCGAGGCGACAGTTTGCGAAACGCTGGCCGCAGCGAATAAGTTCCCCGCGCACGCCCGATGAATCGCCGGGCACGCGCACATTCCGAAAAGAGTTTGCGTCGTCCGGTCTCAGCGGCAATCAACAATCAACTCGAAAGGGGACCCGACCCATGTTACGGATGCATGCATTCGCTGCAGCAGTATCGCTGTCACTCGCTTTTGTCGCAGGCAACGCCGACGCTGCGAATCCTCTCGGAATCGCTTTCAAGAACACCACCAATGTGCCGCTGTATGGCAAGCCCACGGGCATGCTGATCGCCGGGCGTTGCAATGGCAACGATCCGGCATTTCAGGCGGCTCGACAAAAAGGCGCCGAGGTGCTTGCATACGTAAATCCGATCGCGCGTCCGGACCATTTCGTCTGCGCGCTCGACACCAAGTTCTACATGAACGATATCGGTCAGGTGCCGCTGTGGCCGTATCCAACCTATGGTCAGAGAAGCCCATGGCCGAACACGCGCATGACGGATATTCGCGCCGGCTCGGAGTGGTCCGACTGGGTCGTCAGCTACGTCGAGCGTTTGATGCGCGAAGGTAAGGTCGACGGCGTGTTCCTGGATGTGGTCGGCGTGCGGCCCTGGAGCAGCCTCGCCGAATGGAATTCGTGGCCGCAGTCCGAGAAGAATGCGTTCGCCGCCGGGAATGTGGATCTGGTGCGCCGTCTGGACGCGAAACGTCGCGCGATCAATCCGGATTTCATCATCGTCGCCAACAACGTGTGGGAAGCTGGCACGACGCGCGCGCTGGAAGGCGAGCGTTACATCGATGGCGTGATGATCGAGCATCCGAAGCCGCTCTCGCCGTGGCATGTGAACTACGTGAACAAGCCCTTCGGCAATCTCGGACACCGTCGTGTGCTGGTGGTTGCGAACACCAAGGCGGATGCGCAGGCGTGGGCGAAGGTGCCGGGCGTGACGCACGTGTCCGACCAGACAGCGGCGCAATACAAATATCCGAACGTTCCGGCGGTCGGGTTTCAGCGACTGAGCGACCGGTAATGCCCTGAAGGAACCCTCCACCATGGTCAAACATTGCAAAGACTGGGCGCATCGACGCCTGTCTCAGCATAGATCATGGGGGAGGGGATCCGAGTGGGCACGAATATTTCCAGCGTTTTCCTGGCGAGCGCCGTTGCGCTAGCAACGGTGAGTGCGGTGTCGGCGGCGCCGCTCGCCAGGCCGGTGCATGCGGCCAATAAGGGCGGCAACGGGTTGCGGCACAAGTCTTGGAACACCACCGCGAACATCCTCACTTCCGATTACGAGTATCACGCGCCGACCAATCAGCCGAAGAATCAGCAGTATGGCAGTCAAGTCGCGCTGAGCGGCGATGGCAACATCCTGGCGGTCTCCGACTTGTGGTATTACGGCGGCAGCGAGTGGCCCTGGTACGGTTCGGGCGCGGTCTACGTGTATCGACGAGTGAGCGGCGGCTGGCAACTGGAAGCCAAGCTCGAGCCGCCGGCGGCGCGCGGCTATGATTTTTTCGGCTCGGACGTGGCGCTCAACGTGTCCGGCGATGTCCTTGCGGTGGGGGCTCAGTACGAAGGTTACGACGCACCGAGTCAGGACGCCGGGCCGGGCTCGGTGTTTGTTTTCAAACGTAACAACGGGGTCTGGACGCAAGAGGCGAAGTTGCAAGCCAGCCGCCCGCAGGACGCGGCCTCGTTCGGACGCACTGTGGAGATCAGCGCGGCGGGCGATGTGGTTGCCGTAGGCGCACCCTACGAATCGATCGATTCGCAAGGCGTCGCACAGTCGGATGCCGGCGCGGTGTATGTATTCACCAAACAAGCTGGCGCTTGGAGCGAGCGGAATGCGTTGACCGCGCCGGCTCCCCAAAGCAGCGATTGGTTCGGCTGGGGGCTGCGTCTGAGCGATGACGGTCGCGTACTGGGTGTGCTCGCGGCCGAGCAGAATCCCGATACGGAAGATTACGACGTGGGCGGTTGGCCCGATCGGGTCAATACCGTCTATTTGTTTCACAACGATGGCGCCGGCACCTGGAATCTCGCCGCGGAGCTCGAAGGCTCGGCCAGCGAACCGCATTTCGGCGGCACCGCTTATGAGCCCGAGGGCCAGAACGAAGGATTCGATTTGAGCGCGGACGGTCGCACGCTCGCCATCGGCTCGCCGTTCGCAGCCGCTGCGGACGGCACGACCGGCGTGATCCGAATTTATGAGCGGCCCGCGGACCAGTGGCTGCCGACCGGCACGGTGCTGCAGCCCGATCTTCCACAGCGCCGTTCGTTCGGTACGCGCGTCACGCTGAGCGCGCAAGGTCAATCGCTGGTTGCGTTCGCGGACCAGGATGATGGCGCGTATGGCATTCCGTATGTCGTCGCATTCGATCTGACGAAGAAACAGTGGCAGCAAAGCGCGGTGTTCCAATCGCCCGCGGCCGTCCCGGTTGCCACCGGCTTCGCGAACTCACTCGCGCTGTCGTCCAACGGTGGTTATTTCTCGCTCGGTGCTCGAACGTTCTCGACCGCGACGACCTCCTGGGGCGCGGTGCTCAGTTACCAGCGGTAACGGGAAAGGCGCCCGCTTATTTTCGAGCGGGCGCGTCTTTCGCCGGCTGATCCTGCTCTTGCTTTCTGGCGCCCGCCAGGATCCCTGTCATGGCGTAGTTTCCTTCGTGGCAGGCGAATTCCAGGATGTGTTCGCCAGGGTCGGCGCGCTTCAGCGTGCGCTCTCCGGTGACGGGGCCCGTGTACGCGTTCGGGTCGACGATCGTGAAGCTGTAGAGGATTTCGTCCGGCCCGGTACGTGTGAAGCGCTCGGTCAGCTCGAAGTCCCCGGACATCGGCAGGATGGCGGCATAGGATTGTTCCGGCCGGAAGTCGATGGTGTGGATCACGAGCGTCTGACCTTCGTATCTGCCGATCGATTCGCCCATCCAGGTGCTCCAGCCACGACGTGCGTGCCTGGCGTTCAAAGGCACGATGCGCGCGTCATGAAACATTTCTGTATGTAACACGACGTAATCGTCGGTCTGCACGATCTGCATCAAGGCGCTCCATGGCATGGGGAAGATGGACGGAACGGGCAGGGGTTGCAGGCAACGTGTCGGTGCTTCGAGCGTCTCTGGACCGTCGGTGTTGCGAATGTTCCTGGCTGCGAGCTGGCCGTAGTGATCGACGAATTCCTTGCGGCGTGGAATGCGGCCGTCCGGTGGGTCGATGATGATCGAGGTTCGGTACTCGCCATCGACGCGCGTGAGTTCATGCCTGCGGTCCATCGCCATCTCATCGGCTTCCTCCCCGATCGTGCCACCGACGGCTGGAGCATTCTGGGTGAGATCGATGGGCGCCTCTTTCCGCAGGTTTTCCCGGCGCGCCTTGTTTTCAAGTTCCGCGGCTTCGGCGTCCGTGTACGCGCGTTTGTTGCCAAGCGCGGCCGGCCGTTGCCAGGGAGTCCGGGTGCCGAAGTCCCACGTTCCCTCCAGATCGGGGCGGTTTTGTTCCGAAGCCTGCGCCATCCCCGCCGCGAGCAGCAGGATGACTGACCCCGGGGCGCTCGTTCCCATGCACCATCGGCGCCTGCATTCGGTCATAGTGCTTGCCTGTGTTGGATAGGATGCTTGGGACGCAACGTATCCGTCGAAGGTTGCAGGCGTGAGCGGGTCAGTCCGTTACGAGGAACTGCAAGCGCTTGAGCAGCTGGCCCTGAGGGGTTCTCACGTCGACGATCCAGCGGCCGGGCGCATTTGCGGGGAAGAGAGCCTTGCGGGAATAGGTGCGCCAGCCGCTGTCGTTGCCGCCATGAATCTCCGCGCTGATGCGTTCGACTTCACCGTCGTGGCGCCATTCAAAGATGATGGATTGAGCGACACCGCTCGGCGCACGAATCGCGGCGAAGGCAACGACGCCTTGGCTGAGCTCGGCGGTTGTCAGTGAGCGCACGGCGAGGCCGGGCGTGCGATCGACAATGGATTGAGTGATGACGGCTTGAGTGACAGCGAGCCCTGCGGGTGGAACGTGTGCGCGTAACAACCACACCAACAGCGGTGCGAGCGTGGAGCAAGCGACCCAGATCAGCTTGTGACGCGTCGAGCGCAAGGATCGCAGCGACATCGGTGCCGTCAACAACAACCACACACCGACGGCGCCGAGCGATAGTGGCAGCGCTTGTTCGAGCGACAGATGTACGACCATCGGCACGACGACGACCGCCACGATCAAGCTGCAATAGGCATGAAACAGCAAACGGGTCGCCGCGCGCGCTGCGATCCAGCGCTCGTAGAGAGGATCCAGTGCCGTGAGGAGAGCGGCTGCCGCGGCGATGCAGATGAAGACGATCTGGCCCAGATCGCGCTGTAACGAGCCGAATAGGAATGGCAAGGAGAAGAACAGTACTTCCTGTTGCAACGACTGCGTCAGGAAGTTCGAAACAAACTTACCGATGCCCGAGCGACGCCGCTCCAGAAACCGCCGGACGACGGGCTCGATCAGCAGCCATACCCAGCCGGCCAGAGCGGCGATCGCGATGATGCGTGCGAGATCCGCGCCGCGCTTGACCATCACGAAGCCGATCACGCCCGTGATGAAGCTGATGGTCGGAATGAGCCAAGGGACGCGCTCCAGGAAGCGGGCGATGCGAGTGAGTTTTCCCGAGGGCTCGACTGCGCCGGCCTGAGACTCTGCAACCGTTGTCGGTATCTCCATCGTGATGTTCGGGAAAAGTCGCCCGCGGGCGACATTCAGATGATTGAAAGCGCCGTCACGATATCGAATGCGCCGCGCCCGGGGAAGGGCAGCGGCGCCAAAGGGTCAAAGGGCGTCGATCTCATGCCACGCGTCGCATTTGAGCTTGTTCGACGATAGGAGGCGCGATTTCAGGCGATGCCTGAGCTGCGACCCGGCGTTTCGCGGGCGAAATTCACCCATGTTAATGCGCCATTTCCGAGCCTATGTGAATTGGACAACGAAAACAACATTTGTTATTCGTATAACAAAGACACATAACGCCGGGGAGTGGCCATGACGATGCGATCGAACCGCTGGCTGATGGCGATGACGGGTTTAGCCGCGACGACCGCGTGGGCTCAGCAGGAGCCCGCGGGAGTGCTGGACGAAATCACGGTGACGGCGACCAGGCGCGCCGAGTCGGTGCAGGACGTGCCGTACAACATTCAGGCGATCTCGTCGCAGACCCTGGAGGTCACCGGGGCGCTCGAACAGCGCGACTTCGCCCGCATGATTCCCGGGCTGTCCATGATCGACGACGGCGCGCGCGACGGTGTCCAATTCGTGCTTCGCGGCCTGACCACGGGCAGCAACTCCGGCGCGTTGGGGCAGACCACGACGACGTACGTGGACGAGACCCAGGTCGATCTGTACTTCGGCTTGCTGGACCTGAAACTGCTCGATGTCGATCGCATCGAAGTGTTGCGCGGTCCTCAGGGCACGCTCTATGGCGGCGGTGCCATCGGCGGCACGCTGCGTTACATCTCCACCAAGCCTGACCTTCACGAGACTGACGCGCGCATCAGCACGATGGTGTCGTCGACGGAAAGCGGCGGGACCAATCAGGACGTGAGCGGGATGCTCAACCTGCCGCTGGTCGAGGACAAGCTCGCGATCCGCGCGAACCTCGGCTATTTCGACAACGCCGGTTATATCGATAACATCCGGCTCGGGCTCAGTGACATCAATTGGGATCGCACGGTCTCCGGCCGCGTCGCGTTGTTGGCCAAACCGATCGAACCGTTGCAGATCGAGCTGACGCACTACTACCAGCGCGGTAACTACGGTGCGTCGTCGGATGCGTTCGAACAACTCGGCGGGCGGCGTGTCGATACCTACGCGCCGGCCGGCGAGGGGCAGCGTCGGGCCGGATTGACGAACTTGTCGGCGAAGTTCGATTTCGGTTGGAGCGAGCTCACCTCCAGCAGCTCATACGTGCGCGAGCGCGGGCGCAACTTCGACGACAACACCTATTTCCTGCGCGACAGCGTATTCGCAAGCTTCCTGCCGCCGGAGCTGTTGCCCGAGCTCACCTTGAGCACGGAGCGGCGGCGCGAAGGGCGGACGTTCACCCAGGAGCTCCGACTGGTGTCCAAAGATACGGAGCGTTGGGACTGGCTGGCGGGCTTGTATTGGTACGACAGCAAAAGCTCGGAGGCGTTGCAGGAGCGCGTGACCCGTCCGTTCCCCGGCCAGGCGGATTTCGAGGAGTTCGTGATCGGCGCTGCGTTGAACGACGACAAGGAATATTTCCTCACGTCGGATCCGACCAGGATCAACCAGTGGGCCGTGTTCGGCGAGATCGGTTACCGCATCACTCCGGAACTGCGCGTCTCGCTCGGGGCACGCCACTTCGACTATCGGCTGCGCGAGACTTTCTACGGCATCGATCAGTTCTTCGGTGTCGACGCTCGCGATGAGAACGGCATTGCGCGGACCACGCCGCTTGCCGATGAATACAGTTTTGGCCGTGCCGACGATGACGATGAAATCTATCGGCTCAACGCTTCTTACGACCTCAGCGACGACGACCTGGTGTATGTGACGATTGCCGAGGGTTATCGTCCCGGCGGCTTCAATCTCGTCACGCCGAATACCGGCGTGCCGCTCGATGAGCGTCAGTATGACCCGGACAGCATCGTGAGCTACGAGGTCGGCGGCAAGTTGTCGCTGCTCGACCGGCAGGTGTATCTGAGCACCGCGGTTTATTACATCGACTGGTCGGACATCCAGACCTTGGTGCCGACGGACCTGGGCTTCGTGATTTTTGGCAACGCCGGTAAGGCGTCCGCGCGTGGCTTCGAGCTGGAGTTGCAGTCTCGTGGGCTGCTGGCGGACGGATTGTCGATGTCGATCGGCTACTCCTACACCGACGTGCAGCTGGAAGAGTCCATCGACAACCTCGGATTGAAGGGCGATCACGCGCCTCGCGTCCCCCGGCATTCCGGCTCGCTCATGGCGGACTACGAGATCAGGACCGACGCGCCCTGGACCGCCGGCATCAATGTTTCCACCAGCTATACCGGCAGCTCGGCCAGCGCGTTCGGCCCGGTCGTGCCGCAGTTCGATGGCTCGCTGCGGGCCAACGATCTGTATCTGGAGCAGGATGCTTACTGGCTGACCAACGTGGCGGCGCGCTTCCAATTGAATGCGTGGACGGTGCGTCTGTTCGTCGACAACGTTCTGAACGATGACGTCGACCTGTCGCGAGTCATGGCGAGGTCGGATTCGCAGTATCGCAGCCCGTACGTCACGCGCAGCGTGAATCGACCGCGAACCGTCGGCCTGCAGCTGACCTGGGATCTTCGCTAGTGGCGCGCGGCTCCGGCCTGTCGAGGTTGTTCGAACGCAAGTCCGTCGAGTCGCTGGTGACCCAGACACCGGCTTCGGCGGCCTTGCCGCGAACGCTGAGTTTCTTCAGTCTCACTTGCTTCGGCGTTGGCAGCACCATCGGTGCGGGCATTTTTGTCCTGACCGGCACGGTGGCGGCTGAGCACGCCGGACCGGCGGTCGTGATCTCGTTCGTGCTCGCGAGCATCGCGTGTGCGCTCGCGGGGCTGTGTTACGCTGAATTCGCGTCGATGGTTCCGGTCGCTGGGAGCGCCTATACGTATGCTTACGCGACGTTGGGGGAGGCGGTCGCATGGACCATCGGCTGGTGTCTCGTGCTCGAATATCTGTTCGCGAGCTCGCTGATCGCGATCGGTTGGGCGGGCTATGCGACATCGATGGCTGCCGACTTCGGCTGGATCTTGCCCGCCTCGTTGACGCAGGCGCCGTTGGATGTCACGGCGCAGGGACTCGTTGCGACGGGTGGTCTTTTCAACGTGCCGGCCGCGGCTGTCGTCGTGCTGTGTACGGCATTGCTGCTCGCGGGAACGCAGCTGTCGGCTCGCGTCAACGATTTGATCGTGGTCGCGAAGGTGGTGGTCATCCTCATCGTCGGCATCGCCGGACTGATGTTCGTGCAAGTCGAGCACTGGACACCGTTCCTGCCGGCGAACACCGGCGGTTTCGGCGATTTCGGTGTGAGTGGCGTGGTGACCGGAGCGGCCATCGTTTTCTATGCGTACGTCGGCTTCGATGCCGTTTCAGCGATGTCGCAGGAAACTCGTGAGGCGCAACGAGTCGTGCCATGGGCATTGATTACGTCGCTCGTGATTTGCACCGTGCTCTACGTGCTCGTCGCGCTGATGGTGACGGGCCTGGCGGACTATCGCGAGTTGGGCGTTGCCGATCCGGTCTACGTTGCGCTGGCCGCGGCCGGGCCGGCGCTCGCGTGGGCGAAACCGCTGATCGGAGCGGTCGTCGTGGTCGGGCTGATCTCGGCATTGCTGGTGACCCTGCTCGGGCAGGTACGCATTTTCTACGGCATGGCGCGGGACGGTTTGTTGCCGCCGGCGTTCGTGGCGGTCCATCCGCGATGGCGCACGCCGCACATTGGAACGCTCGTCACCGGCGCGAGCGCGGCGCTCATTGCCGGCGCTTTTCCACTGCAGCTGCTGGGGGAATTGATTTCCATCGGCACGTTGCTCGCATTCGCGATCGTTTGTCTCGGCGTGATCGTCTTGCGACGGCATCGGCCCGATCTGCCGCGCCCGTTCCGAGTCCCGGGTTATCCCTTGGTGCCCGTTGCCGGCATTCTGGTGTGCGTGGCATTGATGGCGAGCTTACCGCGCGACACATGGGTGCGGCTCTTGCTGTGGTTGCTCATCGGTGCCGCGCTGTATGCGTCCTATGGCTTGAAGCACTCGAAGCTGAGGCGCTCTTGAATCGTCGGCTCCGAGGTGCATGATAGCGGCGCGATCAACATCGGAGCGAAGCCGAAGCAATGGATAAAGACAGTTCGACTCAAGCCCGGCACGCGCACCGCTATCAATCGCTCATACAGTCGCGTGCGGCGGAGTTGAGCACGGCGGAGCAGGCCGTCGCGGCGCATCTGGCTGCGCATCCCGAGCAACTGCCGTTCGAAACAGCGGATTCAATCGCCAAGCGATTGGGTGTCAGCGCGATGACGGTCGGACGCGCGCTGAAGGCGTTGGGCTATCGCGGCTTGGGAGAGTTGCGGGCGGAGATGCGCTCGGAGATGCCGGATGCGACCCGTGCGCCCTGGGTCAAGCGGGGTGCTACCGCCACCGCGCCGGTTCCTAAAAACCTCGAACGGGCGCGAGCCATGCGCGCCGAGTTGGAGGCGATCGAGGCTGTGCATGCGCTCGCCGAGACTTCGATGTGGCGAGACGTGGTCAAAGTCATCGCCGCCGCCGACAAAGTGTTCGTCGCGGGCTTCCAGACCGAGCGTGGCCTGGCCATGGCGTTTGCCGATCAGCTTGCTTACGTGCGGCCGGGTGTACGTTATTTGTCCGTCGACAGTCGAGCGTTCGCGGATCTGAAAACGGAGGCCACCGCTCGCAGCTGCCTGCTGATGATCGATTGTCGCCGCTACTCGCGATGGTTCCGCTTGCTGGCGCAGAAGGCGACGAGTCTCAAAGTGCCGCTGGTGCTGGCTACGGATGCGTACTGTCGATGGGCGAGCGAAGTCACTCCGCACGCCTTGCAGGTGCGGACCGACTCCGGTCGTTTCTGGGACAACAATGCGCCGATCGGCAGCATGTTGAATCTGCTGGTCGAGGATGTGATCGAGCAGTTGGGCGATTCGGTGTACGAGCATCTGGACGCCGCCACCGAATTCGGCACCACCTTCGTCGGCTTCGACCGCGTGCATCGCCAGCGCGGCGGCGAGGATGAAAAAGCGACGCGCAAAGCGGGTCAGCGGGGCGCGGCGAAGAACCCAACGCGCGCCAGGCGCTGACCCGGTCCGCTTCAGGGACTCACGAACGGATTGATGGTCTTGATGGTGCCGTCCGGGTTGTGGAACAGCTCGGTGACTTTCACGTTGCGCAGACGGGTTTGCCCCGAGAGCTGCGAATCGGCATAGAACAACCACCAGCGGCCGTCCCACTCCACGATGGAATGATGCGTGGTCCAGCCTTCCACCGGTTCGAGAATCCGGCCGGTGTACTTGAACGGTCCGTACGGCGAGTCGCCGATAGCGTAAACGATGTAGTGCGTGTTGCCGGTGGAGTAGCTGAAGTAGTACTTGCCGTTGTACTTGTGCATCCACGAGGCTTCGAAGAAGCGGCGGTCGTGGTCGCCGCCGAGCAGCGGTTTGCCGTTCTCATCCAGGATCACGACATCTCGCGGCTTCTCGGCGAACTCGAGCATGTCGTCGGTGAGTGCCGCGACCTTCGCGGTCAACGCGGGCTGATCGTCCGCCTGAAGATCGGTCTTCGATCCATTCGGATCGTAGGTCCCCGTGGTGTTTCGTTGCAGCTGGCCGCCCCAGATGCCGCCGAAGTACATATAGGCGCGGCCGTCGTTATCGGCGAACACCGCCGGATCGATCGAGAAGCTGCCTTTGATCGGCTCGGGGCGCGGCTCGAACGGGCCGGTCGGCGACTTCGAGGTCGCGACGCCGATTCGAAACGCGCCTTGCTTGTCCTTCGCCGGGAAATACAGGAAGTAGGTGTCGTTCTTCTTCGCCGCGTCCGGTGCCCACATTTGCTTCTCGGCCCAAGGCACCTGGCTGACATCGAGCGCGACCGGATGCACCGTCACCGGTCCGCCGATCTTGTCCATGCTCAGGACGCGATAGTCGCGCATCTCGAAGTGCGCGCCCAGATCGTCTTCCGGCGTCGTCCCGTCGATGTCGTGACTGGGATAGATATAAATCTTGCCGTCCCAGATGTGAGCTGACGGATCCGCTGTGTAGATCTCCGAGACCAGCGGCTGTGACAGGTACTCGCGCTTTGCTTGCGCCGGTGGCTGCTGATCCGCGCTGGCGGGCTGATCTTTGGAGGAGCATGCGGCGAGCGCCAGGACGGCGGTGCATGCGAGCAGGTGCATCGGCGGACGATTCATCGGATCCCCTGTCATCGTGACGAATGGCGCCGAAAGGTAGCACCATTCGCAGGCGGCTGGTAGCGGTATCAGAAATGTCCCGGTGCGCGACGCTAACGCCGGAACGCGACAAGCATTCTTGTTGACGTTGTCCGCGCATCGGCTCCGGAATGGCTCGGGAGACAGCGCGCGAACGGGAAATCCGCTGTTGACAACGATGGCCAATGAGGTTCACGGTGGCGCCCGTCGAAGCCAACGAGCAACGAGCAACGTCGGCGCGGCTGAAGCGCGATCGAAATCGCGCACGGGCGACGACATCATCAGGGGGTGACACATGAACGGATTCAAGTGGTCTCCGCTGCGACGGAACGTGCTTTGGGCGCTGCTGCTCCTGTGGCCCATGGCGGTGTGGTCGCAGACGTTGCCGACAGCGACGCAGGTCGCGGCACAAATTCAACTCGGCTGGAACCTGGGCAACACGCTCGAAGCTCAATGCGGCGAGACCGCCTGGGGCAATCCCGCGGTCACTCAGCAGTTCATCAACTCGGTCAAGGCCGCCGGCTTCAACTCCATTCGCATTCCGGCGGCTTGGGACTGTCACGCCAACCAGTCGACCATGACCATCGATGCGGCCTGGATGGCTCGGGTCAAACAAGTGGTCGACTACGCGTACGGCCAAGGCATGTACGTGGTGTTGAATATTCATTGGGATGGCGGATGGCTCGAGGAACATCCGCTGTACTCGTATCAGACGGCGGTCAATCAGAAACAAAACGCCTACTGGACGCAGATCGCGACCGCGTTCCGCGATTACAACGAGCGGCTGTTGTTCGCCGGCACGAACGAAGTGCACGCCGACTACGGCACACCGACCACCGAGCACATCACCGTTCAGCAGTCCTATAACCAGACTTTTGTAAACGCCGTGCGTGCCACCGGTGGCAACAACGCCTCGCGCACGCTGGTCGTGCAGACCTACAACACCAACGCCTGGCATGGCCTGAACTATTTCTCGATGCCGGCCGATACGATCCCGAATCGGCTGATCGTCGAGATTCATCACTACGATCCGTATGACTTCACGCTGAACCCGAGTGGCAGCTGTTTGTACTGGGGCGCGCCGTATCCCAGTCAGAGCGCGTGCACTTGGGCGCAGGAGGCTTATCACGACGACCTGTTCGCGCAAGTCAAAACGAAGTGGGTCAGCCAGAACATCCCGGTAATCATCGGCGAGTACGGCGTGGCCACGCGTCCGAATCTGAGCTTGCCGGCGCGGCAGTACTATCTCGAGTACGTCAATCGAGCCGCGGCCACGAACGGGCTCAAAACGTTCTACTGGGACAACGGCGTGCAACCCGGCCAGACGAATGGCTTCGCGATCTTCGATCGGAACACTGGCGCAGTGATCGACCAGGGCGTTCTGGACGCGATCAAGCGCGGCGCCGGCGTCGGCACTCCAGGGAACTACACGCTCACTGTCACGAAGGCGGGAGCGGGCAGTGGCACGGTGACGTCGACTCCTTCTGGAATCAACTGCGGCGGTACTTGCAGCGCGAGTTATTCAAACGGCACATCGGTCACGCTGACCGCAACGGCTGCGAGCGGTTCCGCATTCGCTGGTTGGAGCGGCGCATGTTCAGGGACCGGTGCATGCACCGTTTCGATGACCGCGGCCCGTTCAGTCACGGCGACCTTCAACAGCACCGCGACTACGTTTTCTCTCGCGGTGACCAAGACCGGGACCGGCGGTGGCACCGTCACGTCGTCGCCATCCGGAATCAATTGCGGTAGCACTTGCACCGCGAACTATGCGAACGGCACCTCCGTAACACTTACCGCTGCGGCGGCTAGTGGTTCCTTGTTCGCTGGGTGGAGTGGAGCATGCACCGGTACGAGCACATGCGCGCTCGCGATGACCGCGGCTCGCAATGTGACTGCGACGTTCAACACGAGCGGAACGGGTGGCACCTGTGCCAATCCCGTCGCGTTCACCAGTAACACCGGCAACTTCAACACCACCGGCGCGGTTTGCTATCGAACCAGCCAGACCATCAACGGCTGGGGCTGCTCCAACTTCGACGGTCGGACCCTGACGGTGGGCGGACAGGCGAGAACCTGCGGCCAGCTGCCGCTCACGCGCTCGGCCGATGGTTATTACTACTTCTCGGTGACTGGCGGGACTTATCCGTGGGCCAGCATTTACGCCTGGTAACGCGCACTGGAGAAATGTTTGTCCAGCGATAGACATTTGTCCGAGTTAAGGCGTATGATCATTAGTGAACAATATTTCATTGACGATCCGGCCCGTCGTGGCCGGACCGGCAAGGACGAGTGGGGGACAGTGACGATCGCGTGAAACAAGCGCGCCGTCGCGCTTGCGAATCCCTCAACGAGTGGCACGGGTCAAACAATGGGGGATACGTTGTTATGGCTGAAGTGAGTTCACACGGGGCGGAGCACGGATGGTCCGTGACTCACGCCGTGCGCCGGGCGCTTCACGTTACTAACCCGGGGCCCACCGCACCGGCTCTGGCGCTAGTGCTGGCGTTGGCGACGACCACAGCGCAGTCACAGAATGCGTCCGGTGCGGCGGCCGAAGTGGAAGAGGTCGTCGTTACCGGTCTGCGCGAACAATTGAAAACATCGCAGGCTCGCAAGGCGGACGCGGAAGAAATTCTCGATTCGATCACCGCGGCCGATATCGGCGCGTTGCCCGATCGGAGCGTCACCGAAGTCCTTCAGCGCATTCCTGGCGTCGCGATCGGTCGAGTGCCCGAGGCGCGCGATGCCGATCGCATCGCTGTGGAGGGATCCGGGGCCACCATTCGCGGTACGAGCTGGGTCCGCAGCGAGCTGAACGGCCGCTCGGCATTCTCGGCGAAGGAGAGTCGCACCTTGGGCTTCGAAGATATTCCGCCCGAGCTGATGGCCGCCGTCGACGTGTACAAGAACCCCTCCGCGGCGATGATCGAAGGCGGCCTGTCGGGCGCCGTGGACCTGCGTACCCGATTGCCATTCGACAGCCCCGATCGAGTCGCCGGCCTGTCGGTGGAGTACGCGGTCGGCGATCTTGCGAACAAGGAGCGTCCGTCCGGTTCGTTTCTTTTCAGCGATCGCTGGGACACCGGCATCGGCGAGTTCGGCTTCCTCATCTCGGGCAGCGCGTCGCAGCTCACCAGTCAGACGCATACGATGCACATCGACAAGTACTATGCGCGCACCAACTTGCCTGGCTACGAAGGTCAGACGGTATTCGCGCCCGGTGGCGTGGGTTGGCGTGAGCTCACGGTCGATCGCGATCGCCTCGGTGGATCGCTCGCTGTTCAATGGCGGCCCAACGACAGCGTGGACGTGTCCTTCCAATACTTCATCGCGGACGCGACCGTCGAGCAGAACGAGAACGCCTTGTGGACCGAGCAGGGCAACTCCTTGACCGGCACCAACCTACGAGTCTCGAACGGCTACCTGGTCGGCGGCGACATCGCGAACAACGCTTTCAACGGGTCGGCTCGCTACAACGAGCGCGAAAGCAAGAATCACGACGCCGCTCTACATCTAACCTGGCGACCGGCCGAACAATGGCGTTTCGACGTGGATGTGCAGCGGGCGCTCGCCGACACGACCGCCGCCGACCTGACGCTGGGATCGCCGACCTTCGCGCAAAGCGACCCGGCGGCATTGGGGATCGATCTGCGCCTGAACGGCAGCGACGAGCCCATCATCCGAGTGCGACCGAACAGCGTGATGACCGATCCCGACCAGTATTACTACGGCTGGGCGATGGATCATTACGAGGACAACGATGCCGATGCCTGGGCGTATCGCGCCGACGGCGAGTACACGTTCGATAACAGCGACTGGCTGGATCGGATCCGCTTCGGCGTCCGTGAAGAGGATTACAGCTCGACCACCCGGGAAACGGGTTATCGCTGGGGAACGGTCGCTCAATCGTGGGGCGGCGGTGCCACGACCTTTGGCGACGGGAGCGTGCCTTATTTCCAGCAGGGATTCTCGGATTGGTTCCATGGCGGCCGTGCACCGAGCGTTTATATGTTCCCTCGATCCTCGGCGTTCAACAGCCGGGCGGCCTTCGAGAACACCATCCACAGCGTGGAAACGTTTGGAACGAACTGCTGCGACTGGACGCCGTGGAATGGCGACTATGCGGATACGACGCCCGGCAACGACGGTCTCGGCATCAACACTCAGACTCAAAAGACGCTGGCGGGTTACGTCAACGCGCATTTCGGAAAAGGCAAGCTCGATGGGAATCTGGGGGTGCGGGTGGTGCGGACCGAAAATCGCGGCACGGGATTGCTCACATTCAGCGGCGCCAATCTGATCGGCGCGCCGGACGAGTCGGCGTTCGCGAATGGCGCCTCCTACGAAGCAACCGACGAGAATACCTATACCGACGTGCTGCCCAGTTTGAACCTGCGCTACAAGGTGCAGGACAACGTGTTCCTGCGGCTGGCGGTCGCGCGCTCGCTGGCGAGGCCCGACTTCCCGTTGTTGTTACCGGCGATCAACATTCAGGCAAAGCTCGGCGTGATGGTGAATGGCACGTGCAGTGAGTTGCCGGATGGCGCGGGCGTCGGCAACTGTGTGTCTCAGTACAATGGCTTCTCGGGCAATCCCGACCTGGAGCCGATGCGCTCGTGGCAATACGATCTGGCCGCGGAGTGGTACATCAATCCCACCAACTCCCTGACCGGGGCGATTTTCTACAAACAACTCGAAGGCTTCATGGAAACGTCGTTGAACGCTTCCGTGGAGTACACCAACAACGGTCAGACCCGCACGGTCCGCGTGTTGCGCCCGGAGAATCAAGGCAACGGCTACGTGCAGGGCTTCGAGGTCGCCTATAACAGCTTCTTCGATTTCCTGCCGGGCTTCTGGAAAAACTTCGGCGCGCGGGCGGCGTTCACTTATGTGGAGAGCGGCGGTACGCGCAACGTGGCCGCGAATCCATACGATCAGAATCAGCGCGACAACGCAGCGCTGGACAACTATCCGTTGGAAGGATTGAGCAAGACCAGTTACAACGCCGAGCTGTACTACAGCACGGAGCGCTTCGAGGCACGGCTGGCTTACAACTGGCGTGAAAAGTACGTGCTGACGATGGCGGCTGCCAATCTGAACATTCCCGCCTGGGCCGACGACTACGGTCAGCTCGACGGCTCGGTGGTGTGGAATGTCCGGCCCAAGCTCAAGCTCGGCTTGCAGGCCGTCAATCTCACCGACGCGCCGTATCGCGTCCTGGTCGATAACTTCGTCGATAAGACCGGTCTTACTTATCACAACTGGGTGAGCGCGGACCGGCGCTACAACGTGTTCGTACGCTACACCTTCTAGGCACAGGCCCTATGCATTTCGTGATCGTCGGCGGCGGCTCCGCGGGATGGATGGCTGCCGCCGCGCTGGCCCAAGCGATCGAGGGCGCTCATCCGATCAGCTTGATCGAGTCCGAGGAGATCGGCACGGTCGGCGTCGGCGAGGCGACCATTCCGCCGCTGCAATTCTTCAACAAGGTCCTGGGAATCAACGAGCGCGAGTTCGTCCGTGCCACGCAGGCCAGTTTCAAGCTGGGCATCGAGTTCCGGCATTGGGGCCGCGCCGGGCAGCGCTACTTTCATCAATTCGGCGAATTCGGTGCCAACATCGACGGCATTTCGTTTCATCAATTCTGGCTGCGCCTCAAAGCGAGCGGCCATCCTCATCCGCTGAGCGATTATTCGCCCGCGGCGATCGCGGCGGAGCAGTGTCGTTTCTTGCCGCCGTTTCCGACCATGCCTAGGGACATGCCGCAGCTCGCGTATGCATATCACTTCGACGCCGGGCTCTACGCGCGATTCCTTCGAAGTTACGCGGAACAGCGGGGCGTCGTGCGACACGAGGGGCGCATCGTGCACGTGGATCGCGATGGCGAGAGCGGCCTCATCGAGGGATTGCGGCTCCAGGACGGCCGGAATATTGCCGGCGACTTCTTTCTGGATTGCTCCGGGTTCCAAGGTCTGCTGATCGAGCGCACGCTCGGAACCGGGTTCGAAGACTGGTCACAGTGGTTGCCATGTGATCGTGCACTCGCCCTGCCTTGCGAAAGAAACGAAGAGGGATTTGTGCCGTACACCCGCTCGACGGCGCATCAGGCGGGCTGGCAGTGGCGTATCCCGCTTCAGCATCGCACGGGTAACGGACATGTTTACTGTTCGAACTACGTCAGCGACGAGCAAGCGGCGCGCATTCTGCTCGCCAATCTGGACGGCAAGGCGCTCGCGGAACCGAAGCTCCTGCGTTTCACCGCCGGCAGACGGAAGCTGTTCTGGAATGGCAACTGCGTAGCATTGGGATTGGCCGGCGGCTTCATGGAGCCGCTCGAATCGACCAGCCTGCATCTGGTGCAGTCGGCCGTGTTTCGATTCCTGTCCTTGCTTCCTTACTCGGCGTCCCCCGATCCGACGGCGAGCGACGAGTTCAATCGACTCAGCATCGCGGAGTACGAGCAGATCCGCGATTTCATCATTCTTCACTACGTCGCAAACGGTCGCGACGAGCCGTTCTGGCGCGACTGTCAGCAGATGTCCATTCCGGATACGCTCGCGCATCGGCTGGAGTTGTTTCGCTCGCGAGGCAAGGTCGCGCGGCATGACGGGCAACTGTTCGCCGACGCAAGCTGGGTCGCGGTCATGTTGGGTCAAGGCGTCGAGCCGCGGCGCTGGGATCCGGTGGCCGACATCATGCCGATCGCGGAGTTGCAGCAGAAGGCCGATGGATTGCGAACCAAGCTACATGCCGCCGTCGCGCGCATGCCCAGCCATCGACAGTTCATCGAGAACAATTGCAAAGCGGCTTGATCCGGACCGCGGCGCTCGCGTCTACCAACCCTTAGGAACAAACGAATGAATCGATCGGTGATAGTGGCGTTGCTGCTGAGCTTGAGCGGCGGGGTGACGGCTGAGCCTTTGGGCTTGCTCGATCGTAACGGCAGTCTGGTCGCGATCGAGCCGTACGCGCCTAACATCGTGCGTGTCACGTTGAGTTTGGAGAAGGAGCGGGCGGTGGCTCCTCCCGGCTACGGCTTCATCGCCACTCCGAACGCCAGCGGTTGGAAGCACGACGTGACTGCGTCCGGGGATGTTTTCTCTTCATCGGCGTTGGCCGTCGAGGTGAAGGCGCAACCCAATCCGGGGCCGCCGAATCAGATGCAGCGTTACTTCGCGCCTTCGCTGCCGCCGGTTTCGCTGACGGTACGCAAGCCCGGCGGTGAGACCATCGTCCAGATGAGCGGCTGGGAACTGGCACCTCACACGGTGAATGGCGAGAAAACATTCCGCGTCGGCGCCAGCTTTGTCGCGCCTTCCGATGAGCACTACTACGGTCTGGGCCAGAATCAGGAAGGCATTCTCGATCATCGCGGCCGCACGATCGACTGCAGGCACAACTACGACGCGCCCGCCGGCGAAACGGTTTGTGTGCCGTTCCTGGTGACGAACAAGGGATACGGCATTCTTTGGGACAATCCTTCCAGCACGACCGTCTCACCGGGACTGCAAGGCCGTACGTCGTGGCAATCGAAGGTCGGTGAGCGCGTTTCGTATTTCGTGATCGCGGGCGACACGGCTGACGATCTTTACGCGGGCTATCGCAAGCTCACCGGCGTCACACCGCTACCGCCCAAGGCTGCGTTCGGCTACATCCAAAGCAAGGCGCGGTACGAGAATCAGAAACAGGTGCTCGACGTGGCGGCAGGCTATCGTCAGCGCGGCTATCCGCTCGACATCATGGTCGTCGACTGGTTCTACTGGACGCGCATGGGGCAGTTGGACATCAACCCGGTCGATTTCCCATCGCCGGCGGCGATGAATAAGACGCTCAACGAGCAGGGCGTGCGCTCGATGATCAGCGTCTGGCCGCGCTTCGAACTGGAGTCGCGCTACTTCGATCTGCTCGCGTCCAAAGGCTGGTTGCTGAAACACGCCGACGGTCGGCCGGTCGACGGCCTGCCGATTCGCAGCGATCGCGCCGGCGCTTTGCTCGACAGCACCAACCCCGAAGCGCGCGAATGGTTCTGGAGCAAGATCCGGGACAACATCGCGTCGCAAGGCTTCGATTGGTTCTGGCTGGACGAGACCGAGCCGGACCTGGTGCCCGACGGCTACTTCTACAGCATCGGCACCGGCGATCGTTATCGGAATCTGTATCCGCTGGTCCACACGCAGGGCGTCGCGGAGGGTTCGCGACGGGACCGCCCCAACAAGCGCAACTTGATTCTGGCTCGTGCGGCTTACATCGGGTCGCAACGCTATGGCAATTTGTTCTGGTCCTCGGACATTCATCCGACTTGGGAAGCGTTGAAGCAGCAGGTCACGACCGGTCTGAACTTCACGGCCTCGGGCCTCGCCTATTGGGGCAACGACATCGGCGGCTGGCAGTGGTACACACCGCATGAGAAAGCGGAGCGCAAGCCCCTCGTCGACCCGTCCGACGCGCGCGATGTCGTCGGCAACTACGACGACTATCCAGAGTTGGTGGTCCGTTGGTATCAGTACGGAACATTCTTGCCGACCATGCGCGCGCACGGGCTGCGGAAGCAAACTGAGGTGTGGTCGTACGGCAAGGAAGCCGAAGCGATCATCAGCCGATATCTGAAGCTGCGTTACACCCTGATGCCGTATCTGTATTCGCTGGGAAAGCGGACCTATGACACCGGCGCGCCTTTCATGCGTGCCCTGTTCATGGACTTCCCCGACGATCCCAAGGTTCACAGCATCGGCGATCAATATATGTTCGGCCCGGCGTTTCTGGTCGCGCCGGTGACGGAGCAGGGCGCAGAAAGCCGCGAGGTTTATCTGCCGGCCGGCAGCGACTGGTACAACTATTGGACCAACGAGAAGCTGAGCGGCGGCCAGACGATCACTGTCGCGGCGCCGATCGATGTGATTCCGCTGTTCGTGCGCGCCGGTTCCATCGTGCCGATGGGCGTCGACATCGCCAGCACGGCGACGCCTCAGTCGCTCAAGGAGATTCGCGTCTATCCTGGCAGGAACGCCGAGTTCACGCTCTATGACGACGACGGTGTGTCCTACGACTATGAAAAGGGCGTCGGACGCTCCACTCACCTGAAGTGGGAAGACCGGCGCGGGGAGCTCTCAGCGCAAGGCGACAAAGGCGTCAGCCGAGCCGATCGAGAGCTGATCAAGATCGTTCGATAGCGTACCGGCAGCGGCAATCATCGGGGGCGGGGACGGCGGGTCCTCGCCCCCTTTTTGTGCTTGCGTGGATCTCGGGTCGGCCGATGTGGGTTTGGTGAATGTACCGGGTGATCGACGGAGGTTCGAGATGAAGCGATTCTGGCGCGACAACGGGCTGTCCCTGGTGCTGTTCGCGCTTTTTATGCTGTTCTGGGCCGGCCAGGCGGTGACCGGTTGGCTCGATGAGAGCGAAGAACAACGGGATCATGGCCAGCCCGCGCCCACTTTCGTTCAATACCTGGGCAGCGGCAGTTTCGTCGAAGCGACTGCGGAAAATTGGGAAAGCGAGTTTCTGCAGATGTTTGCTTACGTACTATTTACAGTGTTTCTTTATCAGCGCGGCTCCGCCGAATCGAAGTCGCCGGACGAGCCCGAAGAGGTGGATCGCGATCCGCGGCTGACTCGTAACAGCGATGCACCCGGCCCGGTGAAGGCGGGCGGATGGAAGCTGCGAGTGTACGAGTACTCGCTCAGTCTGGCGTTCCTCGCGCTGTTCCTCGTCTCATTCGTCTCTCATGCGCTGGGCGGGCTCGCTGCGTTCAACGAAGAACAGCGGTTGCACGCACAATCGGAAGCCACGCTCTGGGAGTTCCTCACGCATGCGCGGTTCTGGTTCCAGTCGTTTCAGAACTGGCAGAGCGAGTTTCTGGCGATCTGGTCCATGGTGGTCCTCACCATCTTCCTGCGACAGCGAGGCTCGCCCGAATCCAAGCCGGTCGACAGTCCGCACCGTCAAACGGGTGAATGAGCGATCGCGGCTTCGGCCTTGGTGTACGTGCTCGCGGACACTGCCGTCGACTTTATCCGCAGAGCTGGCACATTCCCCGTTCGGCGTGGATATTCCGGAGGACGCACGCCCCATCGTGCGGCATTCTGAGCATCGAGAAGTCGCTGGATCTTCCAACCATCGAGTCGCGGAGAATGTCGCGCAATGAAGGCTCATCGAAGCGCACCGTCTATGCCGCTCTGATCGGCAACATCCTGGTGGCTGTCACCAAAGCCGCGGCCGCCGTGTGGACGGGCAGCTCGGCGATGATGAGCGAGGCGGTGCATTCGTGCGTCGATACCGGCAACGAAGTGCTGCTTCTGTACGGCATGCGTCAGTCGCGGCGCCGCCCGGATCGCGGGCATCCGCTCGGCTATGGACGCGAGCTTTATTTCTGGAGCTTCATCGTTGCCTTGCTGGTGTTCGCGCTGGGGGCCGGCGTCAATATCTATCAAGGCATCCGCCATGTCCTCGCGCCCGAGTCCATCGAGGATCCGATGGTGAACTACATCGTCCTGGCGCTCGCGTTCCTGTTCGAAGGCGCGTCCTGGTGGGTCTCGTTCCGGCAATTCGACGCCTCGCGCGGCGAGCTCGGCCTGTATCAGGCGTTCCGGCGTAGCAAGGACCCACCGTTGTTCGTTGTTTTCTTCGAGGACAGCGCCGCGTTGGCGGGCATCGCAATTGCCGCCTTGGGCACTTTCGCCGCGACCTCGCTGGATCTGCCGCGTTTCGACGGAATTGCATCCATTCTGATCGGGCTGATCCTGGCCTGCGTGGCCGTCTTGCTGGCGCGTGAGAGCAAGAGTTTGTTGATCGGAGAGCGAGCCGATTCTCACCTGGCCGATGCGATTCTGCAGTTGGCGGCCGCGCAGCCGGGCGTGCAGCAAGCCTTCGGAGTGTTGAGCATGCAGCTGGCGCCGGATCAGATCGCGGTTGCCCTCAGCTTGAAATTCAACGATGAGTTGCGCGCGCCTGAGGTCGAGCAGAGGATCTACGAACTGGAGGCCAGGGTGCGCGCCGCGCGTCCGGAAATCGTCGCGGTGTTCGTCAAGCCGCAATCCGAGCAGGCGTTTCGCGAGCTGGTTCGCAAGCGATTCGGCGAGGGTCAGCCCTGACGGTTCACTTAGGAGGTGAAACCGGATGGACGGCCATTTCCCCCACGACGGTCGTCCACTCGCGCACGTACCAATGATTGACCAGTCCGTTCTGGACATAGGGATCCGACTTCGCGAATGCCTCGGCGACTTCTCGTGATTCCCCACGAAACAAAATGACCGCGCCGTCCGTCGGATCGGCCAGCGCGCCGCCGAGGATCATCTCGTTGCGGGCGATGGAGTCCCAGGCCTTGCGCAGGTGGGCCTCTCTGAACTGCGCACGTTTTTCCACATAGTCGGCGCCCACTTCATAGAAGAGCAGAAAGTGCTTCATTCCCGGCCTCCTGAACGAATCCACCCGTTTGTACCGCCGCTAGTTTGCACCGAATGCGGTCGGCGGCGCACGGCTTCGGAACAGTGTAGCGGAGGAGCCAGGCCGCCGTCGGATATGATGCGAGCATGGCCGATCTAGCAAAGCTCGTCTTCGCCGAATGCGCGGCGTACTACAAATTTCGCGCCCCGTATGCTCCGGCAGCCTTTTCGAGCATTCAAGCGAGCTTTGGACTGAACCACCGCAGCCGGGTGCTGGACCTCGGGTGCGGACCGGGTACGGTGACCGTTCCGCTCGCACAGAGGGTCGGTTCGGTGGTCGCGGTCGATCCATGTGTGGAAATGATAGAGGAAGGGCGTAAGCATGCCGAGTCCGCCGGCTGCAGTAACATCCAGTGGTGCTGTCTGAAGGCAGAGGACGTGAGGCAGGATCTCGGCCGCTTCGACGTGGTGACGATGGGGCAGTCCTTTCATTGGATGCAAAGAGATCGGGTGCTTCAGCGGGTTGCTCAACTGCTCGAACCCGGCGGCGGTTTGGTTCTGATCAATCCTGGCCGTCGGCGGCCACAGGAGAGTTGGGAACCGCCGGTGTTTGACGTGGTAGCTCGTTACGTTGCTGCTAACGAGCGACATTCGTGTAGAAGTCCCGAACTCCCGCACGAGCCTTCGTTGCTACGGTCGGCCCATTTTTCCCTGTTCACCGTGACGGAGTATGCGATCGAGTTCGAGCGTGACATCGCTTCCATTTGCGGTTACGTGTATTCGTTGTCGACGTCCCCGAAGTCGGCGTTCGGCGCTCGTGCCGCGGAGTTCGAGCGCGAGCTGGCTGAGACTCTGCGAAAGATCACCCCATCCGGTGTGTTCAAGGAACGGGTCGAAACGGAACTGATCGTGGCGAAGAAGGGCGCGCCCGGATAGTCGACTCGTTATCGAGCGAGACGAGCGCCCCGATGCGCTGTCGCACTTGCGTCCCGCTTATAACGTCTTCACGCATCGGTGTCACGCGGTGCAAAGGCCGGCATGACACCCATCGATCCAGCGAACATCGCGCGGCAGAACGCGCCAGTAAAACAGGAATTGTTGACGGCCTATGAGCTCGGTCTGAAATCGACGGCCGCAGGGCGCACACTGCAAACCAATCTGGCGGCGTTCTACTACGATTACAAGCACAAGCAGATTGGCACGTACTTCGCCGATCCGTACGTCAGCATCGGCTTACGAAGCGCGGAGGATCGCTGGTAGGTCGCGCTCTGGTCCCGCAATGTGCTGGACAAATACTACTGGCCCGCCGTGGCGAGTAACGCCAACGTGGTCGTGCGCTTTCCCAGTCGCCGCGAACGTATGGAGCGACGGGAATGTAGTTCTGATCACAACCGCATCGTTCCGACGATCGCGACCGAGCGTTCACCGTTGTATGAAGGAAGCCCAATGAGCAACGAGCCCCGGGAGCCGCGCCGACGAGCGCTTCCGCAAGTGGATTTTCTGCGGCCGAGCGGTGCGCCCGCGTTGTATGCACCGGATTCGCTCGCGTGGCAGGTCTTCAAGAACCCGGTGTCGCTGTTCGTCGGCGGCATCACCGCTGTGCTCCTGGAGCTGGCCGAGGAACGGGTGCGCACCGGTGTTTGGGAACATTCGATCTTTCGAACCGATCCGCTCACCCGGATGCAGCGGACCGGACTGATGACTCACGTGAGTGTGTATGCCCCGGTCGCCGTGGCGGAGAAGCTGATCCGAGGTGTAGTCGCCATGCATGCGAGGGTGCAAGGAACGACGCCGAAGGGAACGCCGTATCGGGCCAACGATCCCGAACTGTTGAACTGGGTTCAGTGCACGGTAAGCTTCGGCTTCATGGAAGCTTATGCCGCCTTCTGTCGGCCGCTGTCGGATGCGCAACGGGATTACTTCTATCGAGAGTCGATGGTGTCGGCCCGGCTGTTTCTGGCGCACGGGGCGCCGCAATCGATAGCGGAGAAGCGTGAACAATTCGAGCGGATGCGACCGCATCTCGAGGCGCATCCGATCGTTTTGCAGTTCCTCGATATCGTGCAGCGGACATCCGCGCTGCCGCGGTTCCTTCGTCCACTGCAATCGACTATGGCTCGCGCTGGGATTTCTCTCTTGCCCGACTGGCTGACGGAACGACTGGACTTGCAGGGTGAGCAATGGCGCCTGAAGTCCTGGGAGCAGCGGATGCTGAAGAATCTGGGAGCGATGTTCGAACGGTTACCCATCCCCAACACCGCGCCCACGCTAGCCAGTCGGCGAATGGGTTTACCGGCGAGCTATCTCTACACAGAATTCACGGCCAGGGTGCGCGAGAACTCGATGGCGAGCGCGCACCGGTGACTCAAAGCGCGCGACTTCGTGGAGTGAGCTCAATTGCGCCAGCAATCGTCTAGCGAACGCACTCAAAGCGACCGACGGATCGTGGGCATCATCCGCCAGCCGTTCGAATCGCGGGACGATCGAAACACGTCGAGCTTTGGCAAGCGAGATCACCGGTGCGGCCGGCGATCTGTCCGAATTGGATGGTGTGGGCCGGCACATCCCGCGGCAGGCGCTGATACACCTCACGCATGGAACACAGCTGCACTCCTTGATCGAGCCACAGCCGGAGCAGCCGCTCGAATGCCGGCCGCAATCTCATCCCTTCAAGCTCGGCATGCAACGTGAACACCTGGCTATCCGACTGCGGCATCCGACTATGTTCCAGGACCACGTCCGCAACGTTCTGCTCGGTGCAGCCCGCGACACCGATGACTTCGTCGAAGGTCGGCAGCGTCGTCGGCAATTGCGGGCACAGTGACGCCTCCCCATGGAAGACCGGCCGGAAAGGTGCATTGCCGCGAGTGTCGCTCGCGTAATCGAAGCCGAGCTCGGCTTCGATCCTCGGCACGAACTCGTTGATCTGCCAGCCGGCCGCACCGTGCACTTTAGGCTGCTCTCCGAAAACGCTCTGAAACTCATCCACGGCGAGTTGCATCTGTTGTCGGGTCCAATCGTAGCTCCGGGCAGCGACATGATCCTGCCACAAGACATGATCGTGGCAGTGGACACCGACTTCGAAGCCAGCGTCCCGGACCGCGCGCATCACATCGCCAGCACGTTCGGCAATGTTGGGGGCGGGCAGCAAGGTCCCGTAACAAAGCGTTTTCAGCCCGTAATTGGCAGCGACGGAAGTGCGCAGCACCTTGCCGAGAAATCCAGGACGGAAGATGCGCCGAAGTGCGCGGCCGGTGTTATCGGGACCGAGGCTGAACAGAAACGTCGCGTTGACCTGGTGGCGCTTCAGAAGATCGACGAGCGGCGGCACACCCTCGAGCGTGCCGCGCAGGGTATCGACGTCGACCTTCAGTGCGATCCGCGCGGTCACTGATGCATGGCCTGCGCAGATCTTGGCGACGCCTCGTCGATCACCGGAAAATTGCCGGTGGTCGTCAGCTCGCGCGCCTCGGGGAGGTCTTCGGTGTATGCATCGAAGATGGCTTCCAGCGCGGTACGCATGTCGACCTTGGGTTGCCAATTCAGATCGCTGCAGGTGTTTTCGATGCCGGGCACGCGCGTTTGAATATCTTGATAGCCCTCGCCGTAGTAACGCGCGGAGGAGACCTCGGTGATCCGTACGCGTCGCGCCGATTCGCGATATGCCGGTCGCGAACGCGCGATCTCCAGCATCATCTCGGCGAGCTGCCGGATCGAATAATTGTTGGCGGGGTTGCCGATGTTATAGATCTTGCCGCTGGCGATGCCGCCGGGGTTGTCGATGATGCGCAATAGACAGTCCATCGCGTCGTCGACGTAAGTGAAGGAGCGCATCTGTTCGCCGCCATCCACCAGCTGAATGTTCTCGCCGCGCACGATGTGCCCCAGAAATTGAGTGAGCACTCGTGAGCTGCCTTCCTTCGGCGTGTGGATGCTATCGAGCCCCGAGCCGATCCAGTTGAACGGGCGGATCAGCGTGAAGTCGAGCTTGCCTTCCAGCCCGTAGCTCCAGATGATCCGGTCCAGCAATTGCTTGGCGCACGAATAGATCCAGCGGGATTTGGTGACCGGACCGAGCACCAGATTCGATGCGTATGGATCGAAGCTCGCGTCGGGGCTCATCCCGTACACTTCCGAGGTGGACGGGAAGATGATCCGCGTGTCGTACTTCACGCAGTACCGGATGATCGGCAGATTGGCTTCGAAGTCGAGCTCGAACACGCGCAGCGGCTCGCGCACGTAAGTGGCCGGCGTGGCAATCGCGACGAGCGGCAACACCACGTCGCATTTGCGCACGTTGTACTCCACCCATTCGCGATTGATGGTGATGTCGCCTTCGACGAACTCGAAGCGCGGATTGTTACGAAAACGCTCGACGCGATCCGCTTGCAGGTCCATGCCGTAGACGTGCCAGTCGGTGTGGGCGAGCAACTGTCTCGTCAAGTGATGACCGATGAAGCCATTGACGCCCAGGATGAGTATGCGTTTCATGAGACCCGCCGCGTGTTGCTCGTTAATGAAAGAGGAATGGGCGCTGCTCCAAAGCGAGCAGCGAAGGAGACCGCTGAGAAAGGGACGTCGTCGAGCTCGGCACGCGTCAGGGTGAGTTGCTTGCCGTCGAGGCAGTCCAGTTGTAGTTCGTTATCTTCGGTATAGAGACAGGGTGCCTGCCAGAAGTGACGCGCCGGACGGTCGAGATAGCGGCTGCCGAGCACTCGCAGGATGTGTCCGCCACACTCACCGAACGCGCCGGGGAATGGCGGGGCCACCGCGCGAATCAGATTGTGAATTTCCAGCGCCGGCCGGTCCCAGAGGATCTCGCCGTCTTGTGGCCGGCGGCGTCCAAAGTACGAGCCGCGGGACAGATCCATCGGAACGCCCGGTGCGCGTCCCGCGATCAAATCCGGCAAACACCGTTCCAGCAATCGTTCGGCGGCGTCCGCCACCTTCAGCGATACATCCAGCGCCGTGTCGTTGATCAGGATCGGCACCGCCTCCTGGCCGACGATCGGCCCCGCATCGGGCTTTGCCTGCATGTAGTGCAGCGTCGCACCGGTCTCGGTTTCACCGTTGACGATGGCCCAATTGACCGGCGCCCGACCGCGATACTTCGGCAGCAGCGAACCGTGCATGTTCAGCGCACCGCGGCTCGCCGTGGCGAGCAGACGTTCGCACAACATGTGGCGGTAATAAAAAGAGAACAGGAAATCCGGATGCAACTCCCCGACGCGCTCGACCACCGTGTCTGCGTTCGGATCGTCCGGGGTCGCCACGACCAAACCATTCTCTCGGGCCACGCGAGCCACGCAGTCGAACCACTGCTGTTCCTTGGGATCGTCTTCGTGCGTGACGACGAGCTCGATCCGCATGCCCTGACTCAGCAGCACGCGCAGGCATCGCACGCCGACCTCGCTATAGGCGAATACGACGGCGCTGGTCACGGTGCTTCTCCGTGCGGCTCGTCTTCGATCACGGCGTCGACCACGTATCGGGGTCGATCGCGAACTTGCAAGTAGATTCGCCCGATGTATTCGCCCAGCAGCCCGATGCCGAACAGCACGATGCCGATCAGCAGGAACACGATTGCGAACAGGGTGAAGACGCCTTGCGCTTCCGGGCCGACGATCAGGCGACGCACGGCCAGAAACACGACGAACAGCAGCGACAGCATCGAGATGACGATGCCCGCCATGGAAAACAGCTGCAGCGGCACGAGCGAGAATCCGGTCATCAGGTCGAAGTTGAGGCGGATCAGGCGATACATGGAATATTTCGAGGTGCCGGCCTCGCGCTCCTCGTGCCGCACCGGAATCTCGACCGGGCGCATCGCGTACAGACTCCCGAGCGCGGGCAGGAAGGTAGTGACTTCGCGCGATCGATTGATCGTGTCGACGATCGCTCGGGAGTAGCCGCGTAACATGCAGCCCTGGTCGGCCATGCGAATGCCTGAGATGCGCTCGCGGACCGCATTCATCGCCGACGATGCTTTGCGCCGCCACCATACGTCTCGGCGTCGTTCGCGAACGGTGCCGACGTAGTCGTAACCTTCATCGAAGCGTGCGACCAGTTGCGCGATCTCTTCCGGTGGATTTTGCAGGTCCGCATCGAGCGTGACCACGAAGTCGCCGCGAGCGCGTTCGAATCCCGCCCGAATGGCCGAGTGTTGTCCGAAGTTGCCGCGCAAGATCACGATGCGCGTTTCATGCGGACGGCGTTGGAACATCTCCCGAAGCAGAGCGACCGACCGATCCCGGCTGCCATCGTCGATGAAGATACATTCGTAAGGACGATGAAGCGCATCGAGCGCCGGGTAGAGCCTTGCAAACAACGCCGGCAGACACGATTCCTCGTTGAAAACGGGAATGATGACGCTCAGCCGCGGCGCCGGACGAAGTGCGATGTGGGGACGGGCGCTCATGATCGGTTCGCCAGAACGTCGCGAAGAGTGGTGCAGACCCGACGCACGTCGTCGTCGGTCATGGCCGGGAACAGCGGCAGCGTCACCGTTTCCCGACCGATTCTCGACGCGTTCGGGAATTGCTCTTCCCGATAGTCGAGCGCTCGATACGCGGTCAGGCCGGGAATGCAGGGGTAGTGCACGCCGATGGCGATGCCTCGTTTGCCCATGGCTTGCTGAAATGCGCTGCGCGTGATGCCCAGCCGCTCGAACGGCAGCAGCACTGTAAATAGATTCCAGCAGTGCCCGTCGTCGCCGGCAGCGGGCAGTACACCGGGCGGGTCCGAGGAAAGTTCCCGGAAATAGATCGCGGCCAGCTCGCGCCGACGTTGGCTGAACGCATCCAACCGTTCGAGCTGAGCGATGCCGATCCGCGCCGACACGTCGGATAGATTGAACTTGCCGCCCGCTCGCAGCACGTCGACGTTGCCGTCAGCGTCGCGTTCGATGCCGTGAAAGCGCTCGATCTCGATCAAGCGCGCCTCGTCGGCGTGATTGCAGACAATCGCGCCGCCTTCGATGGTCGTCATGTTCTTGTTGGGGTGAAAGCTGAAACAGGCCAGATCGCCAAACGAGCCGATGCGAAGCTCGCGATAGGAGCTGCCGATGGCATGCGCCGCGTCTTCGATCACGCGCAGCTCGTATCTGCGCGCGATCTGATGAAGCCGATCGAGGTCCACCGGGAGGCCGGCGAAGTGCACCGGCATCACGGCGCGCGTGCGGTCGGTGATGGCGGCCTCCAGCAAGGAAACATCGAGGTTGCGGCTGACGAGCTCGACATCGACGAACACCGGGACCGCGCCACGTCGCAATATCACATTGGCGCTGGCGGCAAAGCTCATGGCCGGAACGATCACCTCATCGCCCTTGCCGACCCCCGCGACCATGAGCGCGATTTCCAGCGCGGCGGTACCCGATGTGAGCGTGCGGACTCTTCTGCCTCCGACGTACGAGGAGAGCGCGCTCTCGAATTTGGCGACATACGGCCCGGTTGTGATCCATCCGGAGCGCAGCACCTGGCTGACCGCGTCGATGGTCGGCTCGTCGAGGGTCGGTTTGGAGAATGGCAGATACGTCATGGCTGGCTCTGGCTTTGACTCAGAATGAACACGCCCAGAATGATGACCGCGATGCCGACCATCTTGGCCGGTTCGAGCGATTCCTCGAACAGAGCGGCGGCCGCGACGGCATTCACGATGTATCCGATCGACAGCAGCGGATAGACGACGCTGACCGATGCACGCGACAACGCGAGTACCCAGATCACGACGCTCACCGCATAACACGCGAGGCCGCTCCACAAACCGAAGTGAGACAACAAGCGCGGCCCCGCGCTGGCAAGACCGGTCCAGCTCAGGTCGATCGCACCGGTCGTGCTCGTGGCGAGCTTCAACAGCAACTGCGCGGCCGCGTTCAGCATCACGCCTGTGATGACCAGCATCCACGTGATCGGACTCATCGACGGCTCACCGCCACGCGGCGCTTATCGCGACCCAACACTCGCATCGGCAGTCCGCTGGCATGGAGTCGCTCGTAAGTCGCATGGGTCATGATTGCGATTCCCTGCGGCAAACCTCGCCACGTTTGTTCGAAGACCGCCATGCCGGTGATGGAGATGCCCGGCGTGTGTCGCAAGCCATAGTCGAGCTCGCCGCGCGTATCGACCAGGAACAGAGTGCGCTTCAAATAGAACGGCAATGTTTGATCGTAGGTCTGCACTGTGAAGATCGGCGCGTGCCGGGCGAGATCGGCGGGAATCTGGGCCGCCAGCGACTTTCCCGAACGCAGCGCCTCGTGCTGACCGACGGTAGCAAACAACAGCGACAGGCCGGCAAACCAAGCCATCGCGACGCCGATCATCGCGCGAGCCGGGCGACCAGCGTCGAGTGCGCGCCAGCTCACTACCGCCGCGACGATTGCGATCGCATTGAATGCAATGACAGCGAGCCGGGCTCCCGAGACGACTTCCAGTGCAAACGGATCTTGTGTGAACGCTTCAGTGGCAATGCAATAAACCAGTAATGCGACGGCGAAGATCACAAGCACGGCGACACTGATCCGTAACGCCCGGCGGTCGAGGCATTTCTCTCGACTGGCCGTCAGCAACGCCAGCGCCGGCAGCACGGGCAACACATAGGGCGCAAGTTTCGAATTCGAGAGAGAGAAAAAAATCAGGACGAATACGCACCAGATCCACAGCAGTCGACGCACATCGAAGTGACCGGGCGATGTGTCCGTACGCCAGCCGCCGCCCAGCGCGCTTGCCATCTGCGGCAACCAGGGAAGAGTGCCCACGGCCAGAATGGCAAAGAAATACCACCAGGGCTCCACCCGCTCGGCGACATCGGTGAGATAGCGCTGAAAATGTTCGTGAACGAAAAAGAACTGCAGAAAGCCCGGGTTGGCGCGGGCCGCGAGAATGAACCAAGGCAGCGTTACCAGCGCAAATATCACCAGTCCGGGAACGGGCCGCAGCGTGCGCAAGACCGCCCAATCGCGTTGCCAGATCACATAGATCGTCAGCACGCCGCCGGCAATGACGATGGCCACCACTCCTTTGGTCAGCACCGCCAGTGCGAGCAGCAGCCAGGTGACCAGCATCCAGCGCTTGCTTTCGAGCGGCGCCGAGATCCGCGTCAGTTGCGTCATACAGAATGAGCACAACATTGCAGTCATCAGAAACGTAAACGTCATATCCAGGGTCAGGATCTGACCCATCACGAAATGTAGTACGGTCGATGCGAGCAACGCCGCCGCCAGCAGGCCGGCGCGAGCGCCCCAGAGCCGCCGGCCCAGAACAAACATCAGGAGCACGTTGAGCCAGGCGGCGAGCATCGTGCACAGGCGCGCGGTCCATTCACCTTCGCCGAAGGCTTTGTAGATGGCCGCCGTCGCCCAGTACTGCAGCGGCGGCTTCTCCAGATAGATCAGACCGTTGAGATGAGGCGTTATCCAGTCGGCGCGCAGCAGCATTTCTCGCGGTATTTCCGCATACCGCCCTTCATCCGGATTGGCCAGCGGCCGCCCCAGAGCGAGCGCGAACCACACGATCGTGAAGGCGGCCACGCTGACGGCGACGAGCAAGGTTTGTAGTCGGAGGCGGGGAGCTACGGGAACCACCGCGGCGGATCGGGGCAGGGTGCTCATGCGTGGCGATGCGGCAGTCCGTTTCTAATAATTCTTGTTGGACGAAGCATGCACCTAAATCAATCGCGGTTGCGATTAGTGATTAGCGAGATTGTGGCGGCGATTGTGACAGCGATGTGAAGAAATCCTGTCTTCCCTGTCGGCGCGGAGCGTCGTCGTCTCGCTGACGCCGTGCAGCATCCGGCGCATCACCTTGCAAAGGCTTAACGAAACTCCGTATCCGACGACGCGTTGCAGGGGCATGCGACGGCGCATGAAACGATGGCGGAGGACCCATGGCCGCTACAGTCAGCGATTTTCTGATCGAGCGTTTGCACCAGTGGGGCGTCCGCACGATCTTCGGTTACCCCGGCGACGGCATCAACGGGATCATGGGCGCGCTCGGTCGCGCTCCGGAGAAGATCAACTACGTCCAGACTCGACACGAGGAGCTCGCTGCCTTCATGGCGTGCGGGCACGCAAAGTTCACCGGCGAGCTCGGCGTATGTCTCGCGACTTCGGGGCCCGGCGCGATTCATTTGCTGAACGGTTTGTACGACGCGAAGCTCGATCACCAGCCGGTGCTTGCGATCGTCGGCCAGCAGGCACGCAGCGCGATTGGCGGCAACTATCAGCAGGAAGTGGATCTGGAGTCGTTGTTCAAGGATGTGGCCGGTGAATTCGTGCACACGGCCATCGTGCCAGCACAGGTCAGGCATCTGGTCGATCGGTCCGTTCGCATTGCCTACGATCAGCGCACGGTGACCTGTCTGATCGTTCCCAATGACTTGCAGAATCTCGATGCAGTCGAGACGCCGCCGCGCGAGCACGGCACCGTTCATACGGGCGTCGGCAGGGCGGCGCGTCGTATCGTGCCGCCGACGGAAGATTTGCAACGCGCAGCCGAGATTCTCAACAAGGGGCGCAAGGTCGCGATCCTCGCTGGCGCCGGCGCGCTGCATGCCACGCAAGAGCTCATCGAAGTCGCGGAGCTCACTGGCGCCGGCATCGCGAAGGCATTGCTCGGCAAGGCGGCCGTTCCCGACGATCTGCCATTCGTGACGGGCTCCATCGGCCTGCTCGGGACCGCGCCGAGTTGGGACATGATGAATGAATGCGACACGCTGCTGATGGTCGGGTCGGCGTTCCCGTACTCGGAATTTCTGCCGCCGGAGGGACATGCGCGAGGTGTGCAGATCGATATCGACGGTCGCATGCTGAGCCTGCGGTATCCGATGGAGTTGAATCTGCTCGGCGACAGCAAGGGAACATTGCGTGCCCTGTTGCCCATGCTCGATCGCAAGGAAGATCGCGACTGGCAGCGACGCATCGAGAAGAACATCGAGCGGTGGTGGCGCGTGCTGGAGAAGCGCGCGATGAATAGCGCCAATCCCATCAATCCGCAGCGTGTGTTCTGGGAGCTTTCGGCGCAGTTGCCCAACGAGGCGATTCTCACGGCCGATTCAGGCTCGTCCGCCGATTGGTATGCGCGCGATGTGAAACTCCGGCGGGGGATGATGGCGTCGTTGTCGGGCGGCCTCGCCACGATGGGGCCAGGCGTGCCGTATGCGATCGCCGCCAA
Source organism: Pseudomonadota bacterium (assembly GCA_023391815.1). Taxonomy (GTDB): domain Bacteria; phylum Pseudomonadota; class Gammaproteobacteria; order Steroidobacterales; family Steroidobacteraceae; genus Steroidobacter. The sequence goes on from JAEWAF010000079.1 coordinate 49,968, forward strand.
GCTGGCTCACCCCGATCGTACGGTGATCGCCACAGTCGGCGACGGTGCGATGCTGATGAATGGGATCAACGGACTGGTCACGATCTCGTATCTCTGGCGCCAGTGGTCGAACCCGCGCCTGGTGGTCATGGTGTTGAGCAACGGAGACCTGAATCAGGTGACGTGGGAACAGCGCGCGATGGAGGGCGATCCGAAGTACTCGCCGTCGCAGGATGTGCCGCCGTTCGCCTATGCCGAATATGCGAGATTGCTCGGATTGATCGGTATCCGTGTCGAGCGAGCGGACGCCATCGCCGAAGCCTGGTCGCAGGCATTCGCGGCCGATCGTCCGGTGGTGCTCGAAATGGTGACCGATCCGAATGTTCCGCCGCTGCCACCGCATATTTCGGTGAAGGACGTGCGCAATTATCTGCGGGCGGTCTGGCACCGGGATCCCGATGCGCTGGAGATGATCAAGGCGACCATGAAGGAGAGCTGGGCATCGGCTTTCCCCGGCAAGGGCGACTAGCCGGTCGAGGCAGGCGATGCGCAACGTCAACGCGGTACCGATCGAGGCTGTCATTGTGTCGGCGTATCGAGTGCCGACAGCAACGCTGGAATCGGACGGCACGCTCGAGTGGGATAGCACGGTGCTCGTGCTAGTGGAGATTCAGGCCGCGGGCCTCAGTGGCATCGGTTATTCCTATGCCGACAAGTCGACTGCCACGATGGTCTATGACCGCTTCGTGAGATTGCTCGTCGGCGCCGATGCGCTCGCGACCGCCGCTCGTTGGCGCGACATGCGGGTCGATGTGCGCAATCTTGGCGGCGCGGGCGTCTCGGCGATGGCGATCTCAGCGGTCGACAATGCTCTGTGGGATTGGAAAGCAAAGTTCATGGGCGTGGCTTTAGTGACACTGCTCGGAGCGGCGCGCGATTCGATACCAATTTATGGCAGTGGAGGCTTCACGTCTTACACAGACCAGCAGCTGAGTGAGCAACTGTCCGGTTGGGCCCGCGAGGGTTTGCGGGCGGTCAAGATGAAGGTCGGTCGGGAGCCCGATCGCGATGGGGCTCGCGTGGCTGTGGCCCGACGAGCGATCGGCGACAACGTCGAGCTGTTCGTGGACGCCAATGGCGCGTACACGCGCAAGCAGGCGCTATTGCTGGCGCGTGGGTTTGCCGAGTCGAATGTCAGCTGGTTCGAAGAGCCGGTGAGCTCCGACGACCTGGAAGGACTGCGACTCATGCGCGACCGCGCACCGGCCGGAATGAATATCAGCGCAGGTGAATACGGTTATACATCCGATTACTTCCGCCACATGCTGGATGCACAGGCGGTCGACGTGTTGCAGGCGGACGCAACCCGCTGCGGCGGGCTCACCGGATTCATGGAAGCGGCTGCCCTGTGCGAAGCTTTTCATGTGCCGCTCTCCAGTCATTGCGCCCCGTCGTTGCATGTCCCAGCGACTTGCGCAGCACGCTCGGCGATTCATTTGGAATATTTCTTCGATCACGTCCGTCTTGAACAGATGCTGTTCGACGGCGTGTGCCTGCCGTCCAACGGCGTGCTGGCCGCGGATTTGTCACGCCTGGGGCTGGGCATCGAGCTCAAGAAGGAGGATGCGGAGTGCTATCGCATCTGACAGAGCGCATGCCCAACGTTCCGTCGTTGCAGCCAGCATTCGACGTGCGCGGTCTCGATGTGAAGCTGCGTCGAGCCGTGTCCGGCGAGGTGCGCTTCGACGACGGCAGCCGTGCGCTGTACGCGACCGACGCCTCGAACTATCGGCAAGTGCCGATCGGGGTCGTCATTCCGCGCTCAGTTGACGATGTGATTGCCACGGTGGCCCTGTGCCGCGAATTTCATGCACCCCTCTTGAGTCGAGGCGGTGGCACGAGCCTGTGCGGACAGTGTTGCAACGTCGCCGTCGTCATCGACTTCTCGAAGTATCTCAATCGCGTCGTGGACATGGATGTGGCGGGCAAGACGGCGTGGGTCCAGCCGGGAGTGGTGCTCGATGAGCTGCGCGCGGAGGCGGAGAAACATCACCTGACGTTCGCGCCCGATCCGTCGACTCACAATCACAACACGCTCGGCGGCATGATCGGCAACAACTCCTGCGGCGTGCACTCGGTGATGGGCGGCGAAACCGCCGAGAACATCATTGAGCTCGACGTGCTGACCTACGACGGTGTGCGAATGAAGCTCGGTCCTGGCCACGAGCAGAATGCCAACGGGCGAGTGGCACAGATTCACGCCGGTCTGAAGGTGCTGGCCGATCGCTACGGCGCTGAGATTCGCCGGCGGTTTCCGGCCATCCCTCGTCGTGTTTCCGGGTACAACTTGCCGGCGTTGTTGCCGGAGAACGGGTTCAACGTCGCACGTTCCCTCGTTGGTTCGGAAGGAACTTGCGTCGTGGTGCTCGGCGCCAAAGTGCGGCTGCTGGATAGTCCACAAGCGCGCAGCCTGCTCGTATTGGGATATCCGGACGTGTACGCCGCCGCGGATCACATCGAAGAGATCATGAGCTTCGGGCCGATCGGGCTGGAGGGCATCGATCAGAAGCTCATCGACGACATGAAATCTGTCCACCTGCATCCGCGGGAGGTTCAGCTGCTGCCGAAAGGCGCGGGTTGGTTGCTCGTCGAGTTCGGCGGCTCGACCAAGGAAGAATCCGATGCCAAGGCGCGCAAGGCCATGCGTGCGCTCGCTACGAAACGCGGCGCTCCCTCGACCAAACTGTTCGACGATCCCAAAGAGGAACGGTTGGTTTGGGAAGTGCGCGAGGCCGGGCTCGGCGCGACCGCGCATGTGCCGGACAAGCCGATCACTTGGGAAGGTTGGGAGGACGCGTCGGTGCCTCCGGCTCGACTCGGGGGATACCTGCGGGCGTTTCGCGGGCTGCTCGACAAATATCGGTATCAGGGCGATCTGTACGGGCACTTCGGTCAAGGCTGCGTACACACCCGGATCGACTTCGATCTGTTCACGGAGCCCGGCATCCGCAAGTACCGTCAGTTCGCGCAGGAAGCGGCACGTCTGGTGACGAGCTTCGGCGGCTCGATTTCCGGCGAGCACGGCGACGGTCAGTCCAAGGCCGAGTTGCTGCCCATCATGTTCGGCGACCTGCTCATGCAGGCGTTTCGTGAGTTCAAGGCGCTGTGGGACCCGGATTGGAAAATGAATCCGGGCAAGGTCATCGATGCCGCCGGGCTCACCGACAATCTGCGGCTGGGCGCGCAGTACCGGCCGATCGAGCCGGAGACCACGTTCATGTTTCCGGCCGACAGCGGCAAGTTCTCGCGTGCGTTGCTTCGCTGTGTCGGCGTCGGCGAGTGCCGTAAGCACCATATCGGAACGATGTGTCCCAGCTATCGGGCCACGCTCGAGGAGCAGCATTCGACTAGAGGACGCGCTCGACTGCTGTTCGAAGCTCTGCAGGGCAATGTGCTTCGCGATCGGTGGCGTGACGAGAGCGTGAAGGAGGCGCTCGACTTGTGTCTGTCGTGCAAGGGTTGCAAAGGCGAATGTCCGGTCCACGTGGACATGGCGACGCTGCGCGCGGAGTTTCTGTCGCATTATTACAAAGGAAAACTCCGGCCGCGCCAGGCGTACGCATTCGGCTATATCGATCGATGGGCGAGGCTCGCGGCCGTGGCGCCGGGCCTCACCAACTTCCTGTTCACGCGCGAGCCGTTCGCGGCCGCGGCGAAAGCGTTGGCCGGCGTCGCTTCACAACGCACCCTTCCGGTGTTCGCCCGCGAAACCTTCGACCACGCGTTTCGACGACGAGCGAACGGAACGCACGGACGACGCGTGCTTCTCTGGGCCGACACGTTCAACAATCACTGGCATCCTGAAACGCTCGCGGCGGCAGTGGCGGTTCTGGAGCGCGCCGGCTGCGAAGTTCATGTGCCGACCGGACACCTGTGCTGCGGTCGACCCCTGTACGAGTTCGGCCTGCTCGACACGGCAGTTCACTATCTACAGAACGTGTTGCGCGCTCTGCGCGCGGATATCGAGGCCGGCACGCCGCTCATCGTACTCGAGCCGGCCTGCGCGGCCGTGTTTCGTGACGAGCTGCTGAGCCTGATGCCCCACAACGAGCACGCGCAGCGGTTTGCGAAGCAGACGCGACTGCTATCCGAGTTCCTGGCGCACGATGTTCCTGACTTCACGCCGGCCAAGGTGTCGCGCAAGGCGCTTGTACACGGCCACTGCATTCATAAAGCGATTCTGAAAATGGATTCGGAGATCGAGGTGCTGGAGCGTACCGGCATGGACCTGAACGTTCTTGATTCGGGTTGCTGCGGCATGGCCGGCTCGTTCGGATTCGACAAGAACAAGTATGACGTCTCGATGCGAGTGGGCGAGCTGGTGCTGTTGCCTGCCGTGCGCGAAGCGCCAGCTGATACGCTGATTGTCGCCGACGGCTACAGCTGCCGAGAGCAGATCGCACAGACGACTGGCCGGCGAGCATTGCACTTGGCTGAAGTCATGGCGCAGGGACTGGGCCGGGAGGCGCCATATATATGAGTGCGATCGGCAGACGACGATACCCGAGGGCAGTACGAGCGAGTCGCATGAGCTGGTCAGCCACGAGGGCATCGTGGTCCAGCACACCAGGTTGGACTCTCGACAGGCGGCGCTCGCCTTGTTGAGCACGATCGCCTACGCATCCGACTGATTCGGCGCGCGCCAGGGCGCGGGATGCGATGGGCGGGTAATGAAGTCGGCCGAGGACAGGAATGCGAGGATGAACAGCAGCAACAGCGCTGCTCCCGCCGCAAGGCGTACGGCGACAGTGGCGCGCGTCAGGCGCATGAACACCACGACGATCAGCGCGACTTTGGCCGCCGCAATACTCAGATTCAGCACCAGATTGCCGACGCCGAGATTGAAATAGGCGCTGGTTGTCGTCAGCGCGAGCAGCAGCAGTAGCGCGCACCAGGTCGCCACCAAGGACTGAATGGAAGCGATCTGCTTCATCCGTAACGCTCCACCAGGTAGAGCAGGGGATACAGAAACACCCAGATCGCATCGACGAAATGCCAGTAGAGCGCGCCGATCTCGATGCGCGTTTTCATCGACGCCGGGCTGTGCGTGCGCAGCTGCCAGGCGAAGCAGCCGACGATACCGATGCCGAGGATCAGATGCAGCGCGTGCAAGCCGGTCATGGCGAAATACAAAAGGAAGAACTGCGCGGCGCCGTCGGCCAGCTTCGGGTCGAATCGAAATCCCAGCCACGGCACGAGATGCTCCTGCCATTCATGGAAGTACTCGACTCCCTTCAGGATCAGGAATGCCAGGCCGAGCAGTGCTGTGATCCAAAGACACCCCATCGCCACGCGTCGCCTGCCGATCTGGGCGCTGCGAGACGCGAGCGCCGCGAACATGCTGCTGGTGAGCAGAACTGCCGTGTTCAGCGTGCCGATCACGATGTCGGTGTGGCGACTGGCGGCGGCGAATGCCTCGGGCTGGCTCACTCGCAGTATCGAATAGGAAAGAAACAGGGGCCCGAAGAACATCAGCTCGGTGGCGAGAAAGATCCAGATCCCAAGCTCGGCCGAGTCGCGCTGATGTTCGCGGCTTTCGAAATGTGCGGCGGGCGCGCTCATACACCAGTCTCGGGGGGACGGTAAGCGTACGGCTCATTGATCACCCGTGGTGTTTCCACGAAGTTCTCCTCCGGCGGCGGCGATGGCGTCTGCCACTCCAGCCCGGTCGCGCCCCAGGGATTCGACGGCGCGCGCTCACCGCGAAGCATTGCCCAGACGAGATAGATGAGCGGCAGCAGATAACCGAGCGCGAGAATGCCGGCGCCCGTGGAGGAGAACACGTTGAGCAACTGGTATTCGGGCGCATAGACGTGATAGCGACGCGGCATGCCGAGCACGCCCAACAGGAACTGCGGAAAGAAAGTCAGGTTGAACCCGACGAACACGGTGACCGCCGCGATGCGAGCCCACGTTTCGGGATAGCAGCGGCCGACGATCTTCGGCCACCAGAAATGCAGTCCGCCGAGATAAGCCATCACCGTGCCTCCCACCATGATGTAGTGGAAGTGCGCGATGATGAAATACGTGTCGGTGAGATGCACATCGACCGCGGTCGCGGCGAGGAACAAGCCGGTCAGGCCGCCGATCGTGAACAGCCCCACGAAGCCGAGCGCGTAAAGCATCGGGGAGGTGAGAAAAATCGAGCCTTTGTAGAGCGTCGCGGTCCAGTTGAACACTTTGATGGCGGACGGAATTGCCACCAGGAAGCTCAGCAGGGAGAACACGATGCTGGCGTACATGCTCTGGCCGGAAACGAACATGTGGTGTCCCCACACCAGAAAACCGATCACGCCGATGCCGAGGATTGCATACGCCATGGCGCGGTAGCCGAACACCGGCTTACGGGCGAAACATGGAATGATCTCGCTCACGACCCCCATCGCCGGCAGCACCATGATGTACACGGCCGGGTGCGAGTAGAACCAGAACAGATGCTGGAACAACAGCGGATCGCCGCCGAGCGCTGGATCGAAGATGCCGATGCGCGTCACACGCTCGAACACCAGCAACAACAACGTCATCGCCAGCACCGGAGTCGCGAGCACCAGGATGACGCTGGTGGCGTAGTTCGCCCAGACGAACAGCGGCAGCTTGAACCAGGTCATGCCGGGGGCGCGCAGGCGATGCACCGTCACGATGAAGTTCAGCCCGGTCAGGATGGAGGAGAATCCGACCACGAACACTCCGGTCACGGCGAGCGCGACGTGAGAGTGTGAGAACAACGTCGACAACGGCGTGTAGAAGGTCCAGCCAGTGTCGACGCCACCCGCCATCAGCGTGCCGAGCACGAACAAGCCGCCGAGCGTGTAGAGATACCAGCTGGCCAGATTCAGGCGCGGAAAGGCGACCTCGCGCGCGCCGATCATGAGCGGGATCAGAAAATTCCCCAGCGTGGATGGAATCGACGGAATGAGGAAGAACCACACCATGATGATTCCATGAGCGGTAAACAGTTCGTTGTACGTATCCGCGTCCACGAGATTTGCCGTCGGCGTCAGCAACTCCAGTCGAATGATCGTCGCCGCGGCCCCGCCCAGGAAGAAGAAGCCGGTGATCGAAATCATGTAGAGCAGCGCGATGCGCTTGTGATCGCGCGTCGTGAGCCACGAGATGAGTGTGTAGCCGCCGTGCAGATAGCTCGAGGGATGAAAAGCCCGCGAGGGGATTGCGCTCATGGTTTCTCACCCCGCGATTCGATATAGGCGATGAGCGCGCTCAGCTCTTCTTCATCGAGCTGGCCTTGGTAGGAAGGCATGACCGGCGCGAAGCCGGCGACGATGTCCTTGTCCGGCAGAAGAATGGAATCGCGCAGGTAATCGGCGTCGGCGACCACGTCTCGACCATCGCTCAAATGCACCAGCCTGCGCGCCAGCCCGACCAGGCCCGGCGCATGCACCGTCGAGCTCGACTCGTGGCAGCCGCTGCAGCCAGCGTTGCGATAGATCTCGAAACCGCGACTGACCAGGTCCGCGGCCGGCGGGGCGGAGGCCAGCCATCGCGCGAAATCGGCCGGGTGTAAAACGACGATGTCCCCATGCATGTTGGCGTGATCGGTGCCGCAATACTCGGCACAGAACAGATTGAAACGGCCGGTTTGGGTCGCCGTGAACCAAAGGCTCGTATAGCGACCCGGCAAGACGTCCTGTTTGGTGCGGAATCCGGGCACGAAGAAACTATGGATGACGTCTTGCGACGTCATGATCAGCTGGACCGGCTGCCCGACCGGCACGTGCAGCTCGTCGATCTCACGCCGGCCGTTCTCGTGCTCCAGCTTCCACATCCACTGTTTCGCCAGCACATGCACGCGCATGGCATTCCGCGGCGGACGATAGAACTCGGAGAACACGACACTCGACCAAACGAACAGACCGAGGAAGATCGCCAGTGGCGTGACGGTCCATGTGATTTCGATCCAGCGCACTCGCGTTGGTGGATTGGTGCGATCCGCTTTCGAAGTGTGTCGATATCGAATCGCGAAGATGACGATGAGAGCGGCCACCGCGAGCGCGACTGCGCCCGTGAGTCCGAACAACGACAGGAACAGCGTGTCCACCGACCGCCCGAGCACACTGGCCGAATTCAAAGGCCACTGAAGGTGTGCGTTCATTTCGGCGTGCGGTTTGCGAACGCCCGCCAGCCGAGCATGGCCAGCGCACCCAGCGTCGTGATCACTAAAGCTCGCAGCGTGTGCAGAATCCACGCGCTCTGGCCCGCATGTGGGGCAGCCAGACTGGAACAGATCATCAACAGCCGCTCGGTGAAGTTGCCGGTTCGATCCTCGCGGGCCACGTCGAGCGCCGCGCGAATCTCCTCAGCCGGGTAACGCACCCCGAAGAAATATCGGCTGATCGTGCCGCCAGGCGTCGCGATGACGAAGCCTGCGGGATGTGCGAACTCCGTGCGTTCGCTCGAGGGGACATAGGCGAAGCCCGCGGCGTGTGCGAGCTGCGCTTCTGAACCGGTCTGCGAGGTCAGCAGATGCATGCCTGCCTGCGTGCTGAACGGAGTCGCGTGTTCTTTGGCGGATACCGGCGTGTCGGTTGGATCGATGCTGACTGCGAGCAAGCGATAGTCTCGATTCGGGCTCACGCCTGCGTCGCGCAGCCCTTCGCGCACGCCTGCGAACACCTCGGGGCACAATCTGGCGCAATGGAAGTATCCAAAGACGATCACCACCGGCACCGAACCGAAATACTCGCCGAGCTGTGTGGTGCGTCCGGTTTCATCCACGAATGTGAGATCGAGCGGCAGCGAGGCGCCGAGGCGCTGGTCCCAGCCCGCGCCCGCCTGCGCCTGGGCATACAACAGAAGCAGCAGTAGGACGCTCCAGCATTTCATCGGGGTGGCCGCCGCTCAGTGTCCGCTTCGACTTGCAACTGCATCGCGCGCTCGACGGGAATGTGGGCGATGCCGTGTTCACGATCGACCCAACCGTAACTTTCGAGGCGGGCTCGCTTTTGGTGCTGATAGCTCGACCGTTCGGCGGCCGGATCGCTGCGTAGCAGGGCCGGACGATCGTGTGAGGTGTCGGTGGGGCCGGCACGCGCGGGCCCCGTTGCTCCAGTCAGTAACCGTGCGATGAGTGCTACCAGCAGTACCGTCACAAGCACGGCCAGTCCGCCCACGAGGATGGCGCGACCATCGACGTCCGATCGTTCCTGACGCGGCCGCTCGGTCTGAAACCCTTCGGTCATGATGACCTCCGCAGTCGACGGTCCGCGAACCAGCGAACACCGACGTTCTCATCCGGCTCGTCGAGAGTGCGAAGCCATGCTATCGACCACACACCGACGACGCCTGCGATCGTCACTACACCGGTCCAGGAGGCGGTCGCGCCCGCCGGGCTCAACGTGGGAATCACGACATAGAAGTCGAACGACAGTTGCCCGGCCAACAGCATCGTCGCGAGCCCGCCGAGCGCCGCCGGCGTGCGCTTGATCACACGAAACAGCAACAGCGCGAAAGGAATCGCGAACAGCAGTGCGAATATGGATATCGTCAGCCAGCGCCAACTCGTCTGGACTCTGGGCACATACCAGGCGATCTCGTGCGGCAGATCCTCGGCCCAGATGATGAGAAACTGCGTGAATGCCACGTAGGCCCACGTCATGACATAGGTGAGCAGCAGATTGCCGAAGTCGTTGAGGGTCGTCGGCTGCAACTCCGTACGATGCAAATGCGTTCGGGCCACGATCGCCAGTGCCATTCCCGACATTATCTGAGAGGTAGCGATCAACAGGCCGAACGCAGTCGAGTACCACTCCGGCATGAGCGACATGATCCAATCGACCGAGGCGAGAAAGATCGTCAGGCCGTAAACGATCAGGCCAGCGGCGCTCAGATGCCGAAGCGCCGGCGGTCGCGATGCCGTCGAGCGAGCTGCTATCGTCAGCCAACGCCGCGCCAGCAGGTTCCACAGCAGAAAATAGATGACGGCGCGCGTGAGAAAGAAAGGCACGTTCAGCCACCAGCCCTTTGCCTGCGCCTCGGACGTGGGCGAATCGACCCACGGATAGAAACCGGGAAGCGCGATCAACAAAGGAATGAACAGTGCGGTGCTGAGCGGCAAGAGACGCGTCGCGGCCATCCAGGGACCGCGTAGCGCGAGTCCCCATCGTCCCCCCGTCAGTTCGTGCATCATCAGATTCGCCATCGAGCCCAGCGACAGGCCGAGGCAGAACAGGAATGCAGCCAGATACGGCCCCGCGAACTGTCGCGGATTCACCAACGCGGCGATCGCGACCAACGCTACGCAGAGAACCGCCAGCGAGCCTCGCCGTTGAGTACGCGTCATTGCGAGCCCTCGATGCGCGTGCGCTCGGCTGAGGAGAGCATCGACATCGGTGCGTGCTGACTCAGCTGCAAGCTGCGGATGTACGCAACGATGGCCCATCGGTCCTGCGGCGACACGCGAGCCGCATATGGATACATGATTCCATAGCCCTTGGAGATCACGTCGAAGAAATGTCGATCGTCAGCGGCGCGCAACCGGTCGGTGTGATACGAGGGGGGCGCCGGAAATCCTCTGCGCACGACCAGGCCATCACCATCGCCGGTCGGTCCGTGACAGGGCGAGCAGTAGATCTCGAAGCGGTCCTTGCCATGATGCAGCCACTCCAGAGTCACCGGATAGGGATTGCTGCGTGCATGCTCGTCACGATCGAGCGTGTCCGCATCGGCGATACCGACGCGGCCGGACGATGTCCCGGAGATCTCACCGTACGCATGCGGCTGAGTGCCGGGCACATCGGGGCGGGACGCACCGCCATCCTCCCACAGCTCGCTGGGCGCGTACGCCTTGTACTTGGCTTGGTCATACATGCCCTGCATTTGCTTTTCGCATCCCGCGAGAAGGACGGCGGATGCAAGCATCCAGAAAGCTGCAATGAAGCGCGTCATGCAGGTACCTCCTGCACCAGGAGCGGGTCGAGCGTCGACAGAAATTCCTGAGTCCGCTCCGGGTCGTAGCGCGGATCGTCACAACGCAGGCACAGGAAGAAACGATTGCGCGAGGCGAGGCCGAAGGCGGATACGTTGAACAGCGGGTGATACAGCGTCGGCAGTCGATTGAGCGCCAGCATCCCGAACACGGCAAACAGCGCCGCGCCGAGCACCGTCATCTCAAACGTGATCGGTATGAACGAAGGCCAGCTATGCAGCGGTCGGCCGCCGACGTTGATCGGATAGGAAATCGTCGCCGCGTACCACTGCAGGAAATATCCCCCGACACCGCCGAGGATGCCGCCGATGAGCGTAAGCAACGGTATCCGGTCGCGATACGAGCCGACGATCTCGCTCAATCCATCGACCGGCATCGGCGTATACGCCTCGATGCGGACATAACCCTCGTCTCGTGCCCGCCGCGCGGCCGTGGCGAGCTGATCGGCGTTTGCGAACTCCGCCAACATGCCGTACGCGCTCATGAGGATCGCTCCGCTGCCTGCTCGCGCATTTGCTCTCGCACCTCGTAGATGGAGATCGCGGGAAGGAATCGTACGAACAGCATGAACAGGAACGCGAACATCCCGATCGATCCGAACAGGTGCGTCCAGTCCCATCCGGTCGGATAGAACATGCCCCAGGAGGAGGGCATGAAATCCCGATGCAGACTCGAGACTACGATCAGGAAACGTTCCATCCACATGCCCATGTTGACGACGAGGCTGAGCGCGAACAGGACGCCGACGTTGCGCCGGAAGCGTCGTACCCAGAGCAGCTGAGGGATCAGCACATTGCAGGCGATCAACGCCCAGAACACCGGCGCGTACGGCCCCGTCATGCGATTGGTCATCATGTAGATCTCGAATCGGTCGGCGCTGTAAAAGGCCATGAAGGCTTCGGCCAGGTAGCCGTACGCGACCAGCCAGCCGGTCGCGAGCATGACTTTGGCCGCGTTGTCGAGATGGTCCAGCGTGATCAGATCCTGCAGACGGAAGAAATGTCGCAACGGGATCGCGAGCGTCAGCACCATCGCGAACCCGGAGAACAGCGCGCCGGCAACGAAGTAGGATGGAAAGATGGTCGAGTGATAGCCGGGTGTGTTGCCGATCGCGAAGTCGAGCGAGACCACGCTATGCACGGATACGACCAGCGGTGTCGCGAGCCCGGCGATGAGCAGATATGCGCTCTGATGCCGGGCCCAATGCCGCGCTTCGCCACGCCAGCCCAGCGCGAACAGACCGTAGAGGATCTGCTGCGATCGTTTGGTCGCGCGATCGCGTAACGTCGCGAGATCGGGAATCAGGCCGATATACCAGAACAGCAGCGACACGATCAGGTAAGTGCTGATCGCGAAGATGTCCCACACCAGCGGGCTGCGCCATTGCGGCCACACGTTCATCACGTCGGGGTAGGGCACCAGCCAGTAGAAGAACCACGGCCGGCCGAGGTGCAGAATAGGAAATATTCCGGCGATGCCGGCGGCGAACAGGGTCATGGCCTCGGCGAACCGATTGATCGAGGTGCGCCAGTGCTGTCGAAGCAGGAGCAGAATGGCAGAGATGAAAGTGCCCGCGTGGCCGATGCCGATCCACCACACGAAGTTGCCGATGGCGTAGCCCCAGGCGACCGGAATGTCGATGCCCCAGATGCCCGGTCCTTTCCAGAACAGCACGGCGCAGGCAAAGAAAAATGCGAGCGTGCAGAGCAGTGCCAGCGTGAAGCCCAGGAACCACGGCCAGCGCGAGCGACGTCGCAACACCAGGTCGGCGATGCGGTCGCTGACGGTCGCGTACGCGTAGCCCGACTCCAGCGTTGAAGCCTCGTCCGCCATCACTCGGCTCCATCGCTCTCTGGGTGCGGGTTTACCACTTGCGCGAGGTAAGTGGTGCGCGGGCGTGTGTTCAGCTCGGCGAGCAGCGAGTAGTTGCGCGGCGACGCCTTGAGCTCGCGAACTTTCGAACTCGCGTCATTCAGATTGCCGAACGTGATTGCCTGCGTCGGGCAAACGGCCTGGCACGCCGTAATGACCTCACCATCCGCGATCGGACTGCCTCGTCGCTGCGAGGCGATGCGACCGCGCATGATGCGCTGGAGGCAGTACGAGCATTTCTCCATGACGCCGCGCTCGCGCACCGTGACTTCGGGGTTCTGCAGCGCCTTGAGCGACTCGACCGTTTGATTCGAGTACTGCAAGAAGTTGAATCGGCGCACCTTGTACGGGCAATTGTTGGAGCAGAAGCGGGTGCCGACGCAGCGGTTGTACACCTGCACGTTCAGGCCCTGCGAGTCGTGCATGGTTGCGCCGACGGGACACACCTCTTCGCAGGGCGCATGCTCGCAATGCATGCACGGGACCGGCATGAAATCGATGCCGCCTCCCGGCAACTCGCTCTCATATCTATCTATGCGTATCCAGTGCATCTCGCGGCCGCGCCTGACCTGATCCTTGCCGACCACCGGAATATTGTTCTCGGCCTGGCAGGCGATGGTGCATGCGTTGCAGCCGATGCAGGCGTTCAGGTCGATGACCATGCCCCATTTGTAGCCCTCGTATGGAAAGGGCGGATACAACGTGTCGCGCGGAACCTGCTCTTCGACGGTGTCGGTCGCGAAGTTCGGTGTGTGCGCGAATTGTTTCATGCTCCCGCTGCGGATGAGATTGCGGCCCTCCATGCGCCAATGCTGTTGTGTACTCACGAGCTCTACATGACCTCCCGTACGGGCGATGTCGATCGAGCTGTGCCACGGCGCGTCCAGAGTGCGGACCCGATAGGCATCGAAGCCAACGCCATTGCCCACATCGCCCGCGTGTGTGCGGCCGTACCCGAGCGGCAGCGTCACGCAATCATCGGCGTGCCCGATTAGCACCCAAACGCCCGCACGTACCGTCCGACCGGCGCGTCGTAACTGGATTTCATCGCCGGAACTCAGTTGCAAGCGCTCCGCCGTGCGCGGCGAGATGTAAGCGGCGTTGTCCCAGACGAGCTTGCTCATCGGCCGCGGCAGCTCTTGAAGCCAGGCGTTGTTCGCGAACTCACCGTCGCGCGTCGATGGATCTGAAATGAAACGGACCGTCAACGCGCTCGGCGTATCTGATATCGGTGGCAGGTCGAGCGGGCGCGGTGACGCCGATACGGGTGCAGCTTGAGTGTTCGGGATGACGCCATCGCGCAGCACCGCACGCCATCTGTCCTCTTGCTCGCCTTCGCCGAGTTGCTGCCGCCAATGAGCGCGAACGGTTTCATATCCGGTCTGGTAGGACTGCGAAGCACGCAGAAACACGTTCATGAGCTCGTGAACAGAGCGGCCACCATAGAGTGGGGCAATCGCCGGCTGCACGATGCTGGCCGTACCGTCGAAAGCCCGGAGGTCGCTCCAGTGTTCGAAGTCGTGAGCGCGTGGCACATGCCAGCGACACCGACTGGAGGTTTCATCGACATACTCGGACAGATGTATCGAGACTGGCACTCGTTGCAGACGGGACGCGAGCTCGACATCGACGGGTGCGTCGTAAGCGGGATTGCCGCCGAGAATGAGCAGCAGTTTCACCCGGCCCTCGGCCATGGCGTCGCCAAGCTTGCGGATGGAGTCGATGTTCGCAACAGGCTCGAAAGCGACGGGCTGCGTGTGTTCGAATGCATGGCCGTGACCTCCCAGGCGATGATTGATCATATGAACAGCCGCATGAACCTCCGCCCGCAGGGACGCGCCGGGAACCACGATCGCCTCGCGTCCAGCCTGCATCAAATCCTGAAAGGCGGTGCGTCCGAAGGCCCCGTAGCCCAGATCGCTCTCCGTGCCTTGCGCGATAGCGCGACTGAGCCGTAGAGCGAATGTTTCTACCGCGCTCGGATTGAGTGCCAGTCGATGGTCGGCGAGTGCGCCGATCAGGCCGGGAAACGTTTCTACTGCATAGATGCGACTCATCGAGCCGCGTTCGGGCTTGCGGAAGGAGATGAGGTCGCGCGCATATCGAACGCTACGCGGTCCGCCGGCGATGATGTCCGCGTCGAGCGTCAGCAGAACGCGGGCACGATCGAGGCGATAACGCGTGTCGAGCGCGCGGCCGAATGACAGTTCGCTCCCGCGCAGCTCGTTGTCCCGGTGCAGGGGATCGTACTGGTGCCATTGCAATCTCGGATAACGATCTCGTAATTTTTCGAGCTGCTCCTGCAATGTCGGCGAGCAGACAGCGCCGGTCAGTACAAACATTCCTTCGCCTTCAGAAGCGTCGAACCCTTGCAGGCTTTGCTCCATGGCGAGCAGAAACTGCGGCCAGGTGGCGACCTGGCCATCGTGCAGCAGCGTTTGCGAGCGAGCCGGATCCCACAGCTGCAACACGGACGCTTGCGCGAACACATCGGTGGCCCCCAAGCTGGCCGGGTGCAACGGGTTGCCTTCCACTTTGATCGGGCGACCCTCGTTGGTTTCGATCAGGACGCCGCGTCCGAAACCGCTCAGCGGCAGAGTGGTCGCATAGAACATCGGCGTGCCGGGCAGGGCCTGTTCCGGCGCGCGCACGAAGGGCACGGTCTTTTCTTCAGGTGGACCGCTGCAAGCAGCGCCCGCCATCGCGCTGGCCGCGGCCATGAGCTTCAGAAGTCGCCGACGCTGCTGTGAAAAGGAGCTCAGGTCGTGCGTGTCGTGAGACTGGCGGGGATCGTTCACGAGACGTCACCGATGGCAGATCGAGCAATCGGTCAGCGCCCGTGCGCTCAGCACGTTGTAGAACTTCAAGAGATCGCGCGACTCGCCGCGAGCGTCGCGCGCGCGAGGTTGCATGGAAAAGATCTCGGAAGGACGGACCAGATGCGGGCCTGGATCGCGATGACACGACAGGCACCATTGCATCTCGAGCGATCGCACGCGCATCGTCAGTGGCATCTCGTCGACGCGTCCGTGACATTCGCGACAGGGCACGCCATGGGTGACGTGCGCCGAATGATCGAAGTAAACGAAGTCCGGAAGGTCGTGAACGCGCGTCCAACGCAGGCGTTGCCCGGTGCTCATGCTGTCGCGTAGGGGTTGCAACAGGGCGACGTCCGAGAACAGCTGCGAGTGACACGTCATGCAAACCTCGGTGGCGGGCATCCCGGCGGAGGCCGTTTTTTCGACCGACGTGTGGCAATAGCGACAATCGATGCCGTCGTCACCGACGTGATGACGATGACTGAAAGGCAGCGGCTGCCGGGGCGCTGCTCCCTGTGCATGCGGATAGTCGATGCTCCAGCGCCACGCAAACAGCAACGTGACGATCAACACGGTCGCGATCGTCGCGCCAAGCTTGAGTGCCAGCACCAGGCCGCGATCGAAGATCTGCGCCATGACAATCCGCAGCCTCAGCAGACGAAATTCAATACGCGCTCGTATTGAAAGTTCCCGGCAGCGCGGGCGAGGGCGGCTATCCACATTCCTAACCGCGATTCCCGCACACGGCCAATCGCGGGAGGACACGCTGGGCGCCGAGCGTGTGACGGGGTTCTCAGGACGCGAACCGTCAGTGAAAAGACCACCGACAGTGGTGGGGCCGGGCAAAAAAAGTCACGCCGCCATCACATCTCTGACACTATTGTCCGGCGTCGGAAGACGCACCCACCGTTGTCGCGTCTGTGAGGAAAGGCTCAGCGCGCCGACTGATAATGAGGAAACATATCGTTGCCCTGGTGGCTGCGGCGTTGATCGGCTTGATTTCGGTTGCCTGGCTGTTGATCGCTCCGCCGCGCCATTCGCCGCCGCACCCTTCGTATCTGCCCGAGGAATAGCTGAAAGGCTGAAATTCGAATAATGAGCACAGGGAGCATTGAAAGCAGGAGCGTCGAGCCCCGGTCCGCGGCGACGGCACGGTTCACATTCATCGACGGGTTGCGCGGGGTCGCGGCAATGATGGTGGCCATCGGTCATCTGGCGGGCGCGGCTGCCGACAAGCATCCGGGCATCCTAGGCCCCGGGGTTGCCGCCATTGCGGATTTCGGCCGTTACGGCGTGCAGATTTTCTTCGTGCTGAGCGGTTTCGTGATCGCGCACAGCCTGGTCGGCGGGGCGTACTCCTTCAAGTATTTCGGCCGCTTCGCCGCGCGTCGCTTCGTGCGCCTGGATCTGCCGTACTGGTCGGTGATCCTGCTGGAGGTGGCGCTGCTCTGGGTCAGCGGCTACCTGATGGCCCAGTACTCCCGCGACTTGCCCTCGCTCGGGCAGATCGTGGCCAACGGTTTCTATCTGCAGACCTTCCTGGGCTATCCGCACATCCTGCCGGTGTTCTGGACGCTGTGCTACGAGGTGCAGTTCTATCTGGTCCTGGTGCTGTCGCTGGTGTTGCTCGAGAAAATGCGCAACGCCGGCGTGACTGCCCCGACGATTCGCACCATCGCGAGCGTGGCGTTGACGATCTCGTTCCTCTGGTCGGTGTGTCTGTTCGTCGGCCTGCTGCCGCCTTTGCACCCGGGTCTGTTCCTCGATCGCTGGTTCCAGTTCGTGCTAGGCGTGGTCGTCTACCTCTACTATCGCGGTGACTGCGGCAAGAACGTGCTGGTCATCTCGCTGGTCCTGTGCGTCGTGGCGGCGGTCGCCTTCGGCGGCGACAAGTATCGAATCGCGGCTCCGTTGGTGACTGCCGCGACGGCGCTCGCCATCGTGTGCAGCTTCCAGCCGTCGTGGCGCGGATTGCTCGCCGGGCCGGTGATGCAGTTCCTGGGCCGGATTTCTTACAGCTTGTATCTGCTCCACGTCGGCATCGGTTGGCGCGCGACGGTACTGATCCGGGAGCTGATCGGCCCGCACTATTCCACGTTCTGGGCTTACGTCGCGTTCTTCGGCGGGATGGCGGTGAGCATCCTCGCTGCCTGGATCGCGAACGTCATCATCGAACAGCCCGCGATGAAACTGGCACGCACCATCGAGCTGCCCAAGCGTCACCCTCGTCCCATGCCGGGTGTACTCGTGCCAGCGGCTGCGCCATAGTGGGGCGCGTTTCCCGCAATCGGCAACTTATTGAATAACACCAAAGGTATGGCACTCCCGCCCGCTCGTAAGCAACGAGTGCTGGTGGCCGTCGGGGCGGATCCTCAGGCGGAGCAGGTGATGCGAGCGGGAAAGCGCATCGCCGATATGCTGGCGGCGCCGTGGACCCTGGTTTTCGTGGAAACCCCGGAGCTGCTCCGGCTGCCTTCGAATTCGCGCCGTGGATGGGCGGAGTTGCAGCGGCTGGCGGTTTCGCTCGGCGCTCACACAGTCACATTGGATGGTCCGTCGGCCGCCGACGCGCTGCTGGAGTACGCGGCGACTGCGGAGGCGACGCACCTCGTGATCGGCGCGCCCAAACGACGGGGGCCGCTTGCCTGGCTGCGTCCATCTACCTCATCGCGACTGATCCGCGGAGCCCGCGGGTTCGACGTTGTGAGCGTCGGTGCGGTGAACGACGAGCAATCCGGCGCAGAACGCATCGATGCCTCCGACGCCGGCGCTCCGCCGTCCATTCAATGGGCACGCTATGGATGGGCGCTCGCAATCAGTGCGCTCACGACCGCGATCGCGTACGCGATGGATCCTTATTTTGCGCTGGCCAACATCGTGACCACTTACCTCGCGAGCTCGGTGCTCGTGGGCATGAAGTTCGGTCGTGGGCCCGCGGCGCTGGCGTCCCTGACGAACGTCGTCGCACTGGCTGTTTATTTCGTGCCGCCGCGTTTCGCCCTGGTGGCCTCCGACCTGCAATACCTGGTGAGCTTCAGCGTGATGCTGATCGTCGCGGTCACGATGGCGAATCTGATGGGGAGCGTGCGCCGGCAGATTCGCGCCACTGGCGATCGAGAGCGGCGCACCGCCTTGTTATACGCGATGAGCCGGGATCTCAGCGCGACTCGCGGCGCCGGGAACATGTCGCGCGTGGCGGTCAGGCACATCGTGGAGGTGTTCGCTTGCAAGGCGGCCGTGCTGTTACCGGATGCCGACGGCAAGTTGCATCGTCCGAGCGATGAGCCAGTCGAAGGCTCGTTCCGGAACGCGGACCTGACAGTGGCTCAATGGGTATGGGAGCACGGGCGACGCGGCGGTCTCGGCTCCGACCACATGCCGGATGCACTGGCGATGTATCTTCCGCTGATCCACGAGCAGCAGCGCTTCGGCGTCCTGGCGGTTCTGCCACAGAATCGTCGACGCTTGCTGGCGCCCGAGCAGACACGGCTGCTGGAAGCATTCGCCGAACAGTTGAGCCTGGCGGTCGAGCGCGCCGGGCTGGCGGCAGCCGCCGAGGCAGGGCGGGTCGCCGCGGAAACGGAAAGTCTGCGCAACACGCTGTTGGCGTCGATATCTCACGATCTGCGCACGCCGCTGGCCGCCATTGCCGGGGCCAGTAGCACGCTGGCCGAACGAGGCCGGGAGCTCGATGATGAAATCCGCACCTCGCTGGCTCGATCGATTGAAGCGAAGGCCGTGGAAATGTCCGAGATCGTTTCCAACGTGCTCGATCTGATGCGCTTCGAATCGGGGCAGATGGCGCTCCGACGCGACGCGCACGCGCTCGATGACTTGATCGGTTCGGCGCTGGTGCGTGTCGAAGACCGTCTGCGCAGCCATCCGGTCCGCATCGATCTGCCGAATGAGTTGCCGGTGTTGCACGTGGACGGCACGTTGATCGTGCAGGCGCTGGTCAACATCTTCGATAACGCCGCCAAATACACCCCCGCGGAGGCGGTCCTCGATATCAGGGGACGAATCGAGCAGGAGCGGGTGCGGGTCGAGATCGACGATGACGGACCGGGGTTCCCGGCCGTGGAGCGCGAGCGATTGTTCGACAAGTTCAGCCGCGGCCAGGGCGAGGGCGCCGTCGCGGGCGCCGGACTCGGGCTGGCCATCTGCCGTGCCATCATCGCCGCGCATGGAGGCACGATCCGTGCGACCGACCGTCCAGGCGGCGGGGCCCGCATCGAATTCTATCTACCCATTACCGCAGGTTCGCCGTGACACAAGCCATGCACCGCATTCTGGTGGTGGAGGACGATCCGACGATTCGCGCCGTGCTACGCGCGCTGCTTCAGTCGGAGCCGTACCGGCTGGTGGAAGCGGAGACAGCCGCGCGAGCGCTCATCGAAGCGCGCACTCATCGACCCGATCTGCTGCTGGTCGACCTGGGACTGCCCGATGCCGACGGCATGAGCGTGATACAAGGTGTTCGCGCGTGGTCCGCTGTGCCCATCATTGTGTTGTCGGCACGGACGATGGAAGCGCAGAAAGTGGCGGCATTGGAAGCAGGGGCCGATGACTACGTCACCAAGCCGTTCGGTGCGCCGGAGTTGATCGCTCGGGTACGCGCCGCTTTACGCCGGACCGCGCGAGGTTCGGATCGCACGACGATCGTTCGGCTGGGCGATGTCACGATCGATCTGACTCGTCGGGAGGCGCGCGCCACCAGCAAGGAGATCCGTTTCACGCCGCTGGAATATCGGGTGCTGGAGTGTCTGGCGCGCCAGGCGGGCATGATCGTGACCGCCAATCAGCTGATCCGCGAAGTGTGGGGCCCGGATCGTGCGCACGACACGCAGAGCCTGCGAGCGTGCTTGAAACATCTGCGCCAGAAAATCGAACCGAACCCGGCGCAGCCGGTGTTCATCGTCACCGAGATCGGCCTGGGTTATCGGTTGCGGCCGACCGAAGCGCCCGACGCGCCGACCTAGAGCCGTTCGCTCAAGCAGCGGACCAGGTTGTTCAGCTGATGCTGTTGGGTGAAGCCATGCTCGATGCGCTGTCGGGCGGCCGCAGCCATGCGATTTCGGGCGGTCGGGGCGTCCACCAGCGCAGCCATCGCGATTGCCAGCCGCTCGGCATTTCCGACCGGCACCACCACGCCGGTCTGACCGTCGACGATGGTTTCCGGCACGCCTTGCCAGTCGCTGGCCAGCACCGGCAGGCCGCACGCCTGCATTTCCAGTGAAGACATCGGGAACGAATCCCAGCCAGTCGATGGGATGCAGCCGGCATAGCAGCCGGACAATAGCGCCGGGATGTCGGTTTGATAGCCGCCGAAAGTGATATGCGAAGCCGCGTCGTTCCAGTGCGGGCGGAGTTGTTCCACTTCTTCGCCGACGTTGCCGAGGAACAGCACGTGAATGTCATCGCGCTTCAGCTGATGCACTACATGGACGGCCGCGCGCATCAGTACGTGAACGCCTTTGCGCTCGTGCAGATGTCCCATGAAAACGATCACCCGGCGGTGTCTGGGAATCTTGAAGCGCTCATAGACCAGCTCGCCCTGATGGGGAGCGAATCGAAACTTGTTGGCGTCGACGCCGGTCGGAATCACCAGGGTTCGGTCTTGAGCGATGCCACGCCCGAACACGGCGAAGTTCTGCATGGCGCGCGATTCGAAAATGAAATAGTCGGGCTTGGCGCGTCGGATCAGCGCCAGCTCCAGCCGCTTCAACAGCAAGCGGACCGGGCCGTTGAGCGAGCTCATGGGCGCGCCCCAATAGCTGAAGATGCGTTTGACGCCGGCTTTTCTAAGCGCACGCAGATAGCCGGCGTTGGCCGACAGATCCAGGGCGAACACGCTGTCGATTCGATGCTCGGCGAGGTAGCTCTTCAGCTTCGTGACCGCCTCGGCCGTCGGCCGACGGGGATCGAATTCCACGACCCGATCGAAATCACTCGGCAACGCGTTGGAACGCGCGCCAGCCACCCGCGAGAATGAGAAATGCACCCGGTCGGCGCTGCCGGTCAGCTGCCGCGCCATCTCGTAGAACACGCTCACCAG
Source organism: Pseudomonadota bacterium (assembly GCA_023391815.1). Classification (GTDB taxonomy): domain Bacteria; phylum Pseudomonadota; class Gammaproteobacteria; order Steroidobacterales; family Steroidobacteraceae; genus Steroidobacter. Next base: position 71,695 of record JAEWAF010000079.1, read on the forward strand.
CCGTCCGATCGCGAACCCGATCTGAATGTCATAATGAATCATGACCAGCATGCCGGCGCACCGTGCTGGCGATTGCTCGAGCCCGGCGGATGGCGCCAAAGAACGATTGACGGCGACCGATTCGGAACGCGCGGCTGAGGAGTTCGATGTCATGACGTGCATCCGTGCTCGGAGGAGGCCATTTCGATATTCGTGAAGAATGTCACGGAATTGCCGCTGAGTTTGCGAAATCGGGGCTGGGTTGACAAGCGTTCGATCCGCCTGGCGCGGCCCTCACCATACCGACGCCCTCGTGAGCCCGATGTGATTTTATTCTCAGCCCGGCGATGGCAGCGGCGCCGATTCAGCGCAGGCCGTGCGCCGGGAGCAGGTGGCGACGAGTGCGCGCGACGTAGAAGCACGTGAAGCTGAGCACCACCATCTCACCTCCGTCTTCAGCGATGGCCGCCACGGTGTCGAAGGCGGTATCCGAGAGCAGGCGGTCTATCGCGTCCCCGCCGACCGCGAACATGAGCAACGCCGCCAGCAGCAGCGCCAGATTGGCCGAAATAACGCGCGCCAGCGGCGAGCTGCGGATGTACGCCAGCACCAGCACGGGCGTGAGAATCACTCCGCCCAGCGCGGCATAGATCAGCTCACCCCAATCTCGACCGCGCAGTCCGCCGAAGTCGTGGATGTGGGCCCAAGCAACCATGCCCAGGCCGAAGCGCTCGTGAACGCGCATGGAATCATCGAGCAACAGGAAGCCATAGACGCCGATCCACAGCAGCAGCACCGGCAGACGGGTTTTACGAAACAATTGGCCGAGCGCGAGCATGATCCCGACGTATTTGAGATATTGAAACATCTCACCGAAGCCGCGATCGCGTGCGATGGACCAGCGCTCGGAGGTAAGCAGGTCCGTGTTCACGTGAACCCAGTGCAGGATCATGAACAGAACATCGCCACCGATCAGCGCGGCGAGCAACTTGCGAGGGGAATATGGGGTGTCGACGTCGTTGGATTGCGACGAGGCGCGCGGCGTGAAGAGCGCGGACCATGGGTACCGGGACGTGTCGTTGATCACCGCAAGCTGGCTCCAGGAGTTGCAACCGCAGGCGCCGCCACGTCTCGGGCCTCCTGTCGCCGAAATTTACTGGATGTCGCCTGGCGCGAGCCGGCCGCTCGTCATTGTCTCTAATTGAGTAGCGATCCGGCGCGCGAGCTGGATTCTAGGGGATCGAGGCGCGTGCCAAATCGTCAATTGCGTCGGTCATTGGCGACCGCGTCGTTGTGTTCGCAACCGATGTAGTCAGTCGTCGCACAACAGCTCGACTTTGCGAATCGCCAGGTCCATCGATTCGTTGTCCTCCGCCTTGGCGAGCTCCCGTTTCGCGTTGTCGCAGTGGATGGCCTCGGACTTCACGACATCGCTCACGTCCTTGACGGCCTGCGCGTTGACGGGGTCGCAATAGTTCGGGGAGGCGCGACGAATGTTCGCTCCGCTGCCGACCCGTTCGATGGCCACACAATCGTTGACGTGGATCTGGTGCTGATCGCTGACGATCCGGGTGGAGCTGCCGTCCATCATCTGCACTGTATATTGTGTGCCCCGGCGATCGCCCTGGGCGGCCGCGGTCGCGACACCCCCGACCGCGGCGCCTGTGATGGCACCGCGCGCCTGTCCGCCCGAGAGCACACCAATCGTTCCGCCGATGAGCGCTCCTTGCGCGGCGTTCGAGTCGAGCGTCACTTCCTGGACGCTTTGTACGACTCCGAACTGCACGGTCGCAGTTTGACCGACACGATGTGACATGCTTTCACATCCTGTCGTCGTGGCGAGCGTGACGCCCACGAGCCAGAAACTTGCCCGCTTCGCTATCGAGTTGCACATGAGACGATCCTTGCAGAGGGAGTCTCGCCACGCTTCCGCCTACTTACTGTCGGCGTTGCCTCGGCACGGTGCTTGTCGCCATGAATGCGAAGATTCACATCCGGTGCGGTGGCGACGCCATTGGACCTGAGCCAAATAGGCGAGCCCGTTCCAGTACGGCCGGGCGGACATTTGTTTTATTGCCTGAGTAGCAGGAGCAGGCACAGCGTCAGCATGAACACGGCGATGAGAGCATCGAGCACGCGCCATGCACGCGGGTCGCGGAAGACCGGTTGCAGAAGTCGGGCGCCGTAGCCGAGGGTCGAGAACCACGCAACGCTCGCGAGGCAAGCTCCAAATGCAAATACCCAACGCAATGCTTCCGGGTAACGCGTGGACAGGCTGCCGAGCAGTATCATCGTGTCGAGATAAACGTGCGGATTCAGGAACGTGAACGCGAGGCACGTCAGCACTACCCGGCGCCAGCTTTCCTGATCGACGGATGCCGCCGCAAGCGATCCCGATCCGCGCCACGCTCGCCGCGCGGCCATCAAACCATAGACGCCGAGAAACGCGGCGCCCCCGAATCGCAACACGTCGAACAGAGCGGGCCACTTTTCTAGCAGTACGCCAATGCCCGCGACACCGAGCACGATCAGCAGGATGTCGCTGAAGGCACAGATCGTTACGACCAGACCGACGTGTTCGCTCTTCAATCCCTGACGGAGCACGAAGGCATTTTGCGCGCCGATTGCGATGATGAGGCCGGCGCTGGCGATGAAGCCGGCCGCCGCGGTAGCGAGAACCATGAGCAGCATCCAGATGAAGGAGGGCGCATCGTGCGGCCCCGCCTCGGATTAGCCAAACTAATAATTCTGTACCATGTGAAGCCGTTCTAATGCGGACTCATCCTCATGGACCTGCTCCATCCCCAGCTGGCCGCATTCGCCAGCGTGCTCGAAGAAGGCAGCTTCGAAGCCGCGGCGCGTCGGCTCTCGGTCACACCATCGGCCATCTCTCAGCGAATCAAGGGACTCGAAGACCGGCTCGGCCAGGTGTTGGTTGTGCGCCAGACGCCGTGCCGGCCCACGCAGGCCGGCGAGAGCTTGTTGCGTCGGGTACGCTCGATGCAGGTGCTCGAAGCCGAGGCGATCGCGGACTTCCTGCCCGACGCCGGCGGGATGGCGCAGGCACGTCCGATCCCGATCGCAGTCAACGAGGACTCACTGCAGACCTGGATTCTGCCTGCGTTGTCTTCACTGCATCGGGAGCACGGCTTGCTGTTCGATGTGCGCGTGGACGATCAGGACCACACGCTCGAGCTGCTACGCACCGGCACGGTGTCAGGTGCGATCACATCCGAAGGCACGCCCCTGCAAGGATGCAATGTGCACGCGCTGGGAGCGATGCGTTATCACGCGATCGCATCGCCCGAGTTCAGGGCGCGATTTTTTCCAGACGGGGTCGATGCTGCCGCCCTGTCGCGAGCGCCGATGGTCGTGTTCGATCGAAGGGACGAGCTGCAGTGGCGCTTCGTAAGGCGCATCACACGCGCGCGAGTGACGCCACCGATTCACTACCTGCCCACGTCGAGCGGTTTCATCGAGGCTGCCGCGCTTGGATTGGGGTGGTGTCTCGCGCCGGAATCGCTCGTGACGCCGGCGCTGCGGGCAAAGCGGATCGTCAACATCGATCCCGAGCGAGCCGTCGATCTGCCGCTCTACTGGCAGCACGCAGGGGTGAGTTCGAGCACTCTGCAACAGATTACTCGAACTCTGCGCTCGGTCGCCGCTAGCGCTCTGCGTTGATTTGGCTATCGGACACGATGCCCTTGCCCGGCAGCACGCCCGGCACCAGCGAGCCTTTGTCGATCACCAGCGTGCCGTTCACCACCACGAAGCGCATGCCGGTGCTGCGCTCGTTGGGTCGCTCGTAGGTGGCGCGATCCTTCACCGTTGCCGGATCGAACACCACGATATCCGCGTCCGCGCCTTCCTGGATTCTTCCTTTGCGACGCGCCGACACGGTTGCCTTTTCGAGCCGCTGCGCCGGCATCAAACTCATCTTGCGAATCGCGTCCATCAGGCTCACGGTCCGCAACTCGCGAACATAGCGCGCGAGAATATTGGTGTAGGTGCCGGCGTTGCGTGGGTGGCCCATTTCGCCATCGCTGGCAATGGACGTGAGGGGGTTGGCGATGACGCCGTCGACGACTTCCTGACGATTGACGAAGATCACGACTCCCTGCGTCTTCGGCGAGGCGTGCAACTCGTCGAAACGTTCCTTCGTCAGACGCTCACCGGTTTCGGGCAGCATCAATGAGTCGTAGCTGACTCCGAACTTCTCCTGCCAGCCCGGATTGAATAGCGCGGAGTTGATGGCGGTCATGCCGGCGATGTAGGGATAAGCTTCCGTTGTCACATCGAGCCCGCGAGCTTTCGCGCCGGCCACCATGGCCAGGCAGTCGGGCACGTCGGCCAGGCAGGTCGAATTGATGTGCACGATCTGAAGGGCCGCGCCGGTCACGGCCGCCGCGCCGATCACCTCGCTGACCGATTCGATGCTGGAGCCGGGCTCTTTGCGACCGACGCTGCGGATATGCGTGAACACCGGGACGTTGCGGCTCGCGGCGGATTGGAAGATATGAATGATCTCCTGGCGGGTGGCGCCGGGAACATATTGAATGCCCATGCCGATACCGAGGCCGCCTGCATCGATCTCACTGCTGAGCCGAGCCTGCATCTGCCTGACCTGCTCGGGCGTGGCCGGATCGTTGGTCGAGTGTCCGCTGTGAGGGATGAGGTCGTCCC
>JAEWAF010000080.1 GCA_023391815.1 Pseudomonadota bacterium
GATAGCAGCTACATGGAGGTACAGCAACGTCGCGCGCGTCAGCGCGCGCGAAGCGTTGCGACGGCGTGCGTCGCGGTGCCGGGAGGACAGAAGGCCCGGACGGCGGCGCCTCACAAACCGAGCTAACCCGCCTCACAAACCGAGCGAACCCTCCGCCTCGCGCGCCTCCAAAACACAGCGAACCACCCGTCTCCACTCGCCCCCGAAAACATACCGAAACCCTCCGCCCCCAAACCCGCCGGCTTCTGACAAAAAAACCAGAGCTGTTAAGCTCTTACCCTGAGGGAATCATCCGACCAGGGCGCGGGCTTAAACCTTCCCGCCCCACCCCGCATCGAACTCAACAAAGGCGGGCTTAACACGCGAACGGAAGTGGAGAGGGCGGAACTTGCAATACGGCGCTGGCGCCACTGACTCGGTCCCAGTTGCGGACCCTCTGCTCTCCGACGCGAGCCTGGTTACGGCTGCCCGGGGTGGCGATATGCGGGCGTTCGAGCGCCTGTATCGCGCCCACAGCGGCAAAGTGATGGGCCTGTGCCTGCGGATGACGCGGCGGCGGGACGTGGCGGAGGATTGCGTGCAACAGACATTCATCAGAGCGTGGCGGAGCCTGCAGGCATTCGAGGGCCGCAGCTCCTTCGGCACCTGGTTGCACCGGATCGCGGTCAACGAGGTGCTGAGCCACGGCCGGAATCACGGCACGCGCTCTGAATCCAACGAAGACGCCATCGAGAATGCCATCGCCGAGCCGGGCGACGGCGACAAAGAACACGACGCCGGCCAGGTGATGGATCTGGAACGCGCCCTGAAAACCTTGCCGGAAGGCGCGCGTCACGTGGTGGTGTTGCAGGCTGTGTACGGTTACAGCCACGAAGAGTGCGCCGACATGCTCGGCATCGCGGTCGGTACCTGCAAGGCTCAATTGCATCGTGGACGAAAGTTGTTACGCGAGCGCATGGGCCTGGCGGCGGAGGCGGACGATGAGTGAACGATCGAACAAGCCGGGCGATCCGTTGAGCCAGATGCTGGCGTCCTTGCCCAAGGATGTGCAGCCCGAGCGCGATCTGTGGCGAGGCATTCAGGCCGAGATCGGCAAGACACCCATCGTCACCGACAGCGCCCCGGTCGTGCACTTCTCCTCGACGCGCTGGTTTCAGATCGCCGCGGGGGTGCTTCTTGTGCTCGCCACATCCTTCACTACGTTTGTCATCACGCGCAATTCCGTGGAGAAGGACGCCGCCGTGCAGATCGCTCGAGCCCAGCAGCAGGCTCCGGTGCCGACGGCCACCGCGCCGTTGAACGCGATGCCGGCGAGCTTCGGCACCGAGGCGCTCGGCGCCGATTATCTGAAAGCGCGCTCCGAGCTGGATCGGCGTTTCGAGGAACGGATGAAGACGCTGCCGCCCTCGACCCGCGCCAAGCTGGAACGCAATCTCGCCGACCTGCGCCACGCGGCCAACGAAATTTCCGCGACCCTCGCCGAGAATCCCTCCGATCCGCTGCTGCAGGATCTGTTGATGTCCACTTATCAGCGCGAGCTGCAGCTGCTCGCCGACGTTAGCGAAATGCCGGTTTCCCATCCCGTGAGGACTGACCTATGAACGCCCCCGTGTCAGCAGCGTTGCGAGCTGCCTTGGCCCTGGCCATGCTGACCGCGGCGACGCACGCCGGAGCCGAGCAAGTTTCCAAAAGCCTGCCGGCCGACGCGCGCGGCGAAGTGGAGATCGTCAACGTCGCCGGCCTGGTCGAAGTCAGCGGCTGGGATCGGCCCGAAGTGAAAGTCGACGCCGAGCTCGGCAGCAACGTCGAGCGCCTCGACTTCCGCACCGACGGCTCGCGGACGCTGGTCAAGGTCGTGTTGCCCCGATTCAGCAGCGGCTCGGGCTCCAGCGAGCTGAGGATCAAAGTGCCGAAGGACAGTGGTCTGATCGTCAATACCGTGAGCGCCGAGCAGCTGATCAAAGGCGTGCGCGGCTCGCAGCGCTTGCAAGCCGTGAGCGGCGATATCGAAACAGACTTCGGCCCCGGCGACCTGGAATTGAAGACCGTCAGCGGCAACATCATCGCGCGTGGCGACGGCAAGGGCCTGGTGCGAGCGACCTCGGTCAGCGGCGACATGGAAATCAACAAGGGCGGCCCGGAGCTGGATTTGAACACCGTCTCCGGCGACATGATGGTCACGCTCGACCGCCTCGATCGCGGCCGGATCAAGACCACCAACGGCGATCTGAATCTGACCGCGGCGCTGGGTGACGAGCCGCGCATCGATGCCGAAGCCATCAACGGCGATCTGCATTTCACCTGGCGCGGCCCGATCAATGCCGAGTTCGATATTGAAACGTTCAATGGCGACATCGATAACTGCTTCGGACCCAAGCCGAGCCGCAGTCGCGAGTACGGCCCCGGCAACGAGCTGCGCTTCACCGAAGGCAAAGGCGACGGCCGCATTCGTATCAAGACATTGAACGGCGGCGTGATGGTCTGTAAGCGTTAATCCGGCAAGGAATGTGACCGTCTTCGCAGGCGCGCACGATGATTCGGCAACGGCGAGCGGGCCTTTGTCAGATATATAACTTCGACCGAGCGCCGAGCGGTGGCCTCTGAGGGGTGGCCGCAAATGTGATTGAGTGCCGCGTCGGTGCTTTGCGGCAGCACCCGGCACCGGGTACGATCCGCGGCGATGTCCGCAATTCCACCCGACAACTCACCCGCGCAACCGGCCTGGCGCATTCTGCTCGTCGACGACGAGCCGACCCAGCGGTTGATCGTGGCGCGCCTGCTGAAGCGGGGCGGTTACGAAGTCGAGATGGCGGCCAACGGTCGGGAGGCGCTCGCCAAGCTGGAGCAGGGCGACTTCCCGATGATGATCACGGACTGGGAAATGCCGGAAATGGACGGCGTGGCCCTGTGCCGGGCGGTCCGCTCCAAGGAGCGCGGCTACACGTACATCATTTTGCTCACCTCGCGCGATGCCATCGAGCATCTGGTCGCGGGATTGCAGTCCGGCGCCGACGATTATCTGATCAAGCCGGTGGTCGAGCCGGAGCTGATCGCGCGGCTGAATACCGGTCGGCGCATCGTGACGCTGGAACGCTCGTTGCGCGCGGCCAATGAAGAGAATCGACGGCTGTCGATCACCGATCCGCTGACGGGCGTCTACAACCGTCGTTACCTGATGGAACAACTGCCGAGGGAGATCGATCGCGCGGCCCGCTATGGCCGCCAGCTCGCGGCCATCATGTGCGACGTCGACTTCTTCAAGAAGATCAACGATACGCACGGTCACCTCACCGGCGACGAAGTGTTGAAATGGTTCGCCAGCGGGCTCAAGTCCGGCGTGCGCACCAGCGACTGGATCGCCCGCTACGGCGGCGAAGAGTTCGTGATCGTGTTGCCGGAAACGAATGTCGGCAATGCCGCCACCGCGGCCGAGCATCTCCGCAAACATATCGCCGAGCAGCCGTTCAAGACGTCCGACCAGGAATTCACCGTGTCCGCGAGCTTCGGCGTGTCCGGCTGGCGGGACAAGGTGCCGCAAGGTGCGACGCTCGACAGCCTGATGGCGCGGTGTGATGCCGGGGTCTACGCCAGCAAGGCCGCCGGTCGGAACCGCATCACCACCGAAAGTCAGGACTGATCAACCGGTCTTGGCCGCGGGCTCCGGCGCGTACTGAATCAGAAACTCCTTCGCGTGCTCCATCTCCAGCGCCAGCAGCGCCACCAGCTCGCTCAAGCGTTGCTGATCCAGGCTCGAGGCCTGGGCTTCCAGCGTGTGCGACAGTTTTCGCAACGGCTCGGCGTAAATGTTCGCGCTGGCGCCTTTCAACTTATGCGCGATCCGGCTCAAGCCGGTGCGATCCAGCGCGGCCAGCGAGGCGCGTAGCTCAGCGAGCGCCTGCTCGCCGCTGGCGATGAAGGTCGCCACCAGCTCGCGGGTGAATTCCGGGTCGCCATCGGTCAGCTCGTTGAGGCGTGCCAGATGCACCGGAACATTAGTAACGGTATCGGCTTGCGCCGCCACCGTTTCCTCGGCCGTGATACGCAGGCCGAACTTAGTCAGGATTTCGTGCAAGCGAGGGATTTCCAGAGGTTTGGTGAGGAACGCGTCCATGCCCGCTTCCATGCAACGCTCCAGCTGACTGGCCATGGCATTGGCCGTCAGCGCCACAATGGGCGCGTGCGGGCGACCATCGCCCGTCTCGCGCTCACGGATGCGCAGGGTCGCGGTGATTCCGTCCATCACCGGCATCTGCAGATCCATCAAAATCAAATCGAAACTGGTTTCTTCGCAGGCGCGCACGGCTTCGACGCCGTTGTCCGCCACGCGCACCGTGCAGCCCATGCGCTCCAGGAAACGGACCGCGACCTTCTGATTGACCGCGTTGTCTTCCACGAGCAGCACGGTGCCGCGATAGGCTTCTGTGATATGCGCGGCCAGCGTGTTTCGAGTCACGATCGGCTGGCTTTGCATATGCCATGTCTTGGAATCGTGCACGAGCACGCGATCCAGACAGTCGAGCAGCTCGCGTGCGCGGATCGGTTTTGTGAGATACGCCGCGAAGCCGAGTGCCGCGAAGCGATGAATATCGCCGTGGCCGTCCACCGAGGTGAGCATCACCAGACGCGCTTGTGACAACTGCGCGTCGGCGTTGATGCGCTCGCCCAGGGTCGCGCCGTCCATGTCGTGCATGCGGTGATCGGCGAGCACGACTTCGAACGGCTGACCGTCGACCGCCGCTGTATGTAACAAGCTCATCGCCTCGATGCCGCCGGCCGCGAGGCTCACTTCGAAGCCCGCGTGCATGAGCTGGCCGGCGACCACGCGACGATTCGTTTCGTTGTCGTCGACGACCAGAACCCGTCGGCCCACGCGCGTCGGAACCAGTACACGCGCCGGTGCCGGCGCGACGTGATGTTCGGCCGTCGGTAGCGCCAGCGTGAACCAGAAAGAAGACCCCTTATTGAGCTCGCTTTGCGCACCGACGTTGCCGCCCATCATCTGCACCAGTCGACGCACGATGGACAGGCCGAGCCCGGTGCCTCCGAAGTGGCGCGTGGTCGACGAATCCGCCTGCACGAACGGCTGAAACAGATTCTGCAACGTGCCGGGCGCGATACCGATGCCGGTGTCCCGCACTTCGAAGCGCGTCGAGAGCTCCGTGCCGCGCCGAGCGTCGCTGCTCACCTCGATCACAATCTCGCCTTCGCGCGTGAACTTGATCGCGTTGCTGATCAGATTGATCAAACATTGACGAATGCGTTGCGGATCGCCGACGACGCGATCCGGCACGTCCGGGTGGATGTGCACGACCAGTTCCAGATTCTTCGCGGCCGCCTGGAATGCCAGCATCACGGCGGCTTCTTCGACGACGTTGCGCAGATCCAGCTCCAGGGCTTCGATGTCGAGCTTGCCGGCTTCGATCTTGGAGAAATCCAGGATGTCGTTGATCACGATCAGCAGCGAGTCGGCGCTGGAGCGGATGGTTTCCGCGTAGTCGCGCTGCGTCCGGCTGAGCGGGCTCTCGAGCAGCAGACCGGTCATGCCGATGATGCCGTTCATCGGTGTGCGAATCTCGTGGCTGACGTTGGCGAGGAATTCGCTCTTCGCACGGTTGGCGCTTTCGGCGGCTTCGGTGGCTCGTAACAACGCTTCGCGAGCCGAGCGAGCTTCGGTCACATCCTGCAGCGAACCCGACATGCGTAACGGCCGCCCCTGCGCATCGCGCTCGGCGGTCGCGCGTGCGCGATACCAACGATATTCGTCCCAGCGCGTGCGCAGACGGATCTCGACGTCGTACGGCGTGCGTTGCTGGAAATGCAGACGCGTTGCGTTTGCTACAGCGTCCGCGTCATCGGCATGCAGACATTGTTTGAGGAAATTCGCGCCGGCGGGCAGCTCCGTATATTCATAGCCGAGCAACTCGGCGACCCGTGGCGAATGCCAGGACGAGCCGTCTGCATCCATTTCCCAGAGGCCGTCCTGCGTTCCGTTGATGGCGCGTTCCAGACGTTGCTGCGTCAGTCGGAGTGCGTCTTCGGCGAGCTTCTGTTCGTGCGCGTCCTGAATGGAGCCGGCGATCGACAGCGCGAGTCCCCGCTCGTCACGCTCAGCCATGCCACGATGGCGGAACCAACGATATTCGCCGCTCTTCATTCGCAGGCGCAACGAGATATCGAAAGGCACGCCTTGCTCGACATGCGCCAGCAACGATCGACGCCCGGGGCCGAGATCTTCCGGATGGACCAGGGCTTCGACCTGCTCGGAGGTGGCGGCGAGCTCGCCATTTTCATAACCCAGCAACGCGTGATAGCTCGAAGAAAACCACATGCGTCCTTGCACCAGGTCTTTTTCCCAATGACCTTCGGAGCTGGACAACGACGCGCGCTCCAGTCGTTTCTCGACCTCGCGCAATTTCGCGGCGTGCTCCACTTCATCGGTGATGTCCCGAGTGACGCCGATCAGTTCACCTCGCGGGTGTGCCGGACTGCTTCGAGGCAACTTGCGGAAATAGGTCTGGATGTGACGAATCCGGCCGTCCGGATGCACGATGCGGGTCCGCACCGAGCCACCGCGGTCCGGGCCATCGGCTTGCGAGTTGATTTCCTTGCCGGTGCGCTCGCGATCGTCGGGATGCACGGGTAGCAGCCCGTCCTGCACGGTCGACGCGACACCGAGTATGCGCTGCAAGGTTGGATCGCAGAGAACCCGGCGCGTGGCGAGATCCAGGCGCCAGACGCCGATGCCCGCGATGTCGGTGGCGAGCTTGAGCTCGGCGCGCAAGGTGTCTTCCTCCGCGCCGCCCGACGGACGCGAAGTCCCCCGAACGCGGCCATAGGCCCACAGTGCTCCCGCGCCCAGAAGGGCGCCGAGCACGATACTGGCCAGGTGCGTAATGTCGAACTGAACCATCGATCCCTGAGTCCCATTACCGGGCGGCCCGACGCCGGGGCCGCACAACACCAGCTGTATCGGCAGCGGACAAGGAAGCCCGCGCACCCCCTCGGATTTTCAGGGACGGCCTTAGTCGGGGCACCGGGGGTGTGAACTGGTGCCACATCCGGGCTGTTAGAATCGACGGCAGCGTGTGACATTGCTCACAGAGGACATTGCATGCGGGCATTGAAGATCGCCGGGATCGTGGTCGGTGGCATCGTGGCGCTGCTCGTCGTGGTGCTGCTGGCGGTGGTGCTGTTCGTGGACCCGAACGACTACCGGGACGACATCGAGCGCATTGTCGAGAGCAAGACCGGCCGGCAGCTGACGCTCAGCGGCGAGCTGCACTTGTCGATTTTTCCATGGCTGGCCCTCGAGGCCGGTCCGGCCAGCCTGGGCGAAGCGCCGGGCTTCGGCGACGAGCCATTCGTTTCCATTGAGGAAGCGCGGGTCGGCGTGCGCCTGCTGCCTTTGCTCAGCGGCAAGATCGAAGTCGGCGATGTGCGTCTGGCCGGTGCGCGGATTCGTCTGATCACCGACGAGCAAGGCCGCAACAACTGGGCCGACCTCGGTGAAAGCAAGGAACAAACCACGCCCGCACCCACGAATGAAAAGCCGATGGAAGTGCCCACGATCGCGGGTCTGGAGATCGAGGATGCCGCGGTCACCATGGAGAACCGCCAGGACAAGACGCGCCGCGTAGTGCGCGATTTCAACCTGAAGACGGGGCGGCTGGCGTCGGGCGAGCCGTTCGATCTGAGCACCGATTTCATTCTCGACCAGGAGCCGTCGCTGTCGGCGAAGGTCAAGCTCACCACCAAGGTCACGGCGGATCTGGAAGCCAACGCGCACCGACTGGTGAAGCCGGAGATCGACGTCACGCTCACCGGCCAGGGTTATCCCAAGGAAGGCATCCCGGTAAAAATCGCCGCGAGCGCGCTCAGCGCCGATGTCGCCAAGGAGCTCTATCGACTCGAAGCGCTGACGGTGACGACCACGTGGAAAGGTGAAGGCTGGCCCGCCGCCGGTGTGCCGGTGGTCCTGCAAGCGAAAGATTTCAACGCGAATCTGGCCGCGCAGACGCTGGAGCTCAGCGGCCTCGCGCTCGATCTCGCCGGTGCGCATCTCTCCGGCTCGCTCACCGGCAAGGAAATTCTCGACGCGCCGGCGCTGACGGGCCCGCTCAAGCTCGATCAGGTGTCGTTGCGGCAGTGGGCACCGAAGCTCGGCGTCACGCTACCCGCGACCACCGATCCCAAAGTGTTCGAGAAGCTGAGCTTCTCCGGCACGGTGTCGATGACCAAGTCGACCGCGGACGTGGGCGACATCGTGCTGCAACTCGATGACACGATCGCCAAGGGCATGCTCGGCATCGCGGATTTCAACGCCAAGGCGCTGCGCTTCGATCTCAACGTCGATCACATCAATGCGGATCGCTACATGCCGCCCCCGGTGGAACAGCCTGCCAAATCCGCTGCGAAGGAGCCGCCGACGCCGATTCCGGTGGAAACATTGCGAACGTTGAACGCACGCGGTCAGCTGCAAGTGGGCGAGGCGATCTTTGCGGGCATCAAGTTCACGAAGCTCAAGCTCGGCGTGAATGCGCGTGACGGCAAGATACGATTCAATCCGTCGCAAGCGTCGATGTATGGCGGCAACTACACCGGCGATATCGGTATCGATGCAACCAGCGACGTGGCGCGAATCACGCTCGATGAGCACATCAGCGGGGTCGACTTCGCGCCGCTGTTCAAGGATTTCTTCGAGACCGATCGCGTCTCCGGCAAGGGCGCGGCCAACATCAAACTCGCCGGCTCGGGCAAGAACACCGACGATGTCATGAAGACGCTGGACGGCGCGGTCGATTTCAAGGTGGCCGACGGTGCCATCGAAGGTACGGATCTTTGGTATGAGATCCGCCGTGCTCGCGCAGTGTTGAAACAACAGGCGATTCCGGAACGTACGGGTCCGGCGCGTACAGCGTTCACGGCGCTGACCGGCAGCGGCGTCATGAAGAATGGCGTGCTGTCCAACAACGACTTGAACGTGGCCATGCAGTATCTGAAAGTCACGGGGCAAGGAACGGTCGATATTCCCGCGAGCACGCTCGACTACAAGTTGATCGCGGCGGTCTTGAAGATTCCGCGCGAAGGTGCCGACACCGCGCAGATGCAGGATATGGTCGACGCGGAAATTCCGGTGAAGATCACCGGCTCGCTCACCGATCCCAAGGTGCGCCCCGACCTCGAGGGCTACCTGAAGAACGAGCTGAAGCAGCGCGTCGACAAGGAGAAGGGCAAGGTCGAGGAGAAGTTGAAGGACAAGCTCAAGGATTTGTTCAAGCGTTGAAACTAAAGTGCCATGGCGGGCGACTTATGCCGTGAGGGTCGCGCACATGTCCTGGATCGCTCGATGGCAGCACTGAAGTCAGGTTGGTCACGAACGCTGCTGGCGGCGACCGCGCTATTGTCGGCGCCGCTCGCCGGCGCATTCGATATCGAGCACAGCGAAGCTCGCTACGTCGACAAGCATTTTCGTTATCAGCTGGTCGTCATTCTGGACGCACCCATCGAGCGCGTCGACGAGGTGCTGCGGGACTACGCCAATTACCCCTCGCTCAATCATCGCATCCTGAGCGCGAAAGTCCTGGATCGGCCGGCGCCGGATGTCGCCACCCTGGAAACGACGGTCGAGGTTTGTTTCGGCTGGTTTTGCCGGGATGTCACTCGTGTGGAGCGCGTGCAGGAATCGAAGTATCGGCTGCTGGCGGTGGCCGATCCGGCGCGCAGCGAAGTGAAGTTCAGCGAGACACGCAGCGAACTGACGCCCGGCCTTCACGGTGAAACCCGCGTGAAATACGAGACCAACGTCGTGCCCGATTTCTGGGTGCCTCCGGTCGGCGGCCGTCGCATGCTGCTGCGGACGCTGGAGACCGAGACCCGGAATCTTTTCATGAACGTGGAGCAGCAGGCCCGGGCACCGGCGCCCGTTCTGACTTCCGGCCCCTGACCGACGCAGCGGCTCGCCGGCATGGCATCATGTCGGTCATGCCAGCCGCCGCGAAGCCCGCCACCATTGCCAATCAGCTGACTCTCGCGGAGCCGTCCGAACGACCGCGCTCCGACGCTCCGGGCCCGACTGGCGAAAAATTCGCCACTGCCTTGCTGGCCTGGTTCGATGCCCACGGGCGCAAGCATCTGCCGTGGCAACAACAGATCACGTCCTATCGCGTCTGGATCTCCGAGATCATGTTGCAACAGACGCAAGTGGCGACCGTCATCCCTTATTACGAGCGTTTCATGCAGCGCTTTCCGGATGTGCGGGCATTGGCGGCCGCGGACGACGATGAGGTGCTGCATCTGTGGACGGGCTTGGGCTACTACGCTCGCGCGCGCAATCTGCTGAAGGCCGCCCGGACCATCGTTGCCGAGCATGGCGGTGAATTCCCGGAAACACTCGAAGCGGTTCAGGCGCTACCGGGCATCGGTCGCTCGACCGCCGGCGCCATTCTCGCGATCTCGAAATCGCAACGACATCCCATTCTCGACGGCAACGTCAAACGAGTGCTCACGCGTTGTTTCGGTATCGAAGGCTTTCCCGGCGAAACCGCCGTCGAACGTGAGTTGTGGTCGATCGCCGATGCCTGCACGCCGGCGCAACGAGTGGCTCACTACACCCAGGCCATCATGGATCTGGGCGCGACCGTGTGTGTTCGATCGCGGCCGCTGTGTGTGGTTTGTCCCATGCATGAGCTCTGTGTCGCGCGACGCGAAGGCATGCAGGCTGTCCTGCCCACGCCGAAGCCACGTAAGGAACGTCCCGAGCGCACTGCTTTCGCAGCGATTCTCCAGCGGGCCGACGGTGCGGTGCTGTTGGAACGCCGGCCCCCCGTTGGCATCTGGGGCGGGCTGTGGACGTTTCCGCAGTTCGATGGCCGTGACGATGCGCTTGCATGGATGGAGCAACACACCGGCGAGTCGTCGTTAGCGACACGCGCTCTGCCGTCATACTCACATTCGTTCACTCATTTCGATCTCACGTTACAGCCGCTGCTGGTGCGCGGCGCACGCGAGCGGCCTGCGATCGCCGATGCCGAACGTTACTGCTGGTACGACGCGAAACAGCCGGCGAAGATTGGCCTGGCCAAGCCGGCCGTCGATCTGATTCGCGGTCTGGCCGAACGCGGCGAATAGAATCTCCGTACGGAGGAGGGAAGGTGAGCGTGATTGCCCCACAAGCTGTGAGCCGCTCGCGCTGGATGCAGGTCGGCTGGGTCTTCATGTTGCTCGGAGCGATGTTGGCCGCCACCAACGCCCTCTTGTTCCTGAACCTCGACGGTTACGGGCATCCGGGCATCAAGTCGCGCTTCGTCGCGACCGAGCTTGCCGGCTGGATGCATGCGCTGGGTGGAGCGATCGCGGTCATGCTCGGGCCGTGGCAATTCTTGAGCCGCGTGCGCGTGCGCTGGCCACGTGTCCACGTTTGGGCGGGGCGTTTGTATCTGTTGGCAGTGCTGAGCGGCGCGCTCGGCGGGCTATACTTTGCGCCGACGAGCGTGGGCGGCAAGCCCGGTGTCATCGGGTTTGGGATTCTCGCCGTGTTCTGGCTCTACACCGGCACGCAGGCCTACGTTGCCATTCGCCGCCGGGATCTCGTGGCGCATCGGCGCTGGATGATCCGCAATTACGCCCTGACATTCGCGGCGGTGACGTTGCGTCTCGAGCTCGGCTTGTTGCAGCTGGGCGGGTTGAACTTCGATGTCGCGTTCCCCATCGTCGCGTGGAGCAGCTGGGTGCTGAACTGGCTGGTCGCCGAGCTGTGGTTGCGTCGGCAGTAGAGATTGGAGTCGATATGGCCAGAATGGTGAAGTGTGTATTGCTGGGCGTCGAAGCCGAAGGGCTCGACTACGCGCCGTACCCCGGCGCGCTGGGTCAGCGCATTTACGAGAATGTTTCCAAGGAGGCGTGGCAGCGCTGGCTCAAGCACCAGACCATGCTGCTCAACGAGTACCGCCTCACGCCCATCGAGCCCAAGGCCCGCAAGTTTCTGGTCGAAGAAATGGAAAAGTTCTTTTTCGGCGGCGGCTCGGACAAGCCCAAGGAATTCAAACCCGAAGGCGAGTGAAGGGCCCTAGCCCGCCTTCCGCTGCCATTGCTTGTCGAGCAGCGTGCGCAGCTGCTCCGCGACCCGCTCGAATTCCGCCGAGATCATTTTCAACTCTTCGCTCCAGTCATTGCGACCGCCGCCTCTGGCGCGCGTTTCCACGTCCGCCGTCAGCAGTCCGAGCCGGTCGACGTGCATGTTGTTCGCAGCACCCTTGAGCTTGTGAGCCGCGCGGGCCAGCTGGTCGAGATCCTGTCGATGCGCGGCGGCTCGCAGTTCCAGAATCGCTTCCTCGCCGCTCATGATGAACGCGCTGACCAGCTCGGCGGCGAACTCCTCGTCATCGCCGGCGACTTCGAGCAGCCGGGTCTTGAGCGACTCGTCCAGATTGCGGCTCATCGAGGCGATGACGGTCGGCTCCATGTCCGAGCACACGGCGCTCATGAACCGATCCAGCACGTCCTGCAGACGGGAGATGTCGAGCGGCTTGGTGAGGTAGTCGTCCATGCCGGCTTCGAGGCAGCGCTCCAGCGTGCCCATCATCGCGTTCGCGGTGAGCGCCACGATCGGCGTGCGGTGATCTTCATCCTCCATCTGACGAATACGCTGAGTCGCCTCCAGGCCGTCCATCACGGGCATCTGCATGTCCATGAGAATGAAGCCGTACTTGTTGCGCTCGAAGGCTTCGACGGCCTGCTTGCCGTCGCCGACGACGTGTACTTCGCAACCCAGCCGTTCCAGGAAGCGTCGGGCGACGCGTTGGTTGATCGCGTTGTCTTCGACCAGCAGCACGCGGCCCGAGTAGATGCGTTTGACTTCGTTCGCCACCAGCGTGCCGCGAGTGATGATGGGCTGGCTGTGCATGTGCCAGTCTTCGGCCTCGCGAGATAAAGCCCGATTCAAACAATCCAGCAGCTCGCGCGTCCGCACCGGCTTGGTGAGATACGCCGAGAAGCCGATATCGGCGAAGCGCTGCATGTCGCCGGAGCGATCCAGCGATGTGAGCAGCATCAGCCGGGTCGGCGGAATGTCGCGGGCCTTCATGATCTGCTCGCCGAGCATGGAGCCATCCATGTCCGGCATCTGATAATCCAGCACCACCGCATCGAACGCGCCCCGACCCGAGCGCAGGATGTGTAGCGCTTCGTGAGCGTGCGAAGCCGTGATGACCTCGTAACCGGCATGAACCATCTGGCTCGAGAGCACGCGACGATTGGTGTCGTTGTCGTCCACCAGCAGAATGCGACGGCCCTGCTGATTCGCACTCCGCTGCGGCTCGTACTCACTCATGCCCGCCGGCTCTTCGACCGGCAGCGTGAACCAGAAGGTCGAGCCCTTACCGACTTCGCTCTGCGCGCCGGTCTGGCCGCCCATCATCTCCACCAGCTTGCGAACGATCGACAGGCCCAGACCGGTGCCGCCGAAGCGACGCGTGGTCGAGGAATCCGCCTGAATGAACGGCTGGAACAACTTGTCGAGCGACTCGCGCGGGATGCCGATGCCGGTATCGCGCACTTCGAAGTGCAGCAGGGCGCGACCGTTCTGACGGCCGAGCAGACAGACTTCCAGCACCACCTCGCCGGTCTGGGTGAACTTGATCGCGTTGCCGACCAGGTTCAGCAAACATTGCCGGATTCGCTGCGGATCTCCCAGCACGCGCTCGGGCACTTCGGGCCGCACGTTGACCACCAGCTCCAGGCTCTTGGCCGCCGCCTGGAACGCCATGATGGAGCCGACGTCATCGACGTTGGAACGCAGGTCGAGCTCGATGTTCTCGATGTCGAGCTTGCCGGCCTCGATCTTCGAGAAATCCAGGATGTCGTTGAGAATGGTCAGCAGCGAATCGGCGCTGGCGCGAATCGTTTCGGCGTAGTCCCGTTGCACCCGATCCAGGCCGGTGTCGAGCAACAGGCCCGTCATGCCGATGATGCCGTTCATCGGCGTGCGGATTTCGTGGCTCATCGTCGCCAGGAATGAGCTCTTGGCGCGGCTGGCCTCTTCAGCCTCCTCGGCGGCGCGCTCCATGGCGACGCGCGCTGCGCGTTCGTGCGAGATATCGTGAATCGAGCCAGCGAGCCACAGCGGACGATCGTCCTCGTCGCGTTCGGCGCTGGCGCGCGAGCGCACCCACAGCCAATCGCCATCTTTCTTGCGCAGACGATATTCGATGTCGTACGGAGTGCGATGCTGCAGATGATCGCTCATCGCCTTGCCGACGATGGCGCCGTCGTCGGGATGCACGAACGCTTCGGGGCGGCCTTCGTCGCTGCGCTCCGCGCCCTCGTAACCGAGCATCTTGCGGAACTGCGGCGAGTGCCAGATCTCGCCGGTCTGCAGATTGAACTCGAACAGCGCGTCCTGGGTACCGGACACGGCGCGCTGGAACCGTTCCTGCGCTTCCTTGATCTCGGTCGCCTGGCGAGAGATCTCCTCTTTCGCCTGCTCTTCCTTGGTGACATCCCAATCGATGCCGAGCACGCTGATGGCGTAGCCGTTGTCGTCGCGAAGAATGCTGGCGTGGGTCTGAATGTGACGGGTCGCGCCGTGCGCGTCGATCACTCGATAGCGTTGAGCCAGGAAGGTGCGATTGCTGCGAATGGTCTCACGGAACATCGCCTGCCAGCTCGCTCGCTCGTCCGGATGCACGAACTTGAGCGAGTAATCGCTGCCCTTGAGCTGGCGCACGCCGCCGCAGCGCTCGATCATCGGGCCGCCTTCGTCGATGACCAGCAGGTCCTGCGCGATGTTCCATTCCCACACCGACAAACCCGCCGATTCGTTGGCCATGCGCATGCGCTCGACCATGCGGCGATTGTTACTTTCGGCGGCTTCCGCGCGTTCCAGCGCCGCACGCAGCTCGGCTGTCTCGTTACGGGAACGCAGCGCTTCGGCCAGGGCCACGGTCTCCGCCTGCGTTTTGCGCATGTTGGCGGCGCCGAAGAACGCAGTAACGAAAATTGCAAACACCGCGACCGCGTGACTTTCGAGATAAGCCCACCAGCCGCCGTGATACGAGGAGAGAATGGGGGAGACGAGCAGGCACACCGCGCTCACGAAGCCGATCACGCTGACGTGCCAGTGACGATTCGAGGAGAGCGCCAGAATCACCGCCAGCACGTAACCGATGCCGATGATCGAGTCCTGCACGTTGACCAGATCGGCCGCGAACACCAGGGCGCAGATACCGAACAGCCAGGGCAACAGATTGCGACGATTCACCGTCGTGCCGTTCAGCCCTTGATTGATGAGATTGCGACGTTCGTTTTCGGGCAGGTCGACCAACGAACGCAGGTAATAGCGCAGACCGAACACGCCCAACAGCAGCAGCCCGACCAGGATGTAGCCGAGCGCGCTGGAGGAGAGATACGACTGGCCGAAGAAACGATAAATGGTCGCCTGCTCGCGCTCCATCGGCAGGTCGATCAGCAGGACGCCGCCGGCGCGATCGGGCGCCGCATAAAACAAGTGCGGCGTTCCCGCCAGGTCCTTGAACTGGACGAACGGCTGCTTGTTATTGTTTCGAAGCGCCGCGACTGCCTGCCGGCCAAACTCGTCCTCGGGCTCGGCCTGCTCGCCGGTCAGCACGCCCGGGAAGTGACGCGCGACGAAAGCCTGATGATAGGTGTCCAGCGATTGTCCCGGGACGGCATGGGCCAGCAAGGCCTCGCTGAGCGTATAGGCCTTGGTGATGGCGACTTCCGTGCTGATGTTGTCCGCCACCACCTTCTTTTGTTGCAGCAACGGCGCGCCCGCGACGGCCAGTATCAATACCAGCACCAGGATCGCGACCACCGAGCTCTGTCCGGCGATGACTGCCAGCAGGTTTCTTGATTGTTTCACCGCCACTCCCAGCGATGCCTGTCCTCCCGAGGGGCGCAGTACATTCAGTGGCGAGCATTGCGGCAAGTACCAACGTCGCGTTATGACCGATCGTCACGGGGATCGTGTGGATTTGTGACGCGACTCGCATTCCGCCCGGCCTAGCGGGCCAGGAAATCCGTGGTCAAGGTCAACATCGCTCGCACGCCGGTGATCAATCCGGCCTCATCCATATAGAACAGCGGCGAGTGATTGAACGGCACCTTGGTGGCGTCCTTGTCTCGTGATGTGACGCCCACCCAGAAATAAATCGACGGAATCTCCGTGCCGAAGAAGGAGAAATCGTCGGCGGTGGTCTGCAGGCTGATCTGTTTCACGTTTTCCTTGCCGACCAGCTGTTCGAACAAAGGCACCGCCCGGTCGGTCAGCCCGATATCGTTGACGACCGGCGGCAGCGACACGTCGGGCCGGAACTTCACTTCCGCTTTCGCGCCGCTCGCCTCGGCGATGTTACTGGCGGTGGTCTGCATGCGCTTGACGATGTCATCGCGCATGCCGCGGTCGAAGTTGCGAACCGTGCCGACCATTTCCACCGAGTCGGGGATGATGTTGAAACGAATGCCGCCTTTGATGGCGCCGATCGTGATCACCGCCGGCACCTGGGTGATGTCGATCTGACGAGACACGATGGTCTGCAGACCGGTGATGATCTGACCCGATACCGTGATCGGATCGATGCCTGCCCACGGCCGCGAACCGTGCGTCTGCGAGCCCGTCACGGTGATTGTGAAATAGTCCGAGCCTGCCATCAGCGGCCCCGGCTTGTAGCCGATCACGCCGGTGTTGAGCGAGGCCATCAGGTGCAGGCCGATCATCGCGTCGGGTTTGGCGATCTTGAACAGGCCTTCTTCCATCATGAGCCTGGCGCCACCGCGTTCACCCTCGGGCGGACCTTCTTCGGCGGGCTGAAAGACGAACAGTACCTGGCCGGGCAGCGAATCTTTCATCTTGACCAGCGCCTCGGCGACGCCGAGCAGAATAGCGACGTGCCCGTCATGACCGCAGGCATGCATGACGCCGACTTTCTCGCCGCGAAACTCGGTCGTCACTTTGGATTTGAACGGCAGATCGTTCTGCTCGGTGACGGGCAGCGCGTCCATGTCGGCGCGAAGCGCGATGGTGCGGCCGGGCTTGCCGCCCTTCAACAGGGCCGCGACGCCGGTGTGACCGATGCCGGTCTTCACTTCCAGACCCATGGCCTTCAAACGTTTGGCGATGAAGTCCGCCGTCTTCACTTCGCGATTGCTCAGCTCGGGGCTGGCGTGCAGCTGACGACGCCATTCGATCACTCGTGGCTCGACCGCGATCGCCGCCGCGTCGATGGGCGAGCTGTCGGCGGGCGCCAGCATCGGTTTCGCCCGGGCGAGCGCACCGGCGGTGAGCGTGGTAGCAAGCGTTGTGATGCGAGCGGAACGATGCATGCGGACCTCCCGTTGATCTTCAGTCGGAGTGTACAAGCACCGCCGGGAGGGTGGTATTTTTCCGTCATGCGCGTCCTCGCCCTGAACTGCGGCAGCTCCTCCGTTAAAAGCGCCCTGATCGATACGGCGCGCGGTCTGCGGCTGCAACAAATGCATGTCGAGAACATCGGGTCAGATCATGCGCGACTGCATGCAGGCGATGAGGTGCGCGACTTGGGGCCGGGCGTCGATTTACCAGCAGCGGTGGACGAATTGCTGGCGGCGTATCGGGCGACGTCGCCCGACGCAGTCGTTCATCGGGTCGTGCACGGCGGTGAAAAGTTTCGCGAGCCGACTCGATTGAATGATTCGGTGCTGGGCGAAATCGAGCAGCTGAATCACCTGGCACCTCTCCATAACCCGCCCGCGCTCGCGGCGATTCATCGTGCGCGGGCTGCGTTGCCCGATGTTCCTCACTTCGCTGTATTCGATACGGCCTTTCACGCCACGCTCCCCGATCATGCGCGCGAATACGCCCTGCCTGCCGATATCCGGCGGCGGTTTGGGATTCGGCGGTTTGGTTTTCATGGGATCAACCATGCTCACGTCGCTAATAGCGTCGCGGCGTACTTGAAGCGCGATGTGTCGGGCTTGCGCATTATTTCTTGCCACCTAGGGAACGGCGCGAGTGTTACCGCCATCGATGGTGGGCGCAGTGTGGACACGAGCATGGGAATGACGCCGCTCGAGGGATTGGTGATGGGAACGCGTGCGGGCGATGTCGATCCGGGCGTGTTGTTACAACTGCGTCGCGAAGGTCACCTCGATGCTGACGAGCTGGACGACTTGCTCAACAAACGGTCCGGTTTGAAGGGGCTCGCCGGGACGAACGACATGCGAGAGATCGAACGCCTCGCCGGCGAGGGCGATCAGGATTGCGTACTCGCGATTGCGATGTATGTGCATCGGATTCGGAAGTACATCGGCGCTTATGCGGCGGAGATGGGCGGGGTCGATGCGATCGCGTTCACGGCCGGGATCGGAGAGCACAGTGCTCTGATTCGCCGTCGAAGTTCGGAACGGCTGGAGTTCATGGGGGTGACGCTCGATGTGGCGAAGAACGATGCGCTCAAACTAACGAGCGACGCTCCGGTCGCGACGTTCAATGCCACCAACTCGCACGTGCACCTATTCGCTGTGCGCGCCGACGAAGAACTCGCGATGGCCCGCGCCACCGCCACTGCACTCGGCCACTGACTCCCTCCGCTGAAGGCGGCCGTGCGAAGCACGCCACTTCCCAAAGAGGTTTTGCAAGGGAAGGAAAAACCGCCGATCCCACCGACCCTGCCTTGAGTCGCGCATCTTCGAGCTAGGGAAAGGTGGGGGCCTCGGGAAGTTCGCAACCACGGTGACACCACGGCCGCGACCATCCGAGCGCGCTGTTCCCCATCGACCCTGCCTCGGACCCTGCCTTGAGCCGAGCATCTTCGAGCTGGGGAAAGGTGGGGGTCTCGGGAAGTTAGCAACCACAGTGACTGTATAGCCGCCGCCATTCGAGCAAACCGTTGCAGGCTCGCAGTACAGATGAGGACGCGCGTTGGGCGCTCGGCGTGCGAAGCGCGGCGAGTGCGGCAAGGGTGAACCGTGAGCTGAGCCCATCGTGCGGCAGCCATCGAGGCACAGCCCGCCGACACGGAAGACGCTCGCGAGTTTCCCGAGACCCCCACCTACGCCCCAGCTCTGCCGAAGGCTGCGCGCAACCGCGTCAGCGCAAGCGTCAGCCCAACCGCGCTAGCGAAACAGCTTCAGCGTGACGACGTCAGCGCAACCGCGCCAGCGAAACAGCGTCAGCGAAACAGCGTCAGCGCAATGTAGTGACCTTGAGCCACTCGATAACTTTGAGCAGGGCCTCCACACTCTCATCCCCCGCCGCGCGACTGTCGTTATAAATCTTCAGCTGCTGATGCGCGCTGGTCCCCTCGCTGAAGATTCGCTCGATGGACCCGAGCGCCTCACGGCAGTCGAGCCGATCGATCTGCTCGCCACACGCCTCGATCAAATCGGCGACGACCTTCGCGACCGGCACGACCTCGTTCGACGTCTCGACAATGAACTCCGCCTTGATCCCATCCCTCTTCGCGCGCCATCGATTCTCATCGATGAGCCGCCGCGTGTGCGTGCTCCGCTCTTCGCCCATCTGGGGATTCGCGACCAACGTCGCGACGAGCGCCCGATACAACGCCGCGATCGCCAACGCATCTTCCAGCCGCGTGCAAACATCGGCGATCCGCATCTCCAACGTCGGAAAGCGCAGGGCCGGCCGGATCGCCCACCACAGCTGCGAAGAGTCGCTGATCGCGCCCGCCGCGCGCATCCGATCCGTGAACGCCTGATAATCGGCCTCATCGCGAAAGAAATCCGGAATGCCACTGCGCGGCCACTCGTCGTACAGCGCCTGCCGATAGCTCAACAAGCCGGTGACGCGATGATTCCAGAACGGCGAGGACGTGCTCAGCGCTAGAAACACCGGTAACAAAGGCATCGCACGATTCATCACGTCGACGCGATCCACATTCTCGGGAACGGCCACATGAATGTGCAGCCCGCACACCAGATTGCGCTGACTCACAATGCGGAAGTCGGCGATCAACTTGTCGTATCGGCGCTTCTCGGTGACCAGTTGCTCCTGCCACACGCCCAACGGATGCGTGCTCGCGGCGACGATATTCAATCCATGCTCCGCGACGACCTCGCTCAAGGCGCGGCGAGTGCGCGACATCACCTCGCGAGCTTCCGAGTGACTCCGCAGAATGGGCGACGCGATCTCGATCTGTGATTGCAACAACTCGGATGTGACCACGTCGCCCAGCCTGGCGCGCGCGTCATCCATGAGCCGGTCCAGCGCCGGCGTACCGAGCATTCCCGTGGAAGCATCGACGAGAAAGAATTCTTCCTCGATGCCGAAGGAGTGATCGAAGCCCATGAATTACTGGGCCGGCGTAGCGGGCGGAACGACCGGCGGCACCGTCTGCAGCCAGCGCAGGACTTCACTGACCCCGCCCAGCCGATACTTCGCGCGCGTCGCTGCTGCCTGACCCACACGAATCGACACTCCGTTCATCTCGTTCACGACTTCGAACGCATCTTCGTCCGTGACGTCATCGCCGATGAACACCGGCGTGCGACCGACGAACGGCGCTTCCTGCATGAATGAAGTGATCGAGCTGCCCTTGGTCCACGCGCCGGGCCGCAGCTCCAGCACACTTTTGCCCGCTTGCAACGCGAACGTCGGGCCGAGGTGGGTCAGGACCTCATTCATGATCCGATAGACCTCGTCCTTCATCTCCGGCGCACGACGAAAGTGCATGGCGACCGCGTAATGCTTGTCTTCCAACAAAAGTCCTTCATGACCGCGCACGAACTCAGCAAGCTGAGTGCGCACGCGTGCGATCATCGCCGCATCCACCTCGGGCCGGAGCACGTGCCCATCGGCGGTGCGTCGCTCGCAGCCATGCACGCCCGAGGCGATGAATCTCAGCGGCGAGAACAGAGTATCTAGGTTCGCAAGGCTGCGACCGCTGACCAGCGCCAGCGCCCCATCGAGGCGCCAGCGAACGTCTTCGAGCAAATGTTTCAGATGGGTGGGCACATGCACTCCCTGTGGCGTCTCGGCAAGCTCGAGCAGCGTGCCGTCGACATCGAGGAACAGCGCCCACCCCTGCGTGTTAGAGGCGGATTCCGACATGACCGTGGACCATACGTGGCTTTGCCTCCCGGCTCAACTCCGCAGGTCCGTCGGGGGTTCTATTGCAGACGCGCGGGCTCCAGGAACTGCACGCTGAATTGCTTGTTCGGATCCATCCACACCCGCTTCACCGCCAGGCCGGCGGTCGCGGCCAGCTCGCTGAAGGAATCGAGCGTGTACTTGTGGCAATACTCGGTGCGCAGATGCTCGCCGCGACCGATGCGCACCTTCTCGCCGCCGAGATGCACGACCTGTTCCTTCTTGCTGACCAGATGCATCTCGATGCGGCTCTCATTCTCGACCCACACGGCGAGATGATCGAAAGCATCGAGATCGAAGTCGGCGCCGAGCTCACGATTCACGTGGCGCAGAGCGTTGATGTTGAACTCCGCCGTGACGCCGGCGGCATCGTCATAGGCTCGCTCGAGCACTCGAGGATCTTTGCGCAGATCGATGCCGATCAGCACCGCGCCGTTCTTGTCGACCAGATCTCGCATGCGAGCCAATAGCTCGCGCGCCTGAGCTCGATCGAAATTCCCCAAGGTCGAGCCGGGGAAATAAACGATCCGCCGCTCCGCCGCGCGGATGAAGTTCGGCAGCTCGAAGTTCTGCGTGAAATCGGCGCAGACCGGCACGATGTGCAGATGCGGATAGTCCTTCGCGAGCGTGCCCGCCGCCGTGAACAGATGTTCGCGCGAAATATCGACCGGCACGTAAGCCAGCGGATTCTCCAGTCGGTCCAACAGCAGGCGCGTCTTCAAGCTCGTGCCGCTGCCGAATTCGATCACCGCCGCATCCGGGCCGATGTATTGCGCCATCTCGGCCGCATGACCATGCATGATCTGCAGTTCGGTGCGAGTGATGTAGTACTCGGGCAGCTCGCAGATGTTGTCGAACAGGAACGAGCCCAACTCGTCGTAGAACCAGACGGGGGAGAGCTCCTTGGGCTCTTTTTTGAGTCCTTCGAGCACGTCGTTGGTGAGTGCGTCCTGCGTGGATTTGGCTGGGGCGGTACTGGGGTGCTTTGCCATCGTCTTTCCTTCGCTTACAGGTCGCGCGCCAGGCGCACGCCCATGAATTGCCAACGAGACTGCGGATAAAAGAAATTGCGATAGGTGGCGCGCACGTGGTCGGCCGGTGTCACACACGAGCCGCCGCGCAGGACCAGCTGACTGCACATGAACTTGCCGTTGTACTCGCCCAGCGCGCCTTTCACCGGCCGATAGCCGGGATACGCGACATAGGGCGACGCGGTCCATTCCCACACATCGCCGAACATTTGTTTCAAGCCGGGTTGTTCTCCGGCAGGCAAGGGTTTGAGCACGTCGCTCTTCAATAAGTTTCCCCGCACCGGCAACGATTCGGCCGCCAGCTCCCACTCCGCTTCAGTGGGCAGGCGCGCGTTGGCCCAGCGCGCGAACGCGTCCGCTTCGAAGTAGCTCAAGTGACACACGGGTGCCGTCATGTCCAAGGGCTGCAGGCCTCGCAATGTGAATTCAGCATCCAGTGTCGGGGTCCAATAGAGCGGTCGTGTCCAGCTTTCCTGAGTCACCGTGCTCCAACCGTCCGACAACCAGAATTCAGCGCGGCGATAACCGCCGTCGCGCATGAACTCCAGATACTCGCCATTGGTGACCAAGCGATCGCCCAGCGCGTAGGGTTCCACCAATGTGCGATGACGTGGGGTCTCGTTGTCGAAACAAAAGTGCTTGCCCGTCGCACCGATCTCGCGCACGCCCCCTTCGAACGTCAGAAACTGCAGCGGCCCCGACGTGCGTACCTCGGTCGCCGGTTGTGGTTTGCGGGTGTAGGCGGGCAACAAAGGATTTTTCGACAGCAGGTGCTTGATGTCGGTGAACATCAACTCCTGGTGCTGCTGCTCGTGGTTCATGCCGAGCGTGACCAGCGGCTCGAACTGATCGTCATCGTTGGGACGCGAATCGAGCAGCCTCAGCATGTGCTCGTCGACATGTCGGCGATACGCGAACACTTCGTTGACCGTCGGCCGTGTCAGCAAGCCTCGCTCCGGGCGCTGGTGCATCGGCCCGACGGCCTGGTAGTACGAGTTGAACAGGTACTCGAAGCCCGCCTGAAACGGCTGGTAGCCGGACAGCAGCGGGCGTAACAGGAATTGCTCGAAGAACCAGCTGGTGTGCGCCAGGTGCCACTTGGCCGGGCTCGCGTCCGGCATGCTCTGCACCACGTAGTCCTCGATTTCCAGCGGGCTGCAGATCGCCAGCGACGCCTCGCGGATGCGGGTATAGCGGCAGGCCAGGGGTTCGCGGGAGCGATCAGGGCTGGGAGTGGCTGCCGGGTATACCGCTGCCATGAATGAACTCCTTATATATGTGACCTGGATGTCTGCCGGTGCGCCACCCTTGTCCCAAGGAGTCGCCCCAAACAACGCCTGATCGCACCGAAAAGTTGCAAACCCAATCAAACCGAGGGGTTAGCCGCGGGAGGGGCGGACCGGAGAGTATAGAGCCCCAAATCTGACAGGTCGCGCCAGCGTTTCCGTGCGCATTTGTGACCGGAATCGGTATGCAACGGCCATGCGGGTATGGGGCGGGGGCCGGATTTGGCCTTCGACGCTCGTTTTTCTTGACGCCTCGCCAAGCCCCCGCTCTAATACGCGCCCGCTCCGGCGCATGCCGCCGAAGCCCCTCTCGGCCCCGACCTCCGGTCCGGGCCACCCCAGCATGGCCGGGTAGCTCAGTTGGTAGAGCAGCGGACTGAAAATCCGCGTGTCGTTGGTTCGATTCCGACCCCGGCCACCACTTCCAAGCAATTGGTTACGCTCGATCGAGCAATCGGCGGAACGGTCCTGGATCCGCTCCGTTGTAGTTGCCGTTGCACGTTCGATGTAAGCCGGTGTTGAGCGGACCCGATTGTTGGTGTGCTGGGCACTTTCTGTCCTGGTACGAAGACGCGTACTGGAGGCTCTTATGGCTCAACTCACCACGAACGGACTACGCGCGAAGTGGACCGGAAGTGATCGGGGGGCTCTCCGACGGCGGTACCCGCGGCGACGGTTGCATGCCCGCGCGAATTACCGAGAACGGCGTCCTCTTCTACTTTCAGCACTTCAACTCGGCCAGCAAGAAGCGTCTTCTGCCTCTCGGCGAATATGACGTCGATGGCAAGGCCGGTGTCTCCCTAGTGCCGCTGCGTGCGCAGGCCGCAGATCTGTCGGAATTGTACAAAGCAGGGTGCAAGATCTGAATGAGTACGTTGCTCCAGCGGAGTCTTGAAGAGAAGGTCGCTCACCAGAAAGGAATGGAGGATGAGGAACGAGCGAGAGGCGAGGAGCGAGGAGCTACACTGATATTCGCTCAAGAAACTGCTAGCTGCTTACGTGACGAGGCGGAAGCCCTTCAGCTCTCTGATCGGTCGCGTGACTGAGCTGATGACTTATGGCTGTTTAACCAGCGGCACGGCCTGCCTAGCCTGAAGGTCTGGCGACAACCGCTTCCAGAGGTCGCTATTTCGGTACTGCTGCGAGGAGAACGTTTCGCCGCTGAATATCCTCAAGAGTTCCTTACGGGCTTCTGGTCCGTCGGCCTCGTCAATCGGATATGATTCAAATATTTCAGCGTGAGAGACATTGTCAGCTTGAGCCGTGTCGTAGACCGCGAAACACTGCAGGTCCTTCCGCGCCGCTCGCAGTGATCTCACTGTCTCCGCGGTGGCGACTACGACGCCACACCAAGCGACATCTGGTTTGCCCTTGCGCAGAAAACCCTCAAGCCATGCGAGCAGTTCGTCCGTGCTAGCAGACTCTCGCTGAATTGAGCAGCCTTTGGTGGCTGCGTGAGAGAAAAGTGACGGTTTGATCCGTCCTTTTTTATCTACGTGGACAGGGGAGAGCACAAATCGCGCTAGTCGCTCATTCCCGCGTACGGGGCCGTGCGAATG
Organism: Pseudomonadota bacterium; assembly: GCA_023391815.1. GTDB lineage: Bacteria > Pseudomonadota > Gammaproteobacteria > Steroidobacterales > Steroidobacteraceae > Steroidobacter. The sequence goes on from JAEWAF010000080.1 coordinate 24,977, forward strand.
TTCACTCACACGGCAGCACTCACATTCCCCCTCCGGGCATGCGCCGATAATAGTTTTGACTCGCTCGGCCTCTTCGACTGTTTCGGCTCGTTCAAATGCCCTGCTGCATCGGCGACACAGGCGGCTGAAATAGCGCAGGAATAACTGTTTAGCCTTGGATAAGAGTCGCGAGAACGTCTGGTATTTTTTTTCTATCAAAGCTGACTACACCCTTATGTTTTCCCTGTCCGCGCTCAATGTAGTAGGCGACGCGAGCATTCCCCAAAAATTCGATGTCTGCGTAGAGATCATCACTTCGCCAAAGAAGGCCGGCATGTCCGTTGGCATGGAGCATCGGCTCTGGCAATTCTTTGGTAGAGGCCAGATGTAAGAAAGTAATAGCGCTGCTAATTGAATTCCGATCGGGTGTCGCCGCTCCCTCGCCGTCCCAATCTGATTCGAGCATTCCCCAACGGCGGAGTTCGCCTGCTACCCTCTCGGACTCGGTTGTCTCGCGAGCGGCAGAGACGGGAGGTAATGGCAGCGCGTCTACGACACTCAAAGACGTCTCGCTCTTAACCAAGAGAAATCCGCGGGCTCGAGCGCCGCAATCAACGAGCAGCGCTGCGTTGCCTGCAGTTCCGTAGTGGATGACGTCAGTAGGAAGTGATGGTTGGGCAGGCGCGAACAGCGCGGCAATCGTAGGCGCGACAGTTCCAAGTGGGGCAGTACCGGTAAACATGCTTACATGATACCTACGCGCTTGCACATTGCGTCGTTGATGACAGAAATGAAGACTTGCTTACTTCTGTCATGCATCGCGCTGATGTCTTGCAAGGTGAAATCGACTGTCTCCTGAACCGACATCTCCAAAGATGGAGCATATCCAGGCTGGTTCAAGCGATCTGTGAGCAAAGTTGTAAGCTGAACAAAAAGCTGCCTCCCGTCAATAGGATAGTGCTCAAGTAGGTCTACGTTGAGGTTGAGCAACCGTTTGACTCTATCGCTTCCCTTCTCGAATACCCCGGTATAGCTGTGCCACTGCTCAGGCGCGTCGAAAATATGAGGGCATACATACGGAGATCCTTGGCGCAAAACATGCTTCGCTCTACATTCCTCTGGCGCCCCGATCCAATTGAATTTGTCGACAAAGTTAAGGGCTATCTCGGAGATCCGCCGTTCGCAATACAAGCGAATCAAGAGATTAAAGTACCTTGATGCTTCACCCCACACTTCGTGCCAGCAGGTGTATACAGCGGTGCGAAAGCCAAAGGAATTGGCGTCCATCCTGAGTTCGCTCTCGACCACTCCATCAGCCCGAGAACGACTGAAGACATAGCCGTTTATCGCGGGAATTGGGCGCGAAGGGGCGCCAAGAGCGAATTGCAGGGTCTGTACTGGCGCTTGACCGGGGAGTTCATTGCCGAACTCCTGCTTGACCGCCTTGATGACTTCGCGGAAAGCCTTGTCATCCAGCGGGTCTATGAATGTCACACCGATCCCAACCTGCTCTATCGCGTGTGCGTCATGCAGCGGCTGGAAGCATCCTTTTTGCGGTGCTGTCATTTTCTTGTTGAAAGCGCGAGTTCGTTCAGGATGTTACGCATCGGATTCGCCCAGTGCAAACTGACCGAAGGGTCAGCTAAAGATCCCGTCCGAATTGCTCGTGACGGACCGGATCAGGTTGAGACCTTGGACGCTACTCCTCCTCGTCCTTCTCTTCTACCTGCATAGCCCGGCGACTGCGAGCCACCGCGCGGTGATGCGTATAGTCGCACTCAGCCTCCCGGCAAATACACTGCTTTAGGCGCGTGGTCTGCATTCTTCGGGCGGATGGATATAGGCGTTTTATCCTCAGGCAGCCGCGGCGTGCCCCAGGGCCCATAAAGCCGAGAAACCCGCAACGCCGATGCATTTCGATAGCGGCTGGCCCCTGGATCATAGTAGAATTCGGTGGAACACAAATTCATGGTGTTCAGCAGGTTACGCGCGGGTGTGGCGTTCAGTAGGCGTTACTGGACGCTATCAATCGGACTGAAAATCCGCGTGTCGTTGGTTCGATTCCGATCCCGGCCACCACTTCTGTAACTCAGGCGCGAGTCGCCGGACCGTCTTGCTCGATGGTCCGCCGCGCGAGTTGTGCGCGCCGAAAAACAATAGGTCCCCGGCGAGAGATTCGACACGATGTAGCCGCTGCTGCTGGCATTCGGCAGCTTGGATGGTCCCGCGTGAGATCGCTTGGATTCGTGCCGTGCGCGGTGCGATAGCCAGGGTAATCGTGGCCGGCGGCAGGCTCGTCGTATTGCCGTGCGGATCACGCACGCTGACAACGATGTTCGAATAGATGCCCGCGACATCACGGCTGTCTGGTCATCCGGCGTCGCTTGCGCGGAACCGTATCTAAGGGAGCGCGTCGCTTATCGAGAGCGTCAGCGTGTCACCGTCGGCATCGCTGGCGACTGATTCTATAGCGAGCCCGTTTGGAGCGCATGATTCCTGTCGTTCCTCGACGGCTCCCTCCTCAGCGCCCGCCTGAAAAACTCGAACTGCCGCCGCTGTACATACGGGATCGGTCCCGTCGACCGTCCGACGCTGTGCTCGCCGCCCGGAACCACCAGCAGTTCGAAATCTTTGTCGGCTTTGATCAGCGCATCGACGACCTGCATGGTCGATGCCGGGTCCACATTCGAGTCCTGCTCGCCGACGATCAGCAACAGCTGACCTTGCAGCTTCGCGGCGTTGTCGACGCCGGAGGCAGCCGAGTAGCTCGCATCGACCGGCCAGCCCAGCCATTGTTCATTCCAGCTGATCTTGTCCATCCGATTGTCGTAGCAACCGGCATAGGCGACCGCGGCCTGGTAGAAGTCAGGATAGAACAGCAACGCATTGAGCGCGCTCTGGCCACCGGCGGAGGCGCCGTAGATGCCGACGCGGCTGATGTCATAGGAGGGATCGCGAGCCGCGAGAGCTTTGTGCCAGAGGATGCGATCGGGGAAGCCGGAGTCGGCGAGGTTTTTCCACGCGACGTCGTGGAAGGCTTTGGAGCGGTTCGCGGTGCCCATGCCGTCGATTTGCACGACGATGAACCCGAGGTCGGCTTGAGCTTGCATGCCGATCACCTTGTCGCCGCCGGCATGGAAGCCGAACGGCCAGAAGCCCTTGGGCACGAAGCTGTCGTGCGGGCCGGCGTAAATGTTCTCGAGAACCGGATATTTCCTGGCGGGATCGTAGTCGCGCGGGCGCACGATCAGGCCCCAGATATCGGTCGTACCGTCGCGTCCCTTGGCAACGAAGGGCTCAGGCGGCCGCCAGCCTGCGGCGGTCAAACGCGAGATGTCGCCACGTTCGAGCGTCGTAATCAGCGTGCCGTCCGCGCGACGAAGTTCGGAGACCGTCGGCAGGTCCACGCGCGAATAGGTATCGACATAGAGCGACATGTCGGGCGCAAAGCGAACGTCGTGAGTGGCGTCGGCAGTGGTGAGCCGTGTGAGATGGGCGCCATCGAAGTCGACCCGAAACACGTGTTTGAAGTACGGATCCTTGCCCGCATCCATGCCGCTCGCCGAGAACCAGATGCGCCGTTGCTGATCGTCCACTTTGAGCACGTCGCGCACGACCCATGGACCACGAGTGATCTGCTTGATCGCGCCTGTAACCGCATCCGCGAGGTACAAGTGCCGCCAGCCATCGCGCTCGGAGATCCAAACGATCTCGCGCGCGTCGTCGCCGACGTCGTGTCGATAGCGCCGGTCCGCATAAACAAACGTCTGCGCATCTTCAGTGATCACGGCCTTCGCCGCGCCCGTGTGGCCATCGACCTCGATGACTCGTGCCTGGCCGTGTCCGCGACGTTCATAGTCGAACACGAAAGTGCGGCCATCCTTTCGCCACTCGGGTTGGGACATCTCATATGGATTGGGAAACAGGGCGTTGTCGATCTCGATCCGGCGCCGTTCGGCAACATGAAACAGCACGGGCCGCTCGATATCGACGGGATCGCCCGGCTTCGGGTAGAGCTGAGTGCGCAACGCGGGTTGCAGCTGACTCGACGGGGACGTTTCAACACGAGTGACGATGCGCCGAAAGCCCGGGCGCACACGAGAGGCGACGAGCCGGGTCGAATCGGGCGACCACGCAATCGTCTCGGGATCGTAAAAGTCGCCCGGCGTTCCGTCGCTACTGAGCACGATCGCATCCTTCGATCCCGCCGCGCGGACGATGACGTTGTCATCTTGGACCAGCGCCTCCCACTGACCATCCGGTGATTTGCGCGGATGATTGTCCGCTGGTACGGCTAAGTCCCGGACCACGCCGAACGCGCGTGGTCGATGGGTGTCCGTGGGTTCGGCTTTGTGACACGCGTAATTGACGATGCCGCACGTCCAGCGCTCGTCTGCGATCGTCACCGTGATCGCGCGGTTCTCATCGGTGTATTCGAAGGTCTCGAATGGGAGGCGCAGCGGTTGATAGCTCTGCTGAGTCGCGTCGCTCAGTGCTAGCGCGAGTTTTCCCGCGTCGAACGGGGCGCGTCGCTTGCGCGTGCGTGCATCGATCTCGACAAAGGCGAAGCCGCCCTCGACCGTCTTGCGGTAGTGAAATCGTTTGCCTTCATGGGTCCATTCGACCGGGTCGGCAATGTCACGAGTCAGATACATCCAATCGTCGCGAAGGGACAGCGAGCGACGCAAGTCCGATGCATCGGTTGCAAGAGCCGGCGGAGCGGCCAGCAGTGCGGCGAGCGAGAGCAGGGGCATGATTTTCATGGATGTATATCGTATACCATCACATCGATGACAGTGCGATGTGTGAAGATCGCGGCACATTCATTGGGGAACGGACGCATGGTCGCATCGATGAATCGACGGACCTTCGTGGTTGGAGCGGGTGCCATCGCCCTGGCTGCCTCGGGCAAAGTGCCCGCGGCGACGAAATCGGAGCAGGCATGGGAGCGAGCCGGCGAGATCGTCCGGAACGTCCGGCCACCGATCTTTCCGGAGCGCGTCTTCGATATCACCAGGTATGGCGCGGTCGCCGATGGCAAGACCTTGAACACGGGGATGATCGCGCAGGCGATCGAAGCCTGCGTGGGGGCCGGCGGCGGCCGCGTGCTCGTGCCGCCGGGCACATTCCTCACCGGTGCGATTCATCTCAAAAGTAACGTCGAGTTACATGTCGCCGAGGGCGCGACCCTCTGCTTCGACACGAACCCCGCGAGTTATCCACTGGTATTCACGCGGTGGGAGGGCATGGAGCTCATGAACTATTCGCCGCTCATCTACGCCTTCGAGCAGAAGAACATTGGCGTTACCGGCAAAGGCACCCTGGACGGGCAGGGCAGTGCGAAACACTGGTGGCCATGGAAAGGAAAATGGGGCGGCACCCTCGATCACGGCTGGGTCGAAGGCATGCCGACGCAGCTCAAAGCGCGCACCGAGCTTTTCAACATGGCCGAGGCAGGCGTGCCGCCGGAGAAGCGCGTGTTCGGCGAAGGCAGCTATCTGCGCCCGCCGTTCGTCCAACCCTATCGGTGCGAGAACGTCCTCATTGAAGGAGTCCGTTTGCGGAACTCGCCGTTCTGGAACATTCATCCAGTGCTGTGTCGGAACGTGACGGTGCGAGGTGTCGATGTGTTCGGACACGGGCCCAACAATGACGGCATGGATCCCGAGTCGGTCGATCACATGCTGATCGAGGACTGCTCGTTCGATACTGGCGATGACTGCATCGCCGTGAACTCGGGACGCAATGCCGACGGACGACGTCTCAACGTGCCCTCGCAGAACATCCTGATTCGTAACTGCCGCATGAAGGCGGGGCATGGCGGCGTGGTGGTGGGCAGTCAGATCTCCGGTGGCGCGCGGTGGGTGTTCGCCGAAAATTGTCACATGGACAGTCCGGATCTCTGGTATGCGATCCGATTCAAGAACAATGCGCTGCGCGGCGGCCTGCTCGAGAACTTCTACTATCGCGACATCGACGTGGGTCAGGTCGGCCGGGCGGCGATCACGTGCGACTTTAACTATGAAGAAGGCGCGAACGGCGCCTTCATTCCTCGATTGCGTAACGTCGTAGTGGAACGAATGCGTGTAGCAAAGGCCGGTCGCGTTCTGGATTCCCAAGGCCTGCCCAAGGCGCCGGTGGACGACATCACGCTCAAGGATTGTGAGTTCAATCGAGTCACGCAGCCGAGCACGGTGAAGTACACCCGCAGCGTACGGCTGGAAAATGTGCGTGTGAATGGGGCGCTGGTGAAGTCGCTTGGATGAGAAGGCCCCCGAGCTGCGAGCCCGGGGGCGTCGATCTCACTCGATCTTATCCAACGTCCAGTCGATGACGGTGGGATTGTTCGCGCCGTCGTTGTACGTCCCCTGTGCCGAGTTGCCGGTGACGATCGTGTCCTCCGCGAGGAAATAAACGCCCCCGAGGTTCACGGTCGCGGTGCTGCCGCAGCTGCTGATCACCTGAATGGATTCATTCGGGATTCGGCCGAAGCCATTGACCACCATGTGAGACGCGGTCGCCTCGAAGGTCACATAGTTGTTCGAGGCGTTCGCCGGCAAGTCGATGGTGTGATCGATGTGATAGCTGCAGTTCTGCGCATCCTGGTAGTCACGCTGCACGCGGACATGGCCGCTGCTGACGTAAAACGTGTGGAAGTTGCTGGAAGGGTTGTCCTGAGGATCGAGCTCGAACTCGACTTCCGCGGTGATGGTCGTCGAGCTGTCGTGATGCGATTCACTCAGGCGGCTGCCCAGCGCCCAGCGCCGGCCCACCTCGGGCTCGAGGCCGTCGTTGACCCTCGGCGCCGCGATGAAATGATCCTGGCCCTGGTCGGGCAGCGGAATCCAGAAATCCATGTGCAGGGCTTGCAGTTCCTCGACATCGAACGGCAACGGCACCGGCGTCGACACCCGGTAGCTGAAGTCGCCTACCGGCACACCGCTCGTGCCGAGATCGATCTGCCCGAGCGTCATGTTGTCGATGACCAGATTGATCCTGAAGTTGGCGAGTTGCTCCGGCGTGATGCCGTCCACGGTGAACTCCAGATTGAGGTTATCGTTCCGGCCGTCTTCCGGCAGTTCCATGACCTCGATGCCGCTCGCATCACTGATCGGCTCGCCGGTGAGATTGTCGCGCACCGTAATCAGATCGCGAATGCGCAGATCGCCGCCGACTTGCCGCGGCCTGCGTTGCACGGAGCCCTGGGCCTTGGGGTTGCCCGGGCTGAAAGGCGGAATGCGCGCGAACGCTTCGCCAACCGTGAGCCCCAAGCCCAGAGAATCCAACAGAGACAAGCCGGTGTTCTTCACGAGCGTGAAATCGATGTAGCCGTCCCAGGCCACCAAGACGCCCCTGTCGCCGGCGATTGCCTCGGCCATGTCGGTGCGGAAGGTGTTGCAGGCAGCGAGGATGAATAGTTTGTCCGCGAGTCCTTGCGGGTAGTAGTGGCGAAAGAAATCCGCAGTGACCGCGATCGACTGATGCAACTGTCCTCGATAGTGAATCACGCCTGGATGGGTGATGCTTTGCAGATCCTGAGCCGTGCCGTGAAATCGTTGCACCAGAAAGTCGGTGAGGCCGTCCGCGCATTTCGCTTTCTCGGCGTTCACGCCACCGCCATCCTTCTTACACAAGGTGCCGCCGTGAGTGTCGATGTGAATGACATCGTAGTCCTCCAACTGGGTCAGCGTGTCCACGGTGACCCGCGGCTCGGACTCATTGGTGGTCGCCAGATAAGTCACATTGCCCGCATAGCCACGCACCCCGTTGATCGCGGCCGCAATCTCCACGCCCGCGCTTCCGAATTCGTCCTCGTACTGAAACGGTGAAAGGACCAGGGCCCGACGTGGCGCTTTGTTATCGCCCGTGATCTTCGAGCTCATGACTGTGCGAACACTGCGCAGCTTCCCCGAGATGTCGGGTACGGAGCTCGGCACGCTCGTCGGGGAGGCAGGCGTGGGGCTCGGCAGCATTCGCTGATCGCCGGTGACATCGACAATCATCGGCCGACCGCCAGCAAGGCGGAATCCGAGCACGGGACCATCGATGGTCACCTCCGCCATATCACTTTGCGACGAAAGAAACGTCGCCACCTGATCAATGGCGGCGCCGTTACCCAGCCGTTGCGCGACTTCGTCGCTCAACGCGAGACTCCGCTCGATCACGGGCAGCGGGACCTCGGCGAAGCTGCACGGGTAATTGTCGCGGGCACAGTCGAGCGTCGTTGATTGGCTCGGCGCATCGCCGGTGGGTGTTGTGTTAGCGTCGGCACTCGTTCCCGAGCCATGGCTGCCGCACGCAGTGAGAGTGAAACTCACGAGTCCAATGGCGACCAGTCCCGCGCGGTCGCGCGAAATACGAAACGTGTCCACCTCAATCTCTCCAGTATTCAATGAGCCTGACCCGTCATGCGCGGACGGGCCGTTGGCTGGCTCATTGTTTTGGAGAGAAATCGGTCAATTGCCCTTCAGGTCAGGCGCAGCGCTCGCCCTCGGGCATGCGTGGAAGAGGTTCAGCGATGGCCCGTGCCGGTCTCGAGCTGGCCGCCATTGACGCGCATCTCGTCCGAGAGCGGCAGGTTCAGGACGCAGAGCAGGCCGTCCGCTTTGAACTCCAGCTTGCCCGTGCCGCCGAAATCATAAGGCACCACGTGCTCGATGAGCTCCGAGCCGAAGCCGCGACGGCTGGGAGCTGCGACATCGACTTTGGTCTCGCGCCAGGTCAGGACCAGCGACGGCTTGCGTGGATCGCCGTCGAGGGTCCATGCGATACCGATATGACCGGTGGGACTCGCGAGCGCGCCGTACTTGACCGCGTTGGTCGCCAGTTCGTGCATGGCCAGCCCGAGGCTTTCGGCGCACTTGCCCGAGAGCACGACCTCCGGTCCGGTGATGCTCACCTGATGATCGATCTCATTGCCGGTGGCTTCGAGCTCGGCGCGAATCAGGGTGTGCAGATCGATGGTGGCGTTCGGCGAGCTCGTCAAAACATTGTGCGTGCGAGCCATGGCGTTGATACGACCCGACAGCATGTGCGAGTACGCTTCGACGCTGTCGCTGGACTTGCCGGTACGTTGCGCGACGGATCTGACCACCGCGAGAATGTTACGAACCCGGTGCTGCAGCTCGTGCAACAGCACTTGCTGCCGATCCTGCAAGCGCAATAGCTCGTGCACGTCGGTGGCCGTGCCGAACCATTCGGTGGGCTTGTTACTATCGCCCCACACCGGGGTCGCCCGCAGGTGGACGGTTTTGTACGCCTCTTCCTTTACGTTCCACAACTTGTGCTCGATGCTCAGCTTGCCCGTCATCTGCGCATCCTGCCAGGCGGCTCTCACTCGCTCGCGATCCTCCGGCGCGACGACATCCAGCCAGCCGTAGTCGAGAGCCGCTTCCGCCGATTGACCGGTGAATTCGGTCCACTGTGGGCTCGACCACGTACGATGACCGCTGTCGCTTGCTCGCCAGACGAGCTGCGGGATGCCTTCGACGATCGCGCGAAGCCTGGCCTCGCTCTCTCGCAGACGTTCCTCCGCTCGCGACAGTCGCGTCACGTCGAGGAAAGTCACAACCGCGCCTTCGATCACGTTGTTGATACTGCGGTAAGGCAGGATCCGCGTGAGATAGTGTGAATTCGTCTGCTGGCTGACGGTTTCCCTATCGATGGTGCCGAGCGTGCGAATCACCCGGCGCACGTCGCTCTCCAGATCCTCATACGCGATCTTCTTCGCGATGTGATGAATCGGCCGGCCGATGTCGGTCTCGATCAAATGCAGAATATCGGTCATCGCCGGCGTGAAGCTGGTGATGCGCAGATCGTTGTCGAGGAAGATGGTCGCGATCTGGGTGCTCTCCAGCAGGTTCTTCAGATCCGAGTTGGCGCGCGCCAGTTCCTCGACCCGATGAGCCAGCTCGCCATTGACGGTCTGCAGTTCCTCGTTCAGCGACTGCAGCTCTTCCTTCGATGTTTCCAATTCCTCGTTGGAGGACTGCAGCTCTTCGTTGACCGACTGATATTCCTCGTTCGACGCCTTGAGCTCTTCGTTGGTGCTTTCCAGCTCCTCGATGGTCGCTTGCAGACGATCGCGCGTGACTCGCAGCTCTTCCTCGAGTCGACGCACGTGCTCGTCCATCAGGCCGCCGCCACTGCTGGCGACGAAGTTCGCCTGCTCCTCCTCGTCGGTGACGATGTGACCGTCCTGCAAGATGATGGCGTAGCGTGACGGCTGCCCCGGAGCCCCGTCGATCGGCTCGACGGAAAGCGTGACGAACATGGTCTTGCCGTTCTGGCCGACGCGCAGGCCGCTGATCCGGATGGTGGTCTTCTCGCTTTCCGCGCGATGCAGGGCCGAGCGCAGATCCATGCGCAGATCGCGATGGACCAGGTTCATGATGTTGAGGCTGGCCAGCCCGGTCGGGGGATCCAGATATTTACCGGTGCGCCCCGAGAAGTGCACCACGTCGTGGTTCTCGTCCACGATCAGGTAGGCGGGCGCATAACGTTCCATGATGCGCTCGGCTTGTTTGCTGAGCGCGGCGCCATTGCTGGTGTTGACGCGGGCGGTGCGTGGCATTTCCGTGACGCCACGGCGATCGGCGGTCGCCGTCAACGGGAAATCCGGAAGCGTGCGCGTGAGCCCTTCGACGTGGCGGAAGATCCGGTAGCGACGATCCACCGTGGCGAACAACTTGCTATGGCGCGTGACATTTTCCGAGTTGCCGAGGAACAGGAATCCGCCCGGGCGCAGCGCGAAATGGAACAACGGGATCACCCGGTTCTGCAGCTCCGCGTTCAGATAGATCAGCAGATTGCGACAGGACACCAGATCGAGCCGCGAGAACGGCGCATCCTTGATCAGGTTGTGCTGTGAGAAGATGCACATCTCGCGCAGCTCCTTCACGACGCAGTACGTGTCGCCTTCTTTCACGAACCAGCGAGCGAGTCGTTCGGGCGTCACGTCTTCTACCGCCGAGGCCGAGAACCGACCGACGCGCGCCTGCGCGAGCGCGCGATTGTCGATGTCGGTCGCGAATATCTGAATGTGCGGGACCGTGTCCAGCCTGGAGGAAAACTCACGCAGCAGAATGGCGATGGAGTACGCCTCTTCGCCGGTCGCGCAGCCAAGCACCCACACGCGCAGATGATCGTTACTGGTCTTGCCCTCGAAGATCTTCGGGATGACCTCGCGTTCCAGCGCCTCGAATTCCTTGCGATCGCGGAAGAAATGAGTGACGCCGATCAACAGGTCGTTGAGCAGATTCTGAGCTTCGTCGGGCTCGGCGCGCAGATGATCGAGATAGGACTCGATGCTCGTCGTCTGCGTAACCTGCATGCGACGCTGCACCCGGCGCAGGAAGGTATTGTGTTTGTAATCGTGAAAGTCGTGGCCGGTGCGATTGCGCAGGACGGTGGCAATGCGGGCCAGCATCGGTCCGGCCGAGGCCACGATTTCGTCGAAGCTCTTCAGCGGCGGCACCGATGCGAGGCTGTGCAAATGGGCCAGCAGACGTTGCACGAGCTCGCCGATCGGCGCGACTACGTCGGCGATCGCCACCGCCGAGGAAAGACTCAACTCGGGATGTTTTTCATCCGGCAAGCATTGGGCGAGAGTGAAGCCGCCTTGTTCCTTGATCGCGGTCAACCCGAGCGTGCCGTCGCCGCCGACACCGGCGAGCACCACACCCACCGCGAATTCACGCTCCTGCTCGGCCAGAGGCACGAGGAAGCTGTCGATCGTGCCACGCTCGCCGGGCGCTTCCTTGGCCGGTCGCAAGCGGAACTGGTTGCCGGCGATCGTGACTTTGGTCCCTTCGGGCGTGAGATACACATGCCCCGCTTCGATGGGCATCTGATCCTCGATCGTGACGATCTCGCCGTTGCGCGCCGCCTTGATCTGATCGAGGCGCGCCGGTGTCATCGGCTCCCTGGATTGCAGGACGATGACCACCGCCGCAGCGCGCAGCTGATCGCTGGCGCGGAGAAATTCTTCGAGCCCGCCGTTCTGGACCGGAGCGCCGACGCCGATGACGACCGTGTGACGCGAGCTGCCCGTGGCGCTTTCATCCGGCGACGGGCCGGGGCTTTTATCGTTGCTGGCCACTGGCCACCCGCAGTTTCAGGAGATATCGCTCAATCCAGAGCGTCGGGCATTCGCACCTCGCTGGTGACGACGCTGGCGACTTCGGACGAGTCCGCGGCCTCCATTCTAAGCAAGACCGCTTCACGGAGCGATTCCGCATAGCCACGGTACTCCGCCGCACGACGCTCGTACATCTCCGCCATGCCCTGTCGACAGGTTTGCAAAGCCTCGCGCCCCATGCGTTCCACCAGCGTCGCGCGTTCCTCGATGATTCGCAGTGCCACGCGCATGGCCTCGTCGACCTGTCCTTCCTGCTTTCTCAGCAGGGTCTGAGCGGAAAACGCATGACCGACCTGGCAGCGGTACCGTAGCGGGCGGTCACCATCGACCTCGGAAAGCACGCCACCGCAATCGGGACAGGTGAGCGGCGCGGGTCGGGCAATCGTTTGAAGGTCTTCCGGAGAAGCCCGCGCGCCAGCGGCGATATTCACATCCAATTGCAGCCCGGGTGGGCCGATTCGCGTCGGCCCGGGTGCTTCATGGACGAATCGTTCTATGGCCGAGGCCAGCGCTTCCGGACTCGCGCTCAAATCGACCGGCGAGGCTTCCAACGCAGCGAGTGGCATCTCGCTGGCCAGCGCGTGATGCGGAGCTTGAACCAGGGCGATACCGCCGCACGTCTTGATGGCCGCCAGACCCGAAGCGCCATCATTCAACTTGCCGCTCAGGATCACGCCGATGACGCGTGGACCCGCGGCGAGCGCGGCGGAACGGAACAAAGCATCGATCGCCGGACGCACCAGATTCTCGCGAGGCCCCGTGCCGAGGTGGAGGTGACCATCCATGACCAGCAAATGTCGGTTGGCGCGGGCAACGTAAATGTTCCCATGCTCGAGGGCCATGCCCTGTTCCGCTTGTTTGACCGGCAGCGCTGTCGCCTCGGCGGTAATGGTCCTGAAGATTCCGGTGCTCTCGGCCGGGACGTGGAGCACCACCACGATCGCTGCCGGCAAATCCATTGGCAACGCGCGCAGGAGGGTGGTCAGTGCTGGAACGGCGCCGGCCGAACCTCCGATGACCACCAGATCTCGATTGGGCATCAGCGCTCTCTGCCTACGCGTAGCCGGTCACTGATCGCGCGCACGCCGGCGACCGACTCCACTACATCTTCGACACGCCACCGGGTGAACTTGTCGGGCACCTGCCCGTTCAAAATCACTTCGCCCTGTCTCACCTGCACGGCGATATCGGTCGCGTCGATGTGACCGTCGTCGGTCAAGCGCTCACAAATGATTTCGGTCAGTCGTTCATCGCTGCGTGCATACCCTTTCGGTCCGCGGCCACGATGCGACTTGAGATCGGCCCAGCTCCGCTGTCCCTCGTGTAGCTCGCCGTAGGAACGCACTTCGCCATAAATGCGGTTATCCGGATGACGCTCTGGAGCAAAGTGCCCGACAGGCGGGCCGGGGCGGAGCTGGCTCGGTGCGATGGGTTCTTGCTCGCGACTGTAACCGCCGCTCGCGAAGTCGCGCCGCCCATAAGCGTCGCCGGGCCCGTAGTAGGCATCGCTCAGCTCACTCGTTTCCCGGGGGCGGTATTCACCTATGTCGGCGCCGCGGTCCTCGCGCATGTGCATCCGGTGGAATCGATGATCGTCGCTGCGCCAGCCGCGTCCTTTGTCGAACATCACATTGCGTCGCATTTGCTGTCTCCATTCCTCGATGCTCCAGGAACGCGACAGCAGCAGGGATGTTTCGGCGGCGCGGACAATACCTGCCGCGTTAGCTTCCTCGTCGACGAAGCGACACGCTGATGCGATGAGTGACGAACTGACTCGTCACGACCGTCGGATGCTCGTCCCACCGGTCGTCGCGTCATCACTTTCCTGTGGGCGGAGCGCGCTCGCCCGAGTATCGGGCACTCACCCGATCGACGAGGTGAGTCCATGGTTTCGATTCAGCGCTGTGTAACTCTGCTTCTGTTGTGTGTTGGCGTGGCGGCGTGCTCGCCAGCGAATTTCATTCAGCGGGTGCGCCCGGCGCCGCCGTGCGATGTGCAGATATGCACGAGCATCGGTGCCAGCCCCGCACGCTGCGATTGCCGGACGCGTGAGCAAGTAAAGAGACAGCTTCGCGAAACGTATCGATGGCAATTCGACTGAGCGAGGCCACCTGTGGCGACGTGCGTCGCCTGCCGTCAATCCCAGACCAGCACTTCGACTGTTGTGAAAAGCAGGCGGCGGCTGGACCGAGCCGCCGCCCAAGGGGGTCAGGACCCGATCGACAACAGCTTGGCGTTGCCGCCGGTGGCGACGGTGTTCACCGTCAGCGTGCGTTCGGTGGCGAAGCGGAACAGGTAGTGCGGGCCGCCGGCCTTCGGGCCGGTGCCGGACAAGCCTTCGCCGCCGAACGGTTGCACGCCTACGACCGCGCCGATCATGTTGCGATTGATGTAGATGTTACCGACCGCGGCCTCCGCGACGATTTCCTGCCACGCGCTTTCGATGCGAGTGTGGACGCCGAGTGTCAGGCCGTAGCCAGCATCACGAATCGCCGCGAGCACGTCGTCATGCAAGCTCTCGCGCTTGTAACGAACGACGTGCAGGATCGGGCCGAACTCTTCACTGGTCAGCTCGCGCGCATTCTTCAGCTCGAGCATGCGCGGGGCGAAGTAGCTGCCGTCGGTGCGCACCTGATTCAGATCGCACTGCTTGAGGACCTTCACGCCCTTCTGCGTGACCTTCTTGCTGTAGTCCTCGAGCTTCGACGCGGCCCCCTTGTTGATCACCGGGCCCACGTCCGTGGACGGCTGCGACGGATCGCCGATCTGCAACTCGTTCATGCCGCCGGCGATCAATTCGATCAGACGGTCCGCGACTTCTTCCTGCACGAACAGCAGGCGCAGCGCCGAGCAGCGCTGGCCAGCGGAGGTGAAGGCCGATGTGAGCACGTCGTCGGCGACCTGTTCGAGCAGGGCCGAGGAGTCGACGATCATGGCATTGATGCCGCCAGTTTCGGCGATCAGCGGCACAATCGCGCCGTCACGCGCGGCGAGTGCCCGATTGATGAATTGAGCCGTCGAGGTCGAGCCGGTGAAGCACACGCCACCCAGCGCCGGATGTTTGAAGGCGACTTCGCCGAACAGCTTGCCCGCCGAGGGAACGAAATGCAGAACGTCGTGCGGCACGCCGGCTTCGTGCAGCAGTCGCACGGCCAACGCGGCGACCAGCGGCGTCGCTTCCGCCGGCTTCGCGACGACGCTGTTGCCAGCGACCAGAGCAGCAGTCACTTGACCCAGGAAGATCGCGAGCGGGAAATTCCAAGGGCTGATGCAAGCGAACACGCCGCGGCCCCGCAGGCTCAGCTTGTTGTCCTCGCCAGTCGGGCCGGGCAACGCCATCGGCTCGGCGAAATGCTCGCGAGCCTGCGCCGCGTAGTAGCGACAGAAGTCCTCGGCTTCGCGGACTTCGGCGATCGCGTCCGGTAGCGTTTTGCCGGCTTCCTTGACGAGTAGTCTCACCAGTTCGGCGCGATGCGCGCGCAATTTGTCAGCGGCAGCAACCAAACAAACCGCGCGATGCGTGGCGCCCGCATCGTCCCACGCCTTGCGTGCCCCAGCGGCCTTGTCGAACGCGAGCGCGATGTCTTCCTTCGTCGCCACGCTCACATAACCCACCAGCTCGGCGAGATTGGCGGGATTGCGCACTTCGTGAGGCGGCGCCTGGATCGTACCGGCCAGCGTCGACGGCGCGGCGTGCGGCAGCTCACCGGATGTTTGCAGCGAGGCGATCTGCTCGGCCAGCTGCTGAGGATTGCCCCAGTCCACGCCGGTGGAGTTTTCACGGGACGCGCCATACAAGTTGTTCGGCAAGGGAATATGCGGGTTGGTCATGCTGTCTGCCGCTTGCAGGGCTGCAATCGGATCCTCCACTACGGTATCGACGGGGACGCTTTCATTCATGAATCGGTTGACGAACGAGCTGTTCGCGCCGTTCTCCAGCAATCGGCGCACCAGATAGGACAACAGCTCCTCGTGCTGGCCAACGGGCGCGTAGGCACGAACGCGCGGGAAACCTTCGATCTGCCGCTTGGCTTCGGCATGCAACAGCGCGCCCATGCCGTGCAGACGCTGAAACTCGAACTTCGCGCCGGCCGGACGCAGCTCCAGCACGGCGGCGATGGTGTGCGCGTTGTGAGTCGCGAACATCGGATAGATCACATCGCGATGTCTGAACAGGCGCTCGGCGCAGGCCAGATAGGAAACGTCCGTCGACACTTTGCGAGTGAACACCGGATAAGACGCGAGGCCGCGCTCCTGGGCACGCTTGATCTCAGCGTCCCAATACGCACCCTTCACCAGGCGAACACAGATCCGACGTCCGGTTTCGCGCGCGAGCGTCGCGACCCACTCGATCACATGCGGCGCGCGCTTACCGTACGCCTGGATGACGATGCCGAGGCCCTGCCACGACTGCGTCTGCTTATCGCGAGCCAGCGCTTCGAACACGTTCAGGGACAGGTCGAGACGATCGGCTTCTTCGGCGTCGATGGTGAAACCAACGTCGGCCGCCGCGGCCCGGCGGGCCAGATCTTTCACGATCGGCGTCAGGCGCTGATCGACCAGGCCCTCGTGCATCAGGTCGTACTTGGGCTCGAGCGCCGAGAGCTTGACGGAAAGGTTGGAGCGCTCATCGATCGGCGTGCCCTTGCGTTGTGTGCCGATCGCGTCCAGGGCCTGCTCATAGGACTTGCGATAGCGCTCGGCGTCTGCCCAGGTGCGCGCGCCTTCACCCAGCATGTCGAACGAGCACAACGACAGCTCGGGCGTTTTGGCCGAGCGTTCCAGCGCTTCCTGAATGGTGCGACCGACGACAAATTCGCCGCCGATGATGCGCATGGCCTGACGGAACGCCGACCGCAGCACCGGCGCGCTGATCCGGCGCGACAGTCCTTGTAACCACGAGCTGGTTTCTTCCCGAGCCTGCTTGGGCGGCTCGATCAGCTTGCCGGTGAGCATCAAGCCCCAGGTGGAGGCGTTCACCCAGGTCGAATGCGAGGCGCCGGCGTGCGCCGACCAGTTACCTGCCGCGATCTTGTCGGCGATCAGGCGATCGGCGGTCTCGTCATCGGGAATACGAAGCAGACCCTCGGCCAGGCACATCAGCGCGACGCCTTCCTCGTTGGAGAGCGCGAACTGCTGCAGGAACGAGTCGAGCAGCGGTCGTTCGCGGGACCGGGCTCGGGCGCCACTCACCAGCTGCGCTGCCCGGGCCTTGGCGCGGGCGCGAGCATCGACCGAGAGCGTCGAGCTCTTCAGTAGCGCTTTGATGCACGTGGTCTCGTCCTGAAGGGTGGCGCTCCGGATCTGTTCGCGGAGCTGATCGAGCGAGGGAGTAACCGGGATGGCGGAGGATTGGGCGACCATGATGGGCGGAAGGATGAAACCTGGGCCGTTGTCGGGCTTGTAGTTACCGGGGCGAAAGCACTAGCGTATTGGGGCGTGAGCCGTCGAAACGACTTAAAAGTGGGGTGTAATCCGTGAAATCAACTGGCGCGAGTGCGGGAACGGTCCTGGACAAGATCGACCAGCGCATCCTGACCCGCCTGCAGGAGGACGGGCGCGTGTCCATGGCGCAGCTCGCCCGGGAGCTGCACATCAGTGTCACGCCGTGCGTCGAACGGGTTCGTCGACTGGAGAAATACGGCTACATCGTCGGCTACCGTGCCGACCTGTCACCGACGCACCTCGGCCAGAATCTGCTCGCGTATGTGCAGGTGGCACTCGATCGCACCACCCCTGAAGTGTTCGATCGGTTTCGTACCGCGATGGAAGTGCTCGAGTTCGTGCAGGAGGCGCACATGGTGGCCGGCGGCTTCGACTATCTATTGAAGATCCGCGTGCGCGACATGAAGGAATATCGCAGCGTGCTGAGCTCTCACATCGCGTGCATCAAAGGCGTTCAGCAAACGCACACCTACTTCGTAATGGAAGAGGTCAAGAGCTCGAGCAAGGTGCGGGTGCAGGCCCGTTAGCGCGAGACACGGATCAGGAACGTGCTGGTCTGGCTCGATCCGGTCGGAGCATCGCTCGCGATCGTGATTTCATAGTCGCCCGGCGCGACGGTCGGACCCGCCAGATAGAGGGTGACCATGCCATCGTCGTTCGTCGACAGATGTTCGATCTGCGTGAGCCGTTCTTTGTCATGGTCGGCGTCGATTCGCGAAAGCACGATTCGATAACGCGAGTCGGGCGCCGCGAACTCCGGTAATACGCGCAGCTCGACCGCTTTGCCGGGGCCCGGCAATGTGACTTCCGCGTCGAACGAGCTGCCGCGACGACGCAGTACGGTGTGTGAACTGGCGACCGTGGTCGAGTGGCCGAGTGCGGACAAGTCCGCCACGATGAATGGCGGCGTGGGCGTGCGAAGGTAAAGCGCGACGGCGACCAGCACGATCACGATGGCCGCCACGGTCAGATAACGCCATTGCGCGTACCAGGGCCTGGGCTTCAACAGAGCGGCGAGCTCGCCGCTGGTCTGCAACTGAGCCAGCCCCGCTTTGAAACGCGCCGTGGCTTCGATCTCCCGCAGGATCTCGGGGTGCTCGAGATAATAAGCCTCGAACGCTTCCAGCTCCGCGTCGCTCAGCTGGTCGGCGAGATATCTGGCGACGATGTGTTGCTCGTCGATGTACTGTCGGTCCATTGCTGAGCCCCCGATGCAACGGCTACCTCGGAGCGGTCCATCCCCAGAGTCTAACTGTCATTGGCGTCCGGCTTCTCTCAGGCCGCGCCGCTAATGGAACAAGCTCAGGAATACGCTGAAGAAGTCGGACTTGTCGAATCCCTTCTGTTCCAGCACTGCGCGCATGCGCTTGCGCGCGCGAAAGATGACGCGATCGAAGTGCAGCGGCGACAAGCCCAACGCAGCGCAGATCTCGGCCTTGGGCTCTTCGTCGAGGTAGAAGCGTTTGACGATTTCCCGATCGCGCGCGATGGGCAGCGACTCGATGATGGCCACGACCTGGCGCAGCGTACTGGCATCCAGGGCGGCTTCTTCGGTCGCGCCTTGCGTCGGCAAGTGCTCGATTTCTTCTTCGGTCGCGTGCACGCCGGGACGGTTCGGGTACTCGCGGCGATGATTGCGATACAAATTCATCGCGACGCGATACACATATCCCGCGACTCGTTCCGGATCGGACACCCGCCCGGCCCGACTGTGAACGATGGTCGTGGCCACGGCTTCGTTCAATATTTCCTGCGTGATATTCGGGTCGCGGATCTGGCGGAATAACAGCGTGTACAGGCTGTTGTAATGCTGCTTTATGAATTCATTTGAGATCGCATCCTCGACCACGGAGCTGGTTCCAATCCTGATTATGTAACGGCCGGCGCAGAATAGCGGCGAACCGCAGCGCCGTCATCCTGATCGCAGCGCGAATGTTGTCTTTCTTACCAGGAGAATTGTTCGAAACCACGATTCGTGGAGGCGAGCGCCACGCCGGCCCAATAATACGGATCGGCGAAGCGTCGTGAAGCGATCAGTTCGCGCTGCGCGGCTCGCAGCGATGCGGAGCTGCCGGCACCTCGCCGCAGATTGCGATAGAACTCATCCATGAGCGCGGCAGTCGCGGCGTCCGAAACATTCCACAACGTGCCGATGACCGAGCCGGCGCCCTGACTGAGAAATCCATCCGCCAGACTGCGCACGCCCCAGCCGGTGTAATCCTTGCCGCGCAGCGTCTCGCAGCCGCTGACAATGACGAGCCGCGACGAGAACGGCGTGCTGAACAACTCGGTAAAGCCAAGGAAGCCGTCGTCCGCGTTGCCTTCACCGCGTCTGTTCGAGGTCACGAGGCCGACGATGTCCGGCGTGGTCTTGCTGAAATATCCATGGGTCGCGATATGCAGCACCTTCGCGCTGCGCACTTCGGGCGAGAGCAACACGTCGCTGGTCGCATCAGCGCCGGCGTACGTGCGCACGCGACTTGGAAAAATTCTCGCGATGTTTTCCGCTTCAGTGCGCGAGGCCGGGATGGCGGCAAGCGAGGGGGTCACGACGCGAGATTGCATTCGCTCGAGCGATTGAGCGCCGAGCACAGGATCGGCGAACACGACGATGTCGGCGTCTTTGGCCGATACATTCGAGGTTGCGGTCTGCGGCGCGTAGTACCCGGACAATGATCTCGCACGCACGACTTCGAACTTCGCCACCAGCGGTGAGTAGGCTTGCGACCGATCGTCGAGATCGATGGCGGCAAACGGCACCGGCTGCATGACATCGTCAGGAACGATGACCAATCGCGTCGCGTTGCCCTGCTCGTGAATAAAATCACGCGGCAACAGTTGTGCGAGTGAGGAGAGCGTCGACTCGGCCTGCGCTGCCCGGCCCGGAACGCTCAGCATGTCCAGCGAGCGACGCACCAACGTTTGCACCCTCGAGCGAGGCGGTAAATCGAAGTACCGAATCCGGTCGCCCGTGAGCGCGATACCGAAGCTGACGTTCTCCTGGATGAAATAGCGAATGAAAATATCCGTCGCCGGTACCGGCCGAGCTTGGAAGGTGGTCGCGCTCTTCGGTGGCGCGTTGGCGGCGGGCGCCGGATATACCGTGAGATAGGCATCGCGCGCCCGATCCCACTCTCGCAAGGCTTGATCCAGCTTGGACTTCGCCTTGCGCTGTCGGTCAAGGTCGGTCGTGTCCGGATGCAAACGGTCGAGCGAGCTGGTGGCGTCGACGAGCATTCGCTGAGCGGCGCGATAGTGCTCGAAAAGCTCGATTGCTTCTGCTTCATACGCGCGCCCCACGACGCCCGAATGGCGCAGCTCCGCCGGCGCGATCTGCTGAGCGTAGTACGTCTCCAATAGTGGGAGCACTTGCGCGCGGTCCAGTTCGTAAAGCGCCTTCACATATTCGTTGAGCATAGGCTGCGCGGCTGTCAGCCAAGCCAGGCTGTCATCGTGAGTGGTGCGCAGATCGCTTGCGACTCGTCGCGCCAACTGAACTGCCGCCTGGCCGTGCGCTCGTGCCTTCGTGAGATCGCGATTGAGTGCGTAGTGCCGGATCGCTTGCTCGGCGAATTGCAACTGATGGGTGGGGCGAGCCAGGTCCGATTGCTGCCGGCTCGATGAGCCATGGATCAATGTTTCGATCTCGTCCACCAGCTTGCTGGCGCGCTCCGCATGTTTGGACGCGTCGACCCCTCGAGCTCGCTGATCATTGGCGAGGCGTAGTAACAAAACGGCTGCATCGATTCGCTGCTCCGGTAAAGCGCGGGGATCGCCCAGCGCGAGTTGCGCATAGTTCTGTGCGAGTGTCAGCTCGCCTTGAGACGCATAGTCGCGAGCCAGTTCGATATAGGTGACCAGCTCGCGATAGTTGCGCTGGTCGATGAACACTTGCAGCGCATGCTCGTGCCACTCGATCGCTTCCCGATATTCGCCGCGATCTCGCGCCAGACTGCCGAGCTTGAGCCTGGAGATGCTGATCTTGAGCATATCGCCCGAGGCCCGATCCAGCTCGTACGCCGCTTCGAAGTAGCGTTGCGCGACCAGGCGCTCACCGGTCTTCCGATACGCATCGCCCAAACTGTAATAAAGCTCGGCCAGCAGCGGGCGGTTGTCGTACTGGGCGGCGCTGACGATCGCGCGTCGCAGAAGGTCCTTGGCGCGGGCGACTTCGCCGAGCAGGATCAGCGAGTAGGAAAGATTGCAGGTGACCCGGTCGATGTGCGAAGCATCGGCACGCGCCTTGATCAGCAGTTGCAGGGCCCGTTCCAGCGCCTGCCTGGCCCGCGCGTGATCGTCGTTGAGCAGATAATATTCCCACAACGTTTCCAGCCATTGGCCCTGCTGCAGCGGATCGTCCTTGGAGTGGGCGAGCCCGAGCTGAATGCGTTCATACGCTCGCGGCAGATAGACCGAACGATCGCCGGACTCGTTTTGCGATCGCTGTAACAGTTCGATCGCTTCCCGACGCGCCTCCTGCTGCGCGCTCGCATCGGTGGCGCCGGCCCGCGGCCCCAACAGGAACAGGCCGGCGCCGATGAGATAAACCCATGCGACCCGCCAATCAGCGCGATACCTGCGACCCGACGGCTCGTTCATTCCGGACTTGTATCATAGCCGTCCGGTAAGGGCGCCAGGAGAACAGCGACACCACGTTGTCTTCGCCGGGCTTGGCCCAGGTGATGAAGTCCTGATGCACCACGTCCAGGTTCGAATCCCGGCCCTTGGCGACTTTCCAATGCACCACCTTCCAGCCGTGCATTTCGCCGGTGGGCTGATTGCCGATTTCGGCGTCGATCAGCACCGGGCGGCCCTTCTCGACGACGGGATACAAGCGCAGGCGTTGCATGACGTCGGCCATCTTCTCGTGCCAGTTGCCGGACAGCGAGTCGGCACGGGCGAAATATCGATCGCTGTTGTCACGGCCGAGCACGTGCCGCAGGGCGTACGTCATGCCGCCGCCGAAGCCCGGATGATAGAACGCCAGCTCCTCGACGGCCGAGGGCGGGATGAAACATGGATGGACCACGAGCGTGGGCTCTTGCCCTTCGCGCGCGACCCACTCGACCAGCTCTTCGGGGATTTGCATTCGCTGCTCCTTTAGTTGTCCGCGAGCACCAGCTCGATCACATGCCGCATGCAGAACGTTCGATCGGCGAACGCGGCATTGGCAAAAACACGGCGCTGTTCCTGCAACTCCTCACCCAAGGTGCCCAGCCAGGACAGCAGTTCATCGACCGGGCACCAGTGACCGCGATAGATGGAGTACTGCGCGCCGGCAATGGCATTGGCCAGGCCCTCCGCGCAGATCAGGCTGCCGACCATACCGAGATGCTTACCTTCACTGGCGTGCACGGCTTCGACGAGCAAGTAGGGCCACAGCGGCAGGTTGTCGATCGTGATGCCGCTGGTCGCGGGCAATCTTTCTGCGAGCGGCCCCAGATCCGGGAGCGGCCGAATGCCGAATGCGGCGGCAAGCTTCGAGCCATTCGGTCCGGCGAGGAGTTGCTGTACATAGGCCTTGCCTGGCGGTAGCTGCGCGGCGATGCCGGCGCGCAGATTCATTTCGGCGATGTTGATGGTCGCACCGGTGGGAATCGGCACCTGACGCATCTCGCGTGTGATGAACGGATCGATGGTCATCGCATCCTCGACCCGATTGTTCAGCACCGGCCAGCCGAACATCCGTCGATAGTCGAGCTCCAGTCGCGCATCCAGATTCCGATTCGCCTGGAACAGCTCGGGCAAAGTCACATCGGGCTTGTGCGGGAACGATTCGTAGAACGGCCGCACCATCGAATGACCGAAGCGAAACGCCGCATGCGAGAACTCGCGAGCCATGGGGCGCGAGGGCAGATTCAGCCAGCGTCGATCGAACCGAAACACGCTGTCGAACACCGCCGGCGCAAGCACCTGACGCAAGTAGTCCTCGACGACGACCAGCTGAAAGACCAACGTCGTCATCCGGCGGGCGTCGTCGACGTTGGTCGCATGGCCACGTTGCAGGATCGCGTTGTGAAACCGCTGCCAGAACAGATGGAGCTGCGAGACGATCACGTTGTCGTCGTTGCGGGGCTCGGGAATGTTCGGTACGCCGTGGGTCCGGGGCAGATCCTCGGGCCCGTCCGGAGTCAGGCGCTCGACAGGAAACAAACCGCGCTCGTCCAGCAGCGTCGAGGTTTGGGTGCCGATGCCATACACGCTGTCCAGATCGAGATAGGGCAAGACGTCGCGGGACTGACCCGGAATCGGATGGGTCTGGGGCACGATGTCGTGCGCGATGAACTGCCCCAGGTAGGTGTAGCCGACGTCGATGAAGCGGGACACATGCGATGACTCGGTCATCACCTCCGCCAGCGTGACGACCTGTTGCTCTGTCAGCATGGAGCGCTCCGGTGCTTCAGATGTGACGCCAGGGTTATCTGTGGCTGGCGCGGCGGATCTCTCAGCGACAAGCAACTTTTTGTTGTTTCTGTAGCAAGCAGATGTGCGGGCGAATCGTGCTATCTGATCCGCCATCATGCGCAGCAAGTTATTCGTCCCAGGCGCACGGCCAGAGTTGTTCGGCAAGGCGCTGGCCTCGGCGGCCGATGCCATTTCCATCGATCTGGAAGATGCCGTCGTCGAAGCTCGCAAGGATGAGGCGCGAGCGGCCGTGGCGGCGTTCCTGCGTTCGAGCGAGGCGCAGGCCTCGGCGAAGTCCATCATCGTGCGAGTGAACGCACTTGCTACCGCGCATTTCGCCGCCGATGCGCGAGCCATTGCGGCCCCGAGTCTCGCGTTGGTGAACCTCCCCAAGGTCGAGTCGGCGCATGAGATCGATTCGGCGCTGGCCATCATCGATCGTGCATTCACCGATGTCGGATTGCGTCCGACGCTCCGTGTGCTGGCGAATATCGAGTCGCCGAAAGGACTGCGCAACGCCGTCACCATCGCCGAACACCCGCGAGTGGCTGGGCTACAGCTCGGCTACGCGGACCTGTTCGGACCGTACGGCATCGAGCGTCGCGATCAACAACACGTTTACTCGGTGATGTTCGCCGCGCGGATGGCGGCAGCGGAAGCTGGAGTGTTCGTCTACGACGGCGCGTTTCCAGACATCAAGGACGCCGACGGTTTCCGAGCCGAGGCGCGCATGGCGCGTCGGCTTGGATTCCTCGGCAAGAGCTGCATCCATCCCAGCCAGGTCGCGTTGGCCAACGAGGTGTTCCGGCCGGGTGAGGCCGAAATCCAGCAGGCTCAGCGATTGCTGGATGCCGCGCGCGAGGCGACGGGTCAAGGCGCCGGCGCATTCCTGTTGGACGGCCGGATGATCGACACGCCGGATATCCGCCGGGCCGAACTGATCGTCGCGAGCGGCCGCCAAGGCTGATGCCCTTGCGCAACCCGCCACCCGCAGCTCCTTGGGCATCCTGCCCGTCACAAGAAAGAAAAACTACGGTGTGAAATCACCGCTAGATGGTTTTCGTTTCGAATGGATTGCCACACACTCGGCCCGCGTCACGCTGGCGCTGTGTTTGTTCGATTCGGGGGAACGATGGACCGTGAGGCCACGCCTCGCGCCATCAATGACAATGACTCGCGCCGTCCGGCTCCTATTAATAAGTGTGCTCCTGCTGCTGGCGGGCACCGCGCCGACACGAGCCGAGAATCTGGTCAGCCTGGATATCGCGTCGCTGCCGGCGGCGCCCCCCGAACCGGTCACTCATTTGACGGCCATCAACGACACCCTGGTCGCTTGGGGAGCGTCCGGCACCTGGCGGCTCGATCAGGGCCAGCAGTCCTGGCGTCGATTACGTGAATCGCGCGATGGCGGCGTGCTTGGCGTCGTTGGCGACGGTCAAACGGCTTTTGTGCTCGTCGGGGAACGAGCAGTCGAGCGAATCGACCGGTTCTCGCTGACAAATCAACGACAAGCCGCCGTTCCACCGCTTCCTGAGCCGCTGGTCTCGGCTCATGCCGCCGCAGCTGGCGCCAAGGTCTGGCTCTTCGGTGTGGATGCGAATCGGACGCGTCGGTTCTTCGAGATCGATCTGGGCGCCGTCCATCCGAGCTGGACGACTCACGAAGCCTGGCCGGGCACCGCCGATGAAATCACCTCCGCGGTGGAACAGATCAACGCGCTCTTCATCACCGTGCGCGACGGTGAAGGTCAACCCGACCGCATCCTGCAATGGAAAGCGGCCGAGGGCTGGAAGGATCGGGGGGCGGCACCCGCGGCGCTGGTGTCAGGGTCGGCAAGTGCGCTCGGCCAAGCGCATGTGCTTTATGTTTCGAACGGCACTCCTAGCGCGGTTGTCAGCTTTCATACCATCACCGGCTCGTGGACCACGCTCGCGGAGGCTCCGAGCGCCGCGCAGGCTCGCGCGATCACAGGTTGGAAGAACGGGTTGGTCTGGCTGCGCGCGAGCGACGATGGCGCTCAGCAGTTGAGCTCGGCGCAAATCCGCTCGACCAACTTGCTGCTGCAGCCATTGGACTGGGTGATGATCATCACCTATCTGGTGTCCATGATCGGCATGGGCATGTACTTCTATTTGAAGGAGAAGCGCAACTCTACGTCCGACTTCTTCGTCGGCGGGCGCAAGATTCCGTTCTGGGCCGCGGGTGTCAGCCTGTACGCGGCCAACACCAGCTCGATCAGCTATATCGCCATTCCGGCTAAGGCGTTCGAGACCAACTGGCAGTACCTCACCAACAATCTGATCGCCGTGCTCGGCCTGATGTTCGTCGCGGTGTGGATCGTGCCGGTGCTCCGACGCCTGAATCTGATGTCGGTGTTCACCTACCTGGAAACCCGCTTCCACCCGATGATCCGCACGCTGGCGAGCGCGCTGTGCATCTTGATGCAGATCGGCGCGCGCATGAGCGTGATCATGTTCCTGCCGTCGCTCGCTATTGCCACGACCACCGGCATCGACGTGAAGTGGAGCATCCTGATCATGGGCGTGTTCACCATGATCTACACCGCCATGGGCGGCATGAAGGCGGTGATCTGGACCGATTTCGTGCAGCTCATCGTCAAGATGGGCGGCATCGTGTTCGCCATCGGCTTCATTGCGTTCATGGTGAAAGGCGGCGTCGGCGAGATGGCCGCGATCGCCGCCGCCGAGGACAAGACCAAGCTGTTCGACTTCAGCTTCGACCTCACCAAGGCGACGGTGTGGGGCTTCGTGTTCCTGGTGCTGTTCGACGTGGTGCTGACCTTCCCGAAGGATCAGGTGCTCATGCAACGCGTGTTGTCCACCGAGTCGGCGAAGGAAGCGGGTCGGTCGGTCTGGACGCTCGCCGCCATCATGATTCCCGGCGGCTTCATGTTCTACATGGTCGGCACCGCGCTGTACGCGTTCTACAAGACGCATCCGGAGCGGCTGAACCCGTTGCTGCCCATCGATTCGGTGTTTCCGCTGTTCATCGCGGCGGAGTTGCCGATGGGTGTGCGTGGCCTGATCATCGCGGGCATTCTGGCGGCGGCGATGGCCACCCTGTCGAGCATCATGAACAGCGTCGCGACCCTGGCGTCGGTGGATTTCTACGAAAAGCTGGTCAAGAACCCGGATCCCAAGGTCAGCGTGCGCTTCGCCGAATGGATGACGGTGGTGACGGGCCTCGCCGGCATGGGCCTGGCGTTGATCCTGTCGCGCTATGACATCCACTCGCTGTTCGACGTCTCGATCGAGCTGGCGGGCCTGCTCGGCGGCGGCTTCGCCGGCGCGTACACGTTGGGCATGTTCACCCGGCGCGCCAACTGGCAGGGCGTGGCGATTGGCATCGGCAGCAGCATCGTGATAACTACGGTGGCGTGGTCGATGAGTCTGGTGCACCCCTATTTCTACCTGGCGATTTCCATCCTGCTGTGTATTTGCATCGGATACGTCGCGAGCCTGTTCTTCCCGGCGCCCAGCGCGCAGGCGCTCGAAGGGTTGACGATATACGGTGAGCGTCAGCGCCCGACGGGCGCGGCCTTGATGCAGAACGAGTGACAGCTTGGATACGCAGTTCCTTCGCACGTTCGTGTCCGTCGTCGACAACGGCTCGATGGCGGCCGCCGCGCGTTTGTTGAACATCACGCCGGCAGCGGTTGCTCAACAGATTCGCACGCTCGAACGGCAGATCGGCCAGGCGCTGATCGCTCGCGCTGGCCGCACGGTCAGCGTCACTGAAGCCGGGGCTCGAATTCTCGAACGCGCCCGCGACCTGTTGCGCGATGCTGAAGATCTGAAGGCCGTCGCGAACGACGAAGGTGTCGCGGGCGAATTGCGTCTGGGGGCGGGCACCACCGCGCTCACCGGCGTTTTGCCCGACATCCTCGTGCGCATCGTGGCGCGCTTCCCTCAGATCAGCGTGTTCATCAAGCCAGGGTATTCCGCCGATTTGTATCGCGCCGTCGAGAAAGGCGAGCTGGACGCGGCGGTCGTGCTCGAAGCGCCCTTCACTCTGCATAAGAGCTGTGGATGGCTGCAACTGCGCGAAGAGCCGCTCGTCGTGCTCGCGCCACAAAGCATGGCGGGCCGAGATCCGCACGAGCTGTTGGCAACGCAACCGCTGGTCAGGTACGACCGCAATCAATGGGGCGGTCGCAAGGCGGATGAATATCTGCGAATGATGGGCATCACGCCGCGCGAGCGTTTCGAGCTGAATGCATTGAATGCCATCGCTGTCATGGTGGATCGCGGGCTCGGCGTCTCGCTCGTGCCGGATTGGGCGCGGCCGTGGCCCGAAGGCCTGAAGCTGGTGCGCATTCCGTTGCCGCACGCGTCCGAGCCGCGCCGGATCGGTATCGTCTGGTCGCGAGCCTCGGTGCGAATCCGGCTGGTGAACGCTTTCGTCGAGGAAGCGCGCAAGTCCGTCTCTCCCGAACTACAAAAGCAATAAAAAGTAACGTCTGAATATAGGTCGCTTGGATTGGTTTCATCCGCCGTTGGCACAGACTCCCCACTGCAGAGCGCACTTTCACAACAGCTCTTGGCACGGTCTTCGACATCGGGGGAGTCAATGAAAACGTTTATGGGCCGTCGCATCCCGCTTGCGACCCGCTTGAGCTCGCTGTTGCTCGCCTCGATCGCGACCAGCGCACATAGCCAGAACACAGCTGCCGCGGAAGATCAGATTGCCGAGGTGATCGTTACCGGCACGCGCGTGCCGAAGTCGGTCGACAAGATTCCGGGCGCCATCACCGTTGTCGGTGAAGCAGAGCTGGCCCAGTCCACCGCGGTGACGATGGATGCAACCGCCGTGCTCTCGCGCAGCGTCCCCGGTTACTCCGAATCTTCGCAGGCGATGAGCAACACCGGCGAAAACCTGCGCGGTCGTATCGCTCTGCGCTTGTTCGACGGCGTGCCGCAAGGCTCGCCGCTGCGTGAAGGCACGCGCAACGGCACGTTCACCGACATGGGCATCGTGGAGCGCATCGAAGTCATCAACGGTCCGTCGGCGGCGGAAGGCGTCGGCGCGGCGGGCGGTATCATCAATTACATCTCGCGCTCGCCGACCGAAGAAGGCACCGAAGTCGATTTGACCGCTCGCTACAGCAGCGCGTTCGAGAACGACGGCGACGATTGGAAGGTCGGCGCGACGTTGACTCACAAGCAGGGCAACTACGACGTGCTGGCGTCCGCATCGTTCATCGATCGCGGCATGACCTATGACGGCAGCGGTCGTGCCATCGGTCTGAACACCAGCGGCTCGGTCGCCGACTCCGAGTCCAAGAATTTCTTCCTGAAGGGCGGCGTCAATTTCGGCGCGAACGAGTCGCAGCGTCTGCAGGCGAGCATCAGCCGCTTCCACATCGAGGGCAAGGGCAACTACATGCTGGTGGACGGCGACCGAACCACGGGCGTGCCGAATACTTCCGTGCGCGGCCAGCCGCTCGGCGCGAAGACTGAATTCAACGATTTCAAACAGGAAACGTTGACTTATACGCACAACGATTTCCTTTCCGGCGCGCTGTCCATCAATACCTATCGCGCCGAGCAGGCCATGCGCTATGTCGCCGAAGACGGCGCGGATCGTCAGGATCCTTTGATCGCTCCCATCGGCACGCTGATCGATCAGTCGGAAATCCGCGCCGAGAAGAAGGGCGTTCGTACCGCCTGGAATCGCCAGAATCTGTTCACCGACGGACTGGAGTTGAACATCGGCCTCGACTGGGTGGAAGACACGGCCGAGCAGCGCCTCGCGCTTACCAATCGAGTGTGGGTGCCGCCGATGGAATACACCAGCTGGGCGCCCTACGCACAGCTCTCTTATGACATCGGCCCCGTGACCATCAGCGGCGGCATTCGTCATGAAGACGGCGAGCTGCATGTCGACGATTACGTGACGACCTGGTTCCGCGATCGTCGTCCGGTCGATGGCGGCACGCTGACCTATCAGGAAGACTTGCCGAACTTCGGCGTGGTCTGGCGCGTCATGCCGGGCTTGTCGACGTTTGTTTCGTACAGCAAGGG
Organism: Pseudomonadota bacterium; assembly: GCA_023391815.1. Classification (GTDB taxonomy): domain Bacteria; phylum Pseudomonadota; class Gammaproteobacteria; order Steroidobacterales; family Steroidobacteraceae; genus Steroidobacter. The sequence continues at coordinate 54,989 of JAEWAF010000080.1, forward strand.
CTTCACGCTGCCGAACGTCGGCATCCCGCTGCGTAACGTGCAGTGCTCGAACGACAATCCCGAGGGCACGCAGCCCGACGGTTGCCCGAACGATCCGCGGCAGTCGGTGGACGGCATCCTGGCCCTCGAGCCCATCGTGGTCGACAACACCGAAGTGGGCTTCAACTGGCGCGGCTCGCGCGTCTCGTTCGGCGCGTCCTACTACGAATCCAACTCGGACTTCGGCGTGTCGTTGCTGGTCGATCCGGTCTCCGAAGACTTCATCATGTTGCGCCGGCCGGTGGAGATCAAAGGCTACGAGTTCACCAGCGAGTTCAAGATCACCGACACCATTCGTGCCACGGCGTTGTATTCGCACACCGAAGGTAAGACGCGCACGACCGATACCGGTCCGTTGGATCGCGAGATGGGCATCAACGACATCAGCCCGGACAAGATCGGCACCACGCTGTCGTGGCAGTTCAACGAGGCTGGCGATGTGACGGTCGGCTCGACGACTTACGTCGGACGCGACATCAACGAAGGCCGTGCCGGCGAGGAGCACACGAGCGGCTACACGCTGTTCGATCTCGGCGCGAACTATCGCTTCGGCAAGAGCCTGGTGACGTTGGGTATGGAGAACGTGACGGACAAGTTCTACATCCTCAGCTGGTCGCAGGTGCCGGGCTTCCGCAACTACTGGTCGGGCCGCGGTCGCGTGACCTCGCTGACCTACACGATGAAGTTCTGAGGCCGTAAAAGTTGCGCGACCCAAGAAGCGCGGCTGCGGTCATCCTGCGGGAAGGACGATAGATCATGTCGAAAAGCCGTACGGGCGTTCCCCCCGCCCGCGCGGCGGTCGGCGGGAGTTGGTTGGCTCTTGCCGCGACGATGATGTTCGCGCAACCGGTACTCTCGCAGGAGGCTTGGTCGAAGGCGCGACCGTCGGCGGAGGGCATCTCCGCCGAACGTTTGCAGCGGCTCGATGACTTCATCGATTCGACCATCGACAACGGACAGTACTTGGGCGCGGTCACGCTGGTCGCGCGACATGGAAAGATTGTTTCCTGGCGGGCGCATGGCCGACGCGAGGTGAGCGGGTCGCAACCGCTCGATCCCAACGCCATCTTCCGCATCTACTCCATGACCAAGCCCATCGCGACCGTCGCGGCGTTGATGTTGATGGAGCAGGGCAAGTTTCAGCTCGACGATCCGGTGAGCAAATATCTGCCGGAGTTCGCTGACGCGCGCGTCTTCGACGGCGGCACGGCCGACGCTCCCCAGCTGCGCGAGCCGAAGCGTCCAGTGACGATTCGGCATCTGCTCATCCACGCCGCTGGATTCACGAGCGCTGAAACGACGCCGCCCGAGGTCCTGGCTCTGATCGAGCGTGCGGAATTGAGCCGCGCGCCGGACTTACAGAGCTACGCACGCGCGCTGAGCAAAGTGCCGCTCGCCGCCGATCCAGGCAATCGCTTCAGCTATGACGGCGTCAACACCAACGTGCTCTGCCGACTCGTCGAAGTCTGGTCGGGGCAGACCTTCGATGGTTTTCTTCGTGAGCGCATCTTTGCACCGTTGCGCATGCACGACACCGGCTTCACAGTCCCGGTGAGCCAGCGGCATCGGATCGCGCAGATGACTTCGACGGACGCAGCGGGACGACTGATTCCCGCCAGGTCGTACGACGGGATCGAGCCGGGGCTGGCGCTCAATCCTTACCCGAGCGGCGCTGGTGGCCTGTATTCGACGGCGGCAGACTATCTGAGATTCGCTCAGATGCTGCTCAACGGCGGGGAGTTGGACGGCGCAGCCATTCTGAGTCCGAAGACAGTGGCCTTGATGATGACCAATCAGCTCGGCAATCTGGATCCGCCGCAGCTCGAGTTTCGACCGGGCGAAGGTTTCGGGTTGGGCGGCTTCGTCGGCGTCGATCCGGCCCGCCGCGCACGCCTGGGCAGCATCGGCGACTTCGGGTGGTCCGGTGCCGCTTCGACCTATTTCACCGTGGATCGGCGCGAGGGACTGATCGCAATGCTGATGATGCAACATCTGCCGGAAGACTCGCCGAAGCCGCCGCCGCGGATCAGCGGTCAGTTTTTCACTCTGGTTTATCAATCGTTGGTGCAGTGAGCGCGTCATGATCCTCGTCGCCGGCTCAGCCAATCTCGACTTCGTGGTGCAGGCATCGCACATCCCGGCGCCTGGCGAAACCGTGCTCGGGCGCGATTTCAAAACGTATCCCGGCGGCAAAGGCGCCAATCAAGCCATCGCTTGCGCGCGAGCCGGTAAGGCGCCGACGCAGATGCTGCTCGCGTTGGGGAACGATGCATTCTCACAACCCATCGAGGCATCACTGCTCGCGGCCGACGTGCATATGCATGTGGTGCGTGTCGACGATCGGCCGACAGGCACGGCTTTCATTTGTGTTTCCGATGATGCGGAGAACGCCATCACTGTCGCGCCGGGTGCAAACAACGAGCTGCGCGCCGAGCATCTGCCGTCGCTCGATGGCTGCAATCATCTGCTGCTGCAGTTGGAAACTCCCATCGACACCGTCATTGCCTATGCGCGCGAGGCGCGTAGGCGCGGCGTGAGAGTTGTTTTGAACGCCGCACCCGCCCGTGCGCTGCCCGATGAATTGATCGAGCTGCTCGATGTGCTGGTTGTTAACAAAGGCGAGCTTGCCACCGTCGCTGCCCACCAAGGCAGCATCGAGCAGTGCATGCAGCGTATCGATGTTCCGTGTATCGTCGTCACGCTCGGCGATCGCGGCTGCTGTGCTCGCGTCGATGGCGAGCTGATCATGCAGGACGCGTTCGCTGTCATGCCAGTCGATACCACCGCGGCTGGCGATACTTTCTGCGGTGTGCTGGTCGCCGCGCTCGATCGTGGCGAGAGCATGGCGCAGGCGCTGCGTTGGGCAAATGCCGCCGGCGCGCTCGCTTGCACCAAACATGGCGCGCAGTCGAGTATCCCGACGCACGCCGAGCTCCTGAACTTCCTGTCTCAACATCCCTGATCGAACGATTCCACTGATCATGAAATCGAAGCCGCAACGCGCTCCCGTCACTCAGATCGGCGAGTACGCCCTTCCTCACACCGTCGGCGCGCACTTGCCGACGCCGGGCAAAGCTCCGGGCTGGCCCATGATAAACATCGGTCAGTGGCGCATCGATGTGACCGGCGCAGTGCCCGTGTGGCTGGCGGAAATGAAAGTGTGGCGGACGGAACATCTGATCCGCATGGGCTACGACGACTCCGAATATCGCCGGCCCGAGTTCGCGTGGACGCAGAAGAACATCGTGCACACGCAGATGATGGTCGAGGACCGCTACTTCTACGATCCGGTCGCGGGGCGATACACCGTCGACAAGTACCTCGACGATCTCGAACGCCGCTTCGGTGGCATCGATAGCGTGCTGATCTGGTATGTGTACACCAACATCGGTATCGACGATCGCAATCAGACCGCGCTGGCGAGCGATCTGCCCGGCGGGCTGGAGGGATTGAAACAAGCGATCGCGGATTTCCATCGTCGCGGCGTGAAAGTGTTTCTGCCGACCATGGCGTGGGACAACGGCACCAAGGGCGAAGGGGTGCCCGATTGGGAAGCGGTCGCGAAGCTCGCCAAGCTGGTCGGCGCCGATGGTGTAAATGGCGATACATACAACGGCGTGCCGCGTTCGTTCCGCGTGGCGTCCGAAGCAATCGGTCATCCGCTGGCGTTCCAGCCCGAGTCGGTGCCGTACGCCGACGAGCAGTTGATGTGGAACAACCAGAGCTGGGGCCGGGCGTCCACCGAGATCATTCCGGCGGTGAGCAAGCTGAAGTGGCTCGAACCGCGCCACATGATCAACATCGAGAATCGTTGGGCGCGCGATCGCACCGATGATTTCCATTACATGTTCTTCAATGGCATCGGCTATGTCGCGTGGGAGAACGTGTGGGGCGTGTGGAATCAATTCACGGCGCGCGATGGCGAAGCGTTGCGACGCTTGTCGACGCTGCTGCGTAAGTTCGCCGACTTGTTCGTGAGCCTCGATTGGGAGCCCTACGCGCTGACCCTGCAGCAAGGCGTGTTCGCGAGCAAGTTCCCGTCGGCGACCAAGACGCTGTGGAGCATCGTCAATCGTAATGAGTACGACATGTTCGGCGAACAGCTGGTCGTGCCTCATGTCGAAGGCCGGACGTACTACGACCTTTGGAATGGCGTGCGTTTGACGCCGCGGATCGTCGACGGGCAGGCCTATTTCTCGCTCACGCTTGAAACACGCGGGTACGGTGCCGTGCTTGCGCTGGAGAGCGGAGCCAGCGTCGAAGGGCTCGACGCGCTGCTCGCGCAGATGAAGAAATACAATGAAGTCCCGCTGCAATCCCTATCGAACGTCTGGCAGGCGATTCCGCAGCAGATGGTGGAGATCGCGCCGACCAAGCCGGCGACCACGGCGCCCGAAGGCATGGTGACAATTCCAGCGGCGGAGTTCGATTTCGTCGTCGGTGGCATCGAAATCGAGGGGTACACGTGGAAGGGTCTGGATTTTCAGTATCCGTGGGAGAACTCTGCCCGTCGCAGTCATCGGCATCGGATGCAGATCAAGTCGTTCCACATCGACAAGTATCCGGTGACCAATGCGCAGTTCAAGAAATTCCTGGACGCGAGCGGCTATCGGCCGAAGGACGCGCACAACTTCCTGCGCGATTGGGTCGACGGCGCGCCACGCAAAGGCTGGGAAAAGAAGCCCGTCACGTGGGTGTCGATCGAGGACGCGCGAGCCTATGCGGCTTGGGCCGGAAAACGGTTGCCGCATGAATGGGAGTGGCAATACGCCGCGCAAGGTACCGATGGTCGCCTCTATCCGTGGGGCAACGACTGGAACACGGCGAACATGCCCGCGCAGAGCAAGGAGCGGGAGATGCCCGTGCCTGCCGACGTCGATGCCCATCCGCAAGGTGCGAGTCCATTTGGCGTGATGGATCTGGTCGGTAACGTGTGGCAATGGACGAGTGAGTTCCATGATGAGCACACTCGCGCTGCCGCGCTTCGCGGTGGCAGCTCCTATCTGCCGCAAACGTCGCACTGGTACTTCCCGCAGGCGTATCAGCTCGATCAGCACGGCAAATATCTGCTGATGGCGCCGTCGAAGGATCGCGCCGGCATGCTCGGCTTCCGCTGCGTGGTCGACGCAGGCTGATCGTCGGTGCCAAACGCTTCCATACAATTCGCGAACCCGGCGGACGTCGCGCTCGGCGGCGTCCTCGGAGCAGCGCTTGCCGCCAATTTGTCAGGTCGGCTGAGCCACTTCATCGTGGACGAAAGCAGCCCGGCGATCGCTTTGTTTCATCCGAAGCATCGCGAGCAGAACTACGAAGGCGATTGGTACGGCGAGCACGCCGGCAAATGGTTGTACGCGGCCGCGCGAGCCGCACATCGTACTGGCGATAGAGAGCTTCGCGAGCACGTGCTTCGCGTTGCCGACTTTCTGGTTGGTGTTCAGACGCCGGAAGGTTATCTGGGCACGTATGCGCCCGACCGCCGCTTCACTCGCAAACAAGCACCGCCGCTGCGCACGTGGGACGGCGCGCCGAGTTTGCGCACGTGGGACATCTGGACGCACAGCTATCTCATCCTCGGCTTGCTCGAGGTTCACAAATACTTCCCGGATCCGAAGTACGTCGGCGCCGCGCGCCGGATCGGCGATCTGTGCTGGCGCGCGCTGACGCTCGGTGAAATCGATATCACCGAGCTGGGCAATCACTTCGGCATGTCCGCGACGGTGTTGCTTGATCCGGCTGTGGAGCTGTACTTCGCCACCGGCGAAAGCATGTACGTGCAGCTCGCGACCCGCATCGTCGAGCAAATCGAAGCACGGCCCGAATTGCAGCTGATCTCGCAAGCGCTCGCCGGCGCCGATGCGGCGGAGATCGCGACGGGCAAGGCTTATCAACTGTGCTGGAACCTGGTGGGTCTCGCCAAGTTACATCGAGCCACCGGTGATGAACGTTACGGGGCGGTGGTCACCCGACTCTGGCAATCGATTCGCGAGCATCATTTGACGTTGGGGGGCGGACCCTGGGGCGGTGTCGCGCATCGCTCGCGAGAAGTCTTCAACCACCCCAGCGTCTTCAGCCCGTACGCGTATGTCGAGACCTGCTCCGTGCTCGCCTGGCTGCAACTGAATCGAGAGCTGCTGAGCCTCACGGGCGATGCTCGCTACGCCGAGGAGATCGAGCGGACCGCTTACAACGATTTGCTCGGCGCGTTCGCTCCGAACGGCGAAGACTGGTGCTATTACTCGTTCCCGAATGGCAAGCGAGTGCACACGACGTACTGGCGCTGCTGCAAATCGAGTGGCGCGATGGCGTTGGAAGAATTGTCCGCGATTGCCTACGCGCGCAGTGGCAATGATCTTTGCGTGAATCTGTTGGGTCCGGGGCGTGCCACGCTCACGCTGGCGTCGGCGGGCCGGGTCCGATTGGAGCAGATCACGGATTATCCGTTCGACGGCCATTTGCGGCTGCGAGTCGATCCAGAGCATCCGGCCAGCTTCGGCCTGCGGATTCGTATTCCGTCGTGGGCCGGTCGGATCGAAGCTTCGCTCAACGGCGCTGCCATTCCCGGCGTCGGTGCGGGCGAATTCCTGACGTTGAATCGTGAATGGCGTGCCGGCGACGAGTTGATGCTGGCGATTTCGATGCAGCCGAGGATTCATCAGCGTGTCAGCCGGAGCGTGCAGGAATCGCGAGCGCCGGATGGCTCGCCGATCGCTCAGGAAGTCATGCACTATGACTATCTGGCGCTGACCCGCGGCCCGCTGGTTTTCGCTACGACACTGATCGACGGCTACAAGAGCGCGGAGACGCTGCTCATGAATCGCGAGTCGCTCGATCAGATGGTCGAAGCGGTGAGCTCGCAGTCCGGACCGACGCTTCAGCTGCGTTCGCAAGGACGTGAGCCGCTGACATTCACGCCCTACTTTGCGACAGGCGGACGTGAAGACGGTGCATGGCGGCTGACATGGATGCAGGTGGCATGGAGCGACCAGGCATGACCGCAGAATTTGTGATGTTTGAGGATAGGAACGATGCCTTCCAGTTTAGCGCGCACCAGTTGACACTTGGTCGTGCCTGACCGGAAGGAACATCGACATTCGAGCTATGGCGACCAGAACTAAATCGACGCTGCCCGAGCGTGCCGGCCCACCCGGGCCGCTGAGCGGCGTCACCGTGCTCGATCTGAGCGCGTACATCGCGGGTCCGTACGGCTGCACCTTGCTGGCGGATCAAGGCGCGCGCGTCATCAAGATCGAGCCGCCCGATGGCGACAATCTGCGCAAGTATCCCTCGACGCTGGAAGATGAAAGCCGCGCGTTCATCGGCATCAATCGCAGCAAGCTCGGCGTCTCGCTCGATTTGAAGAAGGCCGAAGGATTGGCCGCGCTGCTGCGCCTGGTGCGCACGGCCGATGTGCTAGTTCATAACTTCCGCCCCGGCGTGCCGAAGCGTCTCGGCATCGACTACGACCAGCTCTCGCAAATCAATCCGCGACTGATCTACTGCGCGGTCACGGGCTATGGCGAAAAAGGTCCGCTGAAGGACAAGGCCGGCTACGACCAGGTATTGCAGACCATGACCGGTATGTGCACCTTGCAAGGCAAGCGCGGCGGAGCGCCGGAAATCATCTATGGCTCGGTCGTCGATTACTACGCGGCTGCATTGTTGGCCGGCGGTGTTTCTTCGGCGCTCTACGAGCGCGAGCGTAGCGGACGCGGACAGTTCGTCGGCGTGTCGCTGCTGCGAAGTGCGCTGACCATGCAGTCCGCTCGCCTCGTGTGGGTCGATGGCGAACCTCGTGACATCGGTCGTGACTTCCGCTCAGGCGGCATCACCGGTTTGCATCCGACGCGCGACGGATATTTGTATATTTCCGCGAACACGCCGCACTTCTGGCGAGCGCTGTGCGAGAAGATCAATCTGCCCGAGCTGGCGGCGAACGAACGTTACGACAGCGTTCGCAAGCGCGCTCAATACGCAGCCGAGATCGTGCCGAAGCTGCACGAAGCGCTGCACGAGCGTACCGCCCTGGAATGGGAAGCTCACTTCGGCGATCAGGTGCCGTGCGCGGCCGCGCGAGCCATCGAGGATGTTTTCGACAACGAGCAGGTGCTGGCCGAGGACATGGTCACCACCTTGAATCATTCACTCGTCGGCAAGTATCGCGGCCTCACTCGATCCATCAAGTTCGACCGCACGCCGGGGCCGGCTCCATTCGCCGCCCCAAGCTTCGGCGAGCACACTCGCGCGGTTCTCGAAGACGCCGGCTGCTCCGAGGCGGAGATCGAGCGAGTGCAAGCCAAGGCTATCGCACCGTCCGGTTAGTCGAATGTAAACGAATCCGACACGGCGGATGCCTCGAACGATGGCATCCGTTGCGCTGCAGACACCCTCCCGCTTGTCAGCCCGGCCCGGGCACATGACAATTCGATGACGGCTTATGTGAATAAGCCGCCCTGGATTGCATTAGTATCGTCACAGTAGCCGTCGCGCCTCAAAAGTCGCCCCTTCGTGGCGTGTGTGCGAGAACCCTTGGCCTCGGCGACGGCCACCACCTTGAATCGGGTCGAGTCGACAACAGCGGCAATGTCAGTTTCTCAGCCGGAGTCCGCGTCAGCCGTGATGGAGCGGCCGACGAGCTATTGTATTTTTCAAGAGCCGTGGTGGCTCGATGCGGTGGCGCCGGGCGCGTGGCGGGAAATTACCGTCTCTTCGGGCGGAGCGGTGCGGGCGCGCTGGCCGATTTACCAAGAGAAGCGCGGTTTGTTTCAAGTGATCACGTTGCCGCCGCTCACTCATCGGCTCGGGCCGTGGCTCGATCTGGGCGACGCAACCAAGAGCTCGCGTCGTTACGAGCTCGAGAAAGATCTCACCAACGCGCTGCTCGAGCAGCTGCCGAGCTACGACATCCTGCAGATCAATTGTCACAGCGGCATCACCAACATGCTGCCGTTCGTCTGGAACGGCTTCGAGGAGATGGCGCGATACACCTACGTGATCGATCTCGCTCAGAGCGAGGAAGAGCTGTGGGGCGCGTTGCGAGAAAACATTCGGCGAGAGAGTCGCAAGGCTCGCAAGCAGCTGAGGATCGAGGCGACGACCGATATCGAGGCGTGTATCCAGCTCATCGGTAAATCCTACGCGCGCCAGGGCAATCCGAATCCGTTCGATTCTCCCGCGATGCGTCGTCTCGACGCGGCGTGTGCTCAGCGTGGCCGGCGGGAGATTCTGGTGGCGCGTGACGAGAACGGCGCGCTTCATGCCGCGCTCTACCTGGTCTGGGACAACAAAGTCACTTATTACCTGGCGGGCGGCGCCGATCCGGAGCTTCGCACCAGCGGCGCGCACAGTTTGCTCGTGTGGGAAGCCATCCTACGTTCCAAGACGCGCAGCGTGGAGTTCGACATGACCGGCTCCATGGTCGAAAGCATCGAACGTTTCTTCCGTGCGTTCGGCGGGCAACAGCGGGTCTACTTCAGCTTGAACAAGATGAGTCGCCGCGCCCGCTTCGCGTGGCACGGCAAGAAGATGCTTCAGGCGTTGTTCAAAGGCTGACCGTCGCCTTGCAGTACTGCTCGACGTACGTCTGATGTTTCGGCAGCTGCTGAACCGTGCTGTCGACGTGTGATTTGATTCCATCCAGAAAGCGCGACAGCTCGGCGTCGCTCATCAAGTCCGCCACCTGATGATATTGCTTGGGCACGATGCCTTGGCCGAGCATCACCTGAATCCAGGAATTCTCGGCGAACAACTCATTCTGGAAACGAAACACGCGCCCCGTCTCGCGGAACAGCTCGATACGATGATGCAGGGAGCCCGGAATTTCCATGGTTCGGCAGGCATTCCAGAACGGCGTGTCCTGGCGGTCCGTGACGTGATAATGCAGCACGATGAAGTCACGGATGTGCTCCAGCTCGGCGACGGTCTGGCGATTGAACTCTTCGATGTCGGCGGGATTGATGCCGGAGCCTGGAAACATCTGTAGCAGCCGGATGATGCTTCGGCCGATCAGATGAATGCTGGTCGATTCGAGCGGCTCGATGAAGCCGCTCGCCAGTCCGACGGCGACGCAGTTCTTGACCCAGGTTTGTCGACGCTGACCGGGTTTGAACTTGATGACTCGCGGCTCGGTGCGCGTCTTGCCCTCGACATTCGCCAGCAACGACTGCTTCGCCTGCTCGTCGCTGAGGTAACGACTGCAATAGACCATGCCGTTGCCGACGCGAGATTGCAGCGGAATGCGCCACTGCCATCCAGCCTCGCGCGCGATGGATCGCGTATACGGGACCGGTGCGCCGACCGATTCGGTTTGCACGGCGACGGCGCTGTCACACGGCAACCAATGTGACCAATCCTCGTACGGCTCATGCAGCGTCTGGCCGATCAGCAACGCGCGGAAGCCCGTGCAGTCGATGAATAGATCGCCTTCGATCTCCACGCCCGAGTCCAGACGAATGGCCTTGATGAAACCAGTGTCGTCGTGCGTGAGCACGTTGGTGATCTTGCCCTCGATGCGTTGGACGCCATAGCCCTCGCTGAACTTACGCAGAAACTTTGCGTAGAGGCCGGCGTCGATGTGGAAGGCGTAGTTCATGCCACCGCGCGGCAGATGCGCGAACTTGTTCTCGAGCGCCGCTTTGAGCTCGACACAGTAGTCGCCGTAATCGCTCGCGAGATGGCGTTGCCGGCCCTTGAGCCAGAAGTGCTGGAAGCCGGCGGTCCAGTGATCCTTGCCGGTGGTGCCGAACGAATGGATGTAATGCTGGTTCACATTGCGCCAGTTCTCGAAGCCGATGCCCAGCTTGAACGTACCTTGCGTGGCGGCCATGAACTCCTGTTCGTTGATGTCCAGCAGCCGATGGAATGTCACCAGGGTTGGAATGGTCGCTTCGCCGACGCCGACGGTGCCGATCTCATCGGACTCGACCAGCTTGATCTCGAGCGCCTTGCCCAAGGTTCGGGACAGACCGGCGGCGACCATCCAGCCCGCGGTGCCACCCCCGGCGATGACGACTTTCTGGACGCGATTGCGGGTCATGCGAAGCTCCCTAACGATTCAATCTTTGTAGCAGTCGCGCACGGATGTCGCGGGCGATGTCCGCATCCATGGGCGACAGAGCGCGGCGGGCAGTCTCTGGAATGTGAGCGGCAGTTTGCTCGTCCGCCTCGAACACATAGTGACGAAACAGGTTGAACCACGCGTCACGCTGCTCTTTCGGCAGATCGCGCACGGTCATGATCGCGTACATCAACGCACCGATCGGCGAGTCCATGAAGGCCGGTGACTGACGCCACCAGTAGTTCACGAGCACATTGAGGCTGTCGAGCGCCTCGATGTGATGCCACCACATGCTCGGAATGAAGATCGCGTCTCCCGGACCGAGTTCAGCAACTTGCGCGTGCCGCATGGCTTCGGAGAATTTCGGGAAGCGCTGAAGATCCGGCTTGGTAAAGTCGACCAGGCTGATGGCTTGGCCGGCCGGCGTGAAATCCAGCGGCCCGACATACAAATTGGGCAACTGCTCGGGCGGGAATAGCGTGAAACGTCGATGACCGACGACTACGCATGCGATGTTGTCCGGCAGGTCGTGATGAGCGGCGATGCGCGTGCGATTGCCGAGCCAGATGCTCACGAGCGGCTGACGGTCGCCGAAGCCCAGGTCGTTCTCGCCACGAAAGCCAGGCAGGCATGTGTCCACCGTCGTCGAGCCGACGTAGATGGCGGGCGGCTTCACTGCGTCCTTGTGGCGCTCGACTTCATCGAGCATCACATCAAGCTTGAGCTTCACCGCTTTGAAGTTGAAGCCGCTGAGATCTTCGTTATAGAAGAACCGGCCTTCGATCTCCGGGGCGCCGAGCAGGGCGCCGACAGTTGCGTCTCGATAGAATTTGCGGATGTACGCAATCGCGGACTGATTCGATTCGAGCCCGGCGCGCACCATGGGCCAATCCGCGACCAGACCCTTCAGCACTAATGGCTGCGTCGATCGCAGCAGGTCGTCCGGCAAGGCCCGCGGATCGACGCCAGCGATCTCGCGGATTCTTTTAGCGGTCGCCAGCATTGAGCTTGTTCACGCGCTCGATCAGCGCACGGAAGTTGGAGAGCGATGCGATGGCCATGTAGATGGCCTGCAAATGACCGGCCCGGTTCAATCGCTCCAGCGCCGCGCCATTCAGGTCGAGCAGCCGCTCTTCCTTGATGGTGTAGAAGCCGGCGAGGCGGTTCTGCGAGCCGTCGTTCAATTGAATGTCCAGCACGAAGGACTCGAGCAGATCGCGCTGGAGCAGTGCGCCGATGAAGTGCTCGGTGGCGCCGAGGCCCTGGTGGATGGCGAGCAGCAGCGAGCTCATCCGTTCCAGGAACTCGGTGTTGCCGCCGAACTCGCGAAAGATCGGCTCGCCCTGCGTGCGGCTGACCCGAGGATGGTCCAGGTCGATGTGCATCATCGGCTCGCGGTCCGATGAGAAACCGATCAGGAACGGCAGGCGCTCGAGAGTCATCGGAATATACGTCGCGTCCCAGCCTTGCCGGGTCAGAAACAGATTCTGGCCGTCCTTGAACCCCAGCAGAGCCACCGGTTCGAACTGGCCTTGCGCGTTCTTGCGGAACACGACGGGGTAATGCGCCTGCAGATTGCGGAATTCCGCGGGAAACGTGGCCGCGAGCATGACGTTGTCGCCGTATTCAGCGCCGCGCGTCGTGATCACGCGCAGATCTTTATGGTCGACGTTGTTCAGCAGGACGTGGTTGCTCATAGCGAATCAGATCTTCGACAGGCCGTGACGCTTGATGTGATCGATCAGCGCTCGATTGGAGGGTAACGCCGCCAGCATTTTGCTCGTCAGCGCGGCTGCTTCCCGGAAGTAGCCGTCGGCGCGATCGGCGTCATCGCCGCGTCGATGCGCTTCGCGACGATCGGGACGGAAGCCCATTCCATAAAGCACATACTGATAGCTCGCCGAGGGGAACACTTCCTCGACCCGATGGAAATCGTAACGGGACGGCGGCTGATGGCGCCATAACGTCAGCTGTTCCTGCAAACGATCCGGAATGGTCGCGGGCCGGCAGTTATCGAGCCAGAAATCCGAGTCGGTACGACGGGTCAGCACGTAATGCAACTTGAGGAAGTCGATGACTCGCTCCCAACGGTACGTGAAGGCGTCGTTGAATCGGCGCGCGACGATGTCCATCGCTTCGCGAGTTGCGGGCATCTGATCTCTCAACATCGCGGCGGACAGCTCGACCAGCGCAAGCGCCGAAGCTTCCAACGGCTCGATGAATCCCGCAGAGAGCCCGATTGCCACGCAGTTACGATGCCAGAATTTCTCGCGGTAGCCGGGATTGAACGTCAGCTTGCGCGGCGACGGCATGCCTTGCGGCCCGCCCGTGCGCTCGATGTACGCGCGCAGCTCGCGTTCAGCTGCGTCATCGGAGGTGTGAGCGCTCGAGTAAACATGGCCGATGCCACGACGTGTCGGCAGACCGATGTCCCAGATCCAACCGTTGCTTTGCGCGGTGGAAACGGTGTGTGACGCGATGGGGCTGTCCTCGTCGTGGTAGGGCACTTGCATGGCCAGCGCCGAATCGTTGAACAGTACGTGTTTCTGGGACTTGAACGGCACCTGGTAGTGCTGGCCCAGCAGTAGCGCGTGCATGCCGCTGCAATCGATGAACAGATCGCCGGTAACCGCGCCGTTCTCCTTCGTCTGCACAGAAGCAATATCGCCGTTGGCATGCGTGCTGACGCCGACGACGTGATCGAGCATGTGATGCACGCCGAGCCGCTCGACACAGTGCCTGCGCAGGAACAGACCGAACTTGCCCGCGTCGAGGTGATACGCATAGTTCGCGACCGCTGCGTACTCAGGGGTGCCGACTTGTTTAGGCGCTTTGCCATGCGCGCACAGGTGCGGCTGGAAGCTCACCAGATCCGCGAACGGCACGTCGCCGTGTCGCTCCAGCCAGCCGGCGACGAGGTTGGTTTCCGTGTAACCGTGGGGCAAAACAAAAGGATGGAAGTACCGATCCTCCTCGCGATTGCTCACCCACTGCTGGAATTTCGAGCCTTGCTTGAACGAGGCGTCGCACTCGCGGATGAAGTCGGTCTCGCTCACACCGATGTTTCTCAGCGTGTCGCGCATCGTGGGCCAGGTGCCTTCACCGACGCCGATGGGCCCGATGTTCGGGGACTCCAGCAGCGTGATTCGCAGCGTCGGTCCGGTGCGCGTTCGGTGCTCGGCCGCGAGCACGCCGGCAGTCAGCCACCCGGCCGAGCCGCCGCCGACGATCACGATGTGTTCGATCTCCGCCATCGCCCAATCATGCCTCCAAAAAGAAAAAGCCGCTGGGGGAACAGCGGCTTTCCCACCCGAGCAGCCGTTGTTTGAACTGGCTGCCCGGGTACAAGGATGTACCCCGCCGCCTCAGGCGGCGGCGAGAGGCAAAAGTCACGCCTTTTGCCGACTCGCACTCGGGTCGTGGCAGGAGCCCGATCCCGAGTATTAGTTGCCGAACTTGTAGCGCGCGCCGATCATGAAGCGCGGGCCGGTCTGCTGAACCATGATCACCTGGTGACTGGTGCGGCTGTGCTGACGATAGATCTCGTCGGTGAGGTTGATCGCCTCGGCCATCAAGGTCAGGTTTTCGTTCCAGTTGTAGCTGGCGTTCACGTCGAGCTGCCCGTACGCCTCGGTGTAGATCGGATTCGGTCCGCCGCCGCCGTCGAAGCGTCTGGCGAGGAACTCGTCACGCCAGTTGTACGCCGCGCGCACCTGGAACTTCTCGTTCTCGAAGAACAGCACCAGGTTGGCCGCGTCGCTCAAGCCTTCCAGCGCGAACTGTTCCTTACGATTGTAGTTGTCGTAGGTGAGGCCGGAGTCGACCAGCGTGTAGTTCGCCGACACGCCGAAGCCCGTCTCCCAGAACATGTGCTGAATGTTGAACTCCCAGCCGTCCAGCTCCGCGGAGCGCTGGTTCGCCGGCACCGTGACATTGAATGTCGCGATCGGATCGCCCGGCAAGCCGGCGATCGTGCCGGTGCGCGGCGCGGTTGGATCCTTCGGATCGATGGGATCGGCATCCACGCCCGGGTCGCCATCGTGGTTGTTGAAGATGTAGTTGCGGATGCAGGTCAGATCGCGGTCCGAACAACCGTTGGCCACCGCTTCCTGGAAATACGCGCCCTGACCCGGATGCGCCAGGTTGAATGGGCTCTGCGTGACCACGGTGGTGCCGATGTAGTTGTCGATGTTCTTGCGGAAATAGCCCACCGACATGTAGCTCGAATTGCCGTAGTACCACTCGACCGAGAAGTCGATGTTCTCCGACTCGAGCGGCTTGAGCTTGGGATTGCCCTGCGTACCCGTGCCGCCGTTGATACGAACCAGTTGATCCAGCGTGCGGCCGCCCTGGATCTGATCCCACAGCGGACGGCCGATGCTCTGACCGTAGCCGGCGCGGAATTTGATGTTGTCGGTCAAGTCGACCGCGAAATCCAGGCTCGGCAGCACGTAATCGTAATCGCCTTCGAGCTTTTCGAACGTCGCGTCGCCCAACTGCAGGGAGAACTCATTGTTCGCGACCCAGGTGATGCCCGTCGCCGTCGGCACCAGCGCGCGAGAAGTCACATCGGTCTTCTCATAACGCAGGCCGACCGCGCCCTCCATCGGCAAGCCCCATTCCCAGCGCTGGCTGTATTGAACGAACGCGCTCTGCGATTCTTCCTCGACGCGGCGGTCGACCTGGAAGATCGGCGACATCCGATACAGAGCATCGCTCGAGACGGAGGCGGCGATGCCGCGCACGGTCTCGAAATCGAAAGTGAAGAACTGATTGAACAACGCCGGATTGCCGCTGCCGCCGATGTTGTCGAAGTAATGACGGACAGTGTCGGCGCGCCACACGTCATCCGGATAGTCCGCCGGATCGGTCGCACCCGACCAGGTGTCGCGTTGCACGTTGGAATACGCGGAGCGGTTCTTCAGATCGGTCAGGGCCACGCCGAAGTCGAGACGCGAGTCCTCGAAGAATTCGAGATCGCCGGTCAGTTGCGCCTGTTGAATCTCGGTCTTCATGTAGCTGTTGCGGAAGCTCGAGCCCGTCACTTCGGTACGCGACGGATCGATCGCGCTCATGCCAGTGGGCAGCTGCACGCTGATGACCGGGAAATCGCGAGAGAAATCGGCTGTCGTCGTGCCACGGAAGAAGCCGGCGACGCCGAGCACCGCGTTCGAGCCGTACGGACTGTCGGGGCCGGACTCGGCCGTCGAATTGTGGAAATCGAACTCCAGCCCGAAGGAATCGGTGGGCTTCCAGGTGGTGTTGAAGCCGATCGAATTGTTTTCGTTCTTGGTGCCGAACTTGGCGCCGCCCATGGCGAGGTCCGACGGCGCGGTGTTGGCATCGATGTATTCGGAATAGATCAGCGGCGAGGACACCGGGCCATCGGTCCACACGCTTTCCGAAGGACCGAAGTTGAACCACACCGACAACTCGTTGCGCTGTTGCTGGATCTTGTTCTCGGAATAGGTGTAGTCGAGCGTCGTCGTGATGGTGTCGGTCGGCGCGTACTGCAAGGTCAGCTGACCGTTGGTGCGCTTACGTTCCACGCCGTTGACGCTGTAACCGAGGTTCTGCGGCACCGAGTAAGTGTCGGTCGCATCGGGGCGATTGACGATGCCCTGCGCGCCCGGCGTGCCGGCCTGGGGAATCGTGCCCCAGTTGTTTTCATCGCCGGCGAACGTCTTCCAGCCGTTGCCGACCGAGGCCTGGTTGAAGCCGAAATCGCGCTCTTGATAGCTCGCGCTCAGCGCGATGCCGAAGCGGTCGTCGCCGAAGGTCTGGCTGTAGATGCCGGACACTTCCGGAGTGATCGAATCGCCCTTCAAGCTGCTCGGCAGATTGTCCACCGATGTGTCCATGACGCCTTTGGCGCCGAAGCTGGTGTGCAGGCCCGGATTCTCGAGCGGACGCGCGGTCTTGATGTTGATGGTCGCACCGATACCGCCAGCAGGCGTCGCCGCGCGACTGGTCTTGTAAACCTCGATCGCCGAGATCGACTCGGATGCGAGATTGGCGAAGTCGAAAGCTCGCGAGGCCGATGCCTGGGTGTCTTCCAGTGCCGATGCGGGCATCTGACGGCCGTTCAACAACACCAGGTTGTAGTCCGGGCCGATGCCGCGGACCGTGACTTTCGAGCCTTCGCCGAGCGAGCGGTCGATGGATACGCCGCTGATTCGTTGCATGGATTCGGCGAGGTTGGTGTCCGGGAACTTGCCGATGTCCTCGGCGACGATGCCGTCCATCACACCCTGCGAATCGCGTTTCAACTCCATCGAGGAGTTGAGGCTGGCGCGAATGCCGGTGACCACGACCTCTTCCAGCTCGGTGGTGTTTTCCGCCGAGAAGGCCGGTAACGCGACCGCCGTGCCGAGAACCAAAGAGATAGCACGCGCTACATTATTGCCCTTGAATGCGCGATCGCTCACGACTCGTACCCCCCGATGTCCATCCGTTGCCAATTTATTGTTGCGCCCGGTGCGCTGGCCGAAGGCCGCTAAACACCGGATGTAAGCGCTTACAAATTACGGTACCATGCTCCCGAGCATGACGGCAAGCGGGCAGCTGCACGCGGTGCTGGCGCAGTTCGGGGGAAGCGCTCATAGTTACCGTTAACAATGAGCGCGTGATGCCAAATCACGTTTAAAAACATCGGCGAGTCACATGCTGGCAGGCAAATTGAACATCGCATTCGTGGCGCTCACGGTGGCGCTCGGGGGATTCCTGCTCGGTTTCGACGCCACGGTGATCTCGGGCGTGGTGCCGTTCATCAAGGAATATTTCTCGCTGAGCGGCGCGAGCGGCGATTTGAAACTCGGCTTCGCGGTCAGCAGCCTCGGTTGGGGCGCGATGGCGGGCAACGCAATCGCGGGTCCGTTGAGCGATCGGTTCGGCAGGCGGCGGGTTTTGCTCGGCACCGCGTTGTTATTCGTGATGTCCTCGCTATTGGCCGCATCCGCAACTTCATTTCCGAGCTTCGTCGCCGCGCGCATCGTCGGCGGTCTGGCCGTCGGCGGCGCGATTCTGATCGCGCCGATGTATATCGCGGAGATCGCACCGGCGGACAAGCGCGGTGGACTGGTGTCGTTGAATCAATTGATGATCGTGATCGGCATCTCGGCCTCGTTCTTCTCGAATTACTTCCTGCTGGATCTGGGCGAGCACAACTGGCGCTACATGCTCGGCGTGCAGATGGTGCCGGCATTGTTGTATTTCACATTGCTGTGGTTCGTGCCCGAGAGCCCGCGCTGGTTGCTGCTGAAGGGCCGGGATGAAGCGGCATTGCAGGTCTTGCGCAGGGTCGCGGGCGAACAGCAGGCGCAGGAGAATTTGCAGCAGATCCAGCGCAGCTTGACGGCGAAAACAGTGTCGCGCGGCTTTCGTGGCCTGCTCGATTCGCGCGTGCGGCTGATCATGATCATCGCGCTGGGCCTGGCGTTCTTTCAGCAGATCACCGGTATCAACGCGATCTTCTATTACCTGCCGACGATCTTCGCGCAGGCCGGTGGCGGCGTGAACGATGCGTTCCGGCAGGCCGTGATGGTCGGCGTGGTGAACGTGGCGATGACCTTCGTGGCGATCTGGCTGATCGACAAGCTGGGGCGCAAGCCGCTGCTCATCGTGGGGATCGCGGGCATGGCGCTGTCCCTGTTCGCGATCAGTTGGGCATTCAGCCAGGAAAGTTATAATGCACGCCTGGTGCTGATCGCCATCATCGGCTTCGTCGCCTCGTTCGCGATTTCGCTCGGGCCGGTGATGTGGGTGCTGCTCTCGGAAATATTTCCGAACGAGCAACGGGCCGCTGCCATCTCGGTAGCGGGATTCTGGAACGCTCTGACCAGCGCCTCTGTGACAATGATCTTTCCCTGGGCGCTTTCCACGCTGGGCTCGGGCGGCACCTTCCTGGCATTTGCCTTGTTCGCCACGGCGGCGCTGTTCTTCGTGGTGCTGCTCGTGCCGGAAACCAAGGGCCGGACGCTCGAGCAGCTGGAAACCGACCTGATGATCGCCAAGGCATGATTCTCACTGCACGACGATGAGCAAGCGAGCTGCCGATAACAACGCCAAAAAGCGCGCCACGACCGCTTTGCCCGACTCTCCGCCGACGCTGGAGAGGGTGGCGAAGGAGGCCGGCGTGTCGATCGCGACCGTGTCGCGCATCATCAATGGCACAGCGAAGGTGAGCGCAGAGCGAAAGGACGCGGTCGAAGCGGCCATCGCCAAACTCAACTTTCGGCCCAACGCCGCCGCGCGCGGATTGGCGCTCGGCAAGTCCAACACCATCGGTGTGATCACGCAGGCCATCGACAGCCCGTTCTACGGTGAAGGCTTGCGAGGCATCGAAGACTATCTGCAGCAGCGCGGATACACAGCGCTGTTCATGAGCGGCAATTGGAACGAAGCCGACGAAGAGCGCTGCATGTCCGAGCTGCTGTCCCGCCGGGTCGACGGCATCATCATTTTCTCGGGTCGGTTGCAGGATCGGCAGCTGGCGCACTATGCGAAGCAGGTGCCGCTGGTGGTGAGCGGTCGCAGCCTGAAGGCGACCAATATTTTCAGCTTGCCGGTGGACGATGAGCAGGGCGCGTTGCTGGCGACGCGCCATCTGATCGAGCTGGGACACAAGCGAATCGCGTTCATCGCCGGCATTCTCGATCACCCGGACGCGTCGCTGCGTTTCAAAGGGTATCGCCGCGCGCTGGCCGACGCCGGCATTCCGCACGATCCGAAGCTGGTGGTGCCCGGCGACTTCCATGAAGAAGGCGGCGTCGAGGCGACGCTGCGCTTGCTGAAGTCTGGCAACAAGTTCACCGCGCTGTTCTGCGTGAACGATCAGACCGCGTACGGCGCATGTCTCGCTTTGTATCGCAGCGGCCTGAATTGTCCGCGCGATGTGTCGGTCGTCGGCTTCGACGATCTGCATTCCTCGTCCTATCGAGTGCCGCCGCTCACCTCGGTGCGTCAGTCGATTCGCGTGCTGGGCGAAAGCTCGGGCGCGGCGATGCTCCAGATGTTGCAAGGTGAGCGGCCGGATATTTCCTTGCCGCAGGTCGAGCTCATCGTGCGCGAAAGCACGGCGGCCCCCAAGAACGAATGATTGGCAGCGATCCGATGACCCAGCAAATCCCGGTAGCCGAGCTGCGTCGGCGCTTTCCCAGCAAGTTCGTCTGGGGTGTGGCCACCAGCGCATTTCAGATCGAGGGCGCCGCGCGCGCCGACGGCAAAGGGCCATCGATCTGGGATGAGTTCTGTCGCGTGCCCGGCGCCATCGCCGATGGCGGCACCGGCGATGTGGCCTGCGACCACTATCATCGGCTCGAAGCCGATCTGGATCTCATCGCCGACCTGGGCGTGACGGCGTATCGCTTTTCCATTTCCTGGCCGCGAGTGCAGCCGTCCGGGTCGGGGGCCTACAACGAACGCGGCATGGCCTTCTACGAACGTCTGGTCGACGGCTTGCTGGAAAGAAACATCCAGCCCTACGCCACGCTGTATCACTGGGACTTGCCGGCGGAGTTGCAACATCGCAGCGGTGGCTGGCTCGCTCGCGACACGGCACACCGCTTTGCCGAGTACGCGGACGTGATGTCACGTCGCTTGGGCGATCGCGTGACCTCCATCGCGACTCACAATGAACCCTGGGTATCGGCGGTGCTCGGTTATGAACGCGGCGTGTTCGCGCCGGGCGTGAAGGATCGTCGCGTCGCATACCAGGCCAGTCATCACTTGTTGCTGAGCCATGGGCTGGCGATGCAGGCGATTCGCGCCGCCGGCATCAAGGCGGAAGTCGGCATCGTGCTGAACATGTCCCCGGTCCGACCGGCGACCGATTCCGAGCTTGATGCACGTCACGCGCGCCTCGAGGATGGCCGGCTGGTGCGCTGGTACACAGACGCCATATTCAAAGGGCAGTATCCGACCGACATCATCGAGCATCTCGGCGCCGATGCGCCCGAGGTTCAAGCCGGCGACGCGGCCTTGATCGCGCAGCCGTGCGACTTCGTCGGCATCAACTATTACCACCCGACGGTGTCGAGCAGTTTGAATCCCGCCTCGCCGGCGTCGACTGGCGCGGCCGTGACGGATATGGGATGGGAAGTGGCGCCTCGCGCGCTCTCCGACCTACTGCTCCGATTGAAGCGGGACTACCAGCTCCCGCCGATCTACATCACCGAGAACGGCGCGGCGTATCGCGATCAATTGGTGGACGGTCGGGTCGACGACGAGCAACGCCGCCAGTACATCGAGTCGCACCTGGTCGCCGTGGCCGAGGCGATCGATCGCGGCGTCGATGTGCGGGGTTACTTCGTCTGGAGCTTGATGGACAACTTCGAGTGGGCGGAAGGCTATCGGAAGCGATTCGGCATCGTGCACGTCGACTACGCGACCTTGCAGCGGACCTTGAAGCGCAGCGCGCTGTGGTACCGATCGCTGCTGAACGTCTGACGATCAGCAGACGCTGACGGGCAGGATCAGTTGAGTGGCTTCCGGCTGCGGCGCGCGGCGGCCGCGAGGCCGACCCTTGTTGCTTCGGCCACGGGGCGCGGCGTGCATGGCCGACAAGGTCTCACGTGCCGCTTCCGTGGCATCGGTGGCGGACGCATAGCCCAGCATCCGAGTGAACAGGTCAACCATCGGCGGGTGCTGATAGCTGTGCAACTCGTAGCTGAACCCTTCCTGGTCGTGAAAAATCCGCGCGTATCCGTGCTCGGTATGAAGTAAATCGACCAGCGTGCGCATCGCCTTCGCCAGTAGGGTGAAACGAGACTCGACCGCGGCATCGAGGGCTGTCATGGGCGGAGTATAAGAAGAAGCTCTCTGTGGAAAGCGGCGACCAGTCCGCAGGCCGGAGATTTTAGGGGAACGCCTTATTCATTTTCGTCCGGGCCGGTCGGCGTTGACATGGCCATGGAGCGGCCGTCGTCAGTCTATTATCAGGGGCGCGTACGCATACTCCGACGAACTTCTGGCCACGCTGAGGATTCGATGCGTCTACGTTCACTGGTCATCGCCGGGGCGGTTGCCTTCGGTGCCACGTCCGCAGCTCATGCCGACGAACCCGGCCTGCTCTACAAGCTCCAAGCGACAGCCACCCTGCCCAGCACCGACAGCGGCTGGGACTACATCAAGATGCAGCCCGGCACCGCTCGCCTGTTCCTGGCGCGCGATGTCGATGGCCTGACCGTATTCGACGTGGACCAGAACAAAGCCATCGCGACGGTGGACAACTCAAAGGGCGCGAACGGTCCGCTGCTGCTGCCTCAGTACAACCGGGGCTATGTGGCGAACACCGACGGCTCGCTGTTGAGCTTCGATCTGCAGACGCTGCAGCCCATCGAGCGTCTGGCGCTCGACAAAGATGGCGGCCTCAACAGCGGCGTGCACGATCCTGCCACCAAGCAGGTTCACTTCATCACCGGCACGCGTGAGTCGAAGTCCACCTGGTACACGCTGGACGCCGCGACCGGCAAGTTGCTGAAGACCACCAGCTTCCCGTTCCGGAAGATGGACGACCCGGCCATCGATGGCGCCGGCAACATCTACGCGCCCGCGCGCAAGGACAATCTGATCCTCAAGCTCGATTCCAAGACGCTGAAGGAAACCGCGCGCTGGCAGGTGCCCTGCAACGTGTCCAAGACGCGTTGGCAGGCGAGCACGAAGCGCATCCTCGCCGCATGCGTTGGCGAGAAACCGCAGTTTTTCTCGGTCGATCCGTCGAACGGCAAGGTGAGTGCGACCATCGCGATCGGTCCCGGCATCGACGCCATCGGCATCGATGAGAAGCGCAAGCGCATCGTGACCTCGAGCAACGATGGCTTCATCACCGTGATTCAGCAGCAGGGCCCCGATCAGTACAGACTGCTCGGTAGCGTCACGACTCGCGTCGAGGCCCGCATGATGTACATGGATGAGCGCAACGGAAACCTGTACTTCGTCACCGCGGATTCCACGACCACGCGCGCTGCGAATGGCGAAGAGAAGCAGGTCTATCACCCGAACAGCTTCGTAGTGCTGACCTACCAGCCGCTCTGAGACAAACGATTCCCCTTGGCCCTCCCTCGCGCGCGCGGGAGGGCTTTTCTTTGTCCGGGAATTCTCCATGCTCCGAGTGCGCGACGCGACAGCGTGGAAGCATAAGTTATGCGGCGCCTTGCTGGCAGTATAAAGCCCATCGGCCCCGGCTTTTCGTGGGCGTCAGCAGGGTTTCTCACTGATGGTTCTGGGTCGCAAGATTACGCGCCTCGGCGTGCTCATCGGCGCATTGTGTATGCACGCGTGGGCAGTCGCCGCGACGGATGAATATTCGGTCATTTCGTCGAATGAGAAAGTCGGCGCGCTGATCGCGAATGTCGACGGCGCCAGCGTCGATATCACTTATGAAGTCGACAACAACGGCCGTGGCCCGAAGGTGCGCGAGCAGTTGACGCTGAACGATGCGGGCATTCCCACGCAGTGGCGCATCAAAGGGAAGTCGCTGTTCGGTGGTGCGGTCGACGAGCAGTTCACCTGGCAGCGCGGCTCGGCTCAATGGCGTGCCCAAGATGGCAAGGGCAGCGCGCGCATGTCGCAGCCCAAGCTCTATATCACCAACGACGGCAGCCCCTGGAGCTACGGACTCTACGCCCGGATGTTACTGAAGGCGAAGGGTCGGACGCTCGACGTGGCGCCCTCCGGTTCGCTGCGCCTCGAAGAGCTGCAGAAAACTCACGTCGGCGATGTGCCGGTCACGGCCTATGCGATCACCGGCGCGAACCTCTCGCCGGAAATGCTGCTGCTTGCCGCGGATGGCAGTTTGTTTGCGAAGCTCGATTCGACTGAAGTGCTGGTGCGTAAGGGCTTCGAGTCGAGGGTCGCGGAGCTGCAGACGCTCGAACGTAACCTGCGCGTCACGCGCTTGAAGGAGATGCAGCAGCGACTTGCGCATCGCTTTGATACGCCGCTTCGCATCCGCAATGTGCGGGTGTATGACCCCCAAACGGAACGGCTGAGCGATGTCGTATCCGTGGTCGTGTTTCGGAATCGGATCTCGAGTGTTTCGGTCGAGCCCGCTGGATTCAAGGCGCCCGCCGATGAAGTGGTGATCGATGGCAACGGCGGCACGCTGCTCGCCGGCTTGCACGACATGCATTCTCACAACTCGGACGAGTCGGGACTGTTTTATCTCGCGGCCGGGGTCACGACGGTCCGGGATCTTGGCAACGATAACGCCTTGTTGCTCGACCTGACTCGGCGGATCGATCAGGGAGAGCTGCCCGGGCCGCGCATCGTACGCGCAGGTTTGATCGAAGGCCGCAGCTCGTACTCGGCGCGCATTGGCCGCATTCCTGAGACGCTGCCCGAGGCGATCGACATCGTGCGCTGGTATTCCGATCACGGCTACCGGCAGATGAAGATCTACAACTCCTTCAATCCCGATTGGGTCGCGCCCGTCGCGCAGGAAGCGCATCGGCTGGGGATGCGGGTGAGCGGACACGTGCCGGCGTTCATGTCGCCGGATCGTGCGATCCGCGATGGGTATGACGAGATCAATCACATCAACCAGCTCGTGCTGGGCTGGCTGATCGGTCCGCAGGAAGACACGCGCACGACGCTGCGATTGACCGCGATGGGCGAGCGAGCGGCGACGCTCGATCTGAATAGCCAGAAAGTGCGTGACACGATCGCGTTGATGAAGGAGCACAAGACGGCGCTGGACACGACCATGGTCATTCTCGAGCGCTTGCTGGCGAGCCGCGCCGGCCGGGTGCAGGCGGGCGACGCGCCGTATCTGGAGCACATGCCCATCGGTTATCAGCGCTATCGCAAGCGCTCGTTCGTCGATTTCAAGAATCATGCGGAGGATGAGGCGTACCTGGTCTCGGTGGAGAAGCAGCTCGAGCTCATGAAGATGCTGTACTCGGAAGGCATTCAGATGCTTCCCGGCACCGACGACACCACCGGCTTCACCGTGCATCGTGAGCTGGAGCTGTATCAGAAGGCCGGCATCCCGGCGTCCCGGGTGCTGCGCATGGCGACTTACGATTGCGAAAAATATCTCGGCTTCGAGCAGAGCCTCGGTAGCGTCGCGGCGGGTAAGTTGGCGGACTTCATCCTTGTTCCGGGGGATCCGACGAAGGATGTGTCCGCTGTGCGGCAGATCCGCCTGGTCATGAAAGATGGCTTGGTGTATTTCCCGAGCGAGATCTATCAGGCGCTCGGAATCAAGCCGTTCGCCGAGGCTGCGGTGGTGAGTCGCCCGCCGAACTGATCGCGCAATTGAACGTTTGCAGTGAGAGCTGACGTGAAGACTAAGAGGCGTCAGCTCTCGCACGCCGCCGAGGTGGGGTACCTCCTCCCGTCACCGCGCTCGCCCGTCGCGCATTGCGCTCCTAGGCGCACGTCCCTGATGTGCGCTGATTTCGAAAACCCGTCCCTGTTTTTCGAATCTGCCGGGAGGCGGAACACCCCTCGGCGCGACGCTCGACATGTCAGGGAAGGTTGTCGGCACTCGGACGATTGTCGGCACTCGGACGAGAAAGCTCGACAGTCGCGCGATAAGCCGTCGGGCGATTGGACAGCAAGGCTCGAAATCTCGCTATCGTAGTCGAGCACTAACAACAATCGTCGCCGGCATCTGTCCATAGAAGCCGCGCGCTCACCCTGCTGATTTCCCGGCGTGCGCTCGCGATTTCAAGCGAGGTACGCGGCGTGGTCGATCGTCACATTCTTCGCGCCACGCTCCATCGCCGCGCGCAGCGCTGGCGGCAAGGGGGCTTTCTGCAAGGTGTGATGGTCCACGTGAACGTAAACCGTCTCCACGTCGACGATCACTCTTTCTTCCCCTGCCAAACGGATTTCAGTGGTTAACGTAAACGACGTATTTCCAAGATGCTTCGTCGAAACTGATATCTCCAGCACCTGATCGTATCGGGCCGGCGTCCGCCACTGAGTGGTTTGTTTCACCAGCTGGAAGTCCAGCTCACCGGTCTGCATCTCCTTCTCATACCCCAGCGCCCGGAAGAACTCAGCGGTCGCAAGATCGGTGTAATCGGCGTATCGCGCGTTGTACACGACCTTCTGCGCATCGCATTCGTTATAACGAATTCTCAGGAAATATCTGAACCTGCTCATGAGATCGCTCCTCGGACTCGGCATCGCTGCATGATACGGGCGAACTCAGCCAGAGAGCGGCAACAAATGCGGCTTCAGCAGCTCCGCGATCCAGGACATGAATACCTGCACTCGCTGTGACAGATTGCGTCGCTGCGCATACAGCAGGCAGACAGGCATCGACTCCGCGCGCAGCTCAGGCGCGACTTCCACGAGCAGGCCTTGTTCGATCAGCATCCGCATGCCGGGCCCGGGCGCCTGGATGATGCCGAGCCCGGCCAGACAACTTTCCTGATACGCCTCAGCGCTGTTCACAGTGATGACACCCGCCATATCCACCATGCGATAGGCCGTGCCGTCGTGATATTCGAAGCCCATCGATTTCGCGCCGAAGGTACCCACATAGTGGATCAATTGATGATGCGCGAGATCTTCCACCGTGCGTGGCATGCCGTGAGTGCGCACGTATTCGGGACTAGCGCAGTTGGTGACAGCAAACGCGCCCAGCGGACGGGCGATCAAACTCACATCGTCGACCGAGCCGACGCGCAGCACGCAATCGAAGCCCTCGCGTACCAGGTCGACTTTGCGATCGGTGCAGCTCAGCTCGATTTCGAGGCGAGGATGCTGGCGTAGAAACGTCGGCAGATGCGGAATGACGGTGGTGCGCGCGATGCCGGTAGGCATATCGACCCGCAGCCGTCCTCGCAATGCCTGCGGCCCCTGCTGGAACATCGAGCGCAGCTCATCCATATCGGCCAGCAGATCCTTGCAGCGCTCGTAGCAGGCGCGGCCATCGAGGGTCATCTGAACTTTGCGGGTCGTGCGATGAAGCAGCTGAGTGCCGAATTCGCTCTCCAGCTGCTGGACCGCGATCGACATGCTGGCCTTGGGCATCCCGAGGCTTTCCGCCGCCCGCGTATAGCTGGCGAGCTCCGCGACGCGGACGAAGATCTGCATGGCTTCGAGCTGGTTCATTGCGGGGTTCCGAGAGGATTGTTCCGATTATATGAACACTACACTCAGAATTCGCCGGTTTATCCAACCATAGACGACCAATAAGCTCTCTCTCGCCCGATAAACCCCACAGAAGGAGCTTTCCATGAACACCACCTCCACTCCCATCGCCTTGGTCACCGGCGGCAGCCGCGGGCTGGGGAAGAACATGGCCTTGGCGCTGGCAGCCCGCGGCGTCGATGTCGTGCTGACCTACCGAAGCAACCAGAAGGAAGCCGAAGCCGTCGTTGCTGAAATCGAGCGGTCCGGCCGAAAGGCGGCGGCACTGCAGCTGGATGTCGGCGTGTCCTCGACGTTCGGCCGGTTTGTCGAGCAGGTGCGCGACGTGCTCAAGAACCGTTGGCAGCGCGAGCGTTTCGATTTCCTCGTGAATAACGCCGGCATCGGCATTCATGCGAGCTTCGCCGAAACCACCGAGGCGCAGTTCGATGAGCTGGTCGACATTCACCTCAAAGGTCCGTTTTTCCTGACCCAGAAGCTGTTGCCGCTGCTGGCGGACGGCGGTCGCATCGTGAACATTTCTTCCGGTCTGGCCCGCTTCGCGTTGCCCGGCTACTCGGCTTATGCCGCCATGAAGGGCGCGATGGAAGTGCTGACTCGATATCAGGCCAAGGAGCTCGGCAGCCGCGGGATCGCGGTGAATATCGTCGCGCCGGGCGCCATCGAAACCGACTTCGGCGGCGGCCTGGTCCGGGACAACAAGCAGGTGAACGATATGATCGCCTCCCAGACCGCGCTCGGCCGGGTCGGCCGGCCGGAGGACATCGGCGGAGTGGTCGCTTCGTTGCTGTCGCCCGAGAACCGCTGGATCAATGCTCAGCGCATCGAGGCGTCGGGCGGCATGTTCCTGTAAGCCCGCGACCGGCAAGGTCATTGTTGGAGTGAGGACGCGGCCGGCGCCAGCCGGCCGCGTATCGGCAGCGGCGGCGACACCTCATTCCCAGCGTGGCGGCTATACTTGCCAGCTTATTTGTACCGTTTCCGGCCTGAATCAGAATGCAGAAGACCTACGACCCGAAGGACATCGAGCAACGCACTTACCAGCGCTGGGAGTCGCACGGCTGGTTCAAGCCCTCGGGCCAAGGCGCGCCTTACAGCATCGTCATCCCGCCGCCGAACGTCACCGGGACGCTGCACATGGGTCACGCCTTTCAGCACACGCTGATGGACGTGCTCACCCGTCAGCACCGCATGCAGGGCGAGAACACGCTGTGGCAACCTGGCACGGACCACGCCGGTATCGCCACGCAGATGGTCGTCGAGCGACAACTCAATGCGCAGGGCGTGCATCGGCGTGACATCGGTCGCGAAGAATTCACCAAGCGCGTGTGGGAATGGAAAGCACAGTCCGGCGACACGATCTCCCGCCAGGAACGTCGCATCGGCAACTCGGTGGACTGGTCGCGCGATCGGTTCACGATGGACGAAGGGTTGTCCGAAGCCGTCACCGAAGTCTTCGTGCGCTTGTACGAGGAAGGTTTGATTTATCGTGGCAAGCGCCTGGTGAACTGGGACCCGGTGCTGCACACGGCGCTGTCCGATCTCGAAGTGCTGCCGACGGACGAGCAAGGCTCGCTGTGGCATTTCCGTTATCCCATCGACGGCACCGATCAGCACATCGTCGTCGCCACGACGCGTCCGGAAACCATGCTCGGCGATACCGCCGTGGCCGTGCACCCGGAGGACGAGCGTTACAAACATCTCATCGGCAAGCAGATCCGCCTGCCGCTCACCGGCCGCTTGATTCCCATCATCGGCGACGACTACGTCGATCCGGCGTTCGGCTCCGGCTGCGTGAAAATCACGCCGGCGCATGACTTCAACGACTATCAGATCGGTCAGCGCCATTCGCTGCCGCTGATCAACGTGTTCGACGCCAACGCGGCGCTCAACGATGAGGTGCCCGAGAAATATCGCGGCCTGGATCGTTTCGTCGCGCGTAAACAGATCGTGGCCGATCTCGATGCGCTCGGCCTGGTGGAAAAAATCGAATCGCACGCGAACAAGATTCCGCGCGGCGATCGTAGCAACGCCGTGCTCGAGCCCTGGCTGACCGATCAATGGTACGTGCGCATCGTGCCGCTCGCGGAGCCGGCGATCGAGTGCGTGAAGAACGGCCGAATTCGTTTCGTGCCGGAGAACTGGTCCAAGACCTATTTCCAATGGATGGAAAACATCCAGGACTGGTGCATCAGCCGCCAGCTGTGGTGGGGCCACCAGATTCCCGCGTGGTACGACGATGAAGGCAATCACTACGTCGCGCGCACCAAGGAGCTCGCTTATCAGCAGGCGCGTCTGAAGCTCGGCCGCGATGTGACCCTCAAACGCGACGAAGACGTGCTCGACACGTGGTTCTCTTCCGCGCTGTGGCCGTTCTCCACCCTGGGCTGGCCGGAACAGACGCCGGAGCTGAAATCGCTCTACCCCACCAGCGTGCTGGTGACCGGCTTCGACATCATTTTCTTCTGGGTGGCCCGCATGATCATGATGGGCCTGAAATTCGCCGGCGACGTGCCGTTCCGGGAGGTGTACATCACCGGCCTGATCCGGGACGAGAACGGCGACAAGATGTCCAAGTCCAAGGGCAACATCATCGACCCGCTCGACCTGATCGACGGCATCGACCTGGAATCGCTGGTCGCCAAGCGCACCACCGGCCTGATGCAGCCGCAGATGAAGGACAAGATCGAGAAGGCCACGCGCAAGCAATTCCCGACCGGCATTCCGTCGTACGGTGCCGACGCGCTGCGCTTCACGTTCTGCGCGCTCGCGACCATGGGCCGCGACATTCGGTTCGATCTGGGCCGCATCGAAGGCTACCGCAACTTTTGTAACAAGCTGTGGAACGCCGCGCGCTACGTGATGATGAATCTGGAGAGCGCGCCGCCGTCGACCGCGACGGGCCCGGTGGAATATTCCCCGGCGGACTTGTGGATCCGCTCGCGCCTGGGCGCGACGATCGAAGAAGTGCGCGCTCGCCTGGCGGAGTATCGCTTCGATCTGGCTTCGCAAGCGCTCTATGAGTTCGCGTGGTACGAGTACTGCGATTGGTATCTGGAACTGTCGAAGCCGACGTTGCAGTCCGAGCAGTCGAGCGACGCGCAGAAACGAGGCACCCGCGAAACGCTGGCTGTCGTACTCGAAGCGTATCTGCGTCTGTTACATCCGCTGATGCCGTTCATCACCGAAGAGATCTGGCAGTCGGTGGCGCCGATGGCCGGTCGCAAGGGCGACACCATCATGTTGCAATCGTATCCGACGGCTACGGAGTTCCCGCGCGACCTGTCCGCTGAAGCTCAGATCACTGCGATCAAGGCGGTCATTCTCGGCGCGCGTCAGATCCGCGGTCAGCTGGACATTCCGCAGGCGCGCGAAATCTCGGTCGCTTATCAAACACCGGAAGCCGCCGACGAAGCCTCGCTGCTTGCGAGCCTCAACGTGATCCGCGGCGTCGGCAAGATCAGCGAGCTGAAGATCCTTGCTAGCGACGCCACGCTGCCGCCGTCGGCCACGGCCATCATCGATCGACGCACCATCTCCTCGCCGCTGGCCGGCCTGATCTCCGACCCGCAGGCGGAGCTGGCTCGCTTGCGCAAGCGCAAGGCCAAGGTCGAGCAGGACCTCAAACGTGAGGACGGCAAGCTCGCCAATCCGAACTTCGTCGCGAACGCCAAGCCCGAAGTGGTCGCCGAGGTGCACGAGCGCATCGCCGAATTCAAACGGCAGATCGCTCAGCTCGACGAGCAGGAGACGATGGTGAGCCGCTTGTAACAAGCGGCCCCGCGCCAGACTGTCGGCGTCTGGCGAATCTGTCATGCGCGTTGGCGCGAATGCGAACTACCTACTTGCATTTCGCGCCATACCGCCGACACTGGCCCGCGAGCGAAGCCGGAGAGCGCATGAATTCCGCCATTCCAACTCTGATCACGCAGGCCGACCCCGTCGAGCTGATTGCCGCCACGACGGCGCAGCTCAATCGGGTGATCCTGGGCAAAGAGCATCAACTCAGACTGTGCATCGCTTGCCTGCTCGCGCGCGGGCATCTGCTGATCGAAGACATTCCCGGCGTCGGCAAGACAACCCTGGCGCACGCCCTCGCCGAAACGCTCGGCCTGTCCTATCAACGCATCCAGTTCACCAGCGACCTGCTGCCGGCCGACATCATCGGCGTCTCGGTGTTCGATCGTGAGACCGGCACGTTCCAGTTCCACAAAGGTCCGGTGTTCTCGCAGCTGGTGCTCGCCGACGAAGTGAATCGCGCGACTCCGAAAGCCCAGAGCGCGCTGCTCGAGGCGATGGAGGAACATCAGGTCACGGCCGACGGCGCCACGTATCCGCTGGCCGCGCCGTTCTTCGTGATCGCGACTCAGAACCCGGTGTATCAGATCGGCACCTATCCGTTGCCCGAGTCGCAGCTCGATCGGTTCCTGATGCGCATCGAGCTCGGGTACCCCGACCCCGCGCTGGAACGGCAGCTGCTCCTCGGCCAGGACCGTCGCGATCTGCTTGCGACCCTTGCGCCCACGCTGTCGCCTCAGCAGCTGTTGCTAATGCAAACCATGGTGCCCACGGTGCATGTGTCCGAAGCATTGCTCGATTACGTGCAAGCCCTCGTTCGTTACACGCGCGAGTGCCCGTTGTTCGAAGCGGGGCTCTCTACTCGCGCCTCGATCGGACTGCTACGAGTGGCGCAGGCGTGGGCATTGATCCATGGGCATCAAGGCGTGATGCCCGAAGACGTGCAGGCGGTGCTCGCGGGGGTCGTGGGTCATCGTCTCAAGCCTCGTGACGAAGCTGCCCCGAAGACGCCTGCTGAGATCGGTCGGTTCGTGCTCAAAGCAGTCGCGGTGCCCTGATCTCTGGCGCGGCAGAGTGGTCGACCGACCATGAACTTGAGCCTCAATCTCGACTTCGGCATCGCTCGCCGGTTGCAACAGTTCGCGCGCCGCTGGGCTCGTAAGCGTCACGGCGTCGATGTCGAGCCACTGACGCTGCCGAGTCGCCGCATCTATATCATTCCGACGGGGATGGGCGTTGCGTTCGCGCTGATGCTGACAGCCATGTTCATCGGCGCGATGAACTATGCAAACAATCTCGCGTTGGGACTCACCTTCCTGCTCGGGTCGCTGGCGCTCACCGCCATGCATTATTGTCATCGCAATCTCGCGGGGCTCGTGATCCGTTCCGCGAGCACGGAGCCTGTGTTCGCCGGCGACGAGGCGATATTTCATATCGCGCTGGAGAACACTGCGCCGCTGGCTCGTCATGAGTTGATCGTCGCGAACGATCAAGGCATCTCGCCGCCGCAACCGGTGCCCGCGAACGGACGCGCGGTGTTCGATTTGCGGCTGCCAGCACCCCGACGCGGCATGCTGACGATGGATCATTTCGAGATCGTTACGCGACATCCGTTCAGCCTGTTTCGCGCGTGGGCTCACGTACACATGAATATGACGTGCGTCGTCTATCCGAAGCCCGCCCCGCGCGGCTTGTCGCCGCCGCCCGTCGAAACAGATACGGGCGGCGCCCAGGATTCGGTACGAGGCGATGAAGAGTTCGCCGGCTTACGACCGTTCCATCCCGGCGACTCGCCTCGCCGGATCGCATGGAAAGCGTATGCGCGTGAGCAGGGCCTGCAGGTGAAGCTGTACGCAGGCACAGCGGTCACATCGCACGTGTTCGACTGGAACGGCCTGCCCGGGCTCGGCACCGAAGCACGATTGTCACAACTGTGCCGATGGGTCGAAGACGCGTTCGCGGACGGCCGCGCCTTCGCCCTGAAGCTGCCGGGCCTGGACATTCCAGCAAACATCGGCCCCGGACATCGGCAACGATGTTTGACGGCGCTGGCGCTGTTCGAGCCATGAGCGCCGTCCTCGACAATCATCTTCAGCAATTGACGCCGCTCGGACAGCGATTGGTCTGGGTGATCGCGGGACTCGTGCTCGCGGCGGCTCCACATTTCGGCCACGTCGCGATCTGGACGATGCTGATCGCGGCGGTCGCGACCGCCCTTCGCATGACGATCGAGATCAAGCGCTGGTCCCTGCCTCCGAAGGCGGTGAGCACGGGCTTCGCGTTCGCCGCGCTGATCGGAGTCCTGGCCAGCTATCGAACGCTCAACGGCATCGACGCCGGCACCTCGCTACTGATCGTGATGGCGGGCATGAAGCTCCTCGAGACTCGCACGACCCGCGATCTGACCGTGGTGGTGTTTCTCTCCTACTTCGCCTTGTTCGCCGCCTTTCTCTACAACCAGAACATGATGCTGCTGCCGTACATGCTCTTTACGGCAGGGCTGCTGACGATGACGCTGATGCGTATCCATCAGACCGAAGCGATGCCCATCCGCGAGGCCGCGGGCACGACCGCAAAAATGTTCCTACAAGCATTGCCGCTCGCGGTCCTGCTGTTCCTGTTCTTCCCGCGTCTGCCCGGGCAGTTCTGGGCGGTGCCCGCGCGAGAGCAAGCCCGCAGTGGCCTGAGCGACGAAATGACGCCAGGTGACGTATCCGAGCTGAGCTTGTCCAGCGTCATCGCGTTTCGCGTGAAGTTCGAAGGCGAGGCGCCACCGCCGCGCGAGCGGTACTGGCGTGGGCCGGTGATGCATATGTTCGACGGGCGCACCTGGCGGCAGCTCGGTTCGAGGTTCGTGCAGCAAGAAGTGGCCTCGTCCGGCTCGACGTATCGGTATCGGATTTCGATCGAGCCGCACTCACAGAACTGGATCTTCGGGCTCGACATGGTCACCGGTTGGGATCGCACGCGGGCCTTCCGCAGCGAGGATTTCCAGCTCAGGGCGCGGCAGGAACAGATCTCCGTGCTCAGCTCGTACGATCTGGAGTCGGCGCCTACCTACGTCACGACCAGCGAGCTTCGGAGCGATTTGCGGCGCCTGGATACCTACATTCCACGCAATCGCAATCAACGCACGATCGAGTTGGCGCGTCAGATGCGTGACAGCGCCGGGAGCGATGAGGCATTCATTCAGTCGGTGCTCACCAAGTTCGGCAGCGAAGAGTTCTATTACACGTTGCAGCCGCCGGCGCTGGACGTAAACGCCGTCGACGACTTCCTGTTCAACACCAGGCGCGGCTTTTGCGAACATTTCGCCTCGGCCTTTACGGTCATGGCGCGCAGCGTCGGCATTCCGGCGCGCGTCGTGACCGGCTATCAGGGCGGCGAATTCAATGCCATGGGCGGCTATTTCATCGTGCGACAGTCGGATGCGCATGCATGGTCCGAAGTCTGGCTCGAAGGCCGGGGCTGGCAACGCATCGATCCCACCGCTGCGATCGCGCCCGAGCGCATCGAGCGCGGGCTGGATGCGGCGATTTCGGCGGAAGAAGATGTTCCCGGCCGGATTCTTCGCCAGAACGCGCTGTTCTCGCGGATCCGCATGGCGTGGGACGCAGCCAACACGTTCTGGAACAATCAGGTGGTGGAATTCGGCGAAGCTCAGCAGCACTGGCTGCTGGAGAAATTCAACATCAAGGATCCGCGTTGGGAATATCTGGGCGTGGGTTTGATCCTGGCCCTGATCGGCTTCTTTCTCATCCTGTCCGGTTATCTGGCGTGGAAATTCAAGCCACGATCGCGCGATCCGGTCGCGTACGTCTACGAACAGTTGTGCCGCAAGCTCGCGAAGCTCGGCGTGCCTCGACAGCCGCACGAAGGACCGAATGACTACGTGATGCGCGCAGCTGCCGAGCGTCCCGAATTGGCCGCGCAACTGGCGGAAGTTCGCGCCGTCTATGTGGGGTTACGGTACGGACCGACACCGTTGCCGACACAGCTCAGCCGGCTGAAGTTTCTGGTAAACCAGCTGGAGGCGTGACAACGCGCGCCGCTCGTGCCGCGATGAAGAGCACGATCGCTCCGCCCGCGAACAATATCGCAACCGACAGAATCGCCATGCGCGAATTGCCGGTGAGCAGCGCCGTGAAGGCCATCAGCAACGGGCCCAGCACCGCGGCGAATTTCCCCATCATGTTATAGAAGCCGTAGAACTCGCCGGCCCGCTCCTGAGGAATCAACCGTCCGTAGTACGAGCGGCTCATCGCCTGCGTCGCGCCCTGCACGCAGCCGATGGCGGCGGCCATGATGTAGAACTCGGACACGGTGGTCATGAACACCGCGTAGAAAGTGACGGCGGCATAAACGGCGATGCCGACGAAAATGCCGACCAGCGGGCTGATGCGATCGCCCAGCGTGCCGAACAAGAGCGTGGCCGGAAAGCCGATGAACTGGATCATCAGAATGCCCGAGATCAGGCTGTCGGCCGGAAAGCCCAGTGCCAGACCGTAATCCACCGCCATCTTCATGATGGTGTTCACGCCGTCGATATACATCCAATACGCGAGCAGAAACAAAATCACCGGGCGGTACTTGCGCACTTCCCGGAAGGTTCGCGCGAGCTCGGCGAATCCTTCGCGCAGGGCGCTACCCGCGGCGACGGGAGCACGCTCCGGGCCCTGCGGGGAGCTTCGGAAGATCGGAATCGAAAACAGCGTCCACCACACCGCGACCGAAAGAAACGAGGCGCGAATCGCCGCTTCAGGATTGGCCAGGCCGAACATCGCGGGCTTCGCGAACATCAGCACGTTGACGGTGAGCAGCAGCGCGCCGCCGAGATAGCCCATCGCGTAACCGAATCCCGAGACCGAATCGAGCCGCTTCGGGGGCGCCACCTTCACCAGCATCGAGTCGTAGAAAATCAAGCCGCCCCAGAAGCCGAGCGACGCAATCGCGAACAACGCTGCCGCGGTCTGCCAGTCGCCGATGCCGACGAATGCCAGCATCGCCGTCGGAATCACACCGATGGCAGTGAAGGCCGCGAGGAATCGCAAATGTGCCCCGCCGCGATCGGCCAAGGCCCCGAGCCACGGCGCCATGATCGCCAGCACGAAACTCGAGACGCCGTTCGCGATGCCCAGCCAGAAGGTGCTCGTGGTCGCGTCCTGCCCCGGCGTGAGAAACTGTTTGAAGAACAGCGGGAAGAACACGACCATCACCGTGGTCGCGAACGACGAATTCGCCCAGTCGTACAACGCCCAGGCGAACACTTTCTTGGTGATGAGAGGTGACTTCATGGCTAGCCGATTCGTTACGCGGCCGCGGCCAGATGCTCGCGGGTCTCGCGGAAATCGAGATCCGGCCAGCGTTCCAGGGTGAGCTGCAAGTTGACTCGCGTCGGGGCGAGATACACCAGTGCGCCGGAATGATCCAACGCCAGGTTCTCATACGCCTTGGTGCGAAATTCCTCGAGCTTCTTCGGATCCTTGCCGTACACCCAGCGCGCGGTATAGACGTTGACGTTGTCGAACGACGACTGCACCGAATATTCGTCCTGCAATCGGAACGTGACCACGTCGAACTGCAGCTGACCGACGGCGCCGAGGATCAAATCGTTGTTCCGTAACGGACGGAACACCTGGGTCGCGCCCTCTTCGCACAACTGATCCAGCCCCTTCTGCAGCGCCTTCATACGCAGCGGGTCGCGCAACACCACGCGACGGAACATTTCCGGCGCGAAGTTGGGAATGCCGGTGAACATCAACGACTCGCCTTCCGTGAACGTGTCGCCGATGTTGATCGTGCCGTGATTGTGCAAACCGAGGATGTCGCCCGCGAAGGCTTCATCCGTGTGCTGGCGATCGGCCGCGAGGAACGTGAGCGCGTCGTTGATGCGCATCTCCTTGCCGAGCCGCACATGAAACAACCGCATGCCGCGCGTGTATTTGCCCGAGCAGATCCGCATGAAAGCGATACGGTCCCGATGACCCGGGTCCATGTTCGCCTGGATCTTGAAGACGAAACCGGTGAGCTTTTCTTCCAGCGGCTGCACCACCCGACCGGTCGTTTCACGCTCTTTCGGTCCCGGTGCATGGCGCACGAACGACGCCAGCAGCTCGGTGACGCCGAAGTTGTTGATGGCGGAACCGAAGAACACCGGAGTCTGCTTCGCGGCGAGATATTGCTCGATGTTGAATTCCGGCGCGGCCCCTCGCACCAGTTCGACCTCATCGCGGAACGCTTGCGCACGCGCGCCGAGGAATTCGGTCGCCGCGTCGCTGTCGAGCTTGTCGATGGTCGAATGCGTGCCGGCCCGGCCTTTCTCGCCGGCCTGATAGATATAGATGCGATCTTCGATCAGGTGATAAATGCCCTGCAGCTCGCGCCCCATGCCGATCGGCCAGGTGATGGGCGCGCAGGAGATCTTCAGCACCTTCTCGATTTCATCCAGCAGCTCCATGGGCTCGCGACCTTCGCGATCGAGCTTGTTGATGAAAGTCATGATCGGCGTGTCGCGCAGGCGGGTGACTTCCATCAGCTTGATGGTGCGCTCTTCGACGCCCTTGGCGCAGTCGATCACCATCAACGCCGAGTCGACCGCGGTCAGCGTGCGATAGGTGTCTTCGGAGAAGTCTTCGTGGCCGGGGGTGTCGAGCAGATTCACCATGCGGCCGTCGTAGGGAAATTGCATGACGGACGAGGTGACCGAGATACCGCGCTGCTGTTCGAGCGCCATCCAGTCGGACGTCGCATGCCGGGCCGCCTTGCGGCCCTTGACGGTGCCGGCGAGCTGAATGGCACCGCCGAACAACAGCAGCTTCTCGGTCAGGGTGGTCTTGCCGGCGTCCGGGTGGCTGATGATGGCAAAAGTGCGTCTTTTGCTTATCTCCCGGGCAGTTAGGCTATTGGCTACATCTTCTGACATGGTGATTCCGCGCGCCCGCGCGTACCACCTCGAAGAGCGGTCAGGCGCGGCGACGCAAGCGTTGGCTGGCAAAGTCGCGAATGATAGCCCACAAGTCCACGGGCGCACGCCCTTCATGGATCAGGACGTTGAAGACATAGGCGGCGGTCAGGCTCACCACGATCATCTCGCCGCCGTCCTCCAGGATCAGCAGGAACTGCGCCAGCAGCGGCGCCTTGAAATAGCTGATCACGTGGATCACGTCGACGCCGACGCCCAGGCCGGCCAGCAGGAAAATCAGGATGGAGATGTCGCGGGTCACGATGCGTGCGTCCGGCCCGCCGCGCCAGTAGCCCACGCCAATCAACAGCAGCGTTACGCCGCCGACAAATCCGGCGAACAGCAATTCGCCGATGTCGTCGGGCCGCAGCCCGAAAGCCACCGGCAACGAGTACTGCGCCGCCAGCCATTTGCCGAAGTGCTCGTGCATCTGGAACGCGTCGTCCAGCAGCAGGAACGTGAACACGATGCCCACGCCGATGTAAGTGACTTCGCGAGTGCGCCGGAACAGGCCGACCATGCACAGCGCGACCCAGAATTGTTTGACGTACTGGTAAGCCTCGGGAATGCCGTTATCGGCCTCCAGCGAGAAGGGCCGGCCCTCGAGCAGCGAGGTCTCGACATAGATCACGTGCAGCAGGATGAACGCCAGGTCCGCGGCGACCAGCATGATCAGCAACGTCCGTGCGGTGGCGAGCAGAGCCGGTTGTTTTTCTGGCGTGGCGAGGGCGTGCATCGAGCCGGTCCGCGTGTGACACGTGTCAGCGCACGACGATACAGAGGGCCACCCCCGATTACCGGGCGTGGGTCACAAGGAAGGCGGAAGTTGCCGGGGAGTCAGGTGTCGGCGAGCACGCGCTTGTACACCAGCGCGTCTTCGCGGCCGCCGGCGGCCTGATAATAGGACTTGCGCACGCCCACTTTGACAAAACCCAGCGACTCGTACAGCTTGATGGCGACCGGATTGGACGGCCGCACTTCCAGAAACACGTCCTGCATCTCGGCTTCCCGGGCCCGGCTCAGCAGGAAGTCCATCAATCGCCGGCCGACACCGACGCCGCGCAGATCGTTACGAATACAAATGTTGAGAATGTGAGCTTCGCCGGCGCCGTACGACATGATGCCGTAGCCGGCGACCTGCCCTTCGAATTCGACCACGCGGCACAGATAGCCCACGCGCACGCAATCGCGAAACACCCCTTCGCTCCAGGGAAACAGGTACGACGCTCGCTCGACCGTCACGACCGCGGGCACATCGACGAGTGTCATCGGTCGAAAGCGCACCGCCTGGGATAGCGCGCTACGGTCGAGCTCGGCGCTCACGTCGTTGCCCCACTTTGCAACGTCTCGAAGGTACGCATGGCCAATAACAGATCGGCCCATGATTTACGCTTCTCCACCGGACTGCGTAACAGATAGGCCGGGTGATAGGTCACCACCATCGGCCGGTTCGCCGCGATTCTATGCACCGTGCCGCGCAGCTTGCCAATCGGCGTATCCACATCCAGCAACGTCTGCGCGGCGATACGACCAACGCACAGGATCAGCGCCGGGTTCACCAGCTCGATCTGCCGATACAGATAGGGGATACAGGCACGCACTTCTTCGGGCTTAGGATCGCGATTGTTGGGCGGTCGGGATTTCAAAATGTTCGCGATGAACACCTGTTCCCTCGACAGCCCGATCGCCTTGAGCATGGAATTGAGCAACTGACCCGCGCGCCCCACGAACGGTTCGCCCTGTCGATCTTCGTCCGCGCCGGGCGCTTCGCCGA
Source organism: Pseudomonadota bacterium (assembly GCA_023391815.1). GTDB lineage: Bacteria > Pseudomonadota > Gammaproteobacteria > Steroidobacterales > Steroidobacteraceae > Steroidobacter. The sequence continues at coordinate 94,721 of JAEWAF010000080.1, forward strand.
CGATCATCCAGCGCGCGCTGCGGTTGCCGACGCCGAAGACACCATTGGTTCGCGTGGCGTGCAATGGGCACTTCGTGCACGAGCGCACGGCGGTTGCAAGCTCTTCCCAGCCCAGCTTCGCAACCCCATCGTCCGGAATGTGGATCTTCGACTCGACCGTGGGCGGCACTTCCACCGTCCGGGCCTGAATGACCGGCGAGACCTGCGCGGCCACCGTTTCGACCGGCACGACCGTCGGGCGCACGGGCGCCTCTCGACGTTCCCAAACGTCGATGTCGAGTGCCTTCAGATAGGCCAGGCGGCGGGAATCCATGGGAACGAACGCCGAAGATGGTTTGGGGGAAGCTTACCGACACCCGCCCCGCTAGACCATCGGCAAACGCCAGGTGGCGCCTTGGGCTAAGTGGTGCCGCCTTCGGTCACTCGCTTCTTGCGAGTCAGCTTGCGCCACAGCCAGTACAGCGGCGCCGAGGCGGCATAGAGCCCGAACAACGTGAACAGCGAGACAGGCGCCAGAGACACTGCCACGTAAATCAATGGGATCAGGGCCGCGTACACCCATGGGATGCGGCCGCGCATGTTCAGCTCTTTGCCGCTCCAGTATGAGAACTTGCTGACCATCAGCGCGCCGATACAGATCGTGATGCCGAAGGCCAGCGCCAGCGCCGGCAGCCCGGTAACGGGGAATTCGCTGACCAGCCAGATAAAGCTGGCAACCGTCGCGGCCGCCGACGGGCTCGGCAGACCTTCGAAGTAACGCTTGTCGGCGACGGCGGCCCGAGCGTTGAAGCGGGCCAGGCGCAGGGCCGCCGCGACCGCGTAGAAGAAGCAGGCGAGCCAGCCGAACCGGCCCCAGAATTTGCCGTAGTCGTAAATCCGCTCGATGCCCCACTGATACACGACGATGGCCGGCGCCAGGCCGAAGGCGACCATGTCGCAGATGCTGTCGTACTCCTTGCCGAAGTCGCTCTGGGTGTTGGTCCAGCGGGCCACGCGCCCGTCCAGGCCGTCGGCCAGCATGGCCACGAAAATCGCGATGCCGGCGTTGGAGAAGTTGCCGTCGATGGCCGCGACGATGGCGTAGAAGCCGCCGAACAGGGTGCCGGTGGTGAACAGGTTGGGCAGCCAGTACACGCCGCGGCTCGGCCGCCGGGCCTCGGCCGGCTGCTCAACGTCGCTGCTGTGATATTCGGCGCTCATGGGTATCCGGTGTTGATTCAGGCGTTCTTGTCAGCCGGTCCCTGGAGCGGCCGATGCAGAATGAATGTGTCGCCGCGCGCCAGGTTCCGCCCCTTACGAACCAACGGGATGGCGGGTGTGACGCGCTCGATCCATCGCTGTTGGCGCGCATGATATTGTGCGGCCCGCAATGCGCACAACATACACGGTCTGCTAGTGACTGCACTGCGCTGGCTGCTGCTTACACTGCTGGTCGCGATCATCCTGCCGATCACGCCCGCCCGGGCCGACCGGCAGCAGGACCCCGCGCTCGGCAAATTCCTGCAAAAGACCCTGACCGAGGCGCCCTGCTTCGAGGACGAATTCGAGAAAAAGGTGTGGCTCGCGGCCATGGAGCCGAAGCTGCTCAAGACCGTCAAGGACGATAAGGAGCGCGGCGAAATCCTGCATCACGTGTTCTGCGAGGCGCGCCGTCTGCAACTGCCGCCGGGTCTGGTGATGGCGGTGATCGATGTCGAGAGCCGGTTCGATCGCTGGGCCGTGTCCTCGGCCGGCGCCGTCGGTCTGATGCAGGTGATGCCTTTCTGGCCCAATCAGCTCGGCATGACCAACCAGGAGCTGGTGCGCATTCCCCAGAACGTGCGCATGGGCTGCACCATCCTGAAGTTCTACTTGGAGCGCGAGCAAGGCGACTACACCAAGGCGCTGGCCCGCTACAACGGCAGCGTCGGCCGCCGCAACTACGCCGACCTGGTGTTGGTCCGGCTGGCGAATCGCTGGCAATACCGCTGAGTTTTCAGCGCTGGGCGAACCCCACGGGGAAGTCGTCCAGTGCCTCCAGCGCCAGTTCCTGAATTTCCACCTGCTTCACGTCCGAAGCGGGCGAACCGCGCCAGAGCCAGTCCAGCAGCGCTTGCACCGCCTGCGGATCGCCGACGGCCAGCACTTCCACCCGGCCGTCAGGCAAGTTGCGCGCATAGCCGGTGCAGCCCAGCTCGGTGGCTTTCTGACGCGTCGAGGCCCGATAGAACACGCCTTGAACCCGGCCGGAGACGAAGCAGCGACGTGCGATGAGAGGAGTGCTCATCGCGGCATCATAAACCGGAAGGATTCAGCTGGCGCCGTTGCGGTCGTCGACAGTGCGGGTGGAGCTCAGCGCTTCGGCGGCCTTGCCTCGCGCGGCAATCGCGTCCCGACGGGCTTGTTTGTAAGCGCGCTTCTGCAGGTTGTCTTCGGCGCTGTTCAACAGAGATTCCGCTTCGATCAACGAGGCCGGCGCGGACGGACCGGTGGCATCGCGCGCGGCCTTGATGGCCTGTCGAGCATTGCTCATTTCCTGCACCGGAGCACCCGCGCACGCGCTCAGCCCCATGCAGAGCATGAGTAACGTCAAACTGCGAAGGGATGACTGAGTTACCATGGCGATTTTTTCAATCGACCGTAGCAATCGCAATCTACACCGTCAAGGAGCGTCTGAATACAATGCACGCGCCCCGGCTGTGAGCCTCGCGTTGCATTCCACCCACATGACGCGCGCAGCGAGGGATTTTCGGAGCATCCGCGCGCATGGCTGAAATTCTGGTTTTGTTTTATTCACGCAAAGGCACGACTGCCGAGCTGGCTCGGCAAGTGTGCCGCGGCATCGAGTCGGTGCCCGGCGCGAAGGCTAAATTGCGCACGGTCCCGCAAGTGAGCACGGTGATCGAGCAACTGGAGCCGGCGGTGCCGAGCGAAGGCCCGCCGTTCGCGACACACGACGACCTGCGCGAATGTGACGGTTTGGTGTTGGGCAGCCCGACCCGTTTCGGCAACATGGCCGCGCCGCTGAAATACTTCCTGGATGGCACCAGCGGCTTGTGGGCCAGTGGCGATCTCGCCAACAAACCGGCCGCGGTGTTTACTTCGACGCAGACCATGCACGGCGGCCAGGAGACCACGCTGCTCAGCATGATGATGCCGTTGATCCATCACGGCATGTATATCGTCGGCCTGCCTTACACCGAGCCGGCGCTCACTCATACTCGGTCCGGCGGCTCGCCCTACGGCGCGAGTCATGTCGCCGGACTGAGCGCCGGCAAGCTCACCGACGACGAACGTTTACTGGCTGCGCTGCTCGGCAAGCGCGTCGCCGAGCTTGCGGTTCGTTTGTTTCCCGAGCGTTGAGCAATCGTCTTGATCAACACAGCCCTGATTGCGCGCGCCCGAATCGCGGTCGTCTCGACCATCGGCATCCTGATTGCGACGCTGGTGAGCTGGCGCGTGCGCACCGGCTTTTCGATCGGCGATGGCGTGCTGATCGCTGCACTGACACTGCCTTTGTTGATCGCGCTGCCGCGCCTGTTGGCGGGTCATCGACGCACCTATGCGTGGATGACGTTAGCGGTCACACCGTTCCTGATCGTGGCGATCACCGAAGCAGTCGCCAATCCAGCCTCACGCGCGTGGGCGGGTCTGTGCCTGCTGATCGCGTTCGTGCTGTTCATATTGCTGATCGCGTATCTGCGAATCACGCGCGAGCAACGCTAGAGCGAACGACGCTCCAGCACTTCTTTCACGAAGGGCACCGTCAAGCGACGTTGTGCGACCAGCGACGCCGCGTCGAGCTCGTCGAGCACCGCGTAGAGATGAGTCATGTCGCGAGGTAATCGTCGCAACATGAACTGCGCGGTGTCGTCGGGCAATTCGAGGCCGCGCAGCTGCGCCCGCAACTGTAACGCTGCGATCTGCTCCGACTCTTCCAGAGGTTGCAGCGTCAGCACCAATCCACCATTCAATCGCGAACCCAGATCGCGCAACTTGAACGGCAATGCCGCCGGAGGCGCGGTGCCGGCGACCAGCAATTTCCCGCCGCGCTCATCCAGCTCGACATGCAAACGAAACAACGCGCGTTCCCATTGCTCGCGACCGGCAAGTACCTGGGCATCGTCGAGACAGACGATAGATAGCTCACCGAACCCCGCCAGCAACTCCTCGCCGAGATCGATCACTTCGAGCAGGGGCAGATAAGCAGCCGTGCGCCCGTCGCGACTGGCGCGGGCACAAACAGCTTGCAACAGATGTGTTTTGCCGGTGCCGGTCGCACCGTGGATCCACGTGCAGGTCGGAGCACGAGGCCGCTCGCCCGCCTGCAACGCCAGTAACGCATCGACCACCGGTCGGTTGCGCCCGGCAAAGTAACTTTCGAACACCGAGCTGTCCGGCAGACGAATGCCCAGCGGTAACTGCGTGGACTGAGACATCACGCGAGCCCGCGTTGCTGACGACTGGCTTCGACCGCTTTGCGCGACCAGGTCACGACGTAATCGATACCGCTCACGATGGTGGTCACGAACACCAGCGCGCCAAGAATCATCAACGCGACATCGGGCTGCCACTCACCCGCCTTGGCTGCGACCGCCAGCAGCAGATATACGATCTGGCACAGCGTGTTTATTTTGCTGATGACTGTCGGATTGCCGTGCGGATAGCCGTACAGCGCGTTGTAAGTGATCGCGCCGGCCGTGATCGTCACATCGCGCAGGACCGCCGTCACCGCGAGCCACACGGGCACGATGCCGAGCACCGCCAGAATGATGAACACGCTCACCAGCAGAATCTTGTCGGCGAGCGGATCGAGCACCTTGCCGAGCTCGGACATCCAGCCGCATCGTTTGGCGAGAAAGCCGTCGAGCCCATCGGTGAGTCCGGCGAATGCGAACACCCACAGCGTCAGCTGGTATTCGCCGGCGTTCAACAGCCATGCGATCGGCACGACCAGCAGCATGCGCAGGATGCACAGTGCATTGGGAATGTGCCGCATGGCCGCTGCCTGTCGTTTCAGGACTGGCTCAAGGGCGATATCGGAACGAGAGACGTCCACCCGAAGGCGCTGTCCCTTCGTCCTGCGATACCAGTCGGCTGTCGAGCGCGATCGCCCGGCGCAGAGTCGCCGCGTCACCGCGCACGGCCAGCTTGAAACGCATGGTGTCGCCGGAAACTTGTTCCAACGCGACCGCGCGCACCAGGGTCATGCCTTCCAGATAATTCAGCGTGCTGGCGTACGCGTCGAGATCGCCTATGCCGGACACCTCGACGATGACATTCCCGAGCGAAGATGCAGACGCCGCGAACACTCGCGCGAACGTGTCGGCAGCCAGATGAACGCCCTCTTCGATGCCGCCGCTGGCTTGTGACGAACCCTCGCTCGACACCACCGTCCAGCGCACCACGCCACCTTGCGAACGGCCGAGCAGCGCCGCGTTGGCGCCATAGCGTTCGGCTTCCTCGAGGGCGTTGGCGTCAGTGACGTTTTGGGGAGCCACGGCCGGCCACTTCACCGGCAGGCCTCGCTCACGCGCGACTTTCTCCACCAGGTCCTTTTGCGTGTTCGGCTGGTCGCCGCTGATCCAGTAGCTGTACCCGCTGGGATCGATCACATTCAACAGCACCAGGGTGGCAGGCCGCTCGCGGCCCCAGATCGGCAGGCCCGCGTCCTGCAACAGCTTGTCGACCGAGACGCTGTCGAAGCCCACCTGCAGTACGTTATCGGCGGTGAAGCCGAAGCGTTGGACATATTTACGCGGATCGTTCAGCGCCGAGCCGAGCCGCGCAGGCGCCTCGCGCTGGCCACTGACCCGCACGACGACGGTCTTCAACGCATCGACGAACGCCGCGTCCCGCGCGTTGTTCAACACCGGCTGATCGGTTTCGTACAGGTCCCCGAGCGTTACCGCGCCCACGGGCAACGCGGCCGCCAACAGCGCCCACGCCATGCACAACGACAGCCAGCGGATCAACGCCTTTGCCCTGCTCATCTCTCGTAGCCCATCCCTCGATTCTCCACTCTGAACGGCGAGTCCCATCGCCACGCAACGACGTGTAAAATACCACACCCCCAATCCACCCCCGCGGCAGCCGAAGCCGTGCCGTCAAAAGATCGACTGACTTCAATCATGCAACCCTCCGAGCCGATCACCTACAAGGACGCTGGCGTCGATATCGAAGCCGGCGACGAACTCGTCGAGCGCATCAAGCCGGCGGTCAAGCGCTCGATGCGGCCCGAGGTGTTGGGGGGCCTCGGCGGGTTTGGCGCGTTGTTCGAGATCCCGCTGGACCGCTACAAGAAGCCGGTGCTGGTGTCGGGCACCGATGGCGTCGGCACCAAGCTGCGCCTGGCGATCGAGACCGGACGGCACGCGACCATCGGCATCGACCTGGTCGCGATGTGCGTCAACGACGTCGTCGTGCAGGGTGCCGAACCCTTGTTCTTCCTCGACTACTACGCGACCGGCAAGCTCAGCGTCGAAGTCGCCGAGACCGTCATCAAGGGCATCGTCGAGGGCTGCATTCAGGCGGGCGCTGCCCTGATCGGCGGCGAGACGGCGGAAATGCCGGGCATGTATGCCGAAGGCGACTATGACCTCGCCGGCTTCTGCGTCGGCATCGTCGAAAAGGACGGCATCATCGACGGTCGCAGCACGCGCCCCGGCGATGTGATCATCGGCCTGCCCTCCTCGGGCCCGCATTCCAATGGCTATTCGCTGATCCGCAAGCTGATCAAGACCAGCAAGGCGACGCCGGCGACCAAGATCGACGGCGGCCTGCTTTACGACGCGCTGCTCGCGCCGACGCGCATCTACGTGAAGCCGCTGCTCGAACTGGTGAAGACCGTGCCGGTGCGCAGCTTTGCTCACATCACCGGCGGCGGTCTCACTGAAAACATCCCTCGCGTGATTCCGAACGGCCTCGAGGTGTTGTTGAGCTCGCAAACCTGGCAGCAGCCGGCGGTGTTCGACTGGCTGCAAAAGGCCGGCAGCATTCCCGCCGCCGAGATGTATCGCACCTTCAACTGCGGCATCGGCATGACCGTGTGCGTGGCCGCCGAGCATGCGGACAAGGCGATTCGTTCGCTCACCGAACAGGGCGAGAAGCCGGTCGTCATCGGCGAAGTGCGTCGTGGCGACGGCGGCGTCGTGATTCGCAGCTGATGACCGCCGCCGTCGGCACTCAGCCGCAACGCAAATTACCCATCGTCATTTTGATCTCGGGTCGCGGCAGTAACATGCGCGCGATCGCCGTGCGAGCGGCGAGCGGTGAGCTTCCGGTCGAAGTCCGCGCAGTCATCAGCGACAAGGCTGACGCGCCGGGACTTGCGACGGCCGCGGCGATGAATATTCCCACTCGTTCGCTGTCAGCCCGCGAGTTCGCGGATCGGCCGAGCTATGACCAGGCGCTGGCGGCGCTGGTACAAAGCTTCGAGCCCGAGCTGGTCGTGCTGGCGGGCTTCATGCGCATTCTCAGTCCCGGCTTCATCGCCGCGTTCGCCGATCGCATTCTCAACATCCATCCGTCACTCCTGCCGCTCTATCGCGGCCTCCACACGCACCGGCGCGCGCTCGATGCAGGCGATGTCGTGCACGGCTGCAGCGTGCACTTCGTGACGGAGGAACTTGACGGGGGGCCGCTCGTTATTCAAGCGCAGGTGAAAGTCCTGCCTGGTGACAGCGAAAGCAGCCTTTCAGCGCGAGTTCAGCAGCAGGAACACAGGATTTATTCGCAGGCCATCGACTGGTTTGCCCAAGGCCGACTGCGGCTGCGGGAGCAGCGAGCCTGGCTCGATGACCGACCGTTGCAAGCTCCGGTGATCCAGACCGCGAGCCCTTGACGAGGTGTTGAATGCGGCGACTGGCCCGGTTGACCACGCTTCTGATCGCGACGTTGTTGTTTGCAACCGCAGCGAGGTCCGACGCCATCGTTCCCAAGCCGTTCACCGCCGTCTATGAAGTCAGCTATCGAGGCATGCGCGCCGGGCTGCTGACCCTGAAGCTGTCGCGCGACGATGCGACGGGCCATTACATCTACGAAACCACCGCCGATCCTTCCATGCTCGCGCGCTTCTTTATCAGCAGCGCCGCGCGGGAACGCACTGTCATGGAGATCGGGCCCGACGGCGTGCGCCCGCTCGAGTGGCAGTTCGACGATGGCAAGTCCGGCAGCGCCAAGGACGGTCATCTCAAATTCGATTGGGACCGCAAGGTCGCGACCGGTGAGATCGAAGGCGAAAAGATCGAGCTGGCGATGGAGCCCGGCCTGCAGGATCGACTTTCCATTCAAATCGCCGTGGTCACCAAGCTGTTGCGCGGCGAGGAGCCCGGCGTCATTCCGCTGATCGACGACAACCGCATCAAGCGCTACGACTACGCCAAGAAAGAAACAACGCAGATCGACAGCAAGCTGGGCAAGCTCGATGCCGTCGTTTACGAAAGCACGCGTCAAGGCTCGGACCGCCAGTCCCGCTTCTGGATGGTCCCCTCCAAGGAATATCTCGCCGTGCGCGCCGAGCAGATCCGTAAAGGCAAGGTCGAGACGGTGATGCTGTTGCAGTCGGTGCAATGACAACGCGCCAACGCGCGCGGCGCATGAATTTGGGTCACGGAATCAGTACTAACGCTCCGATCCGTCTGATCTATACTCCAGCCATGGCTATCGCAATCAACGAGCTGACCGGCATCGTGATGAAGCTGCCCGACAAACAGCGCGCGCAGCTCGTAGCCAATCTGCTGGCATCCTTGCCGAGCGTACTCACGGATCAAGACGAAGGAATCGAGGAGGCGCTGCGGCGCGATACGGAGCTCGAGAATGGATCGCAGGGAGCCATTTCCCTCGATGATCTGGAAGCCGCGATCAATAACCGCCGCCGCTGATAATGCAGCTGACGTTTCACCGGGACGTCGCGGCTGACATCATTCGGATAATCGCGCACTACGAAGATCTGGGCGGTCCCAATCTCGCCAAAGAATTTCGCGCTGAAATCCACGCGACTTTCCTCAAAGCGATCCAGGCGCCACGCAGCTAGCGCATTCTCAAACGCGATCTGCGCCGGGTTAACCTCCCCCGATTTCCCCTATCACTTCCTGTTTCGGATGGCCGGCGACGACGTGAGAGTTTTGGTCGTTCGCCACCACAGCCGAAACCCTGCCCTCGGCACAGCCCGGCGGTAACTAATCACTGCGCGGCGGAACTTGTTTAACTGCGGCCCATTGGACCGGCAGGCAGATCGCTTGCGGAGATGAGGCCATGGCCACCGTAGTTCACGAGCATCTCGATGTCGTTCCCGTGTCGGGTTTCAAGATCTCCTGGGGCGGGATCTGGGCAGGTGTGCTCACCGTCATGGGCACCTTGTTATTCCTTACGGCGCTGGGCCTCGCGATCGGTATCGCGGCGGTCAATCCAGGACAGACCGAGGCCGGCACGCTCGGCACGGGCGCCGCGATCTGGAGCGGTCTGTCGCTGTTGATCGCGCTGTTTGTCGGTGGAATGGCGGCGACACGGCTGGGCATGGTGTTCGACCGGGCCGCCGGCGCGTTCGAAGGGGCCCTGGTGTGGGTGCTGAGTTTTCTGGTGGTGTTGTGGCTGGCGAGCAGCGGCGTGCAGCTGGTCGCGAATGGAATATCCAGCCTGTTCGGCGGCATCGGTCAGACGATCGGTTCGACCGTGCAGGACCTGTCGGCCGGCGATGTACAGCAGATCCGTCAGCGACTGAACGACCCGCGCACGGCCAGCACGATCGCGGCCGCGACTGGCATGTCCGAGGAGGACGTACGCGCGCGCCTGGCCCAGGTATCGCAGCAGGTCGATGCGGCCCGTGACAATCCTGCCGCAGCAGCGGCCGCTGTCCGCCAAGGCACGGCTGACATGATGGACCGGGCTCGCGAGCGGCTACCTGCAGTGGCCGAGCGAGCTCAGAAGGGCGCGACCAAGGCTGCGTGGATCACATTCGTCGCGATGGTGATCTCGATGATCGCAGCGGTCGCCGGCGCGATGGTCGGACGTCGCCGAGTGGTGCAGACCCTGGCCCACTCGAATATTCCTTCCGAGATTACCGGCGCGGGCCCGGCTCGCAGCGCCCCGAACGACTGGAGGCAATGACGTCGAGCGCGCCGCTCAGGCGCGCGGCAACGTCACACCCTGCTGGCCCTGATATTTGCCGCCGCGATCCTTGTACGAGGTCTCGCAGACTTCGTCGGACTCGAGGAACAGCATCTGCGCGACGCCTTCATTGGCGTAGATCTTCGCCGGCAGCGTAGTGGTGTTCGAAAACTCCAGCGTGACGTGCCCTTCCCACTCGGGCTCGAGCGGCGTGACGTTCACGATGATGCCGCAGCGGGCATACGTGGACTTGCCGAGGCAGATCGTCAGCACGTTGCGCGGAATGCGGAAGTACTCGACGGTGCGCGCCAGCGCGAAGGAATTCGGCGGGATGATACAAACATCCGACGTGACATCCACGAAGCTCTTGGAGTCGAAGTTCTTCGGATCCACGATGGTCGAATTGATGTTGGTGAAGATCTTGAACTCGTTCGCGCAGCGCACGTCGTAGCCGTAGCTCGACGTCCCGTAAGAAATGATCTTGCCGTTGCTGGCCGTACGCACCTGCCCGGCTTCGAACGGCTCGATCATGCCCTGCGCCGCCATGCGACGGATCCAGCGATCAGACTTGATGCTCATGTATGTTTTAGATTGACTGATGACGAATGATGAATGACGGGTCGGAAGCCACGTTCAGGTGTCTTCGACCGAGATATTTGGAAACGCCGGGGCGGGCTGCAATCCCGTGACCACCAGTCGCGCGGCCGTGCGGCGCGCGAAATCGATGTAGGCACGTCCGAGCTTGCGCTCAGGCTCCGCGACGACGGTCGGCCGGCCGCTATCCGCCTGTTCTCGAATTCGAATATCCAGCGGCAGCTCGCCCAGCAATTCGACGCCGTACTGTTGCGCCATCCGCCTGCCGCCGCCGGCGCCGAAGATATGTTCCTCGAAGCCGCAGTTCGAACACACGTGCGTGCTCATGTTCTCGACCACACCCAGCACCGGCACCTCGACCTTCTGAAACATTCGCAGTCCCTTGCGGGCGTCCAGCAGAGCGATGTCTTGCGGCGTGGTCACGATCACCGCACCACTCACCGGCACGCGCTGTGAGAGCGTGAGTTGCGTGTCACCCGTGCCGGGCGGCATGTCGACGATCAGATAATCCAGCTCGCCCCAGCGAGTGGTCTCGAGCAACTGGACCAGCGCCTGCGTGACCATCGGCCCGCGCCAGACCATCGGCTGCTCCACATCCACGAGAAAGCCGATGGACATCACTTTGATGCCATAGGCTTCCGGCGCGAACATGGTTTTCTGATCCGGGCTGGTGGGCTTCTCCCGGGCCAGCCCCATCATCTGCGGCTGACTCGGGCCGTAGATGTCCGCATCGAGCAAGCCGACGGCCGCCCCGTCGTGGGCCAATGCGAGCGCCAGGTTCACAGCGGTCGTGGACTTGCCCACGCCACCCTTGCCGGAGGCCACCGCAATGATGTTCCGGATGCCTTGGACGGGCTTCAGGTTGTTCTGCACGCTGTGCGAAGCAACGCGCCAGCTGACGTTGACCTTCACCTGTTTCAGCCAACTCAGCGAGCGCGCGCGCCGCTCGAGCTCTGCAGCCAGCTCGAACGCATAGCGGCCCACCGGAAAGCCCAATTCCACGCCCACCACCGCCTCGCCATTCGCGACCTGGACGGTTTTGAGGCTGCCGGCGCGCTCCAGCGTCAGACCGAGGTAAGGGTCGAGGTATGCGCCCAGTAGCTGGCGCAGCTCGGATTCGTGCACAGTGGTGTCGGAGCTCATAGAAATAGCCGTTCGTGACAGGCCGGCGGGCCGCGGATTGTAGCGGATTGCCCCGAGGGCCGGGTCCGGCCGTGAGGCTTTCGACCGAGGATGGCAAACTGCGTTTGGAGGGGAAATGCCTGACCTGAACTTGCGGTACGTCAGCCGTGGCATAATGCGCGGCAATATGCAGTGCGCACGGCACGCCTACTAAGAAACGGATACCGGACTTATAGATGAGTTTTTTTTCCGATCTCAGAGCCGAGCGCCTGATCGCCGAGATCCGCGGGATTGGGGACCCGCTGCATCCGGACTCGCAAAAAGCGCTACAGAAGCTCGTCAAGATCGGGCCCGGCGCCATTCCCAAGATCCTCGATGCGCTGGCCGTCGCCGATCGCAAGGAATCGGCCGTCTACATCGACGTGCTGACCCAGCTGATCGACAACAAGAGCTTTCCCATCCTGGTCCAGGGCATGGCCGAAGGCAGTCCGCGCACCGTCCAGGCCATCGGCCAGGCACTGGCCGCCAGCCGCAACTACAGCGGCAGCCTGCTGATCGAGCTGCTCGGCCGGGACGACATGCCCAAGCCGACCATTCTCGATGTGATCGCCTCGCAGAAGGGCCGCTTCACCGTGCGCGACCTGCTGCAACACGCTTACAGCCAGGAATCGAACGAGAAGGCCGCGCTGTTCAAGATCGTCGCCGAGCTGGCCGACGAGTCGGCGCTGCCGGAGCTGATCAGCCGCGTCGAAGGCAAGGACGCGCCCACGCGCATCCACATCATCAACATCCTGGCGCGTTTCAACCGGCCCGAGGTGTCGCAGGCCATTCAGACCCAGCTGCGCGATCCGAATAAGATGATTCGGCAAGCGGCGCTGAACGCGCTGTCGAAGATGGACGGGCCGCTGAACATCGGACCGATCTGCCAGCTGCTGCGCGACCCGGACCTGGAAGTCGCCAACCGCGCCATCGACGTGGTGGTGCGCGCGAAAGATCCGGACACGATGAAATATCTCATCGAGGTGCTCAAGGACGAGAACGAGTACGCCCGCCGCGCCGGCGTGGAAGTGCTGAACCATCTCGGCACCGCCAACGACATCAAACATTTGCTCCAGGTCATCAAGGACGACGACTGGTGGGTCCGCACCCGCGCGGCCGACGCACTCGGCAAGATCGGCGGGCCGCGCGTCGTCGATGCCGTGATCGAATTGATTCGCGACGAAGACGAGGACGTGCGTCGCGCCGCCATCGAGATCCTGAATCAGACCAAGGACGAGCGCGCCATCAACTTCCTGATCGAAGCCACCAAGGACAAGGACTGGTGGGTGAGCGAGCGCGCCGTCGATGCGCTCGCCGAGATCGGCAGCAAAAAGGCCGTGCCCGCGCTCATGGATCTGCTGAAAACGGACAACACGCGTTCGCTGCCGACCGTCGCGCGAGCGCTCGGCAAGCTCGGCGACACGCGAGTGATCGAGTCGCTCGTGCATCTGCTGGATCGGCCCGAGAAAGAGATCAAGGTCGAAGCCATCAACGCGCTCGCCCGGCTTGCGGACGACAAGCGCGCCGACGCCGTGCGCAGTTATATCCAGAGTGCCGGCTCCAACGCCAACGATCCGACGATCGAGCACGCTGCAATCCGCGCGATCGAAGATATCGATTTGCGTTATTCGAGCACGGCCGTGGCCGCTGCCATCAAGGCCGGCCGCACAGGTTCCGAGCCGGCGCGGGGTGCCGGTCGAACCATGGGCGCGGAGCCGGCGCGTACGCTGCTCATCGACCGCGGCGATGTCGATCAGGTCATCAAGAAGGCCGAGGAATCGGCCGCCGCCACCGCGAAGCTGGACATCGGCACGCTCAAGCCGGGCGACGTGGTCGAAGGCCGCTACAAGTTCATCGAGAAGATCGGCAAGGGCGCGTTCGGCACCGTGCTGCTGATGGAAGACACGGTGGTCGAGGAGCGGCTGATTCTCAAGTTCCTGAACCCGAACGTGGCGCAGGACGAAGAGATGATGAAACGTTTCGTGCACGAGCTGCGCTACTCGCGCAAGATCACGCACAAGAACGTCATCCGCATTTATGACTTCCTGTACATGCGCGGCAACTACGCCATTTCCATGGAGTATTTCCCGTCGCACACGCTGGGCAGCGAAATCGTCAACGAGAAGCCGCTGCCGCTGCCGCGTGCCATCAAGTACGGCATCGATATCTGCACCGGCATGGCCATCGCGCATCAGGCCGGCATCGTGCATCGCGACCTGAAGCCCGCGAACATCCTGATCAACAACGAAGGGCTGCTCAAGATCGTGGATTTCGGCGTGGCCGCCGCACAGAAGGAAGGCGATACCCAGCTCACCAAGACCGGCTACGTGATCGGCTCGCCCAAGTACATGGCGCCCGAGCAGATCCTGGGCAAGAAGGTGGACGACCGCGCCGATATCTACAGCGTCGGCGTGATCCTGTATGAAATGGTCACCGGCGTGCCGCCCTATAGCCGCGGCGATCACATGTCGGTCATGTACCAGCACGTGCAGGGCAAGGCCAAGACCGCCATCGAGGTCAATCCACAGCTGCCGCGACCGCTCTCGGACCTGGTCACCAAAGCCATGGCGGTGGACAAGACCAAGCGCTTCCAGAGCATGGACGAGCTGCGCGTGGCGCTGGAACAGGCGCTCGGCTGAGCGAATCCCTTAGCGCGCGCCGGATTTCTGGCGGCGCGCCGGCAACCGCTGATCGCCCGCCGCCCTCCGCTGATCCGAATCTGAGTGGCGGCGACCCGCCGTTACACGGTAGGCTCCCGCCCGCCACGGACCTCAAGTTCTTTGCATGGCCCGAATAGACGCCTTTCTCAAGCTCGGCACCGACCAGGGTTGCTCCGACATCCATTTCGCGGTCGGCCTGCCGCCCATGTTGCGAATGCATGGCGACCTGCTGCCGATCAAGTTCCGCGATCTGAGCCAGTCGGAGCTGGAAGGCTACATCGTCGAGATCATGAATCGCGGCCACCAGGATCAGCTGCGCCGGGGCCACGACGTCGACTTCTCCTACGTTTCGGGCAATGGCGGACGGTTCCGCGTCAACGTGTTCCGCAAGGAAACCGGCGTGGGCGCGACCTTCCGAGCCATTCCCTCGGACGTGCCGACCATCGACCGGCTCTCGCTGCCGCCCATAGTCAAGAAGCTGTGTGACAACCATCAGGGCATGATCCTGGTCACCGGCTCCACCGGCACGGGCAAGTCGACCACGCTCGCGGCCATGATCGATTACCTCAACTCGACGCGCCGGCTGAACATCATCAGCCTGGAAGATCCGATCGAGTTCGTGCACAAGAGCAAACAAAGCCAGGTCATTCAGCGCGAGTTGAATACTCACCTGCCCTCGTTCTCCGAAGGCGTGCGCGCGGCCATGCGCGAAGATCCCGACGTGATCCTGGTCGGCGAGTTACGCGACGCCGATACGATTCGCTGGGCCATGACCGCCGCCGAAACCGGCCACCTGGTGCTCGGCACGCTGCATACGACAGGCGCGGTAAAGACTATCGACCGCATCGTGGACGCGTTGCCCGCCGATGAGCGCGAACAGACCAAGGCATTCTTGGCGAACAGCCTGATCGCCGTCGTCACCCAGGTGCTGGTGAAGACCGCCGATCAGCGTGGCCGCAAGGCGATCTGCGAAATCATGGTCGTCACACGCGCGATCGGTAAGCTCATCATGACCGATCAGACTCACCAGATTCCCTCTCAGCTGCAGATGGGCAAGGACCTCGGCATGCAGATGCTCGATCAGTCGCTGCTCGCCAACGTGCAGGCCAAGGAAATCGATCCCGACGATGCCTATGTGTACGCGAACGACAAGAAGCTGTTCGCGCGCTTCGTCACCGACACCAGCGTCCTGCCCAAGCTCGACCTGGCACCGGGCTGATTCATGAGCACCGAACCCAGCCAAGCCGCAGCCGCGACGCAGAACACTTATGTGCCGCGTAAGATCGACGAGTTCCTCAAGGAAGTACTGAGCAAGAACGGCTCGGACCTGCACTTCATCGCCGGCGACCCGCCGCGCGTTCGTTTGTATGGCGAGCTGCACAACCTTCGGCCCGAGCCGCTCACCGCGCAGTTCGTGGAAGAAACATTGCGCGAGATCATGCCGCGCGCCGCCCAGATGCGCCTGGAAGAAAAACACGGCGCCGACTTCGCGTACATCATTCCGGGCGTCTCGCGTTTTCGCGTCAACGTCATGCGGCATTTGTATGGTTTGGGCTGCGTGTGCCGAGCCATTCCGTCCAAGGCGCTGACCCTCGATCAGCTCAATGTGCCGGACGCGATCCGCAATCTGTGCAAAGTGAACAACGGCCTGATCCTGGTGACCGGCAAGACCGGCTCGGGCAAGTCGACCACGCTGGCCGCGATGATCGACGACATGAACGCGCGTTTGAAAGGTCACATCCTGACCATCGAAGACCCGATCGAATTCGTGCACCAACGCAAGAACTGCCTGGTGAGCCAGCGCGAGATCGGCACGCACAGTCCGTCGTTCTCCGAAGCGTTGCACTCGGCGTTGCGTGAAGATCCCGACGTGATCCTGGTCGGCGAGTTGCGCGATTACGAAACCATGAGCATCGCGGTGACCGCCGCCGAGATGGGCATCCTGGTCATGGGCACCCTGCATACCAACGGCGCCGCCCCGACGGTCGACCGCATCGTGAATGCCTTCCCGGCGGATAAGCAGTCGCACGTGCGAGCGATGCTCTCGACCTCGCTCCGAGGCGTGATCTCGCAACAGCTGATTCCCCGGGCCGGCAAGCCCGGCCGCGTCGCCGCCCACGAAATCCTGGTGAACACCCCGGCGGTCGCCAATCTGATCCGTCAGGGCAAGCTCGACCAGCTCGAGAACGCCATGCAAAGCGGCGCCGCCTACGGCATGCGGCTGATGGACAGCGCCATTCAGGAATTGCTGGACAAGGCCGTGATCAGCGGCAAACACGCCTACCAGAAGGCCATCAACAAGGCCAAGTTCGAGCAGTACAAGGACATGGGCTGAGGCATTGTTTCCAGGCCAGCCGGCACCATCAGGAATTAACCGCGCTATCGCGTAACCACGCGGCCGCGCCCCGGCCTGCTTCCGTGGCATAATTTCCGTCCTTTGCCGCCGCCCTTCCGCGCTAAATGACTGCCGTACCTCGCAATTTCTTCGTGACCACGGCCCTGCCGTACGCTAACGGCCCGTTCCACATCGGTCACATCATGGAGTACATCCAGGCCGACATCTGGGTGCGGTTCCAGCGCTTGCAGGGCCACAAGGTCCACTGGATGGGCGCGGACGACGCGCACGGCGCCCCCATCATGCTCAAGGCCGAAGCCGAAGGCATCACGCCGGAGGAACTGGTCGGGCGCATCGCCGCCGGCCGGCCGCGCTCGCTGAATGGCTTCCTGCTGAGCTTCGACAACTGGCACTCGACGCACTCGCCCGAGAACACCGAGCTGTCTCAGGAAATCTATCGCGCGCTCCAGGCCAACGATCTGATCTATCGCAAGCCGGTCGAGCAGTTCTTCGATCCGGTGAAGAACATGTTCCTCGCCGATCGTTACATCAAGGGCGAATGCCCGAACTGTCACGCCAAGGATCAGTACGGCGACGCCTGCGAGAACTGCAGCTCCGTGTACGCGCCGACGGATCTGATCAATCCCTACTCGACCCTGTCCGGCGCCACGCCGGTGCGCAAGAGCTCGGATCATTTCTTCTTCAAGCTCTCCGACCCACGCTGCGTCGAGTTCCTCACCGAGTGGACCAAACGCTTGCAGCCGTCGGTCGCGAACAAAGCCGGCGAATGGCTGAGCGGCAAAGGCGATCAGCAGCTCGGCGACTGGGACATCTCGCGCGACGCGCCCTACTTCGGCATCCCGATTCCAGACGCGCCCGGCAAATATTTCTATGTGTGGCTGGACGCACCGGTCGGTTATCTCGCGTCGTTGAAGAATTATTTCGCGACGGGTAAAGCGAAAGCCAACGGCGAGCCGCGCACTTTCGAGGAGTTCATCGCCGCGGACGACGTCCAGCAGATTCATTTCATCGGCAAGGACATCATCTATTTCCACACGCTGTTCTGGCCGGCGATGTTGAAGTTCGCGGGCCGCAAGATCCCGGACAACGTCTTCGTGCACGGCTTCATCACCGTGTCGGGTGCGAAGATGTCCAAGTCCCGCGGCACCGGCTTGAGCCCGGTCCGCTATCTGGATCTCGGCATGAATCCCGAGTGGCTGCGCTATTACCTCGCGGCCAAGCTCAACGCATACGTCGAAGACATCGACTTCAATCCCGACGACTTCGTCGCGCGCGTGAATTCAGACCTGGTCGGCAAGTACGTGAACATCGCCAGCCGTTGCGCGGGCTTCATCACCAAACGGTTCGGCGGCAAGCTCGGTGCGCTCGATCCGGCTGCTCAACAGTTGCAGCAGGACTTCGTCAGCGACAGCGAATGTTGGAATCGTATTGGCGAGTTGTATGAGGGTCGCGAGTTCGGCAAAGCGATCCGCGAGATCGGCACGCTGCTCGATCGCGTGAATCAATACATCGACTCGGCCAAGCCGTGGGAACTGGCGAAAGTGCCCGGCGAAGAGCAGCGCCTGCATCGGGTCTGTTCGACCAGCCTGAACTTCTTCTGGTATCTGACCGTGCTGCTGGCGCCGGTGCTGCCGGAGACGGCGCGCAAGGTACAAGGTTTCTTGCGACTCACCGACGCGCAGATGCGCTGGGGTCAGCACCAGTGGCTGCCGGCCGGACACGAGATCGGTGCGTACGAGCACTTGCTCCAGCGCGTCGACCCGAAACAACTGGTCGCGCTGTTCGATACCGGCGAGCCGGTGAAGCCGACAACCGGCGAGCCGGAAGTGAAGCCGACCGCAAAGGTCACGACCGTCGCGTCCACCACGCCGGCCAAGGCCGAAGCGAAGGCGGAAGCCAACGAGCCCGTGGGCGAAATCAGCATCGAAGACTTCGCCAAGATCGATCTGCGCATCGCCAAGGTGGTGGCGGCCGAAGGCGTCGAGGGATCGGACAAGTTGCTCAAACTCACGCTCGACGTGGGCGACAGTCAGCGCACGGTGTTCTCGGGCATTCGCTCGGCGTATGCGCCCGAACAGCTGGTCGGTCGCTTCACGCTGGTCCTGGTGAACCTGAAGCCGCGCAAGATGCGCTTCGGCACCTCCGAGGGAATGGTGCTGGCAGCGGGCCCGGGCGGCAAAGATATCTTCCTGCTTTCGCCCGACTCCGGCGCGACCGCAGGCATGAAGGTGAAATAGCAACGCGGCGGCACCGCTGAAACCATGTCAGCGCTCCTGCTCATTCTGCTCAGCGCCGTCCTGGTCAACGTGATGGCGCTGACGCACCTCCCCTCGTGGCGGCCGTTCGAAGCCGTCACGGGAACCTACAGCAGCGCGCAAGGGCTCGCGATCGCTTCCTTGATCGCCGTGCCGGCGGTCGCCGCGATCACCTGGCTGGTGTCGCTCTGGCTGTTGAAACCGAACGAGCTCGGCTATTTGCGAACGTTCGTGTTCGTTATCGTCGCCGTAGCAGTCGTGCCCTTGGTTGAATTCGTGCTACGGCGCCACGGCCGGCTGCAACCTCAACGTCCCGGCTTCACGCTGCTTCTCACCACCAATTCCGCCGTGCCAGGCATCGCGCTCATGGTGGACTCACGGATGCACACCATCGTCGACGCCGTGTCTTTCTCGATCGCGATGGCGGCGGCGCTGGGGTTTTTACTGCTGGCATTCGCGGCCATGCACGAACGTTTGCAACATGCCGAAGTGCCCGCTGTGTTTCGGGACGCGCCTCTGGCACTCGTGAGTGTCGGCATCATGGCGCTGGCGTTCATGGGCTTCACCGGACTGATTCAGGAATGAGTCATTCACGATGATTACCGCCCTCCTCACCGTCGTCGTTCTTGCCGCGCTGGCCGGCGTGGCGACTGTTGTCACCGGCGGCGCGCCCAAAGAAATCTCGCTCGTCGATCGCATCGACGCCTTGTTGCCACAAACTCAGTGCCGACGCTGCACGTTCGCCGGATGCCGCCCGTATGCGGAAGCCATCGCGAAAGGCGCGGCCGATATCAATCAGTGTCCGCCCGGCGGCGAGCGCACGGCGAAAGCACTGGCGAGGCTCATGGGCGTGGCACCCAAGCCGGTCGGTAAGGAGTTCGGCGTGGTGCCCGAGTCTCCGGCGGTCGCCTTCATCGAAGAAGACGCCTGCATCGGCTGCACCAAATGCATTCAAGCCTGCCCCGTCGATGCCATCGTCGGCGCGTCTCGTCACATGCACACCGTGATCGCGGCAGACTGCACCGGATGTGAGCTGTGCATTCCGCCTTGCCCGGTCGATTGCATCGTGATGCAACCGGCGCCCGCGCGATGACCACCAAGGAATTGCTCTCCGGCGGCCTGCGCATCGAAGCGCACAAACATCGCTCCACCAAAGCACCGATTCGCAGGGCGAGCCCGACCGATCGATATGTGATGCCGCTCGATCAGCACTCCGGATTGCCGGCGCTGCCGCTGGTGAAACCTGGCGACCGCGTTCGCATGCTTCAACCCATTGCGCAGCCCGCGCCTGGCATCAGTGCTTGGTTGCATTCACCCGCCTCGGGCGAAGTGATCGCCATTGAACCTCGGCCGGCGCCCCATCGACTGGGTGCGCCGACGCTCAGCATCGTCATCGCCAACGACGGTCGCGATGAACGATTCGAGAATGCCGCTGCGATCGTTTCGTTCGAACAAATATCGCCAACCGAAGCTTGCGAGCACATCGCGCGAGGTGGCATCGTCGGGTTGGGCGGCGCAGCGTTCCCCACTGCGAATAAGCTCGAAAGCTCATTGTGCGAGCAAGGCCCGCAACTGCTGCTGAATGGCGCCGAATGCGAGCCTTACATCAGTTGTGACGACATGCTGATGCGCGAGCGTGCCGAGGACATCGTGTTCGGTGCGCGGGCACTGCTTCATGCGCTGTGCGCGCCGAACTGCACGATCGCCATCGAGGACGATGTACCCGAAGCACAAGCCGCGCTCCGCCAGGCGCTCGAGAAGGCTGCTGATTCGAGAATTCGTATCAAAGTCGTGCCCGCGATTTATCCCGCCGGGGGCGAGCGGCAACTCATCGCGACGGTGTTCGGTCTGGAAGTGCCGCACGATGGCTTGCCCGCCGACATCGGCGTCGTGTGTCAGAACGTCGGCACCGCCGCCGCTATCGCTCGCTGGATCCGCGACGGGCAACCGTTGGTGAGTCGCATCGTCACCGTCACCGGCGACGGCGTGCGCGAGGCCGGCAACTTCGAAACTCGGATCGGCACGCCTTTCTCCAGCCTCGTCGCCGACTGCGGCGGTTACACCGAACGCATGTCGCGATTGATCATGGGCGGTTCGATGATGGGCTCGCCGCTGCCTATCGACGATCTGCCGGTCGTGAAAGCGACCAACTGCATCATCGCCGCCTCCGCGCTCGACCTGCAGCCTCGCGGCCTCGAGATGCCCTGCATTCGTTGTGGCAATTGCTCGCAAGTGTGTCCAGCGTTCCTGCTCCCTCAACAGTTGCATTGGTACCTGCAACCTTTCGACAGCGAGCAACTCACACGCCACGGCCTGCTCGACTGCATCGAATGCGGCTGCTGCGACTACGTTTGCCCCAGCCAGATCCCGCTAGCCGAACGCTTCCGCGAGGCCAAGCCCGTGCTCGCTCGCGAGCTCGACGCCCACCTCACCGCCGAAGCCACACGCGCTCGCTTCCTCGCCCGCAACGAGCGTCTCGCGCGCC
This sequence comes from Pseudomonadota bacterium, assembly GCA_023391815.1. Taxonomy (GTDB): domain Bacteria; phylum Pseudomonadota; class Gammaproteobacteria; order Steroidobacterales; family Steroidobacteraceae; genus Steroidobacter. The sequence continues at coordinate 116,318 of JAEWAF010000080.1, forward strand.
TCGAAGCGGAACATCGGGCGAAACTGGCGGAAAAGCGACGGCCCAAAGGCGAGCCTCCCTCATCAACATGACCTTCCCCACCTCACCGGCACCGCATGTAGTCGCTCATGACAGCGTCAGGCGGGTCATGTGCATCGTTTTATATGCGCTGGTGCCGACGGTGGCGCTGCACGTTGTGTTCTTCGGTGTCGGCCTGCTGGTGCAAATCACATTGGGAGCGGCGACAGCGCTGATCGCGGAGGCGCTGGCGTTGCGATTACGGGGCAAGCCGCTCGAGCCCTTCTTGAAAGATGGCAGCGCGATCGTCACAGCGGTACTGCTGGCACTGTGTCTGCCGCCGTTGGCGCCGTGGTGGCTGATCGTAAGTGGAACGGCGTTCGCGATCCTCTTGGCAAAACATTTGTACGGCGGGCTGGGACGGAATCCATTCAATCCGGCAATGGTGGGCTACGCCGTGCTGCTCGTTTCGTTTCCGGTGCAGCTGTTGCAATGGTTGCCGCCCGCGGGCATGGAGATGGCGCACGTCAAATTGTCGGTTGGCGAAACGATCCAGACCATTCTCACCGGCTCGCTGCCCTCGCGACTCACTTGGGATGCAGTCACATCCCCGACACCCCTCAATGCGTTACGAACGAGCTTGAAGATGGGCATGACCATGGCCGAAGCACAAGCGGCGCCGATCTTCGGCACGCTCGGCGGCCGCGGGTGGGAGTGGATCAACCTGGCGACACTGGCCGGCGGTATCGCACTGCTGGGGTTGCGCATCATTCGCTGGCACATTCCGGTGGCGATGCTCAGCGCAATCGTCGTTTGCGCTTCGCTGATGTACATGGTCGATCCCGGCGCGTACGCCGGCCCCATTTTCCATCTCACTTCCGGCGCGAGTCTGTTGGGCGCATTCTTCATCGCCACCGACCCGATCTCGGCGGCCACCAGCGATCGCGGTCGATTGGTCTACGGCGCGGGCATCGGCGTGCTGACCTACGTCATTCGCACCTGGGGCGGCTATCCCGACGGCGTCGCCTTCGCCGTCCTGCTGATGAATCTGTCGGTGCCGCTCATCGACCGCTACACGATTCCGCGCGTCTATGGCCACGCCCGCTAACAAGCGAAACATCGCGGCCCCGGCGGCGACGCTCGCCATCATCGCGGCCGTGGTCACGGTTGGACTCGTGATCTTCGCGAACCTCACGCGTGACCGCATAACTCACAATGAGCAGGCGTGGGTCAAAGAGCACTTGGATGCGCTGGTCGCGCCGAGCAGCTATGACAACGATCCCCTCACCGATACCACTGAAGTGACCGCCCCGGAGTTGCTCGGCACATCGGCGCCCGTCATGGTCTATCGGTTCCGCAAGACCGGATTACCCGTGGCCGTCGCCATTCGCTCAGTGGCACCCGATGGATATCGCGGCCCGTTGGAATTGCTCGTGGCCATCGCTCCGGGCGGACAGCTCATCGGCGTGCAGGTGATTCGTCACAATGAAACGCCGGGACTCGGCGACGCGTTCGAGAATCGGGACGCCGGCTGGCTGGATAAGTTTCGTGGCCGGTCTTTGACGAACCCGCCGCAGCAGCGCTGGACGGTGCGCCGTGATGGCGGCGACTTCGACGCGTTCACGGGAGCGACCATCACGCCGCGAGCCATCGTGAAAGCCGTGCGCCGCACGTTGGAGTTCTATCAGGGCAACGAGGATCGTTTGTATCAGGATGGCAAGCCGCGATGAGCACTCCGTCATCCAACGCGAGCACCGGCACAGCGCCCGCCACAGCGGACGATCTACCGGGTCGACATCCAAGTGCAACGCCCAGCGCGGCAGACAATCTGTCGGCCCGAGATTCAAGCGCGCGGCCGGGTGGAGCAAGCAATCCCCCGCGTCACCGCGCCTTCGACAGCATCTTGCAATTGCTGGCCTTGTGTCCGCTGCTGGCGGTCAGCGACACCGTCGTCAAAGCCCTCGGCTTCAGCGCCGTAGTGATCGTGATATTTCCTCTGGCGACACTCTTGCTGGCAGCCATTCGTCGCTGGCTCGACGACGCAATCGTTTTTCCTGCGAGCCTGCTCGTGACGGCCGGACTCGTAACGGCGGCTGAACTCTTCATGCGCGCCTGGTTTCACGATCTCGGCGTCTCATTCGGGGTGTTCCTGCCATTGCTGGCGGTGAATATCGTGCTGGTCGATCACATACAAACACCTGCGCCAGACCGCCGAGTCGCGCTCATCCGCAGCGTACGCATTGCGCTCGGGATCGCACTCACCCTGCTGGCTCTGGGGTTTGCTCGCGAGCTCGTAGGCCGCGGCTCACTGCTGAACGGCGCGGGCCCGCTATTAGGTAATTGGGCCGACAAGCTCGAGCTCAAAGTATTCAGTGTCGATATGGGCTTTCTGCTCGCAATGCTGCCGCCTGGCGCCTTCATCTCGCTGGGGCTGCTGATCGCCGCGCGCAACTGGATAGCCGCCCGCCGTTCCACCAAGCCATGAACCGAAAAAAAATCGCCGCGATTTTCGAGCGCCTCAAGGCCGCCAATCCCAAGCCGACCACCGAGCTGGAATATTCCACGCCGTTCGAGCTGCTGATCGCCGTGATCCTCTCGGCTCAGGCCACCGACAAGAGCGTCAATCTCGCCACGCGCGAGCTGTACAAGCATGCGAACACGCCGCAAGCCATCCTGGCGCTCGGGGTGGAAGGTCTTTCGAAGTACATCAAGACCATCGGCTTGTTCAACACCAAAGCGAAGAACGTGATCGCCACCTGTCGCATTCTGGTCGAGCAACATGGCGGCCAGGTTCCCGAGTCGCGCGAAGCGCTGGAAGCCTTGCCTGGCGTCGGCCGGAAGACAGCGAACGTGATTCTGAACACAGCGTTCGGCCATCCGACCATCGCGGTCGACACCCATATTTTTCGCGTCTCCAATCGCACCGGTCTCGCCCCGGGCGACAATGTGCGCACCGTCGAAGATCATTTGTTGAAAGTCGTGCCGCCGGAATATGCGCACGATGCGCATCACTGGCTGATCCTGCACGGGCGCTACACTTGTATCGCACGCAAGCCGAAGTGTCCGGAGTGCGTGATCCTCGATTTGTGCGAGTACAAGGAAAAGACACCGCCCGAAACCAAGCCCGAGAAGCGAAGCATCTTCGCGCCCCCGAAACCCAAACGCACCGTCACAAAACCCACAGTCGCCGCAACCAAGGCCAAGCTCGCACGGAAGTTGCGAAAGAAACCCGCCTGATGCACCGACGAGCGTTCATCTATCAAGCTGCGCTCGCGGGCATCGGCGCTCAGAAGCTACGAAGGAAACACGCCTGATGCATCGACGAGCGTTCATCTATCAAGCTGCGCTCGCGGGCATCGGCGCTCAAGTATCCTTCGCTGCGAACGCGGATACGCCGCGCAGTCGGTTCACCCGCAACTCGACTGCGGACGAAGTCACCGCCGGCTTGAATTTAAGCGGCATGACAGCCGTGGTCACAGGCTGCAACTCAGGCATCGGCTTCGAAACAATGCGCGTGCTCGCCGCGCGCGGTGCTCATGTCATAGGCACCGCGCGCAGCCTCGACAAAGGCAGAGAAGCTTGCGGCAAGGTCAGCGGCAAAACGACACCAGTCGCGCTGGAACTGACCGACTTCGACTCCGTGGTCGCCTGTGCCGACGCGATTCGTGGCATGAACGTGAACCTCGACATGCTGATCCTCAACGCCGGCATCGTCCTCGGCGACTGGCAGCGAGTGAACGGCATCGAGAAACAATTCGTCGTGAATCATCTCGGCCATTTCATTCTCGCGCAGCGGCTGCTCGATCGCGTCACGTCCGCCGCGCAAGGCCGTGTCGTCGTGGTCGGCAGCGGCAACCATCGCGACGCGCCCGCCGGCGGCATCCAATTCAATGATCTGTCCGGCCGCGATTGGTATCGCAGCGGCTATGCGCATTCGAAACTCGCGAACGGTTTGTTTTCGCTGGAGCTATCACGTCGCCTCGCCGAGACACGCGCGACTTCGAACTGCCTGACACCGGGCCCGGTCGACACCAACATCCGACGCGACCTGCCCGCCAGCGCCACGCCACCGAATCTGAAGTCGCCGGCGCAGGGCGCGGCCACCGTTTGTTATGTCGCCGCTCATCCCACATTGAGTCGCGTCAACGGCGAGTATTTCGCCGACTGCAATCCCGCGCCCCAGAGCGCCCATCAAACCGATCGCGCCATGGCCACGCGGCTCTGGCAAGTGTCGACGGAATTGACAAGCCGTTATCTCGTCCGAGCATCTTTGCAATAACTCACATCGGCAACGGTAAGATTGCCGTCGCGGCTGACAGCGCAGCCGAACAAGAACTCACACGCGGGCACGGCGGCCCTCAAGGAATGTTCGAGTGATGTCGAATTCCCATTCTGGCTTTATGTCAGCTCTGTTCGGAATCTCACGACGCGTCGTCGTGCTCGCATTCCTCGCGTTCGCGGTGTCCGCGTGCGGCGGCGGGGGTGGCAGCACGGCCAACAATCCGCCGACCACGACACCGCCACCGGGTGGCGGCTCACCAAACAATCCTCCCCCACCGCCTGACCCGGTCGATGACGAACAGAGCAGCGCCGAGAGCGCGCGGATGGTCATGACTCTGGGTACATCGCAGCTATCGATCAACTGGATCGATCGATTCGACAACGAGCTCGGCTACAAGGTCGAACGGCGCGTCGGTGACGGCAGCTGGGAAGTAGTTGAGGCACTGCCGGCCCTGGACGGCGAGCGGGGCGAATGGACACGCTTCGGCCCCGCCACCGGGCGATATCGAGTGACGGTGACTTTGCAAGGACGTTCGTTACCGCTGCACTCCTCCGGCGGAGAAACCGAGATCGAGATCAACACCGACCCGGCGCGTCCGCTGCCGACGATTGCAATCGACCAGGCCGAGCCCATTCGCGGCCCCGTGCAGGTCAGCATGGAGAACGTCGGAGCGTCGCTCGGCGTCTACTACTTGCTCGACACCGCGGTGTTGGCTCATGTGACCAGCGGTGCAACGTTCGCATACACCTTGCCAGCGCAGCAGCTCGTCGATGGCACGCACACTGTCGTGGCGCTCGTTGAAAAGAGCCCTGGCCTGATGTTGATCGCTGCTCGCCAGGTGCAAGTAGACAATCCCGCGCCGGCGGTGCTGCTCGCCTTGAATTCGCCGCAAACGGCCGACGACCCGCTGGTGATGAGGGCAATGGCCTCATCCGATGCCGGCATCGGCTCCGTGGAGTTTTTCGTCAACGGCAACTCGGTGCAAGTGGTGAGCACGCCGGAGATTCAGGGTCCGTACCGGGGCCAGTATCTTTATTCCCTGGACCCGACCGCCTTGCCGCCGGGCCCGAATGTGTTTCGGGTCGTCGCGACCGACAGCACGACGGCAACCGCGGCCATGGAAGAGATTGCGACGATCGATCTGGTCCCGAAACTGAATGTCACAGGGCTGTTCGACGGCATGATCGCCTCGGGCCGCAGCGTGAACATCACCGGCGAGTTCGGTGACGATACTGCCGGGGCGACACTGACGATCACGGCAAGCGATCTGCGTGTACTGCGAACACAGACCAGTCCCTTCGCGGTGATCTTCTCGCTCGACGGCGTGCCGCCCGGCGAGCACTCGGTGTCGATTCGTGTTCAGGATCGGTACGGCAAAGTGAACTCGCGTTACTACCGCGTCATCGTGCCATCCACGCCGCTCAACTACGAATTACTCGACACCGACGTGGAGCTGTTGCTGGCCGCGGATCAAGGCTCACTGCTGTATAAGAAGCGATCCGGGGCAGTGATGCGGAAAAACTCCACCGGTGTCGCAACTGCCTTGCCCCCGGCGGCTGCCGGCTTCATGGGCTACCGGTGGGTGGCTGGCCGCATCGTGGCCTTCAGTCAGGATCGTCACATGTACGCGCTCGACCATTCCGGTCAGCCCACGGAGCTTGCGCCATTGGCGCCGTTCCATGCCGACGCAGCGCCGACCTTCCGCGGCCCCTGGGTGAGCTGGTTGCCTGCCAACGATTCGACAGTGTTCAAACTCTACAACGTATCGACCGGCAACTTGCGGGACGTGCCGGTTGGAGGCACGGCAGCTGCCAGTCCACCGGAGATCGTGCTGACGCCAGGAAACGAACGATTGCTGTTCCGCGCGACCATGAATGGCACGGCGGGAATCTACAGCCACAACCTGGCGACGACCGCTACGCAATTGATCGCGAGCGGCCCGCTGATTCTTCCACGTAGCGATGGCACCCGCATTGCGTGGTTCGATATGTCGAGCGCCGCGGCGCTGGTCGTCGCACCCCTGAACAATCCAGCCGCCGCGACAGTGCTGGCCCCTGACGCCATGATGGGCGTGCTCGAAGATGGCTTGGTCTGCTGGCTCGACCGGGACGACTACGAACTGCACGTGAACGATGGCTCGGTGACGACTCAACTCGCCACTCCGCAGTGGCAGTTGCTGAGCGAGAGCACGGTCAACGACGGCCGCGTCATCTTCGTCGAAGACAATCAGATGCACGTGTGGAACCCGGCGAACGGCGAGCGAGTGTGGCTGGACACGGTCGCCCCGGCGATCCAAGCCGATGGCGTCGCGTATTTCCTGACGGGGAGCGGCCATGCCCTGTATCGAGTGACACTGCCCTGAGAGCCGGCAGCGGCTACAATCGCCGCATGCCGGTATTCGACACTCAATCCCGCGATCAACTGCGCCGTGCGTACGTCGAGGCCTGGCGCAAGCATCGCGAAGGGCTTCCGATGGAGCCGCTCGAGGCGCAGATCGCCGATGTGATCGCACTTCATCCTGAATATCAGGCCGCGCTGGAAGGCTCGGACGACGTGCTCGACCGCGACTACAGTCCCGAAGGCGGGCAGTCCAACCCGTTTCTGCACATGGGCCTGCACCTGGCGGTCCGCGATCAGATCAACACCGATCGACCGCCGGGCATCCGGGCCGCGTTCGAGGCCCTGGCGGCGCGGCTGAGCTCGCCCCACGACGCGGAACATCAAGTCATCGAACGCCTGGCGGAAGCGTTGTGGGAAGCGCAGCGGGCCGGTCGGCCGCCCGACGAGCAGGCTTATCTGCGCCGCATCCGGGAACTGGCGGGCCTTCGCATTAGGTGATGTCTGCGTTCGCGGTCCGCGTGGTGGCCCGACCCCGACGCCGGTGGTAGATTCCGCCCCCTCTCGATCCCCATCGAAAGCACCGCCGCCGCACCATGCCGACCATCAAGCAAGACGATGTGATCCAGAGCGTCGCCGACGCCCTGCAATACATTTCCTATTACCACTCGCCCGATTTCATCCAAGCCATGGCCGCCGCCTACGAGCGCGAGGAAAGCCCGGCGGCGAAGGATGCGATCAAACAGATTCTGGTGAATTCGCGCATGTGCGCCGAAGGTCACCGCCCGATCTGTCAGGACACCGGCATCGTCACCGTGTTCGTCAAAGTTGGCATGAACGTGCAGTGGGGCGACGCCACCCTGTCACTGAGCGACATGATCAACGAAGGCGTGCGTCGCGCGTACAACCATCCTGACAACACGCTGCGCGCATCGATCGTCGGCGATCCCTTGTTCGATAGGAAGAACACCAAGGACAACACGCCCGCGGTGATTCATATGGAAGTCGTGCCGGGCGACACGCTCGACATCGCCGTCGCGGCCAAGGGCGGCGGCTCGGAAAACAAATCCAAGATGGTGATGTTGAATCCGTCCGACTCGATCGTCGACTGGCTGGTGAAGACCGTGCCGCAAATGGGCGCGGGCTGGTGTCCGCCGGGCATGCTCGGCATCGGTATCGGCGGCACCGCAGAGAAAGCCATGGTGATGGCCAAGGAAGCGTTGTTCGAAGAGATCGACATTCATGAGATCCGCGAGCACGGGCCGAAGGACAAGTACGAAGCGCTGCGCCTGGAGATCATGGACAAGATCAACGCCCTCGGCATCGGTGCGCAAGGTCTCGGCGGCCTCACCACCGTGCTCGACGTAAAGATCAAACATTGTCCGACGCACGCTGCGTCGTTGCCGGTCGCGGTGATTCCGAACTGCGCCGCCACTCGCCACGCGCACTTCGTACTCGACGGCTCGGGACCCGCGAAGCTCGATCCGCCCGATCTGGAGCTGTGGCCGAAACTGACCTATCAAGCGTCCGCCGACTCGCGTCGAGTCAATCTCGATGCGCTCACGCGTGAGGACGTGGCGTCGTGGAAGCCGGGCGAGCGCTTGTTGTTGTCCGGCAAGATGCTGACCGGTCGCGACGCCGCTCACAAACGCTTGAGCACGCTGATCGAGAAAGGCGAACCGTTGCCGCCGGGCCTGGATTTCAAGAACCGCGTGATCTATTACGTCGGCCCCGTCGATCCCGTGAAGGGCGAGGTGGTCGGTCCCGCCGGCCCCACGACCGCGACGCGCATGGACAAGTTCACCGAGATGATGCTCGGCAAGACCGGCCTGATCGCCATGGTCGGCAAATCCGAGCGCGGCCCCGAAGCCATCGAATCCATTCGCAAGCACAAAGCGGCGTACCTCATGGCGGTCGGCGGCTCGGCGTATCTCGTCTCCAAGGCGATCCGCTCCAGCCGCGTGGTCGCGTTCGGCGACCTGGGCATGGAAGCGATCTACGAGTTCGAAGTGAAAGACATGCCAGTGACCGTCGCTGTCGACGCCCGCGGCGAATCGGTGCACGAGACCGGCCCGGCGGAGTGGCGCAAGCGCATCGCCGGCATCCCCGTCAAAGTGATGTAACGAACCGAAGGCGGTGGAGGGAGCCATGCAGATCCAACACGCGATTCTGTTACCCCCCACCGCCCTCGCCTTGCTGACCGGGCTGGTATTCGTCAAGTTATATCGAGACCGTATCGCCGAAATCCGCGCCCGGCGGATCCATCCCCAAAAGCTGGCGACCGCGAAGCAGGCTCACGAGACGCTGCAAAACGTCGCGGCTTCGGACCACTTCCGCAATCTGTTCGAAGTGCCAGTGCTGTTCTACGCGCTGTGCGGGTTTCTCGCGATCACCCAGCTCACGACGGTACTGCTGCTGGCCTGTGCCTGGGGCTACGTCGTGCTGCGAGCGGCGCACACGTATGTGCACCTCACGAGCAACGTCGTCATTCGACGCTTCCAGTTGTTCTTCGCCAGCAGCATCGTGCTGTATGTGATGTGGGTAATGTTCGCCCTGCGCCTGCTCACTGCATGAAGCCGACCTTTACGTCCTCCTGAGACAACAGGCGGACCGGCACCGACGGCGCACGCCAGATATCGACGGAATACTCGCGAATGGTGCGATCGGAAGAGAACTTGCCACTGCGCGCGCTGTTCAAGATCGACATGCGCGTCCAGCGATCGACCTCGCGATAAGCCTGGCTCACCTGCTGCTGACATTCGGAATAAGACTCGAAGTCCGCGAATACCAGATACGGGTCGTGCCAAAGCAGCCCATCGGTCAGCGCGCGGAACATCTGCGCATCGCCACGTGAGAAGAACCCGCTGTTGATCAGCGAGATGACCTCCTGCAACTCGGGCGTGATGTACTCCAGTGGCCGATATCCGCGAGCCTTGGTCTGCGCGACCTGCTCGGCCGTCAAACCGAACAAGAAGAAATTCTCCGCCCCGACCTCCTGGCGGATCTCGATGTTCGCGCCATCCATGGTGCCGATGGTCAACGCGCCATTCATCGAGAACTTCATGTTCCCGGTGCCTGAAGCCTCCTTGCCCGCCGTGGAGATCTGCTCCGAAAGCTCAGCCGCCGGGTAGACGCGCTGGCCGTTACTGACGTTGAAGTTCGGCAGGAACACGACTTTGAGTCGATCCTTCACCGCCGGATCGCGATTGACCACGTCCGCGACCGAGTTGATCAGTTTGATGATCAACTTGGCGAGGTGATAGGCCGGCGCGGCCTTGCCGCCGAAGATAAACGTGCGCGGCTGAAACTCCGCGTTCGGATTCGAGCGCAGCCGGTGATACAGCGCGATCACGTGCAGGATATTGAGATGCTGGCGCTTGTACTCGTGGATGCGCTTGACCTGGACGTCGAACAGCGACGCAGGATCGATCTCCACACCGATACGTTGCTTCACGAACGCCGCGAGCTCGACTTTGTTGGCGTGTTTGATCTCACGCCAGCGCTGCCGGAACGCGCCGTCTTCGGAGAACGGCTCGAGCTTGACCAGCTCATCCAGATTCTTGACCCACGAGTCGCCGATCGCCTCGCTGATCAGAGCGGACAGCCGCGGGTTGCTCAACGCCATCCAGCGACGCGGCGTCACGCCATTGGTCTTGTTGCCGAACTTGTGTGGCCACATTTCGTAAAAGTCTTTCAGCACGTCCTGCTTCAGCAACTCCGAGTGCAACTCGGCGACGCCGTTGATCGCGTGACTGCCGACGCAGGCCAGGTGCGCCATGCGAACGTAACGCTCGCCATGCTCGTCGATCAGCGACAGGCGCGCGAGCCGCGACTCGTCTCCGTAGAAACGAATTCGCACCTCGTCCAGAAAACGGACATTGATTTCGTAGATCAGATCCAGATGCCGAGGCAGCACGGCCTTGAACAGCTCGAGCGGCCAACACTCCAACGCCTCGGGCAACAAAGTGTGATTGGTATAGGCAAACGTCTTGCAGGTGATCTCCCATGCCTGCTCCCAAGGCATCACGTGGTCGTCCACCAGCAGCCGCATCAGCTCCGCGACGGCGATCGCGGGATGGGTGTCGTTGAGCTGCACGGCGAACTTCTCGTGGAAGCGCTCGATCGGCAGCTTCTGCACGCGCATGATGCGTAGCATGTCCTGCAAGGAAGCGGACACGAAGAAATATTGCTGTTCGAGGCGCAGCGTCTTGCCCTGAATCTGCTCGTCGTTCGGATACAGCACCTTGCTCAGCGTTTCCGACCAGACTTTGTGTCGAACCGCGCCGCCATAGTCGCCGCGATTGAAGGTCGAGAAGTCGAATGACTCAGGCGCTTCCGCTTTCCACAGGCGCAACGTGTTCGCGGTGTTGTTGCGAAAGCCGAGAATGGGCGTGTCGTACGGCACGCCGACCACGACCTTGCCCGGCACCCAGCGAATACGCAGACGCTCGTGCTCGTCCCGATACTGTTCGGTGTGACCGCCGAGCCGCACTTCGACGGCCCACTCCGGCCGCAGAATCTCCCAGGGATTGCCGAAGCGCAGCCATTGGTCGGTGCGCTCCGTCTGCCAGCCGTCGACGATCTCCTGATGAAAAATGCCGAACTCGTAACGAATGCCATAGCCCAGCGAAGGAATCTCCAGCGTCGCCATCGAGTCGATGAAGCACGCGGCCAGGCGTCCGAGGCCGCCGTTGCCCAGCCCCGGCTCGTCTTCCTCGCGCAACAAGGTATCGAAATCCAGGCCCAGCTCGGAAATCGCGTCCCGCACCTGTTCGTAGATACCGAGATTGATCAGGTTATTGCCCAAATGCGGGCCCATCAGGAACTCGGCGGAAAAATAGGCGACGGTGCGCGAGCCCTGCTTCGTGTAAGCAGCCGCGGTGCTGATCCAGCGCTGTAACAAGCGATCCCGAACCGCGTACGCCAGTGCTTGGTAGTAGTCGTTCCGGGTCGCGAGCGCGGGAAACTTCCCTTGCACGTACAGCAAGTTGTCGAGGAACGCGCGCTTGAACGCTTCCTTGGTCAACGCGGTCCGTTCGTCTTCGTATTCGGCCGGCGTTGCCAGCGACTTCATGGGAGTGGCCATGACTACCCTTTCTCAGGTCGGCAAACGACGTGCATGGTGCAAATATCGTGCGGACCCGAAAACCTGTCGTTATTCGCAGCCACTGAAGCGCGCGAGACGCGCGCACGCACCGGGCCAACTCATCGGCTCACGCGATCTGCCTCTTTTGAGGGCAGTCCTACGCGACCGCCTTGGCGCGATAAGCCGAGAACATCGAGAACACCCACGGACGGCACGCCAGTAGCAGCGCGACGCTGGTCTTGTCACGCGCCGGCAATTGCACATCGAGCGCCGCGAGGTCGGCGAAATCGGCCGCGAGCTTGTCGATCTTTTTGAGCAAAATACGCACCGACGCCGGCGACAGCTCAGCCGAATGAAATGACAGCGCCTCGCTCGCGCCCGTGAACGGGCCTTGCAGGAACTCCGCTCGCACTTGACGCTCATACAGCTTGCGCACCGGCCCGTCCGGACGCCACGCGATCGGCAGGCGCGCGTGCAGATGAATTCTGCGCTTCGCATCGAGCTGGATGAGCTGAGCCTCTTCGAGCCTCGCCAGCAGCGCACGCATGAGTCGCGGGTTGAGACCGAGCCGGCGCTCCGCCGCCTCGGCCGATCTGCCATTCAATAGCAAATAAAACAATGCGAGCAACGAAGCATCGCTTGCCAAAGTTCGCTCCTGCTCGAGCGACAAACTGAAAGTCTGCGTGGGCTCGCGCGTGCCGGCGGACATGCGTACCAAATCGGCGACACTCATGTCGATGGCTGCGCAGACGCGCTCCAATCTCACCAATGTAAAAGATTCATCGGAGAACAGGCGCTTCACCGACGATTCGCTGAGCCCCAGCGCGCGACCCAGCTTGTGATACGTCATGCCCCGCGCGCGCAAGCAACGCTTCAAAGTTTCCAGCAGATTTTTCGTCTCATTCACTGCAACAAATTCCGACAAAGGTAGTACGGCGGTGCCTAGAGTACCGTAATCCGGTACTTCGGTTTTCAAAGCTTGTTCGACACGGTGAGCCCGCTAAGGTGTCGCCCCGTCGGCACCTCGATCCGGCCAAACCGGCTCGGGGGTGACGGCAACGTTGAACAAACAAGAGGAATCGAAATGAAGGTGTTTCACGCGTTACGCGCCCTGGCCAGACCGGCATTGCGCTGGTCGGTGCCCGCGCTCGTCATCGCCGCGCCGGGGATTGCCGCGGCCGACGACGTCGGTCACTGGTATATCACGCCGCAGATCGGCGGCATCTCCGTCGACAACGATCGGCCCGTGGAGGACAAGGATTGGTTGTATGGTCTGGCGGTCGGCAAGGCCGTCAATCGTGGCTTGAACGTCGAGCTCAATCTCAATGGCTCGCAAATCGGCGGCGGCCCCGGCCGCAGCGACCTGAGCTTGTATGGCGGCTCGGTCGACCTGCTGGGCGTGTTCAATCGCGGCGGTGTGGTGCAGCCGTTCCTGACCGCCGGTCTCGGCGTGGCACAGAACGATCGGGCGAACAGCGCTGGCGGTGACGCCACCGACTTCATGACGCAGGCCGGTGTCGGCATGTTCATCAAGGCTTGGGAGAGCGGCGATGGCTCGCGCAGCTTCTCGTTGCGTCCCGAGTTGAAAGCGCGCTGGGACGACGCCGGCGCCGAGGGACACCTCGTCGATTATCTCGGCCTGCTCGGATTCCAATTCTCCTTCGGCGCGCCGGCAGCGAAACCGGTCGCCGCTCCGCCGCCCGCGCCGGAACCGCCTCCGCCGCCACCGCCGCCCCCGCCGCCGCCTGTGGGCGATCAGGACAAGGACGGCGTGCTCGACAACGTCGACAAGTGCCCGGATACACCTCCCGGCGTCGCGGTCGATGCGTACGGTTGCACGCGCAAGGGCTCGATCACGCTGGAAGGCGTGACGTTCGAGTACAACTCGGCGAAGCTCAAGGCGGAGTCCCGCAGCGTTCTCGATAACCTGGCCTCGGATCTGAAGAAATATCCGCGGTTGAAGATCGAGCTGCAGGGTCACACCGACAGCGCCGGTTCGGACGCGTACAACCTGAAGTTGTCACAGCAGCGTGCCGATTCGGTCCGCACCTATCTGCTCGATCAGGGCGTGCCGGAAGCGCGACTGGTCGCGAAGGGCTACGGCGAATCGCAGCCGATCGCGGACAACAAGACCGAGGAAGGCCGCGCATTGAATCGCCGTGTGGTGATGTTCGTGGTGGACAACCCTGGCGACGTGGACGTCAAGGGTGAAGGTAAAGTCGAGCGCTAAGCTCGACTGAAGTCGACAGACGGGCCTCTCCCCGCAAGGGGAGAGGCTTTTTCTTTTGAGCCGCTACCGCGGTGGAAACTGATAACCCACGAACTGCTGGCGCAGTTGTAACTTGCTGAGCTTGCCGGTCGCCGTCAGCGGCAATTTCTCGACGAACACAACGTCTTCGGGAATGCACCACTTCGCGACCTTGCCCGCGAAGAACTGCAACAGCTCCTCCCGGCTGACCGACGTGCCCGGTTTCAGCACCGCTACCAGCAGCGGCCGCTCCTGCCACTTCGGATGCGGGATCGCAATCGCCGCCGCCTGGGCCACCGCCGGGTGCGCGACCGCGAGATTTTCCAATTCGATGGAGCTGATCCATTCACCGCCGGACTTGATGACGTCCTTGGTTCGATCCGTGATCTGCATATAGCCCAGCGGGCAAATGGTCGCGACGTCGCCGGTGTTGAACCAGCCGTCGTGCTCGAACACATCATCGCCGCTGCGTTTGTAATACCCGGCGGCGACCCACGGCCCGCGCACTTTCAACGCACCGAACGTCTTGCCGTCGCGCGGGACTTCTTTGCCGTCGTCGTCTTCGATTTTCAGCTCGACGCCGAATACCGTGCGCCCCTGCCGGGCCCGCAACGCCTGCCGACGATCTTCGGGCAAGGCGCTCGCTTCGGGTGACATGCAGCGGATGGTGCCGATCGGACTGGTCTCGGTCATTCCCCACGCATGCACGACTTCGACGTCGTGACGCTCCTTCAACACATTCATCAGCGCCAACGGCACGGCGGAGCCGCCGCTCAGCACATGAGTGAGAGAATCGATGCGCTTGCCCGTTTTCTCCAGGTACGCGACCAAGCCTTGCCATACGGTCGGCACGCCCGCTGCGAACGTCACCCGCTCTTCTTCGATGAGCGCCTGCAAGGTCTCGGCGTCGCCCATCTTCGAGCCGGGGAACACCAGCTTCGCGCCCACCATCGCGCAGGAGTACGGCAAGCCCCATGCATTCACATGAAACATCGGGACCACCGGCAGCACGACTTCATGCGCCGATAGGCTCATCGCGTCCGGCATCGCGGAGGCGTAACAATGCAGAACGGTCGAGCGATGGCTGTAGAGCACGCCTTTCGGATCGCCCGTCGTGCCCGAGGTGTAGCACAGGGAGCTTGCGGTCCGCTCGTCGAGCTCGGGCCACTCGAAACGATCGCTCTGCTCAGCGATGAACGATTCGTAGCTGCGAGCGCGAGGCAGCTGCGTCTGCGGCATGTGTGCGTCGTCGGTCATGACGACGCATCCTTCGAGCTTCGGCAAGCGCGACTGCAACTTTTCGATGAGCGGCACGAACACGGGATCGAGGAACAGCCAGCGATCCTCGGCATGATTGACGATGTAGGCGATCTGATCCTCGAACAGGCGCGGGTTGATGGTGTGGCAGACGAACCCGGACCCGGAGACGGCGTAGTAGATTTCGAAGTGCCGATAGTCGTTCCAGGCCAGCGTCGCGACCCGATCCCCCGGTTGCAGGCCCAATCGACTCAGCGCATTGGCGAGCTTGCGAGCGCGGGCGAATGCATCCCGATAGGTATAGCGGTGACGAGGGTTGTCGGCGGTGATCGAGACAATCTCCCGGCGAGGGTGCTGAAGTTCCGCATGGCGCGCGATACTGCTGATGAGCAGCTGTCGGTCCATCATCTGTCCCAACATGACCGGTCCCCCAAGCGATGCTTCATGTAGTACCAGAAGTGATACCACAAATGTCGCTGGGGCGCTCAATGCAGCGCTGATGTGACCGTCGGCGGGAGAAAAAAATATCGCTCTCCGGCCCAATCAGTACATGTGAACGTTATTGAGCAGCGCCTGTGCTGGTGAAAGCCGCGGCGGTCGGCACGGGATGTAACGAATCCGCCGCTATGACGGCGGGCACTTGTGACGGAGGCGCTTGGAGCGGCGTCGTCATCGGTGCGGGCTCGGGTGGGGTCGGCGAGTTACCGAAGCCAAACTCCACGACGACCCGTGCGATATGCGGATGCTCGCTGCTCCACTGCATGAAATTCACACACACGGCTTTCAGCTCCCGGCCTTGCGCATATTCGAAGGAATTGCCGGTGAAGCGCGCGCCGCCGAGATCCTGTTCGAAGGTCACCTGATGTTTGTCCCAGGGGTATTGCATGGCGTCCGGTTGCGCGAACAGTTGAATACGATCGACGCGAGCATAGGACGGTATCGTTCCGCAGAGCGCGATTCGTTGAGCTTCCTGCTCGCTGCAAGCGGCACTGGCAACGGCTCCCCGACAGGCCGGAACGTAGACCACGGATTCCACGCTGTCTGCGACGCCTTTCATCGCGGCAGGTAAGGTCACCGCATCGGTCGGCATCGATATCGACTTTGCGGGAGTGACTTCGTTTCTCGCCGCCTCGCGCTCGGCGGCGATCATTGCGCGCATTTCCTTCAGCTCGTCGCGCATGGCGCGCATGTCTTCAGCAGCGCGTTGTTTCATGAACTCGGAGTAGAGAAAGCCGCCCGCGGCTGACGCGACCATCAGTGCGAGCACGGCGAGAACGGAGCGCAGCGTGGAGCCCTTCTTGGGCTTCACATCGACGCGGGAGCTGCGCTGCTGTTTGAAGGAGCTGAACAGCTGGAACAACGCGGTGGTGACGGTGGCCAGGGCACCGATCATCGCCGCCATAATGGTTTCGGAAAGACCCATCGAAGTCCCTTGCTGTTACCGCTTGCGCCCTTCCACCGAACTTCGGAAGCGCGCGAAGCCCTTCCTTATGTCTGGTCTGGCGCCGGACTGTACTGCGTCACACTTTGCAGCTCTGCCAAACAGTTGGCAGTTTCGGGGGCGCGGGCCGCGATGGATGCAATTGCGGTCATCTGTTCGTTCAGCTACGTCGCGTTATGTTGCTTGCGACTGGGCGGCGGGGGCGCCTACGAATGCGTTGAGCGCCAGACAGGAGAGCGTCGGTGGCTCGCGCCGTCCGAGATGACCTCCCTCCTTCCGGCACCGTGCTCCCCTACTGCCTTCGCTGTCGCTCGGCCCGTTGGTCCCATCCCTGGGCGCACTGCTCCGACAGGGTCCCTCCTGTTCGAAGCTGCCGGAAGGAGGGAGGTCATCTCGGACGACGCCGAAAGGTGCGAAGAGCTTCGGACGTCCAGAGACGGTTGGATGCTTTCGTTTGCCGAACCTCCGAGCGATGGCTCGCCACCTCGGATGACGCCGAAAGGTTAGATGAGACGTTTGAGTGTTTTTCCCTTGCCAAACCTCCGGGCGATGACAATCGAACGCCACGTGGGCGGCGTTTGGGCATCGCTACCGGAGTGCGATCAAGTTGGTTTGATTGCGACGAGCACTTCTCCAGCGGCGACGGCGCGGCCTGCACTGCTGCGGATCTCTACGATCTCGCCGGCCTGGTCGGCGAGGATGGGGATTTCCATCTTCATCGCTTCGATGATCAGCAGTTCGTCGCCGGCGGCGACTCGCTGGCCGACGGTGAGGGATTGTTTCCAAACGCTGCCGGTCACCGGCGATGTGATCGCCTCACAGCCGACTGGGACACTCGTCGTCGATACTTCGTTGACGGCGACGGGCTCCGACTCAAACGTGAGTTGCCCGCTGGTTCGCCAGCGCTCTCGCTCAGCATCGAAGGCAGCTTGCTGTCTTGTCTTGAACGCGACGATCGACTCCTCGTTGTCCGCCAGAAACCGCCGATAGTCACGCAGTCGGAGCGTGCTCTCCTCGACGCGCAATTTGAACTTGCCGCGCGGGAAGTCCTCCCGCATTTGTAACAGCTCGTCGGCTGAGACCGGGTAGAAGCGCAGCTGATCGAAAAAACGCAGCAGCCATTGCTTACCCTCCTTGAAATCGGCGGTCTGTCGGTAACGATTCCACATCTGCACGGTGCGGCCGACGAACTGATAGCCGCCCGGGCCCTCCATGCCATAGACACAGAGATAAGCACCGCCAATGCCGACCGCATTCTCGGGCGTCCAGGTCCGAGCAGGGTTGTATTTGGTCGTGACCAGGCGATGGCGAGGATCGAGCGGCGTCGCGACCGGCGCACCGAGATAGACATCGCCCAGGCCCAGCACGAGATAGCTCGCTTCGAACACGATGCGGCGAACGTCGTCGATGGAGTCCAGGCCGTTCACGCGGCGGATGAATTCGATATTGCTGGGACACCAAGGCGCGTCCTTGCGTACCGACTGCATATATTTCTCGATGGCGACGCGGGTCGCTGGATCGTCCCAGGAGAGCGGCAGGTGAACGATGCGGCTCGGCACTTCGATGTCGTCGACAGCCGGCAATTCCGCTTCAGCCCGGAGCAGCACCTCCAGTAAGGCTCGTTGTGAGATCGTGGCGCTCTCGAAATGGACCTGCAACGAACGAATGCCGGGCGTCAGCTCGAGCACGCCCCGCACTCGCTGCCTCTGCAGCCAATCCATCAGCGCGTGTACACGGAAGCGCAGTTCGAGATCGAGCACGAGCGGGCCATACTCGACCAGCAAGTAATTATCGCCAGCCTGGCGATAGCAGACAGCCGGCGTGCCGGTGACAGATTCCGCGACGACGTGAAGCACGGGCCCGCTAACAGCGCGCGACGGCATCGCGCGATGCGCGTCTTGACTGCCGAGCGGTGCGTCGAATACCGTTTTCGTCAGTTCAAGACTGCTGTCGATGCTTATCTCGTCGCGCGAAGCCGACCGAGCGAATTCAGCGGCACTGCCATCTATCGATACACACCTGAACCGAACCTTATCGCCCGGCCTGAGCTGCCCGATCTTCCACAACTCACTGCCGATAATCGTCGCCGGACAGACGAACCCGCCGAGGCTCGGCCCGTCCGGGCCCAGAATCACCGGCATATCGCCAGTGAAGTCGATGGCGCCGATGGCATACGCATTGTCGTGAATGTTCGAGGGATGCAACCCCGCTTCACCGCCGTCCGCACGCGCCCACTTGGGCTTCGGGCCGATCAAGCGCACGCCGGTGCGACTGGAGTTGTAATGCACCTCCCACTCGGCGGCGAAGAACGCCTGGATATCCTCGTCGGTGAAAAAATCCGGCGCCCCATGCGGCCCGGACATCACATCGATGGTCCACGCATTCGAATACGTCGGTATTCGCGAGGGCGACAACGACAGACCAACCTCGGTGGGATCAACGCTCTCGTGAAGTCTGAGCGTATCGCCCGCGCGCAGCGCTCGACCCGCATGTCCGCCGAACTGACCCAGCGTAAACGTCGCCCGACTGCCCATATAAGTCGGCACATCGAATCCGCCACGCACAGCGAGATACGTCCGCTGGCCGGCGCCCTGAATCGCGCGCTTCTTCAAAACACTGCCAGCCGAAACTTTGAGAGCGGTCCAATAGGGCACCGCCGCTCCATCCAGCTCGGCTTCCATGGCTGCCCCACAGAGCGCGATCACCGCCGGCGCGTTGAACTTCAGCGTCGGCCCGCTGACCGTCAATTCCAAGCCAGCGGCCGGACCGGTGTTTCCAACCAGCTCATTGGCGAGTCGAAACG
This sequence comes from Pseudomonadota bacterium, assembly GCA_023391815.1. Classification (GTDB taxonomy): domain Bacteria; phylum Pseudomonadota; class Gammaproteobacteria; order Steroidobacterales; family Steroidobacteraceae; genus Steroidobacter. Next base: position 135,769 of record JAEWAF010000080.1, read on the forward strand.
CCAGATCATCCATCGGCCCCGAGGGCGGCACACCGATATCCCAATACCCCACCCGACCGGGAAACTCCTGAATGCTCGTGTGCGTGCCCGCCTGGATGACGTCGACGGTTGCAGGTCGATAAGCCAGCCGGGAGAGAAAACGAGTCGTCTGCCGCCCTTCGCGAAACACCTCATCCGCAATCACTCGCCTGAGATACGCGAGGTTCGTCTCAATCCCATACAGCTGCGTGCTCGCCAGCGCGGTCTCGAGCTTTCGCAACGCCTCCTCGCGATTCGCTCCATCAGCAATGATCTTCGCGAGCATCGGATCGTAGTGCGCCGGCACCTCCGTGCCCGTCTCCACCCAATGATCGACTCGCACCCCATCCGGCCACTGCACATGAGACAGCAAACCGCTCGAGGGCCGAAACTGATGCGCGGGATCCTCCGCATACACTCGAACCTGGATGGAGTGGCCGCGCGAGCGCACTCGAGTGCCAAGCAAATCCGGCGGTTCTCCCGCCGCGACTCGTAACATCCACTCGACCAGATCGATGCCCGTGACCTGTTCGGTCACGCCGTGCTCGACTTGCAAGCGCGTGTTCACTTCGAGGAAGTAGAAGGCGCCGCTGGCATCGTCGTATACGAACTCGACCGTGCCGGCCGACCCGTAGCCGACGCTTCGTCCCAGCCGCTCGGCACATGCAAACAACTGCTGACGGGTTCGATCATCGAGCCGCGGCGCGGGGGTCTCCTCGATCACCTTTTGATTGCGCCGTTGTACGGAGCAATCCCTTTCACCGAGTGCGACGACATTGCCGCGACCGTCGCCGAAGATCTGCACTTCGATGTGGCGTGCTTGCTCGACGAACTTTTCGACGAACACGCCGCCCTGGCTGAAGTTGCTGGCAGCGAGCCGCTCGACCGTATGAAAGGTGGCGGCCAACTCCTCAGCGCCACGACACAACTGCATGCCGATGCCGCCGCCGCCCGCGGTGCTCTTGAGCATCACGGGATAACCGATGCGCGCCGCCTCGATCGTCGCGTGCTCGGCATTGCCCAACAATCCACTGCCGGGCAGTAGCGGCACTTCTTGCGCTTGCGCCAGCTCACGAGCGGTGTGCTTCAAACCGAAGCTCCGCATCTGCTCGGGACTGGGCCCTACGAACACGACGCCCGCCGCCGCACACCGCTCGGCGAACGACGCGTTCTCGCTCAGAAAACCGTAGCCAGGATGAATCGCCTGCGCACCCGATTCGAGGGCCGCGGCGATGATCCGATCCTGTTGGAGATAACTTTCGGCGGCCGGCGCGGCGCCGATGTGAATGGCTTCGTCCGCCATCTCCACATGCATCGAGTGACGATCCGCGTCGGAATACACAGCGACCGAGCGAATGCCCAACCGCCGCAAGGTGCGAATGATCCGGCACGCAATCGCGCCACGATTCGCGATCAGCACTTTATCGAACATGAGAACGCCTTCGACCCGTCCGGCAGCGCCGGGCAGTGATGCCGGGTCGTCCCGGCGTTGTCATGAAACTCGCGGGTCGTCCCGCGAGTGGCGACGTGCGTCGCCTGCCGTCAATCCCAGACCAGCACTTCGACTGGCGTCGGGTTATAACCGTTGCACGGGTTGTTCAACTGCGGGCAGTTGGAGATCAGGACCGTCACATCCATCTCGGCGCGCATCTCGACGTAACGACCCGCGGCCGAGATGCCGTCGGCGAACGTGAGCTTGCCTTGCGGCGTCACCGGCACGTTCATGAAGAAGTTGATGTTGCTCGCCAGATCCCGCTTGCCGATATCTCGATGATATCGGGCGCCCCAGTGCGACAGCGCCATCAGGAAGTTGTCCCGGCAGCTGTGCATGTGCCGCTTTTCGATTGCATAACGGACGGTGTTGCTCTCGGCCGAGCAAGCACCGCCCAACGTGTCGTGACGACCGCAGGTGTCGGCGACGATCGTCAACATCGTGTTGCCTTCGTTTGAAACCAGCCTGGTGCCCGCGCCGAGATAAATGTTTCCCTGAGCGCGGATCGTGTCCTGCGCGCTGTAGCGCTCATCGAGCGAGGCACTGCTGTAGAACAGAGTATCGACCGCTTGATTGCCTTCGAGGTCGACGATGCGAAAGTGCTGCCCCTTCTTCAGGCTGCCCATCCACGGCTCACCCGCCGGAATGATCTCCCGGCGCACCGCGTTTACCGGGCTCAACGTACTTTCCTTGAGCGGCATCAGCGGTACCACACTTCAGTGTTACGAAAGCCGCGCTCGTTCTCGGGGCAGCGCGTGCGACAGGGATCGTTGCGAGGTGCCGGTCGCGAATGCCACGCGGTGAGCCGCACTTCCTTGGGCCGATAAGTGGTCGCCGGATCGAGCGGATGCTGGCAGGCGGCCAGCACCACCAGCGTATTCATCTCGAACCGCAGATCGACATAAGTGCCCGCGGCCGAATGGCCTTCATGGAAAGTGAGAGTGCCCTCGTCGTCGGCAGTGACTTTGCTGAAGAAGTTGATATTGGCGGCCAGGTCGCGCTTGCCCAGCCCATACTTGCCCAACTCGTTGAGAAAGCCGTCGTAGGCGTTGCGGTGATATTCGTTGCGGCGTTCCTGATAGCGGGCCTCGCCATACTTCGAGCGGACCATCGACGCGTTGCTGACGCCGCATAGCGTGTCGTGCCAGCCGCAGGTATCGTCGGTGATCGAGCAGATCACGCGCCCCATATCGGAATAGCACACGCAGCTTCGGGTCAGGTAGGCGGTGTGTTGAGCTTTGAGCGTGTCCGCCATGTTGTAGCGTTCCAGGCGGTCGTCATAGTTATAGAACAACGCCGACACATTGCCGCCGCCAGCAACATCCGTGAGCCGAAGCGTCGTCCCCCGTCGCAGCAGCCCGGACCAATGCGCGCCACCGACGACGAGTTCTTCCCAAAGCATCCAGTACGGCGCGCCTTCGGCCATTCTCACACCCATGACAAGTCCGCGTTGACCTGAAAGCAGCAGAGCAAGGAGCGTACCAATGCGCATTCCTCGTGCAGCCGGCACATTTTCGCGTCGGCCGAACTCACGAACGCACTGCTGGAGTGCAGCCACGACAAATCGGCGCGCCATTTGAATGCAAGACCGAGCGCATCACGCGAGACATGCGGCGACAAATCGCGCCATCGGTGAGCGGCACGCGCCTTGCAAACTCAAATATTGCAATTTGCCTCTAGGGTTCCGATCGCTCGCGATGCTGGTCCGAGAGAGGCAGTCCAGTGCGCCGGGTACCGTGACGAGGCTGGATACACGGCGGGATAAAAGCCCGGGAGGTTTGCGCGCTGGCAGGCGGCCTCCCCATTTTTTTCCAGCGGGGATGCGTCTTCCGGCACTCGACTCGAGTGACCTGTCATATAAGAGGAGACGCCGAATGTTGTCCCAGGCTCGTTCGCTTCCATGTCGCATGCTTCGGGTCGCACTGCTGACCTTGGCGCTGCTGACATTGACCCCGGCCGCGCAGGCCGCCGAGAAGAAATCGTTCAAGATCGCCTGGAGCATCTACGTGGGCTGGATGCCGTGGGACTACGCGGATCAGAGCGGCATCTTGAAGAAGTGGGCGGACAAGTACGGCATCGCCATTCAGCTCACGCAGATCAACGACTACGTCGAATCCATCAATCAATACACCGCCGGCGGCTTCGATGGGTGCGTGATGACGAACATGGATATGCTGACGATTCCATCGGCGGGCGGCGTCGATTCCACCGCGCTGATCGTCGGCGACTTCTCCAACGGCAACGACGGCGTCGTGCTGAAAGGCAAAGGCAAGACCCTCGCCAGCATCAAAGGATTGCCGGTGAACCTGGTCGAGCTCTCGGTCTCGCACTATCTCCTGGCACGTGCGCTGGAAACCGCCGGAATGAAGGAACGTGACATCAAGGTGGTGAACACGTCCGATGCGGACATCGTGGGTGCATATGCCGCCGCGGACACGAAAGCCACCGTGACCTGGAAGCCGCAGCTCAGCGAGATCCTCGCGGCGAAAGATGCGCAGCTGGTGTTCGACTCCAGCAAGATCCCGGGCGAGATCATCGACCTGATGGTCGTGAACACGACGACGTTGAAGGACAATCCGAAACTGGCGAAAGCCCTGGTGGGCGCTTGGTTCGAAACATTGAAGTTGATGGCCGCGAAGGACGCGAAAGCGCTGGAGCATATGGCCAAGGCATCCGGCACCGATCTCGCGGGCTTCAACAGCCAGCTCGCCACGACCAAGATGTTCTGGACGCCCGCCGAGGCGCATGCGTTCGCGACCAGCCCGACGGTGGTCAAGACCATGGACTCCGTACGCAAGTTCTCCTTCGATCACGGCTTGCTGGGCGAAGCCGCCAAGACCGTCGACGCGGTGGGCATCGAGTTCCCGGGCGGCAAGACCTTGGGTAACGCCAAGAGCGTGAAGATGAGGTTCGACGCCAGCTACATGAAGATGGCAGCGGACGGAACGCTCTGATGCTCGCTGACACGACAGCTGACGCAGTTGTTACCAGCGACGGCGATGCCTCGATCAGATCGGCACGCGTCGACGCCGACGGCGCGACGCATGCCACCTACGTAAATGGCAGCTCCGCTCGGCGGAGCAAAACTGAGTTGGCACCGTGCCTCGCCTGGTAAATCTACATCCCTCGAGCGGCAGCGCGCTGGCACTCGGCGCCCTGCCCTTCTTGATTCTGATTGCCGCCTATCTATTCGGCTCGGCGGCGCGACTCGCCGAGAACCCCGACGACAAACTCTTGCCGGCACCAAGCGCGTTCGTGGAGACACTCAAGAGCTACGCCGTCGAAGAAGATCGACGGAGCGGCGAAGTGCTGTGGTGGCTCGACACCGGCGCCAGCCTGAAGCGCCTGCTACTGGCATTGGCCATCAGTGCCTTCATCGGCATCGTCGGCGGCCTCGCCATCGGCGCACTGCCCATCGTGCGATCTTTGCTCGGCCCGTTCGTGGCCGCAGTGGCGATGATTCCGCCCCTGGCCATCCTGCCGATTCTGTTCATCGTGCTCGGCCTGGGCGAAGTCGCGAAGATCGCGCTGATCGTGTTCGGGGTCGCTCCGTGCATCATCCGCGATGTCTCGCTGCGCGCCGGCGAGTTGCCGAAGGAGCAACTCATCAAAGCACAAACGCTGGGCGCGTCCAGCTGGCTGCTTGCAACACGCGTCATTCTGCCGCAGCTGTGGCCGCGCTTGATCGATGCACTCCGATTGACTCTCGGCTCGGCATGGCTCTTCCTCATCGCTGCCGAAGCGATCGCGTCCACCGAGGGTCTCGGCTATCGCATCTTTCTCGTGCGCCGCTATCTAGCCATGGATGTGATCCTGCCGTACGTCATCTGGATCACGCTGCTCGCCTACACCATGGATTGGCTGCTACGAACTGCGCGAGCGCGGCTGTTTCCTTGGGCGGAGACTCGTTGAGCATGGCGTCCGTCACGGTCAACCATCTATGGAAGGAATACGGCGACCAGGTCGTGCTGGAGAATCTGAACCTGCACGTCGCCGATCGCGAGTTCGTCACCATCATCGGTGCGTCCGGCTGTGGCAAAACGACGTTCCTGCGCATGCTGCTCGGAGTCGAACAGCCAACGAAGGGACAGCTGCTGATCGATGGCCAACCGGTCCCCGCTGAGCCTGGCCCGGATCGCGGCATCGTATTTCAGCGCTACTCTTTGTTCCCGCACTTGAGCGTGCTCGACAACCTCATGCTCGGCCTCGAGCTCTCCGGCTCACGTTGGTTGGGCAAGCTGTTCGGCGCCAGGCGGCGGCAAGCGCTGGAGAAAGCCGAGAGCCTGCTCGAAGCGATCGGACTGCATACGGCGCGCGACAAATATCCGTCGCAGCTCTCGGGCGGCATGCAGCAGCGCCTGTCCATTGCGCAGTCGGTCATCCGCGAACCCAAGATCTTGTTGCTCGACGAACCGTTCGGCGCCCTCGATCCCGGCATCACCGCCGACATGCACGAGATCATCCTGCGTCTGTGGCAGGCGAATCGCATGACCATCTTCATGATCACTCACGATCTGAAGGAGAGCTTTCAGCTCGGCACCCGGCTGCTGGTGTTCGACAAGCGTCGTCACGACCCGCATGCCCCGGAACGATATGGCGCGACTGTGACGTACGACATTCCGCTGAATCGAAAAAAGCACACGATGCCGCTGCCCGTATTCACGCCGGCGCCGATGCGCCCGTAGCGGCGCGAGCGGAGTGCGACCGGCCACTCATTCCGGGAACCCCCTACTCAACTCCCCGCGACCGTCGCCGTTAATACGGCAAACGATGCAGTCACTCCCTCGTGACCGCCAGATTCTGTGTAATTGGAGCGCGTGTAATGTCTGGAGCCTCGAAGTCCATCCTCGCCGTCGACGATTCAGCGTCCATGCGCCAGATGGTCCGGTACACCCTGGAAGGAGCTGGCTACGAGGTGATCCAGGCCGCCGACGGCGTGGAAGCCCTGGATCTCGCCAAGGGTCGCGGGGTGGATCTGGTGCTCACCGACGTGAACATGCCCCGCATGGACGGCATCACGCTGGTCAAGGAGCTGCGCGGCCTGGACAGCTACAAGTTCACCCCGATGCTGGTGTTGACCACCGAGTCCGGCCCGGAAACCAAGATGCGCGGCAAGCAGGCCGGCGCGACCGGCTGGATCGTCAAGCCCTTCAATCCCGATCAGTTGCTCGCGACCATCGCCCGAGTGCTCTGAAGCCCGCTGAAGCCACGGAGCCGCGGTACCACCGTCCATGCTGCCCACTTCCATAGAAATCGCCAACGCCGAAGCAGCGCCGCTCGCCGACTGGACGCCCGAACAACAGATCGCGCAGATGCTCGAGCTGTGCGAGGCCCAGATGGAATCGGCGACGTGCGAATCGGACCTCGCGGTCGACTCGCTCGTCAAGGCGTTTTCCGGCCTGGCCGAGACCGCCCGTGCCATCAAGGCCACTGCCACGAAGATGACGCCGGAACAGCGCGCCGCGCTCGGCGAGCTCGATCTGAAGAAACAGATGGAGTCGATCGAACGGCAGATGACTTCTGCCGTGGTCGCCTTCCAGTTCTACGACAAGCTCACGCAGCGGCTCGGCCACGTGCGTTATAGCCTGTCGACGCTGGCTTTGTTTGTTTGCGACCGCGCGCAGGCCACGCAACGTGAGCAATGGCGCCGTCTTTTCACAACGCTGAACCGGCTGTATCGCACCGAGGAAGAAAAGCAAATCTTCCAGATGATGGTGGAAGGCGCATCCGCCGATGAAGCTCGCGATCATATTCACCAGAGCACGCAGACAATTCGCGTCGGCACCGCCGGCGACATCGAGCTGTTCTGAGTTTTCCTAGCGACGCCGCCACGGTTAGAAGCCGTGGCGGCTTTTTTATGCGCGCCGATGTTCCATAACTTGGCCGCTCCCGAGGCGCTTGAGGGATTCCCCTGCAAATATTTCCGACCTGTTACATCGCTTAAATATGAAGCTGAGAAGCGCGTCGCGTTTCCCATATTTTTGCGGCGCATTTACAGAATCAGTGTGATGTGAAGCACGGTGCAGATCTGCCGGGAAGCTATTGTTGCGACCGTCGATTAGCTGTACCGCGGGTCCTATGCAGAACAACTAGGGAGCCACTCATGGTGATCAAGTCTCAACAAATCGTCGGCATCGCCGGTGCGTTCGCGCTGGTCGGCGGAGCTTTGTGGGCCTCCTCGGCCCTGTTCAGCCCACCGAAGGATGTGCCCACCGTCGAAATCAGCCAGGTGCCGGAGCGCTCCTGGGCCGTGGAAATCACCGATCTCGGCCCGGTCGAACCGACGCCCGAGAAGCGGACCGCAGCGAATCGCTGATACGGCCTCGTCACGCGGTCGGTGTGATCTCACCTTCGCCGACCTTCTCGACCATCGTTTTGATGCCGTTCTCGAAGCCTGGCCCCGAGCCGTTGTAGAACAGGTACACCGGCTTCTCGTTGCGTAACAGATCGATCGCGTTGTGATAATGGTCGAGGTGGTAATACAGGACCACCTGGCCCTTGGTCACCGTGTCCGCGGGTAACGTCGTCCCGTTGGGCAGAAACACCATCATGCCGATGTAGTTGCCCGCGCCCTTCAAGGCGATGCGCGGCGAAAAAGCGTTCGCGGAATAGAAGACCTCATACGCGTCGATGCGGGTCAGCGACATTGCCAGTGGCTCCTGCCATGAGAGGGTAAGCGCAACTATATACGAGCCGGGAGCTGTGCCGGCTACACTGCGCGCATGAGCACGATTTATCTGGTCCGTCACGGACAGGCGTCATTCGGCACCGACAACTACGACCAACTTTCCGCCACCGGCCGCGAACAAGTCCGGCAGCTCGGAAGCTATTTCGCCGGGCTGGGCGAACCTATCGATCGCATCTATTCCGGTTCCTTGCGCCGGCAGACCGAAACCGCCGAGATCATCGCGGAGTCGCTCGGCGGCAGCGTGCCCATCGCTATCGAGACCGCGTTCGACGAATACGACAGCGATCTGATCCTGCACACGTTCGCGAGCTCGTTGACGTCCGAGCAACTGGCGGAAGCGGGCTGGCCCGGACTGCGCACCGATCGCCGCAAGTTTCAATTCTTCCTGGAGCGGGCCGCCCGCGCCTGGGTCGAGGCGCGGATCGAAGCCGAAGCGATGACGCCCTGGCGCGATTTTCACAGCCGCATCTCTGCAGCGATTGAAACGATCATGCGCACCGAGGGCCGATCAAAAACATTGATCGTGAGCACCTCGGGCGGTGTGATCGGCACAGTCGTCGCGAACGTGATGGGCCTGTCGAATCACATGGGCATCGAGCTCAACTGGGCCGTCCACAACGCCTCCATCACGCGCTTGATCTACAGCAGTGAAAAAGTCTCGCTGTCGATGTTCAACGGCCTGCCGCACCTGGATCGTGCAGAGCTGAGACAGCTAATCACTTATCGTTGATTCGCCACGCCCGCTGCACCTTTTTGGACGCGAGAAATCGCGACCCAGGGCGCATTTTACTTTTCAAGGTTGCTGCGTCGCGCGCCGTTATCTGTCTGACAAGATCCGATAACGAGGAACGGCAATTCATGGTCAAGGCAGCGGTGGTACGTCATATGTCCTCGGTCGAGGACTATCGCACCCGCCTGGCCGGTTTGCAGGGCTCGTGGGATACGTTGTCGCTATTGTCTCATTTGCGCAGCGACGGCGCCGACATGAGCAGCACTCGCCAGGCGTTCGAGTCGCTGGCCAATGACCTCGTGCACAGCCTGAGTGAGGAAACATATAAGAAAGCGATGCTGGGACTCAAAGCGCGCGCTCAGATCGCAATCGACGTGCTCGTGCGCAACTTGTTCGAGCGCACCGCCGATATCGGCTTCCTTGCGATCGATGACGACATTCGGGACTACCTGCGACAGCGCCGTGCCGACGCTTCACAGATCGAGAAGCTGAGCGATCGTCTGCGCGCCCGCTTCCGTGAGTACGTCGCCAAGTATTCGGTTTATCACGACGTGGTTCTACTGAACGACGGCGGCGAAGTCCTCGTCCGATTGGACGAGCGCCACATCATCGAGCGCACCTCCCACGAATTGCTGAAACACACGCTCACGACGCGTCAGGGCTACGTCGAGAGCTCCGGTCGCATCGACTTACTGCCCGAATCGGACCACAACCTGGTTTATTCATTTCGCGTCAACGACGGCTCACGCGTCGCAGGCGTGCTGTGTCTGTGCTTTCGTTTCGAAGACGAAGTCGACGGCATCTTCGAAAAACTGCGCGCGGCGGACGATTGGACAGTGTTCTGCTTCCTCGATGCGGCTGGCACGGTGCTGGCCAGCAGCGACGCGTGGCAAATTCCAGTCGGCGCGCCGATGCCGGTCGTGCTCGATGCAGGCGGACGTATCATTCGTTTCGCCGGCCGCGAATATCTCGCGGTCACCTGTCGCACGCAGGGCTATCAGGGTTACCCGGGCCCGGGCTGGCACGGACACGCGATGCTGCCGGTCGAGCATGCGTTCGACAGGCAGACCGGCGCGGCAGCGAAAACAATTCCGCGCGAATTGCTCGCAGCGCTGCGCGAAAGTCAGACCATCTTTTCGCCGGCCCTCCGCAGGATTCCATTGCAAGCCGATGCCATTCAGCGCGAGCTCAATCGCACGGTCTGGAATGGCAACGTGCGTCTTGCGACCAGCACGGATACGAGCAGCGACTTCACTAAAGTCCTGTTGCGCGAGATCGGCAACGCTGGCCGTCGCACCCAGGATACTTTCGAGCACTCGATCAGCGAGCTGCAGGAAACGGTGGTGTCATCCATCCTCGATGACGCGCAACTGCTCGCCTCGCTGGCCGTCGATGTGCTCGATCGGAATCTTTACGAGCGTGCGAACGACTGCCGCTGGTGGGCACTGAATGGCGCGCTGTGTCGCCATCTGTCGGACGGCAGCGGCGATGCTCGAGAGATTCTCCGCCAGATCAACACTCTCTATACCGTCTACCACGACATCGTGCTGTTCGATCCGATGGGCCGCGTCGTTGCGGTCTCCAATCCATCACACGCGGAAAAGATTGGCAGCTCGATCGGTGAGCCCTGGGTTTCGGCCACACTGGACTTGCGCGACTCGCAACAGTACGCGGTTTCTGCCTTCGCGCGCAGCGATCTTTACGGCGGCCAACACACGTTGATCTATGGCGCCGCGCTTCGCAACGATTCTCGTCGTGTCGTCGGTGGCATCGGCCTGGTCTTCGACACGACGCCTCAGCTCAAAGCCATCTTGCGCGATGCTCTGCCTCGCACCGAATCGGGCGACATCGTGCACGGCTGTATCGGATTGTTCGTCGATTCGCGCATGACTGTCATCGCGGCCACGTCGGACTATGAGCCGGGCGATACGATCAACTTACCGCGTGACGTGCTAAGCGACGCACAGCAGACGGTTTGCATGAACGGCACTCACTACGCCGTCGGCGTGCGCAAGACTTCCGGCTATCGCGAGTACACCGGCATGGGCGCGTTCAGCTTGATCCTCATACCGCTCGGTGCCGCCATCGAGCGCGTGATCGTCCGGCGTGCCGAGCCGCAGAGTCATCGTCGCGTCATCGCGCAAGAGCCCATGATCGATATCGCGACGTTCTACTGCGGCCAGCAGCGGCTGGGATTGGAGCGAAACGCTATCGTCGAGGCCCTGGATGGCACGAATCTGCGACCGATTCCGAATGCGCCGACGTGGCACGCCGGCCTGCTGATGTATCGCCAGACCCCGCTGCCGGTGATCGATCTGAGCAAGCTGCTCAACGCCGGCCCGGGCACCGAGGCGCGCAACGTGATCGTCGTGCGCGCGGTCGAAACAGGTCAATTGTTCGGTTTATTGGTCGAAGAGCTGGCGGATATTCCCGAGGTCGCGGTCAGCCGCATCCTGCCAGTGGGCGATTTGAATGCGCGTGGCGTGGCGATTCTGGACCGCGCGGTACGACCCGAGAGAGCGGATGAGCCGATGCTCATGCTGATGAACATCGAGCAGCTGCTGATTCACGCCGGCGCGGCCGGCTTCAAGTTATCGCAACCGATGGCGTCGGTGACGCAGCTCAGAGCCGCGGGCTGAGCTTCAGTTGGCGGATCAGCCCCGCGTAATACGCGTCCTTGCTGGCGTTGCGAGTAATCTCCAACTCGACCTGCTCGTCTCGTAGCAAGGCCATTCTCGTGGCCGCCTCCGCCCTGGGCGAAGACATGAAGGCTTGCGCTCGTCGCAACGCCTGGCCCATGTCGCACTTGTAGTAGGTCTGCGTGGCGAGCACCTGACGGCTCTCGTTGCGCGTGCCGCGATTCGAAATCCATAGCGAGTTCACGATGAGCTGCTCGCTCTGAACCCTGAATTCCTCGTCGGCACCGACCAGCGCACGACGCACGAAAACGTTCGGTGCTTCGGCGGCCAGCTCGATCGAAGCCTGGCTGCCGATCCGACGCGGGTCCGCTTCGGACAGCACGGTGAACGCTGTGATCGCGGAGCCAGCCGCCGAGTACTGGACAATGGTTTCGCCCGCACTCGCGTCCTGACTGCACCATATGCCTTCGAGCGCCTTCGCCGAGCCGGAGGTCGCATGCGCGGCCTGCGCGCAGAAGGCGGTCAACACCATCGAAACGAAGAACTTGGCGGTAGACATGGGCGAATCGCAGCTCGATCGTTGGACGGAGTCACATCGAGCAAGTTGCATGCCGGCACGGCACAGACCCTTGTGACGCCGCTGAATCGATGGTCCGTCAACAAACTGACGCAGAGAGCTTGATAAGAAACTCGACACTCACCTCACCCCGCCAGCAACTCGAAACGCGCGCTGACTCCGGTGGTGGCCGATGGCGAGATCCACACGTCGAACTCACCGGGTTCGGCCGCGAACTGCATCCGGGCGTTGTAGAACGCCAGCTCCCGACGCGTCAGCGTGAACTGCACTTCGGTCGACGCCCCCGGCGGCAAGCGAACCTTCTTGAATCCCTTCAGCTCTCGAATCGGCCGCGTCATGCTTGCGACGAGATCGCGAATGTAGAGTTGGGCGACCTCCTCGGCCTCGCGCTCGCCGATATTCGTGATCTTCGCCGTGATGGTCAGCGTTGCGTTCCAGGCCAGCGACGCTGTGCTGAGCCGCGGCGACTCATATTCGAAGCGCGAATAAGTGAGGCCATGACCGAACGGATACAGTGCCTCGTTCGATACCTCGCGATACCGCGCTTTGAACGCCGGCCCTTCGTGATCTTGCGGCCGGCCCGTCGTGCGATGGCTGTAGAAATACGGCTCCTGACCGGAGTCTTGCGGGAAGCTCACCGGCAATCGACCGCTCGGACTGTAGTCGCCGAACAGTACGTCTGCGATTGCGCTGCCCGTCTCCGTGCCGAGAAACCACGTGGTCAAGATGGCGTGCGCGTTGCGGACCGCGCCTTCGAGCGCCAACGCACGGCCATTTCGTAACAGCACGATCAGCGGCTTACCCGCTTTGGCGACAGCCTCGACCAGTTGTTGTTGAGGCGGCGGAACAATGATCTGTGTCCGCGATTGCGCTTCACCCGACATGTCCTGCCCTTCGCCGATTGCCAGCACGACCACATCGGCCGCGCGTGCCGCAGCGACGGCTGCTTCGATACCGCCGTCCATGGGTTTCTCGATCATCGAGCCGAGCGTCACGGTCAGCAGCGACTTATCGGTGAGCGCCGCCCGCATGCCCTGCTCCACGCTGACAACGTGATCGGGTTTCGCGAAGGGCGCCCAAGGCCCCGCGAGATTCAGGGTGTCGTTGCTGAACGGCCCGATCAGCGCGATCTTCTTGCCCGACTTGGGCAGCGGCAGCAGATTGCCTTCGTTCTTGAGCAGCACCATGGAAGCGCGCGCACTCTCGCGAGCGACGGCCCGCAGCTGTGGCGTCATCGTATTTCGTTTCTCGACTTCCGGATCGAGCGAGCGATACGGATTATCGAACAACCCGAGCAGATACTTGGTGCGTAACACTCGCCGCACGGACTCATCGACGACCGCCATCGCGAGCTCGCCACTGGCGACCAGCTCCGGCAGATACAAGTTGTAAAGATCGCTCTGCATGCTGATGTCGACGCCGGCGAGGATGGCGAGCTTGGCCGCCTCTCGATCGTCCTTGGCGACGCCGTGCTTGACCAGCTCTTTGTCGGCCGTGTAATCGGAGACCACCATGCCGCGGAATTTCCATTGCTCTCGCAGCAGCCCCGTCATCAGCTTGCGATTCGCCGACATCGGCACGCCATTGATGTCGTTGAATGAGCTCATCGTGGAGAGCGCGCCCGCATCGAATGCCGCTTTGAACGGCGGCAGATAAACCTCGTGCAAGGTCTGCTCGGACATCTCGACGCTGTTGTAATCCATGCCGCCCGAGGCAGCGCCGTACGCGACGAAATGTTTCGGGCATGCCAGCAGGCTGTCCTCATCGGTGAGGCTCCGGCCTTGAAATCCACGCACGCGCGCGGCGGCGAGCACTGAGCCCAGGTAAGGATCTTCACCCGAACCTTCGGCGACGCGACCCCAGCGTTGGTCGCGACCGATGTCGACCATCGGCGCGAACGTCCAATGCAAACCATTCGCCGTCGATTCGACGGCAGCGGCACGCGCCGTACGCTCGGCGATCTGCGGATCGAAGCTCGCAGCCTCACCCAATGGAATAGGAAATATCGTGTACAGGCCGTGCAACACGTCGGCGCCGAAGATCAACGGGATCTTCATCCGCGATTCCTCGACCGCGATCCGTTGAATGGCTCGTGCACCGGCGGCGCCCATGCCATTGAAGACGCCGATCAAGCGGCCCTCGCGCACGCGCTGCGCGAGATTGTCATCGACCGGCGGGCCGGCTTCGGGGTTGATCTGAGCTTGCGGCGTCAGCCGCGTCATATCGGAGAAGATGCTGAGCTGCCCAGCCTTCTCCTCGATGGTCATTTTCGCGATCAGCGCTTCGATATGCGCTTCGGCGCTTTTAGTGAGCGGGCTGGCGCACGCTGCCCGCTCGGCCAGAGCGAGCAGCGTGAGCGACGACGCACCGAGTAGAAATTTCCGACGAGTAACAGCGTTGGCGACGGATGTCATCAACCCATTATGCCAGCTTCACTCCGTGCGCCGAGAGCGGCAGGGCATGGACGGGTTTGCCCTCGATCTGCGCCAGCGCATTCGCCAGCGCCGGTGCGATCACCGGGGTGCCCGGCTCACCCACGCCGGTCGGCTTGTTCTTCGAGGGCACGATGTGCGTTTCGACTGCGGGCATCTCGTTGATACGCAGCACCTGATAGTCGTCGAAGTTGCCCTGCTCGACGCGACCTTCCTTGAACGTCACCGCGCCCATCAGTGCCGCTGACAATCCGTAACCGATGCCCGATTCCATCTGCATGGCGACGATGTTCGGATTCACGGCGATACCGCAATCCACCGCGCACACCACGCTGACCAGCTTCGGCCCGTTCGGGGTCTTCTTCACCTTCGCGACCTGACCGACCACGGTGTTGAAGGACTCATGCAACGCCAGGCCGTAGATCTCATCGGCCGCGCGCTGCTTCTTCCAGCCGGACTTCTCGGCGACCAGATCGAGCACGGCGAGATGACGCGGATGTTTTTCGAGCAACGACCGGCGCAAAGCATAGGGATCCTGCTTGGTCTGGCGCGCGATGTCGTCGAGAAAACATTCGGTGGAAAACGCTGTGTGCGTCGAGCCCACCGAGCGCCACCACAACACGGGCACCTTCGGCTCTGTGGTATGCAGATCCACCAGCAGATTCGGAATGTGATACGGCAGGTTCTGCGCGCCTTCGACCGACGTGAAATCGATCTTGCTCTTGTTGTCGAAGAGCGTGCCGCGAGTGATCGACTGACCGACGATGCGATGCTGCCAGGCGATGATCTTGCCCTGTGTGTCCACGCCGGCCTTGAGCCAATGAACATACATCGGGCGGTAGTAACCCGCACGCATGTCTTCTTCGCGAGTCCACACCAGCTTCACCGGATCCGACGTGCCCATCGCCTTGGCGATGGCCACCGTTTCGACCAGGTAGTCCCCGGCGGGATTGGCGCGACGGCCGAAGCTGCCGCCGGCGAACAGCTGATTGATCTTCACATCCTTCGGCGCGATGCCCAGCATCTTCGCGATCGCCATCTGATCGGCGGTCTGGAACTGCTCGCCGTTCCAGACTTCGCAGCTGCCCTGGCCGATCTGCACGACGCAGTTCATCGGCTCCATCGTGGCGTGCGCCAGATAGGGGAACTCGTAGGTCGCTTCGAAAGTGCGCGCTGCCGAGGCGAAAGCCTTCTCGACGTCGCCTTCCTGCTTCGCGATGTCGCCGGGCTTTTTGGTCAGCTCGCGATATTCCTTCAGCATTTCGTCCGAGCTTTGCTTGAAGGCGTTCGACTCGTCCCACTCGATGCTCAGCGCATCGCGGCCCTTCTTCGCCGCCCAGAAATCGGTCGCGACCACGGCGACGCCGGAGCGCGCCGGCGTCTCGAACGCGACCACCGACTTCACTCCCTTGATCTGTTTGGCTTTGCCGGCATCGAAGCTCTTCACCTTGCCGCCGAAGCGCGGCGGATGAGCGACGACGGCGGTCAACATGCCGGGCAGCTTCAGATCCTGCGTGAAGATCGCCTTGCCGGTCGACTTCGCTTTGCTGTCGACGCGAGGCGCGCTCTTGCCGATGCGGTTGTAAGCGGACGGATCTTTCGGCTTCACGTCGGTGGGCACGGGCAGTTTCGACGCATCGGCCACCAGCTCACCGAAGCGCGCGGACTTGCCGGACTTGTGCTGGAGCACGCCCGAACCGATCGTGATTTCGTTTGCCGGCACGTTCCAACGATTGGCGGCGGCGGTCACGAGCATGGCGCGCGCCGTCGCGCCGGCCATCTTCAACTGGTCGTATGAATTCGCGATCGCGGTGCTGCCACCGGTGCCTTGGAAGGGACCGAACGCGAGGTTGTTATAAAGCTTCGCATCGGCGGGCGCGCCTTCGACCCGGATCTGGCTCCAATCGGCGTCGAGCTCCTCGGCGACGATGGTCGCGAGCCCCGTATACGAGCCCTGCCCCATCTCGACGTGCTTCGACAACACCGTCACGGTGCTGTCCTGGTCGATACGCACGAACGCATTCGGCACGAACGTGCCGGCCTTCGACACGTTCGGTTCGCTCGCTTGCGCGCCGCCGGCAGGCAACCACATGGCCACCGTGAGCACGGCGCCGCCCTTCAGGACGTCACGACGAGTCGCTTGAATCATTGCATCCTTTTCTGCTGCGCTCATGGAGATCTCCTCAAGTCGTCAACGAGCCGGCGGCACGCTTGATCGCCGCGCGAATACGCACGTAGGTGGCGCAACGACATACATTGCCCGACATCGCGGCGTCGATATCCGCGTCGGTGGGTTTGCTGTTGGTGGTGAGCAGGGCGGTCGCGCTCATGATCTGTCCCGACTGGCAGTAACCACACTGCGGGACATCCTCCGCAATCCATGCATCCTGCACAGCCTTGCCGACCTTCGACGCGCCCACCGCTTCGATGGTCGTGATCTTGCTCGATGTCACCGCCGACACCGGCAACACACAGCTCCGCGTAGCATTCCCATCGATGTGCACGGTGCAAGCCCCGCACAGCGCCTTGCCGCAGCCGAACTTGCTACCGGTCATGTTCAAATGATCGCGCAACACCCAGAGCAACGGTGTATCGGGCTCGGCGTCGGTCTGAACCTTCTGGCCGTTGATATCGAGCGTGATCATGGGAACCTCGGGTTGGCTGGTGGCTATCCGTCCGTGCGCCGGATCTTACTCCGGCGCGACTGCCGGCGGGTTGCACAATCCTGCTGGATTCCGCATGGCGCGTGGGCAAAAGTCGAGATTCATCAAGACACGGTCACGCGACGCTCTGGCCGATTGCTCCACCGCGATGATGTGCGTAGGCTCGCGCTCCACGTCAGATCTTGGGGGAACAGCATCGTGCCAATGGATGTCCGCGCCGCCGTCGTGCACGGTCCGAATCAGCCGTTCGTCATGGAAACTCTGCAGCTGGACGGGCCGCGCGAAGGCGAAGTCCTGGTGCACATCAAGACCACCGGCTTGTGCCATTCCGATCTGCATGTGTATGAAGGCAAGCTGCCTTGGGCGTTTCCGGCGCTGCTGGGTCACGAGGCGGCCGGTGTGGTAGTGGAATGCGGCCCCGGTGTCACCAAGTTCAAGCCCGGCGATCACGTCATTCCGTTCTTGATTCCTCACTGCGAAAAATGCGGCTACTGTCATTCCACCAAGACCAATCTGTGCGTCGAAGCGTTCGCGCGCCTGAAGCCGGGCGAGTCCCGATTTTCGTTGAACGGCAAGCCGGTGACGCAGCTGTGGGGGCTCGGCACCTTCGCGGACTATTCAGTGCTGCCGGTAAACATGCTGGCCAAGGTGCGCGATGACGCTCCGTTCGATCCCATCTGCTACATCGGCTGCGGAGCCACGACGGGCCTGGGCGCCGCGCTATTCGCGGCCAAGGTCGAGGCCGGCAGCTCGGTCGTGATCTTCGGTCTCGGTGGCATCGGCTTGAACGTCGTGCAAGGCGCTCGCCTGGCTGGCGCGAAGAAGATCATCGGTGTCGACACCAATCCGGCGAAAGAAGCCATCGCGCGCCAGTTCGGCGCCACGGACTTCGTCAATCCCAAGGCGGTCGAGAAGCTCACCAGTCATTTGATGAAGCTGACCGCCGGCGGCGCGGACTATACGTTCGAGTGCATCGGCAATCCGCAGGTGATGCGACAAGCGTTCGAATGCACCAATCCGGCGTGGGGCACGAGCTACGTGGTCGGCGTCGCTCCGCAAGGCGCGGAGGTCACGTCATATCCTGGCCATCTGATGATGGGCCGCCACTGGACCGGCTGCTACATGGGCGGCGCGCGCGTTACGAAGCTGCCGGAGATCGTCGATTGGTACGTCGACAAGAAGATCGATCTGGATTCGCTGGTCACGCATCGACTGAAGCTGGAGCAGATCAACGAAGGCTTCGAGCTGATGCGCAAGGGCGAGTCGATCCGCTCGGTGATCGTGCTCTAAAGATTCATTCCAGCCACGCGCGCGAGAAGTAGAGTTCCTCCGCGCGTGGCGAATCGTCCGTCCGAAAGATAATCATCTCCGCGACATTGCGCAGATCCAGCTCGCGCGTGTTCGGACCGGCGGCGATGTCCCGCAGTGGAATTCGAATCACCTGCCGCGTCTGCGGCGGCAGCTCGAAGCGCCGACTGAATCGATCCGTCGGCTCATTGTTATGAGCGCTGTCGTTCACTCTCAGCACCAGCTGCAGGCTCAGCGGCGTCGGGTTGGTCAGATCCACCGCCAAGGTCGAATACGCACTCCAGTCCGGGCGCAGCTCGATGAAATCCAGTCCTGGATACGGGCCGTCCAGCAGCGCGACGTGCATCGCGCCCTCGCCTGCTGTGCTCGCCCAAGGCGCGGGTAGCTCCGCTGGCGAGAACTCCGCCGACTGCTGAAGGATGAAGTAGCGGTCGTATTGCTGGGTGAAGTCCGCCAGCACCGGAAAGCGCTGCTCCCGTTTCTGGTACTTGATTGCCGCACGAGTGACCGGCGCCACCGCGACCGCGAGCGCCACGATTCCGACTACCGCAGCGACCGCTCGAACGAGCCCTGCGCGCGCCGATACTCGAATTCGTGGATCGAACGCGGCGAAAATCCCAAGCAGCGCGATCGCGCCGATGAGATCGTGAACCGCGTCCTCCACACTTGCGTCGCGCCCCACTGGGATTTGCAGCAGCTCGGTCAAGACGCCGAGTACCAGCGCCGCTGCCAACGCCAGCGCGTATTGTCCCAAGAGCCCGAGCGATGCGAAGCGCGTATGACCGCGAATGACGAGCAGCGTCAGCAGCGAAACGCAGCCAAAAATCGGCGCGTGCGCCGAATTGTGTAAGGTCCTGATCCAGCGCGTGTCGCCGGGGACTGGCGCGAACACCACGGCCGCCAGCAAAATCCCGATCACCAGCAGCGCAATCCAGTGAGCGCGCTTCACCGGAACGACCCGATATCGTGAGCAATTCCACCACTCCGCAACCCGCCCTCCCTCGTCACGCGGCCAGCGTGCTCCTGCTGCGCGAATGGCAAGGTGCGATCGAAGTTTTGTTGACGCGTCGACACGAGAACCTCGCGTTCATGGGCGGCACGTGGGTGTTCCCCGGCGGCACGCTCTGCCCGGCCGATACATCGACCCAGTCGCTCGCATTGATACCGGAGAGCGCGCGAGCCGACTGTCATCGTCTGCGTGACCTCGAGGGGAACGCGCTGCCGACCGTTACCTGTTTGGGACTGGCCATCGCCGCCGCTCGCGAAACGTTCGAGGAATCGGGTGTGCTGCTGGCGACGACTGCGGAAGGACACCATTGTGAAAGCGAGCGACTGGCGCGACTGCATGACCGACAGCGCGCAATCGTCTCACAACCCGAGCTGTTTGCCACCTCGTTGCACGAAGAACAGCTGCGGCTCGACGTGCGGCGCTTGATCTACTGGTCGCACTGGATCACGCCATCGCCGGTACCGAAGCGATTCGATACTCGCTTTTTTCTCGCTGCCCTGCCGCCGGCACAAACCGCCAGCGTCGATAACGTCGAAGCGACCGAGCTGCGCTGGATGACTCCGAGCGCCGTCATCGCAGCGACTCATGACGGCACGATGACACTTTCGCGGCCGACGCTTTACAACTTGATGGAACTCGACGCCAGCGTGCGACACCACGTTTCGCTGAACGCAATCCTCGCCGCCGAAACACAGCGCGACGTCGTACCGGTGTTGCCCAAGATACTCAGAGCCGAACGTATGATCGTCATGCCGTGGGATGAGGAATATCACACCTTGAGCGGCGATGGCGTGGCGCCGAACATTACGTTTCCGCAACGTTTGCGTGCGCTACCGTCGCGCACGCTCAGCGAGCGTTGACACAACAAAATATATGAATGCATGTCCCTGGAGGCGAGACTAGAGTCCTCGGGCACGGAGAGCATAAGCGCGATCGCAACGATCGGGCGCAGGTCAGGGAAGCTCACCAGGAGGTTTGCAGGATGTCTCGACGGCAACGGCTCCATGTTGCGGGCGGTACGTATTACGTCGTTCAACATGGCAACACACACCATCCGATCTTTTCTCAACCCGAGGACTATGCGCTGTTCGAGCGCTTGCTGGCGACCGGACTGCGTCGCACCAACGCGCGCGTGCACGGTTACTGCTGGACCCCGCAAGCCATTCATCTGATCCTGCAGATCGACGAAATCTCGGTGGGCCGTATCATGCAAGGCCTCACCAGTCGCTACGCGCGTAGCATGCATCGTCGCATCGGCGAATCCGGTCACTTCTTCCGGCAGCGTTACAAAGCGGTATTGATCGATCCGAAACATTACCTGCTCAAACTGCTGCACTACCTGCATCACATTCCGGTATTGGGCGGGCTGGCGGAGCATCCCGGTGCGGCTGAGCACACCAGCCATGGCACGTATCTTCGCCAGTCCGCCACCCCTTGGCTGACGACGCGGTCGGCATTACGGCTGCTCGAACTGAAGGATGGCGGCACCGAGTACGAAGCGTTCATGGCACGTTGCCCCGAGCCCGAAGACGTCGTGCAGTTCGAGCGTGTCGGCTCGAACGATCTGCGCGTCATCGGCAGCACCGAGTTCCTGGAGAACCTGCCTCGCAACTCGCGCACTTATCGGAGCAAGGCGTCGCTCGATCAGATCATTCACACCGTCACCTGTCGGATGGGGGTGGAGCGAGATCTGGTGCTGTCGAACTCGCGTCAGCGCGAATTCACATTGGTCCGTGCGTTGATCGCGTGGTACGCGACCGAACGGGGTGTGGCGACGTTGAGTGAAGTCGCGCGTTGCCTGCGTCGCGACCCGTCGACGTTGTCGATGGCGATCAGCCGCTATCGCACGCGCCGGCCGGAGCTCTTCAAGATCACAGCCATGCACGACATCTCGCCGCTGGTACCCATCGGCGGCAACGTCAAAGTTCACTATTGGGATGGCGCCGCCGATGCCCGTGACGGCGACGACGAGGACCGGCAAGCAATCTGAGCAGGGGGCGGTGACGGAAGTGGGGCGGTGCTGAGCTCGGCAACGCCCCGGCCGGCGTCGGTCGGTTCGAACTGCGCAGGCGGGAGGAACGGCCTCTATCCTTGAGCTGCCGGTGTCGGCAGTTCCTCCCGCTGCGAGACTGCACCCTGCTGCGCCCGCCATAGCGCCATATAAGCGCCGTTGAGCGCACAGAGTTGTTCGTGGGTGCCGCGTTCGCGAACCCCGCCTTCATCCAGCACGATAATCTGATCGGCGTGCGTGATCATCGACAGCCGATGCGCGATGACCAGCGTCGTGCTGTGCGCGGACACGTCGAGCAGATTGCGCTGAATCTCGCGTTCCGTCCTGGCATCGAGCGCTGAGAGGGCCGCGTCGAAAACAAAGATCCTGGGTTTTCTCAATGCCGCGCGGGCGATCGCGACCCGCTGACGTTCGCCACACGATAACTTCGGACCGTGCTCGCCGACCACGGTGTGATAGCCATACGGCAGCCTGGAAATGAACTCGTGCAACCTGGCGATGCGTGCCGCTTCTTGGATTTCCAGATCGCTCGCGCCGACGCGGCCGAAGCCGATGTTGGCGGCGATGGTGTCGTTGAACAGCACGGTGTCCTGCGGTACCACTGCAATCGCCCGCCGGAGCGCGGACGGCGACAGGTCGCAAATCGGCGTGCCATCGAGCAGTATGCGACCGGCCTCGGGCTCGTATAAGCGAAACAGCAAACGAATCAGGGATGACTTGCCCGAAGCGCTGAGTCCCACCACCGCGACGGTCTTGCCCGCCGGCACCGTGAAGCTCACGTCTTGCAGGACCGCCCGTGTTTCGCGATAGGAGAACGTGATGCCTTCGAGTATGAGCTCTCCCCGGCGCCTCGGAACCGAGGGGGCCAGCACGGTGCGGCTCGTAACAAGATCGAGCGCCATTCGCAGTCGTCGCTTCGCAAGCCCGGCGGCCACCGGCCAGAAAAGCTGCAAAGTCTGCCGCAGGGTTTGCATCGGATGGCCTGGCTCACCGCGCAACCGCTCTGGACACGATCATGGCTCCCTCCCCGGTTGAGACCATGCCATAGCTGTTCGGCCCAGCGGGCGCGCGCCGCGCAAAGCCCCGGCAATCGCCACGATCGCGTAAGTGACAGGCTTTGTGCTTTCTACTTCATGCCTCACTCCTATGAAACGGCAGAATAGGTCCGGCCGCGTAGAAAATATTTCATGCGCCAGCCCTATGTATATTGACGTTCGCTCCCAAACCTTGCAGCGTTAGCAACGCAGATGGACTGTTGCTTCACTGAGGGAAACACCATGACGGAAGAGCAAGAAGGAATGGAGATCGAGCTGCTCGATCTCGGCGATGCGACGATCGAAACCAGGCAATACGGCATCTACGCACAAGTGTTCGACTCCATCTTCGGGTGGGGGGAAAGAGTGGGGTGATGGGGCGTCCTTCAAGGACACCCTGAATCATCGACCCGAACGGTCGATGGGCAGGGCTTGCGCAACCCGCAGGCCCTGTTGAAAAGTCGGGCGATCGCTGGTCGGCAATCGGATCCTGGGCAGTCTGGCCATGCACACTGAAAAAGCGTACTGGCTGCCGTCGCACGTACGGGCGTGCTCGACAGCAACGGGCACGGTGTTACTGGACCTGCGGCGCAATCGATATTTCGGCGTCGGTCGCAAGGAAACGACCGC
The DNA here is from genome assembly GCA_023391815.1 of Pseudomonadota bacterium. Taxonomy (GTDB): domain Bacteria; phylum Pseudomonadota; class Gammaproteobacteria; order Steroidobacterales; family Steroidobacteraceae; genus Steroidobacter. Next base: position 159,000 of record JAEWAF010000080.1, read on the forward strand.
GCTGCGCACGCTGGCCGGCAACTGGCAGAACCTTTCATCCAGCAGCTTTGCCAGCGACGCCGAGCCATTACCCCTGCCCGATGCCGTGAACATCGCGGACAAGCTGGTGCAGGCCGGGCTGCTGAGTAACAACGCCCCCGAAGCCGCCGCCTTCACGCCCACCCAAGTGGATCTCAATAGTCTGCTCACCAGCGTCGGCCACGAAATCGACCGTAAGGCGCCGATCCGGTGGCGTCACCTCATCAGTTTCCTGCGCGCGTGTACCTGGGCCCGCAGCTCAGTGCGCTCTCGCACTTTGTTTCTAGTCGCCGAGGAACTCGGCCGACAAAAGAACGCCGCCGGAGCGCCGTTCGAGCACGATCGTGCGATCGAGCTGGTAAGCATTTTCCGCCGGCTGCGCCCCCACACCTTCGCGGCGCGCGACCAATGTTTGTTTCATGCCCTGGCGCTGGTCCGATTTCTGGCTTACCACGACGTCTACCCCACGTGGGTGATCGGCGTGCGTACCAAGCCATGGGCGGCACACAGCTGGGTACAGCAAGGGACACTGCTCCTCGACGCCAATCCCGAACAGGTTTGTGAGTACACACCGATTCTGGCGATCTAGACCGCGAGCAGGAGTGTGGCGATGTTTCGATATCTCGCAACGGTGTGGGATTCTACCAACCCGGCACAACAAGAAGCGGCGCGCCTGATCGCCCAACGCCTGCGCCAGTTGTCCCCCGCCTGGTCGGAGAAATTTTCCACCCCCGGCATGCAGGTGTTTTGCATCGGCTTGCGCGACGAAGCGGTGCAGATTCATCGCGTCGACAACGATGCTGGCGTCGTCATCGGTACGTTGCTCACTCGCGGACGCGACCTGTTTTCCCCGGCACCGGATGAGCAACTCCACTTCAACACGGAGCAAAGCCAGGCATTCGTGCAGAGCCGTGGCCGCTGGCTGATCGATCATGCCTGGGGTGACTATGTCGCGTTCGGTCACGACGCCCGCAACGGCCGCAGCTGGGTTATCAAAGACCCGACGGGTTCGCTGCCTTGCCTGCGCACCGACTTCCGCGGCGTGAGTATCTTTTTCTCGCGCATCGGCGATTGTCTCGACTTGCGTCTGCTGCGATTCACCGTCAACGAAGCCTTTCTTCGCGCTCACATGATGGCCGGGAGCAGCCTGCAGGATGCCTCATCGCTGAACGAGGCGTCACCGGTGCGTCGGGGTGAGTGCATCGAGTTTCAGAAGGACAGCGAGGGCTGGCATAGCTCGAGCAAGATGTACTGGACACCGATAAGTTATGTCGGTGCCGACGACCTGATCGAAGATCCGCAAATCGCGGCTCGCGCCATGCGCGGTACAATCAAAGCCACGACCGCGGGGCTGGCGCGATTGCATGACTCCTTGTTGTTGAGGCTATCGGGCGGTCTCGACTCCTCCATCGTCGCAGGCTGCCTCAAAGGCACCCCGGCTCGATTTGCCGCATACACCTACTTCAGTCCGGTCGGTCGCTCCGACGAGCGCCCATGGGCTCGGCTCGCGGCTGCGCATGCAGGGTGCGAGCACATCGAACATCCGTTGCATCCTCTGAGTCTGGATCTGACACTCGGGCTGCGCATGCCGCCGTCTCCGGAGCCTTCGCCCCTGCTCGGTTTCATTCAACGCTGTACGGTCGAACAAGGATTGCTCGAGCGCACCCACGCCACGGCGATCTTCAGCGGCGATGGCGGTGACTCTGGTTTTTGCGCCGACTCACTGTCATATGCAGTTCCCGAATTCCTGCGCCAGCATGGCATCACGCCTCGCCTGTTCAAGCTCGCGTCGCAAGTCGCGTTGCTCACCGAAAGATCCAGCTGGACGGTGCTGACGACCGCGATCCGACGCGTTGTCACTCACAAGAGCGTCGGCATACCCGCTGCCCGCATTCTCGAAGCGAGCCAGTTGGTCAGCCCCGAGATCAAACAAAGCTTTCGCGGCCACGACGAGGTATCTCATCCGTGGTTCCAGGATCAGCGTCGCATACCCTGGGATAAAATCCGGCGAATCGGCACACTGATGATGTCGCCCGAGAGCTACACGATGTCCGCGACCGCCGATGCGCCGGTGCCGGAGATCGCCTCGCCGCTCTACTCGCAGCCGGTGATCGAGCTGCTGCTGCGGATTCCGATCCACACTCATTTCCATGGCGGCCAGGATCGAGGGCTGGCGCGCATGGCGTTCGCGGGCGACGTTCCGGAACCGATCCTGCGACGCTTGTGGAAAGATCGCGCCCCGGGCTTCCACGATCAATTGCTCGAACGCGAGCGGCCGTTTCTAAAAGAAACATTGCTGGACGGCGTGCTCGCCCGCGAGGGTCTGCTGGACAGGCGGCTGCTCGAGGAAGTGCTGTCGACCGGGCCCACCAAGAACACTGTCTATCCCGGTGAAATCTTCCGCCACCTGGATTCGGAGTTCTGGGCACGTCACTGGCTGACGAGCCCGCAAGCGCAAGCCGCCTGAGGACCTTCAAAACCCCTTGGACAAGCGCAGATAACTGAAGCGACCGACCAGATCGCCCTGCGAAGAATCGAAGCCCAATGAAAAGCCGATATCGGCAAACGGCGCCGTTTCATCGAACGCGTTCTTCACGCCCAATTGCAGTTTCAGATCGTCCCACAGCGGGCTCGGACCGATCAGCTCATCCAGCGCGAAGCTCGCCTGCAAATCCACCAGCGTGCGCGACGGCAGGCGCCGTCCCGTGATCCCGCTCAGATCCGCGTCCAGATAGCCGGGCAGCCAATCGAGCGTGGTGGACAGACCGACGCCGTTGCGCTTCCAGCCGATGCCGCCAACCACACGCCAACGCGGTATGGAGCCAACGGAGCTTGCGATACCGACTCGGTCGACGCCCGGTGTGTTCGGAACATCGATGGCCGTGAACTCGTGAACCCACGTGGCAGACAGCCGCGGCGTGAACTCTCCCCAACGCGTGCTGCGTTCGTATTTCGCCTCGAAGTCGATGCCGCTGGTCGTGAGACGCCCGAAGTTCATTCGGGACAAATCCAGCTGCGACAGTCTGCCTGGAATACCCGCGGCGACGTCCGCCGCGGTGGGAAGCTCGCGCACGATGCGATCCTGGAACGCCTCCTGATGGGCGAGCATGGTGCTGAAGTGCACGAACGTGACCCGATGGTCGCTATGAATCTTCCAATAGTTCGCCAGCAACCGCAGCCCCGGCATCGCACTCGGCGTCAGCACGAAGCCAGCGGTCATGGAGTCCGCTTCGATCGGCCGGAGATCGGGATTGCCGCCTGCAACGAATGTCACGGTGCTCAATTCGCCATTGCGTGCTGGATCGGGAATGCCGGCACGAGTCACGGTGGTCCGAGGCGCGTGTAGCTCGAATAACGATGGCGGGCGAAAGCTCGTGCTGTAGGAGCCACGGAATAAGAGGTCGTCGACGGGGCGCCACAACAATCCAAGCTGAGGGTTGAGCGAGCTGCCGACATCGCTGTAATCGTCGAGCCGTGCAGCCAACGTGAGCGACAACGTATCGGCCTCGCGCGAAGCCGCGCCCGCCACAAGCGGCACGCGTAGCTCAGTGAACGCGGCTCTCATGTCACGGCCGGTGTTCACCGGCAGGGTCCGATCGTCGTAGATCATTTTTTCATCGCGCCACTCGCTGCCCACCACGGCTCGAATCGGACCGGCCGGCAACTCCAACCAGTCGCCGTGCATGACTGCCGAAAGCTGCCGGCCACGCGAGAAATGACGATCATGATCCGGCTCGATGAGCGAGGCGAGCAACGCCGGGCTGCCGGCCGGACCATCCACAAAAGGATTCAAAGCACGAGCCGGATCGGTTTGCGCGAGCGCCTCCGCGACCCGTTCGGTACTGATATCGACAGCGCGTCGTGCATCGCCCGTTTCAGTGCTGACCAGCGCCGAAAGCTCCCACTCCCACGTCGCGCTCAGCGGACCTCGCAGCCCGGACGCGCCACGAATCCAGTCCGTATCATGCTCGAAGCGACGCGGCTCGAGACCGTCCAGAACGACATCCACCAGCACCGGTTGGCCAAACGGATTGAAAGGGTTTTCCGCCGGCACCAGCGCGTTCTCCACGTAGAAGGTGCCTTCCCGCGAGTCGACCTGGCGGTTGGTCACGAGCACTTCGGCGAACGCCGTCAGATCGGGCGTCAGATCGAACTCACCAAACAAAGCGAGGCTGCGTTGCTCCACCTCCGGCACGATGGAGAGCGCGTTCGACGGACTGGTTTTGTTGCGGACGCCGGCGGTCGCGGCGAAATCCCGCGGCGTCAGCCCGATGCCATCGCTGCCTTCGGGAACCATCGCGAAAGATGACGATAACCCTGGCAGATTCTCACCATTCGATGAGCTGACTGTCCCCGGCACGCCGGCGGCGGAACGATAGTCCACGCCACCATAGCGTGTGTAGTCTTGATTGCTCCAAAGATCGCGCTCGGCACCCAAAAGGAAATCGCGTCGGTAGTAATCGAAGATTGCCGAAGCCCGCAGTCGCTCGGTCTGATAGCCAGCGCTGAATGACGCGCGCAACATATCCGCGCCGCCGCGGGCGCCGCCATACTGAAGGTCAAGCACCGGCTGCGGTATTTCTTTTTTCAACACAACATTGATGACGCCCCCCATGGCATCGGCGCCGTAGATGGCGGAAGCCGAATCCGACAGCACTTCGATCCTGTCCACCGCCGCCAGCGGAATGCTATTCAAGTCGAAGGCGTTGAGTGTCAGGCTGTTGGCGGTAGAAACGGCGCGTCGACCGTTGATGAGAATCAGCGTGGTGTCGACGCCGATGCCGCGCATCTGGGAATACTGCGCGCCGCCCCCGTAGTAGTGCTCCGGACGAGTAAATGGTTGTTGTGGCGTGTAGCGCAAAACATCCGGGATCGAGGTCGCCCCGAGCTCTTCTATCATTCGACGCGTGAACACTTGCACCGGCGCAGGACCTTCGCCGCTGCGCTCGATGCGCGAGCCTGTGACGATCACTTCGTCGACATCGACGACCGTGGGCTCGCCGATGATCGCAGTCGAGCCGGCCCGGCCAGTTGCGGCCACACTCGGGTTCGGCGGACTGTTTCTTTTGTGCAGATACGGCTGCCCTTCCGCGAGTCGACTCCGATCCTCGTCGGAACCGCTCACACCGTTGCGAGGCACGCCGAGCAGAGATGGCGCGATGACGACGAGCGAACGCGCATTGGTCCGGCGATACACCAAGCCGCTCTCGGCCAGCAGCCGGGTCAATGCAACTTCCGCGGTGAACTTGCCGCGCAGCGGACCGACCAGCAGGGCTTGATCGGTCTGCGCGTCCGGCCAGAAGCTGATCAACAGGCCGGTCTGAGTGGTGAATTCTTTCAGCGCCTCGATGATCGGCAGGCGTGGAATGTCGAGCACATATTCCTGGGTGGCGGGGGCGGTGCCGTGCGCGTTCTGAGCGGGCGCCGTATCAGGCCACCCACCCCCCGCAAGAACGGCCGCCACGAGTCCGGCGATGACCTGTTTCGCGACCATCTTCCCCAGCAAGATCCCTTTGACATCGGGGTCCGATGCCCCGGCGTGATGAACGGAATCTACCGCATGCCGCCGGCAGGCGCTGTGACTTTGTTACTTAGGGAACGATCTCGAGCGAAAATATATCTTTGCGCGGACACCGACGCTGCGGGGATCGGCTCAGATCGGATTTGGATTCACGGTCGGCGGCACATCGCTGTGCGGGTTCGACTCGGAAATTTCGGCACCGGGTAGTGCGGCTTCCGAGCCGCCGTGGCGCAACTCGATTCGCAAGACGTCGGGAAGATCCCGAACGATCGCGATATCCGGACTGGTCGCCAGCGCCTCGACAAACGATTCAGGGTCGCTGGCGCTGACCCGGAAGAAGGCCAGCCGTCGAGCGGCAATGGACGGCTCGGCGATCACGATCTTCACCCGGTTGAGTCGATTGAAGTCGCTGGCCACTTCGGCAACCGTTTTGTTTTCGTACACCAGCCAGCCATCGGCCCAGGCCTGCTCGTAATCCAGGTTCACCTTTTCTTTAGCGACCGGCTTGGAGCGGCTGGCCGGAGTGATCGACACCTGCTCGCCGGCGGCGAGCGCGACACCTCCGGTCGCTGCTGCAATCTGCGCGGGTGCGGCGGGCACAGTCCCGCGAATGGCCTCGCGACCATCACGATAAAGCGCGACACTGCCTTCGGTAACAGCGACGACATCCTTGCCACCCAGGCGCGAGACCCGAAATTCCGTGCCCACCGCGAGCACGCCGATCATCTCCGACTCCACATAAAACGGCCGCGTGTGATCCTTGGCGACATCGAACATCGCCTCGCCGCGCACCAGCCGGATGGTCCGATGATCGTCGCCGAACGACACCTTCAGCAATGAAGCTGGCCCGACCCGCACCCGGGTGCCGTCGGTCAGCGAAACGGTCCGCCACTCTCCCAGGTCGGTCTCGATGCTGCGATCGAGCCAGGCTACCTTGGCCATGAAGCCGAGAAAGAAGGACACCGCGAGACAGGCCGCCGCGGCCGCGATCTTCCACGCCTCGAAGCGCCGGGGTGCCCGAGCCGGTTCGTCAGACTCTATTTTGAAGCGCGGCCCCTCCGCGTCGCGCCGCGGGTCCAGCTCGATGATGTTCGTCGACTCTCTACGGCCCGTCACGGGCGTGCGATTGACGACCTTGGCGGCGCGCACCGCCTGATAAACCTGCTGGATACGGAGCAGCTCAGCGATATGGGCGGGCGACTGTTTCAACCAGCGCACATTGCGCTCGCGAATGCGTGTGCCGAGCCGATCGTCGCGCAGTCGCACGAACCATTCGGCCGCTTCGTTGCTCAACGACACTGTGGTGGCCCGTTCATGGGCACTGTGAGTCAGACTTCCTTTCATTCCGGCATCCTCGTCGTCCATTGGAGTGGTCACAGGTCCTCCAGTCGCAATTGCATGCGCAACGTACTGTAGGCACGTGTGAGATCGCGCAATACGATCCGATACGTGAGTCCCCTCAGCTGAGCGATCTGTTTGTAGGTCAGCCCCTCGTTCACGTGTAACAACAAAACTTCGCGTTGCCGTGCCGGCAGCCGGTCGACGGCGGCCTGCACGTATTCATTGGTCCGCGTCCTGGCGAAGGCGTTCTCCGGCTCATCGCCCGCCTCGATCTGCAATTCGTCCAGCCAGCTGTCGTCGTGCGGCTTGCGGACTCTGGAACGCTCGCGCCATTCATTGGCGACGTTGGCGGCGATCCGAAACAAGTAGCCCTGCGGGTTGTCGACGGCGACATCGTCGCTATAGCGCAGCAAGCGCAGGAACACTTCCTGGGCCAGATCGTCGATGTCGCCTGGCGGCACCGAGGCACGATTCCGCAACCAGCTGCGGATCGGCTTGCGCCACTTGCCGAACCACTCGATCAAGCGACCGTCGCGGCTATACCGCGGGCGAGCTTCCTGCTCCTCCATTTCTTGGAGGCGATAGAACTCGGCCTCGCGCTGTTCATCCTCCCTGGACGAATTCCAACGATCTTCACCGTTCGACTGCTTATGCCGATCGATCACGTAGAGCTGTGGCGCCTGAAAGCGAACTGTCTGAGGGAGAAAACTTTACCCTCGGCTAGATGACTGGTTGACGGGCGCGGCTCATCCCTCCGGCGACACCGGAGGGATGCTTGACAGATTACGTCACATCGCGGACGCGACCTGGCTCGCCTTGAAGGCGGACCGACTACGACCGTTCCAGGTGCAGAACCTTCGCACCGGGCCGGCGAGTGGTTTTGTGATGATAGCCCTGATACCAGCGTTCGATCTTGCGCACGAAGTCCTCGGGCTGGCTGGGCCTGAATGTGAGCGTCTGGTTGATGCGCAGCCGCGCTACCTCGGGATCGTCGAGGACGACCTGAACGGCGTTGCGCCGATTCAGCTGAGCGACGATGTCGCCGACGCGCTCGCCGTCGTACTCGTACCAATTGCGGATCCACTTCAGCTCGCGCTCGGCATGGACGGCCACGGGCGTGCTGACTCCGGTAGACGACAGCAACACTTGTTGATCGGCGGTGACCGGCGTCATCGACTGGAAGCCATCGCGATTCGCGGTCGAGGTTACGACCACCTTTCCTTCGGCGACCGTAACAACCACCGTGTCGCCGCGATCGGCTGTGGCAAATTCGGTGCCGACCGCCTGCACCGTGCCTCTGTCCGTCGTGACGATGAAGGGACGATCCGGCTCTCTCGCCACTTCGAACAATGCCTCGCCTTCCACCAGCGTGACCGCGCGAGTTTCGCCGTTGAAATGAAAACGCAGCTGGGTGCGCGGCCCGGCATAAACCACCGTGCCATCTTCCAACAATTGTTTATCCCATTGCCCCAGATGCGTCACGATGACCTTATCGGTGCGCACGAGACTTGCGGCGATGGTCGCGATGACGGCGAGCAGGACACTCGCCGCCACCGCAATCTTCTTGGTATTGAACTGCGACGTCGCCGTCGGCATGCGCGGCTGTTGCGGACGCGGCCGTGTCACGAAGGCATAAGCATCGAAGCTGATGACGTTTTCGGGAAAGCCGCCTGACACGACTTTGTTGAGTGGCCGCCGCAACAGCGCGTCGATCAAACAAATGCGCGCCAGCTCCTTGATATGCGCGGGGGACGTGCTGAGCCAGAGACGAAAGTCACGCTGCGAATCTCGATCCAGATCGCCCTGTTTGAGACGCTGGTGCCATTCCACGGCCTGTTTGATCACAGCGCCCTGTTGTGTTGGGTTCATATCCCCGGTCCCCGCTGAGCAGCTCGCCGACGTCACTCATCAGTCGTCTGCGGCTACGTTTCCGTAAGCCGTGAAGTCCCCCGTACTTCAATCTAGACCGGCTGGAAGCGGTACCCCATCCCTGGAAATAACGACAGGCAGGACATGAGAAAACCAGCTGCATACCAGCAGCGCTGCGGACGCGCTACTCGGGTATCAATCGAATGACATCCGCGCTCTCGTAGGCGACCTGGACGTCCGGACGCGCCGCAAGCATGAGCACGAATGTTTCCGGGTCGTCCAGTTTCACCGTGGTGAATGGCATCGCGATCGCGCCGATCGACGGATCGGACATCACGACTTTCAGACGATTGCGACGATTGAACTGTTCGATCGCTTCTCGCACCGTCTCGCCCCGGAATTCGTAGTAACCCGTCGCCCACTGCAATTCGCGCGAAGCATCGACTTGTTTGACCGGCTGTGCGCCGCGGTTAGACAACACGATTTGCTGATCTGCGCCCAACTCCGCAACTTCGGCGCGCTCCATGCTCGTAATTCGAGCGTCACCATGTTTACTCACTGCGACTTTGCCGTGAGCCACCGTTACGACAGCGGTCGATGCATTCATCAACGACACACCGAACTCCGTGCCGACCGCACGGACATCGCCGACTTGAGTCGTCACGATGAACGGTCGGTTCGGATCTTTCGCCACTTCGAACACTGCCTCGCCTTCGCTGAGCACGATGACGCGCTGATTGTCGTCGAACGACCAACGCAGCCTGGTGTTCGGCCCGATGCGTAACACGCTGCCGTCGCTGAGCATCGCGCGATCCCATTTCCCGGGGCCCGTGGCAATCCTGTGATCGTAGTAAGTGGCCTTCACCATCCAACCGGCGACGACGCCAACCAGGATGCCGGCGACGGCCGCCGCGACTTTCATTTGTCGCACACGACGTCGCTTCATCGATCGAGCCTGTTGCTGTAAGACTGTCATACCGCGCGGGCCGAACGGAATCACATTCTCGCCAGGGTCGCCGCCCGGCGACGCGCGCATATGCAACTTCGCTTTTCGGCCGTAGCCGTGATAGCGATAGATGTCGAGCAGTGCCTCGACGTTACGGCTGGATGCCTTCAGCCAGGCCAGATACTCGCGGCGCTCGCGCGGCGACAGATCGTTCGCGACCAAGCGCACGAACCAGCCCGCTGCCTGCTCGCTCAAGAGCGCGTCGATCTCAGTGTCGCTGCTTCGTTTCATACCCCTTGCCCTCAATGGCCTGCGCATCCTAGAGGTCTTCAGCCTTCAGCTGTATGCGCAGCGCGGCGTACGCGCGAGTGAGATCCCGTAGCACGATCCGGTAAGTCACACCCAATCGATCGGCGATTTCTTTGTACGTCAGGCCCTCATTGACATGCAGCAACAGCACTTCGCGTTGCCGCTTCGGCAATCGGTTCACCGCGTTCTGCAAATGTTTGCTGACACGGTTCTGAAACACGGCGTTGTCCGGCTGGTCGGCCGGATCGACCTGCAATTCGTCGAGCCAGCTGCGATCGTGCGGCTGGCGTACGCGCGAGCGATCGCGCCATTCGTTCGCGACGTTGGCCGCGATCCTGAACAGGTAACCTTGTGGATTATCGACCGCGACGTCGTCGCTATAACGCAGCAGACGCAAGAACACTTCTTGCGCGAGATCGTCCACTTCGGCTCTTGGCACCGAAGCGCGACTCGAGAACCAGCTGCGAATGGGCTTGCGCCAGCGACCGAACCACAGCGTGATCCGGCCGTTGCGCGTCTCCACGGACGACGTCGCGTCATCCGGGTCGGCGACATCAGCTTGCGTCGCTGGCGCGGACGCGAGACCCGGCTCCCCTCGCTCCAGGTACTTATGGCGGTCGATCACTCGATTTCCCTATGTGTGAAGCAGCGCGACTTTGCCTTGCCGCGATTATCTCACCCGCTGAGCAAGTGTGCTCGCGCGCGGCGTCATCCGTCATTAAGTACTGACCGGGAGCGCCTGCAATGCCAACCCCCGGAGGCGAAGAATGCCTCCGGGGAGTTCGATGAGTTTATTTATTTTCGGCAAGAAACGGACGAAACAGCAGCTCTTTGCAGATCGCCGACACCAGCTCGCGGCGTCGCTGGTGATAATTCTGTAACGCCGCCTGCAATTGCTCTTTGTTGTTTTCGCTGTACAGCTGACGCAGGCGCGCCAGCTCATCGACCGCATCCTCGATGATCTCGCCTTCGATCATGCGCGCGTGATGCAACCGATCGTTGAAGTTGCGAATGATGTCCGCGAGCTCGCCGATGCCCGAACGAGTGGCGATGCGCACGAACAGATCGTCGATCGTACGCGTCAACTGATCGGGCTGGTCCGACAACGGCAACGACGCGAAGATCTTCGAAGGTACTTTCGTATCATCGTCAGACATTGCCGCCGCGTTCCATTCTCGAATCGCCGAGTCGAGCAATGTTTGGTTCAGCGTGTACAGACCACGCAACTCCTCTTCCGACGCGGTCTTCGCGAAGAAGCCTCGCTTCGGCGCGAACACGATCAGCCGCTCCGCGGCGAGTCTGGTCAATGCTTCGCGCACAGGCGTGGTACTCACGCCAAGCTCTTCGGCGAGCGTCCCTATCTGCAACAACTGTCCTGGCGCAAGCGTATGCGCCAGCAACAGCGATTTGATCCGGTCGTAGATTCCTTCCACGGCGTGGTCGCTGCTGGCCTTGCGGCTGGTGGTTTCTTCTCGTTTCAACACAAAGATTCGCTTGCTTGGATCCGCTGAGAGCATGGTGCGCCCTCCGTAGTTAACCTGAAGATGAAAACCTTTGAGACGTCGACGTCCCACCCTGCTGTGCTGTCGTCACCCTTACCCCCGGCAGCGCCATTCTGGTAATGCGCCTGTAATTTCTTTGGTACCGACGGCGAATCCGCCTGCGCCGCCGGCGTTGTTTGCAATTGCTCGCCGAGCAACACCATTGAGGTGCCGATCCCGGAGCTCACGGAGATTTGAACGATGAACGCGACAGGCGGGCCGAGCGCCCGATTCCTCGGTGCTGCGCGCCTGACATCGTTCGATGAAACCCTGCGCGACCTCGTGCTGATGCATGGCCGATTCCCTCAACCACTTCCGCTGATGACGTCGAAAAATCCCTTTGGATCAGGTCGCTACCGGTCGACGACCTGTCCTCGACGCCGCAATATTCCCTGCCGTGCCGTGCCGACGATGCGATGTGCCAGAGGGCATCCCGACCAATACTCGGCGATACAGGGTTGGCAAAAACTACCAGAGGCCGCCGTGACGCTTCGGCGAAGTAACGGCAAATTCGGAAAATGCCTAGAGATGAACTTCTAGAGATGACCGGTCTTAGCTTCTTTTTTGTATGAGTTGCGAGTCAGCGGTCGAATCAAACCACCGAGCCATCGACCTCGAGCACGATCTTCCCTCGATGGGCACTACTTTCCATATACGCATGAGCCTCAGTCGCACGCTCGAGCGGCACGACCTTGTCGACGATGGGCTTGATCGCGCCACTAGCCAGTAACGGCCACACTACTTCCAACAGGCGGGTCTTGATGAACCGCTTGAATGTCACATCGCGCGGACGAAGGGCCGAGCCAGTGATTACCAGCCGGCGCTGAAGGACGCGCAACAGATCGGCCTCCCCTTTGATGCCGCCTTGAGTGGCGATGATGACCAGCCTTCCTTCGATGGCGAGCGTAGCGATGTTCTTTGACAGATAACTACCGCCCACCATGTCGAGCAGCACATTCACGCCACGCTTGGACGTTTCGTCGGCGATGACGGCAACGAAATCTTCCGTCTTGTAGTTGATCGCGCGTTTCGCTCCGAGCTGCTCGCAGAAACGACACTTGTCATCGCTGCCCGCCGTGGTGAACACGGTGTGGCCCAACGCCTTTGCTAGCTGAATGGCTGACACACCGATGCCACTGGAGCCGCCATGTACTAAAAATGTCTCGCTCGGCTGCAGCCGACCGAACTCGAACACATTGCTCCACACGGTGAAGTACGCCTCGGGCAGCGAGGCCGCTTCGATCATGCTGAGCGAGCCGGGAATCGGCAGCACTTGCGCCTCATCCACCGCGCAATACTCGGCGTAGCCGCCGCCTTGCAGGAGCGCGCACACCCTGTCGCCCACTTTGAAGTCGCGAACGGCCGAGCCAACGGCCGTTACGACGCCCGCGCATTCCAAACCGGGATGGCTCGGTGCGCCGGGCGGCGGCGGATAGCCGCCCTTGCGCTGAAGAACGTCCGCTCGATTGATACCGGCGGCGGCGATCTTGATGAGCACTTCACTCGGCTGCGGTGTCGGCGTGGGACGCTGCGCGAGAACGAGTGCGTCTGGACCGCCGGGCTGTGGCACATCAATGATCTTCATACCTTCGACCTCAACCCGGCTCGTCCACCCTTGCAGTGTCAGTTCTTGACCCCTTCGGTCCGCAGATCCGCCAGGCCGTCCAGATCCAATTCTTCGGCCGCGTCACGCAGCTCGCTCACGCTGCCCGCCGCGCCTTCGACCTTCACTGTGAAGCGATCGCCGACAACGACGGTGTACTGACCCTGAGACGCACCGCTATCCCACTCCTGATGCATCAAACGATCGTCCTCGCGAAAAGTTTTCTCCTGACGACCATTCTCTTCCTTTTCACCTTCCACGCCGGCCCAGCTGGCGAGACCGAGCAGCCCCTTGGCACTGCCCGCGTCGGTGATCTCGAGCCGGACTTCGCGACCGGAGTCGTTGGAATACGTCGCCGTTGCCGTCGAGACCTGCAATCCCAAGGCGCCGCTGCGCTCGGCGGAAATGCTCGACCGGCTCAGACCGGCCAGCTCCTCCGGCACGAATGACTTCAAACGCTCCGGCGCGAGCGACTCGACCTGCTGGCCGCCGCCCATCGCGGCCCCAAACACCGCCTTGAGCGCCTGTTCCTGCGCGGCTTGATCACCCGACTTCTGCGCCTCTTCGAGCTTCTTGTTGGCCGCCTCCATGTCCTCGCCCCACTTCTGCATCTTGCCCAGCGGGCTGTTCTCATCGAACTTCACATCGTCATCGTCGCTGGAAGAGCTATAGGACGCCCCGCTCATCACGCTACCGACACCGGCGATGCCGCCGACCACCACACCAATGACGGCGCCCACCACGATCGCGATGATGACGATCACCACGGTGTAACCCGCCGCTTTCTCCGGAGGGCACTTCATCGTGTGCGGCAAGCCCAGATACATCAGATAAATGCTGTAGATGCCGCCGGCGATCATCAACAGCAGGCCCAGACCCGGGACGATCTGCGCGATCCCCGCGACCCAGCTGGCGGTGTACGCGTACACCACGACCTTGAGCGCTTGAATGTTGTTTTTCTGGCCGCCGAACGTCGGCGCGAGCGCATCGACGATCAAGCCCAGCACGTAGAGCATCACCAGCGACAAGACATAAGTCAGCACCATCGTGGTCAAGCCAGCGCCGATACCGATGCGATAGGTGCCGGCGAACATGATGGACGTGCCGATCACGCTGGTCTTCAGGAACGTGAAGATCGCCGGAATGGCGGCGAGCCAGATGGCGTAGCCCTTGAAGAGGTCGGCAGTCGTGGTCGACTCGCCGGCGATCACCGGCCACTCGGTCTTCGGGGACAGCAGGATGGCCTTGGCGCGAGCCATCAGTTTGTTGAGATCCAAAGGGATTCTCCTGGTTCGTTGATTGAATTGGCGCTGGAGCGGTGCTGTCCCGCCGACGACTCCGGCCGTTTTGGTAAGTATCTAATTCGTATGAGAAATTAGCAATCGCCGCCAAGCTCTCGCCCACTCTGGGACGGATTCGGAGGCAGGCACTGCCCGTGCCTCGAGACCGCAACCGCACACGTCTATGTATGCCAGAAGCGTGGCGCAGGTATCACTGACCGAAAGACCTAAAGAGGCTCAGTAAGCTCTCTATACCGACAGTATGCGTTGGCCAACTCCATTTGCCGCGGCGTCGTGCACGCCGGCCCGAAGATCGCTGGCGACGCGACCAGCACGCATACACACTTCGCGCGAGACACAGCGACATTGAGTCGATTCAAGCTGTAGAGGAACTCCATGCCTCGTGGCGCATCGGCGTGCGACGACGTGGTCACCGAGTAGATGACGATCGCGGCTTCCTGTCCCTGAAACTTGTCAACGGTGCCGACGCGCGCTCCTGGCAGTCGACGTTGAATCTCAAACACCTGTGCGTTGTACGGCGCGATGATCAGAATGTCTTCGAGCGTGATCGACCGTGAATGTCCATCGCGATCGGACCAGGCTGCGCCCGCCGCCAATGTTTCTTCGACCAATTGCTGAACCGCCTCGGCTTCTTCCGGTGCTGAGTTCTGATTGCCCTCGTGCACCACCGGGAGAAATCGCAAGCCGGAGCCACGAATGCGACCTTGCGATGTGATTTCCTGGCGTCCGAGACCGACGCGACACGTCAGCCGGCCTTCGTAGAACAGCTCCGACGTGAACGAACAAATGTCGGGATGCAACCGCCAGGTTTCTTCTAGAAACAAGCCCTGCCCTTCGCCGATGGTCGCCGCCTCGCCGAGCACATGATCGAGCGCCGACACGTCTGTGCCTTCCGGATGACTGCCCTGAATCGGTTGCTCCAACTGCCGAGGATCGCCGAGCAATACCAGGGCCCGACACGCTTGCGACACCGCCAGCACGTTCGCCAGGGACATTTGAGCCGCCTCGTCGACGAACAAAGTATCGACTGCTTCGAACGCATCCGCTCTCGACCACAGCCACGCTGTTCCCGCCACCACCTGACACGACGTGCCGATCGCCGCGAGCGCCTTCTCGTTATCCGTCTCGAAGCGGATGCCCGGCACGTCGGCCGTTTTGTCCGCGACCTTCTGCAAACACTGCACTTCGAGCCCCATGCGAGCGGCGAGTTCGACGACCTTGTCGAGTAGGTTGCGGATGACTTTGTGACTATTCGCGGTCACACCGACTTTCCTGCCCGCCTTCACCAATGCGCAAATCATCTGCGCCGCCGTGAACGTCTTTCCCGCGCCAGGCGGCCCTTGAATCGGCAGGACCCCACTGCTCAGCTTTGTCGCCACGCGAACCGCGGCGTCGCTCGCCGACTCACCCTCGAATTGCAATGCCTCGCCGCCTAAACGAGGCGGAACTCTGAGCAGAAGATCCCTCGCGGCCTGATACGCGCCGACGCCTGAGATGCCGTGGTCGGCAACGTGAGCGCCGAGACGCGACAACGCATCCGCCATCACACCCGTGCGCACCAAGTCATGCGCGAATGCCGCTCGTGGGTGTAGCGCAACCGTGTCGCCCCGTTTCTTGATGTCGATGGTGCCGCTTTCGATCGATACGGCCGCGACCGTTCCCAACTTCTGCTCTTGAGTCAGATGCAACGTGTCGCCTTCCCTGAGCTCCATCTCCTGCGGCGGAAACTGATAACGATGGATCGGTGCTCGCGCCGTCCCACCCACGCTGCCTCGAAACACCAGCCCAGCGACGCCGTAGCGCTCGTCCTGCAAGTCCTCAGCCGTCAAATCGGCAAGGCGGAAGAACTCCCACCATGACGACTTCAGCTCTCGGCGATGCCAATCGAGCGAATGCGCGAGAATCCATCGAGCTTGCTGCTCGACCGAGCGAGCTGCTGCGTCCGGCGGCACATCGGCGGTGAGGCGATCCACGAGTGCCGCGACCTCACGTTGACGGTCATCCAGTTCGGGCGACGGCGCTGAATCGGCCTGCGTCGGGCGTGGAAGCGCCGCGCCGTTGGCAATCATTTCGTGCCTGATCTTCTCCAACCAGTCCCGCAGCCTCTGCGCCGACAGACAATCGTCGCGGTTGTAACGGAGCACGATTTCCTTGCTCTCATCGGAGATGGCGGCCGTGTCGTTGAGCTCCAGACGGGCCTGCAACTTCGCCAAAGCGCTTCTGACCTCGACCAGCGGCACGCTGCGATTGAAATCGTAGAACGTTTCGAGGTTCTTGATCGAGTATCTCTCCACGCTCGCTCGGATGCTCTGGCGCGCGATCGTATAGAGATCGACGAACAGCGAGGCGCGCAACATGCGATCAATCTCATCTTCTCGCGTCGCATATCGCCCCATCAGTCGCTTCAGCGCGCTCGGCTCGTATGGGGCGTAGTGGTAGATGTGCAGCCCTGGATGTCGGGCCCATCGAGCCATAACGAAATCCACAAATCGCTCGAACGCCGCTCGCTCCTCCACCCGCGAGAACGCCCACTCGCCGACGTAGTTGCGTGTGCCGCTCGTATCCGTAGTGACGTAGCCGAACAGAAACTCCAATCCTTCCTCGCCGACGAACGGGTCCGCTTCCAGATCTAGAAAGATGTCGCCGGGCGATGGCTCCGGCAGGCGATACAGACCAGCATTCGGTGTCAGCGGCAATGGCTCGAAGATTTCCCGCGCCCCCTGCCTTCCTTCCCATTGCACTCGCGCCTGCTCGCGGCTTCGCTCGAACGATTGCACGAGCCCCCGCTCGGGTTTCCAAGGCAAAGGTAGCGGCAACTGCGCCAAGCTGGCCAGCGTCGTGACGTTATGCCGAGAAAGCTCGGCGATCTGCATCGCGGAGATGCCGGCGACCAGGCACAAATGATCATCCCGCCGCCGCCGGGTATCGCACTCCCGTCGCCACCGGCAGATGTCGCAGTGATCCTTCGGATGCGGATAGGTGGGCTCGCTTTCCGGCGACGTCAGCGAACGCTCCAGGGCCGTACGCACTTGGCGGTAATAGGCTGCATAAGCAGCCGTTCTGTAGCTCTCAGGCTCGAAGCCGCGGCCTGGCGTGACAACATG
Organism: Pseudomonadota bacterium; assembly: GCA_023391815.1. Classification (GTDB taxonomy): domain Bacteria; phylum Pseudomonadota; class Gammaproteobacteria; order Steroidobacterales; family Steroidobacteraceae; genus Steroidobacter. The sequence continues at coordinate 176,553 of JAEWAF010000080.1, forward strand.
CATGTACTCCGGCGCCAGCCCTTGCGCATTGGCCAGCAGATCCGAATACAGGCACAGCTGAAGCACCGTGCCCCCTTTCGTCTCTCGCGCCAGCTTGGTGTCGACGACCTCATACGACCAGTCGCCCAGCGCGCTCGGCTTCGGCACTCGACGAAGCACGTCCGTCCGCCCGCTCCACGCGCCTTCCAGAAACGCACCTTGGACGATGACATCGGTGCCCGCCCGCATGGCCGCCATTGTCTGCTCAACCTGCGCCGGAGCGATGCCAATCCCCTCGATCTCGACGACCCTCAAGCCAAGCGAACGCAAGTGCTCGACATACGCTCGCTCGTGCGCGGCCCCTCGCTCCCACAAAACTTCGAGTGATGGATCCCACAGCTCGGGCTTCGCCAACGCGCCCGTCGCCACCTGCGCATCCAGGTGCGTCAGGTGGTGGCAGTTCAAGTGGCCAACGAGATCGGAAGCGCTGAGCTGGAGCGCGTGGCCGCGTTTAAGCAAGGGAATCCCGGCCGGACTGGTTGAATAGGGGCGGTGACTTTACAACGCGCCTTGCGCTCGCCATATCGCGGTTCACCGCTTGGCCCTCCGAGCCTTTGAGAACGCAATAGGGGTATCGCGCGACCCCCTAGACCGGGTCAAAAAAGGTTGCAGCCCCATCTTCCCTGAGAGGCTGCAATTTCAACTCCGCGTCTTTCCGGCGCCCGGCCCGCAGATCCGCAGCGGACCTCCTCCCTGAGGCCCGCTACAAACCACCAAGGGCGAACCAAGCACCTAGGTCCTATGATCTCTGGGTCTCTGTACACATGGACCGGATAACTTACTGAGATTAACCCCCTCTTTACCGAGGGTGTGATTTTTATTTTTCAGCTCCGCAAGTGGACGTATTGTTGTTTACTAACGGTAAGCGTTATTTACCAAAGGGCAGGAGGTCGTCATAAATCCTTAAAGGAACCGTCATGAACAACAATACCGAAGAGAGAGCGGATGAGGTTCAAGGGATTGAGATGATCGATTTGGGTGACGTGGCAGAGGAGACGAAGGAGGGGGGATTGTTCCCCACCGTAAAAGACTCCTGCTGTACGTATACGTACTTGCCAGAATAATCAAAAAAAAAAAACGGACGGGGGCCCGCGCGTGGCCCCGGGCCCGCATGGGTATTCGGGTTGTGGGTAAAAGGGGTTGG
>JAEWAF010000108.1 GCA_023391815.1 Pseudomonadota bacterium
CCGATCACGCCGCCATAGCAGGTGAGCACCGCGATGGCGAGCCAGGTTGCTCTACCGCGCGAACGCACGTCGCAACTCCTGTTCGACATCCCATGCTTCCAGTTCCACGCGACGATTGAGGTACAGCGCGAAACCAGCCGCGACATAGAACGGCTCGAGAAACGCGATCACGAGCACATACGATGCGGTGGTGGCGAGCGACACCATTCGGCTGGCCTCGTCCTGCAGGAACGGCGCGAGCCAGTCGATCTGTGTTTCACCCGGCATCAGCCACATCGCCAATGACAGCAGCGCGAAACTGAGCGCCAGTTCCGCGAAACTGAATGCGCTCGTTATAAGCAGCCCCGTATCTTGGTGACCCGAACGGAGCTGCAGCACGCGCTTGCGCAGCTTCCGGCCGGAAAGGCTCTCCAGCTGATACACCGGTTGAGTGAACGATCGCCAGGGCGAGAGGCGACGCACCGTCAAGGTCGACAGCAATCGACTCCACCATACGCTTCGCTGCGAGCTCCACAGATCGCGCACCGAGGTCGCTTGACCGAAAGCAGCACGCGATAGAACGAATAGGACGGTGCGATCCAGCCAGGGCTTGGCCCACCAAAGCACCAGCGTCGGCGCCCAATCGGCAAGCTCGAGAGAGACGAGCGCCAGCAGCAGCACAGGGGCCAGGGCGAGGAAGTAGCAGGGAAATACCGACCGAGCCGCCTGCTGACAAAGCCGCACACCCAGGTCTGCGGCTTCCAACTTGGCGCGACGGCGCAAGCGGATGTCGAAAGCGTCAACCCGCACGGCGGCCCTGCAGGGTGAGATAGGCGAGCACGCTCAGCCAGCACAGCGCCGCGACCGAATATTTCATCATCGCGGGAATCCACGTCGCGGACGACCAGAACGCCTCCACCGCGGCCGCGATCAGCAATAGCAGCGCCACGCCATAGATGATGACGACAGCTTCTCTGGAGGCGGCAACCAGCGCCTGTCGCCGCGTGAACCGTCCCGGTGATATCAACGAATGTCCGATGCGAAGACCGGCAGCGCCCGCCAGCACGATGGCCGTCAATTCGAAAGCGGCGTGCGTGACCACGAACGAGTAGAACGTTTCGCCGAAGCCGCGTTGCGTGAGATAGCCGGCGAGCGCGCCGAAGAACACGCCGTTGTAGGCCAGAAAGAACAGACTGCCGATGCCGGCGAGCAGCCCGCTCGCGAAACATTGAAACGCCAGGCCGATGTTGTGCCTGATGTAGTAACCGAACATGGCCCAATCCGTGTGCGCATCACGATGACGGCCGATGGCTTCCTCCGTGCCCGAGTACATGCGCTCGAACTCGGCCGCGGATTCCGCATCGACCACGGACAGAATCAGCTCCGGGCGCAGGTACACCACCACCCCGAGAATCAACGTCGGCAGCACGAACACCGCGATCGCAATCCAGACGTACCTGGCGTGCAGACGGACCGCGAGCGGAAATTCCACAGCGGCTAGCGCCTGTAACCTGCGCAAGCCGAAGTCACGCTGCTGATAGATCGCCTGATGCGCCTCGGAAGTGAGATGCTCGAGCCGATCGATCAGATACGCCGGGTAGGCGCGTGCGCGCGACAACGCAAGATGCTCGCAAGTGCGCCGGTACAAGGACGCGACTCGATCGCCCTCGACGGTCTTCGCCTCTTTGCGGCTGCCGCGGATGAGACCGAGCAAACGTTCGAGTTCGTCCCAGTCGCTTCTGTAGAGATTCTCGAACTGCAGGGGCGTCATGAGCGCCACCCCAGCAACCAGCGGGCGACGCCGAGGACGCGCCGGGTGACGGCAGAGCCGGACCCGCTGTCACCCGTGACAGGGGCGGCGATCGCTGCGAGCTCATCGACCCGCTCTTGCGTCAGATCGCGAGCACGCACGGCTAGCGCGATCAGCGCGCTGTGATCGCGCAGGGTCAATGGCAGCGCTGGAGCGATCGGTTCCACATCCGTCAGTCCGATCTTCGGCGCCTGTGTCGGGCGGTAGATCACCAGCGTCGCCGCGGCGATATCGCCGAGCCGTTTGAAGTCCCGGCGCATCAGCATGCAGACGATTGCAAACCCATAGGCGAGCGGCAGGAAGTCGGCGACGCGGAGCAGATTGCGAGTGAAGGAGGCCGCTGGCGTGATCGGCAGGCCGTTGTCCATCACGGTGGTCAGCCCGAGCATGCGTTTGCCCGGCGTCGCCGACCAACCGCTCAACTCGAACACCACCGGATATAGCCACTCGGAAAGAAACATCACGATCAGCAGCAGCGCGACACCTACGCCCGCCATGGGCCGGGTGATGCCGGCGACCACACTGATCATCACCAGGCGGAACATCAGGTCGATGCCGAATGCGTAACAGCGGGCCGTGAGGCCCGCTGGACGCAGCTCGATGAGAATGCCTTCGGGTGTTTCCGCCGAGACCACGGTATCGAGCGGCTCCCTGCTCGAGGCGGGTGCCGCCGACCCAGCGGCGGACACCGCTGCGCTCATGCGCGAGCTCAGGCTTTGATCACGACGGTGTCGGCGATCTTGTCGTGCACGCACTGGCGCCGTTCATTGAAGATGAAGACCAGATCGACCAGGTTGTACACGTTGCCGGCATAAGGAATCAGGCCCGGCAACGCGTTCACGACGTTGCGCAGCCAAAAGATGCGCCCGAGCGAAGCACGCGAATAATCCGAGCGGACCACCTTGATGCCGAGAATCTTCTTGCCGATGGTCTGGCCGTTCTTGTTGACCAGGTAGATGGTGATGCCGATCAGCGCGACGAAGGCGATCAGGGCGACGGTGAGACCCCCGGGGCGGACCGCGTCCATGTAGTTGCCTTCCTTTGCGGCAGCCCAATCGAAACTCATGAACGCCGGCACGCCGATCGCGATGAGGCCGATGAGGCCGTCGAGCATGGCGGCACCGAAACGCTCGCCCCGTCCGGCGAGCTCGTACTGGTCCTGAGGCACACTGTCGCGGACTTCCGCTTTTGGCGGCGCATACGGGTTGGCTTGATCCGTCGAAGTCGAATTCATGACCGGAGTCTCCCTGAGCTTTGAAATAGGCGCGCACGGACGCCGTCGGTTTCTTGAAGGCGCGACGATCTCAGATGTCGAGCGCTGGAACCTGGACCGGATGCTCAAATTTACAAAGTCCGAGAAGCACAGCATTTTTCTGTAAGGACTGCAACCACAAAGGCGGCCGGCGAAGCGGGGTGAAGGCTGCGGTCCCGAACTGCAAAATCTTCCCGGCGTATGCGCCGCAGACTTCCTTCAGCCGGCGCCCTATTCAGGGCAAGCGCGCGCTGACTTAAGTTGCTGACCAATCAACCGAAGGTCATCCCGTCCCATGCAAAACCAGCTTCGTGGTCGTGCCCGTCCGCAGCGTCTCGCGTTGCTCGACGAAGAAGACGACAAGAGCTCCAGCCCGTCTTACTTCGAATGGCGTGAGCGGACCATTCGCACCCAGGCGTATCGGCCGGCACAGAAGCCCGAGCCCAAGGTCAATTCGCTCATTCGCCTGTTCCGGCGCTTTGGCTGATTCGGCCGTGCTCCGCGGCCGTATTTGATCGAACGTTCCGTTCGATCAGGCCCCGACCCAAGCGTCGGGCGCACTCCGACCCGCATGCCTCTTCGCACGCCGTGAACCGTCCGCGTTCGCGGCGGGGCTTGCCTGTGCCCCTCGACCAGCCTGTAACCTTCTTGCAAACTGGACTAATCCAGTATATTAATTGGTACATTCATGGGCTACTCATAAAGCCGGAACTGGTACCGCATTGGTCTATCCGGCTCGGACCACCGCTAGGGAGCATGTTGATGATCATCGAGCCTCGGGCTTCGTTCCTGCGTGCGCTTTATTTCGCTGGAATTGCCAGCGCCGTCGCACCCATCGTTCAGGCGCAGGATGTGCCCGCCGCGACCGACGACGGGGTCGTCGAAGTGGTGGTCACGGGCTCGCGCATCCGCCGCGTGGATGCCGAAACGGCTAATCCAGTCTTCACGTTGGGCCGGGAGGCCATCGAGGCGTCGGGCTATACCACCGCCGGCCAGTTGCTCCAGCAGATGCCGAACATCGCGGGCGCCGGCATGAACCCGGGCGACAACGCCTATGGCGGTACCGGCAAATCGGAGATCTCGCTGCGTGGCTTGGGCGCGTCGCGCACCCTGGTGCTGTTGAATGGGGTTCGCTATTACGCGGGCGACATCAACGCGCTGCCCGCGAACATGATCGAGCGCGTCGAAGTGCTCAAAGACGGCGCGTCGGCGGTGTACGGCTCGGATGCAATCGCGGGCGTGGTGAACGTCATCACGCGCAAGGACTTCCAGGGTTTCGATGCGTCCGCGTATTACGGCGCGAGCGACAAAGGCGATGCCGATTCTGTCGCGTATCAGGCGACCTGGGGCTCGAGCTCCGACAAGGGCTCAGCCATGCTCGGCTTCAACTACAACCAGCAGGATCCGATCCTGCAGTCCGATCGCAGCTGGTCGGCGACGCCCTCGGTGCTTCGCTACGGGCAGACCACTTTCGAAGGTTCGGCCACCGGGCCGACGGGTCGTTACACGCTGTCACGCGCGGCGGCGATCGCCGCGAATCCGGCGCTCGATTGTAACAATCCCGGCAACGTGAACCCGGCATCGGTCTACGTCACGCGCATCGCGGGCACCGCGGGCACGTCGGCGCTCGACTTCAAATGTTTCGTCGGCAGCGGTGCGAACAACGATACCTTCAACTACGCCGGCGAGACCCAGCTGTTGACGCCGCAAGAGCGCTACAGCCTGTTCGGCAGCGCCTCGTACGAGCTGAGCGACAACATCAGTCTGTACAACAACACGTTCTACACGCACACGTTGTCGAACTCGACCATCGCGTCCGATCCGTTCCAGACGCAGGCGTACGGCGTGCCGGTGTCGGCGGACAGCATCTACAACCCGTTCGGCGTGGGGGTCGACGACTTGCGTCTGCGTCTGTCGTCGAACGGTCTGCGCGTGCGTGAATACGATCGTGACGACCTGCAGTTCACGACCGGGTTGAAAGGCATGCTTGGCGAGTTCGCGTGGGACACCAGTTACACGTACGCCAATCAGCACTCGAAACAATCGAAGAACGGCAGCATTTATCTCGGAGCGATCACGGATGCGCTCGGCCCGTCGTTCATCGCGGCCGATGGCACGCCGACTTGCGGCACGCCGGCGTCGCCGATTCGCAATTGCACGCCCGTGAACTTCTTCGGTATTCCGACGGCCGAACAGCTGGCGACGGTGTCGCCGACGACGGTCGATACATTCGATGGCGAGCAGCATGATTTCCTCGCCAACATCACCGGCACTCTGTTCGAACTGCCCGCGGGACCGCTCGGTGCCGCGGCTGGCTACGAGTTCCGTGAGCAGAACGCCGACTTTCGTCCCGACTTCCTGTTGCAGAACAAGCTGGTCGACGTGACGCCCGAGGCGCCGTCGAAAGGTGCTTACCGAGTGCACGAGTTCTATGCCGAAGTGAATGCGCCGCTGCTGAAGGATCTGCCCGGCGCGTACGCGCTGAGCGTCTCGGCAGGCGTGCGCTATTCGGATTACTCTTCGTTCGGCGACACCACCAACGGCAAGTTCGGCGTCGAGTATCGTCCGGTGCGCGATCTGCTCGTGCGTGCGTCGTATGCCGACATTTTCCGTGCGCCGACCATCGACGATCTCTACGGCGGACAGGCGGGCGATACGCCGACCGTCAACGATCCTTGTAACGCGCCGGCCGCGGGCAGCGGTAACTGCGCGGGTGTGCCGACGGGCTTCGTGGGTGAGCGTCAGCCGCCGGCGACCAATGGCAGCAATCCGCATCTCGGGCCCGAGACCGGCTATGCGACCAACGTGGGCCTGGTCTACAACCCGTCGTACTACACGCCGCTCAGCGTTTCGGTCGATGTCTGGCACTATTCGATCGATGACGCGATCGCCGCTCCGGGCGCGCAGTCGGTGCTCGATCTGTGCTATCGCGAAGGGTTGCAGCAGTACTGCGATCTGGTGACGCGCAATGCCCGCGGTGAGATCCTCGGGATCAACAACACGTTGTCCAACATCGGCTCGATCGATACGCGTGGTGTGGACGTCGGCATTCGCTGGACCTTGCCGAACACGGACTACGGTTCGTTCACGATCAGTCTCGACAACACTTATCTGATGTCCTACGACTACACGCCGGTGGCCGACCAGCCGGGCACGCAGAAGAAGTACGCCGGTGAGTACCTGAGCACGGCCTCGGGTGGACTCGGCAACTTCGCGCGCTATCGTGCGCTGGCCTCGGTGCACTGGAACTACGGCCCGTTCTCGGCGGATGTGAGCAATCGGTTCATCTCCAGCGCTCACATGAACAACATCGACCAGGGCAGCGCCGGCGTGTGTAACGGCAGCCAGGACGTGGTGCAGACGGGCAATGGCCCGGTGGTCTGCAAATACGAGCTCGGCAGCTACAACTACACCGATATCTCCGGCAGCTATGCATACGAGCCTTGGAACACCACGTTCACGCTGGGTGTGAACAACGTGTTCGATAAGGAAATGGACCGCATCTCGGTGGCCCAGGATTTCCGCACCTACGACCTGATCGGTCGCTTCGTGTTCGGCCGCGTGGCGTTCCGTTTCAACTGATCGCGCACATGGCGAACCCGGAGAACGATGTGAATCGACGTGAAGCGCTGCTCGCGGCGTCGGGGCTCGCCGCCGCGGGTGTTGCGGCGGGGCCGGCTCAAGCTGGAACGGGCAAGGGTAAAGGCCGCAGCCGAGGCGAAGATCTCGTTGCACGGACTGGGCGAAAGCAAGCCGTCAGCGGCAGCAAAGGCATGGTCGTCACATCGCATCCGCTGGCCACTCGGGCGGCGATCAATGTGCTGAAGGATGGCGGCAACGCATGCGACGCGGCTTTGGCCGCGGCAGCAATGCAGTTGATCGTCGAGCCGCACATGACTGCTTTGACGGGTGGTCTCAGCATGCTCTATCGCGAGCATGCGAGCGGCAAGGCGGGTTATATCAACGGCAACGTGAACGCGCCGCTCGCGCCGTTGCCCGGATATTCGGGCGCGGATCTCACTACTGGCCGTGGCGTTCCGGTGCCGGGTTGGTGGCCCGCGTTCGAAGCGGCGCGGGAGAAGTGGGGCACCCGCTCTCGTGCGCAGTTGTTGAATCCCGCGATCGAAGTTGCCCGAGAAGGTTTCGAAATCAACTCGTGGCTGTATCGCTCGATCGCCGCGTGCGCCGGCATGATCGGCATTCACGAGCAGGGTCGGGAGATGTTTTATCCCGACGGCTATCTGGTGAACCCCGGCGACCTGCTGAAGCAGGAACGCGCCGGGCGCACCTTGGAGCGCCTTCGCGACGAGGGCATGGATTACTACCTGCGTGATTTCGCGGACGCCTTCTCGCGCGAATGTCAGTCGGGTGGCGGCGTCATCACGCCGGAAGATTTCCAGGCTTATCGCCCGATGGTTCAACGACCCGTCGAAGGCACTTATCGAGGCGCACGCATCATCGGTTCGCCGGCGCCCGACGACGGCGGCCAGCAATTGATCGAAGCGTTCAATCTGCTCGAGCTCATCGACCTGAAGCGGCTCGGTCCGCCCACCGAGTCGTTCGAAACGTTGAGCCATCTGATTCGCGTGCACAACGAGGTGTACTACGCGCCGCCTCGCCAAGGCGATCTCGACTCCGCGCCCAAGCCCATCGAGATTCTGCTGTCGAAGGAATATGCACGCATGCGCTTCGAGCTCATGTCGATGTATGAGCCGCGCAGCACTGCGCCGACTCCGACGCCAGGCACGATTCATATCTCCGTCGTGGACGGCCAACGTAACGTCGCCTCGGTCACGCATTCCCACATGGCGTCGCCGTGGGTGAATGGTTTGTTCGCGGAAGGATTTCAACTGTCCGGCGGTGGCTCGTTCTTCCAACGCATCCTGCCGCAGCCCGGCTCGCGTGCCACGGTTTACCTCGCGCCGAATATCGTTCTGCGTGGGAACGATCCGGTGATCGTGTCGGGCTCGCCGTCGGTATCGCTGGTCGCGTGCGTGCTGCAGAACCTGGTGAACCTGCTGGACTTCGGCATGACGGTCGAGCAATCGGTGCACGCACCTCGCTTCGGTACGCGACCGCATTCTCCGGAGCGTGGTTGGGAGCCGGGCACGACGTTGGAGTGTGGCTTCTCGCCGGCGATCCAAAAAGAGTTCGTCGCTTGGGCCCGGAAGCGTCGGTTGTGGCATCGGTTGACTCAGCCCTGGAACACACTGACCGGGAATTTCGAAGGCATCGCGCTCGATCCCGCCAGCGGTCGGATGAGTTCCTGTGCCGATCCACGCAGAGTCGGCGCCGCTGAAGCGCTATGACTGAGCGTTCGGCCGGCTCCGCCACCTACGATGCCGCTGTAGGTTCTTCAGCAGCGGCCTCGTTGCCGACGTGGCGTCGCGTGCTCGCGTCGGCCGTGCTGGGCAACGTCGTCGAGTGGTACGACAACGCGCTGTACGGCATTCTCGCCGTCTTCATTGCCAAAGCGTTCTTCCCTGAAGGCGACCGCGAAGCCGCGCTGCTCGGTACATACATCGGGCTCATCTTCGCGTACGCCATTCGTCCCATCGCGGGCGTGCTGATGGGACGATTCAGCGATCTGCATGGTCATCGTCGCGCGCTCACGTTGAGTATCGTGCTCATGACTTTGGGCACGGTGTTGATCGGCGTGCTTCCGACCTATGCTGCCCTGGGCATCGTCGCGCCTGTGTTGCTGGCGGTCTGCCGATTGATTCAGGGCGTCGGGGCGAGCGCCGAATACACCATCGCCGCGAATTTCATCCTCGAACATGCGCCACCGAACCGGCGGCAGTATCTGTCGGGATGGAGCGTCGGCTCGACATCGCTCGGTCCGTTGCTTGCGTCGATTGTTTCGACCGCATTGCTGATTGGCCTGGACGATGCGGCGTTTCAGTCTTGGGGCTGGCGTTTGCCATTCCTGCTCGCGGCCCCGATGGGTTTGGTCACATTCCTCATTCGTCGCAGCGCCCCTGAGTTGCCTCGATCACACGAGCAGCCGGTGCAAGCGCCGTTCACGCGTGCGTTACGCGATCACTGGCGTCAGATGCTGCTCGTCATCGGGCTCGGCGCCGGACAGCGCGTCGGCTCGTTCTGCATTCAGGCGTATTTCGTGACAGCTTTGATCAACGCGGGCTTCAGCCAGTCGCACGCCTTGTTCGCGTCCATTCTCACGTACCTGATCGGTCCGCCCGCGGCGATCTGGGGCGGCAAGCTCGCCGATGAGCGGGGCGGGCGGTGGGTGCTGACGATCGGTTATTCGGCGTTCGTATTGTTCACGGTGCCGACCTTCCATGCGCTCACCACGACATCGCTCGCCGTGGCCGTCTGCGCTGTGGTTGGATTTACATTCATCAACAACTTTGTCGGCGCACCGCTGACGCATGCCTACGTGATGACGTTCAAGCCGGAAGTGCGCGGCACCGCTGCCGCGTTGAACTACAACGTCGGCACGACCTTGATCGGCTCGACCGCGCCGCTGATCGCCGCGTGGCTGCATGGAAGCACTGGCACCGATGCCTCCTTCGCCTGGTACATGACCGCCGTCTGTGCGGTCTCGCTCTTCATCGCGCTGTTCGCTTATCCCCGAGCGTCGAGTCACTAAAGAAAAAGCCCCCGACTGCGGGGGCTTTCATCAACGTTTGTTCGATCGAGAGGAGACGGCGCTTTACAGCGCCGCCCCGTACACTTCTCGTGCCGTCTTCTTATCGATGCGACCTTCAGCGACATCGCGCGCCACTTCCTCGGCCTTGCGTCGCTTCGGAGCGCCGTAGCCGCCGGCACCCGGCGTGATGATCGCGACGGTCTGGCCCGGCTTGAGGACGCCGTTGCCTTCGATAAACGTTTCCACGTCGCCGCTGAATTCGAAACGACCGCTGCTGCCGGGCAGTCCGCCTTCCAAACCCCACGGGCGGCTGCGCAGTCGCGATCCGTCGACTCGAAGGCGGCATTCCGCCTCCGCCCGATACACGCGACGAATGCCCATTCCGCCGCGATGTTCGCCGGCGCCGCCGGAGTCGTTGACCAACTCGTAGCGGAGCAGGGTGAGCGGATATTCGATCTCGAGCGCCTCGGCCGGCAGATTCGACGTGTTGGTCATGTGAACATGGACACCATCGAGACCGTCCTTCGTGGCCCGAGCTCCCGAGCCGCCGCCGATGGTTTCGAGATAAACCCACAGCTCGTTGTCCTCGCCACGCGTGCCGACGAACGTCGCCGAGGCGCAGGCGCCGTTACAAGCGGCGATGACACGTTCCGGCACGGCTTGCGCCAGCGCGCCGTGCACGAGGTCGACGACGCGCTGACAGGGCGCGATACGTCCATTCACCGCGGCCGGATGAACGCAATTGAGGATCGAGCCCTTGCGTGCGGTGACGGTCAGCGGACGAGCCAGTCCAGCGTTCGGCAGAATGGTCGGATCGACCACGGTCTTCACAGCGTAGTACACGGTCGACAGCAGCGCTGTGTAAACCATGTTCAAGCCGGCGCGCACTTGATCCGGTCCGTCGAAATGCAACTTCATCTCATCGCCGGCCACGACGATCTCACAAGTGAACGTCATGTCCTGCGCGGTAGCGGGATTGTCGAAGGTGTCGCTGAAACGATAGGTGCCGTCGGGAATGGCTGCGATGCCGGCGCGCATTTTGCGCTCCGCGTAGTCCATCAATTCCATGCCCGCGGAAAGCACGACGTCGCGTCCATACTTTTCACACAGCTTACCGAGGCGGCCGATGGCGAGACGATTGGCGGCCATTTGCGCGCGCAGATCGGAAATGCGCTCGCGCGGCACCTGACAGTTGAGCAGGAACAATGCCTGCAAATCTTCCTGCAGCTTGCCGGCCCGATACAGGCGAATCGGCGGAATGCGCAGACCTTCCTGATAAATGTGAGCGTGGCCGCGATCCTCGAAGTCCGCGTGGTGCGCAGTGTTGACGGCCCACGCGATCAGCTGGTTTTCGAAGAACACCGGCTCGGCGATCACGATGTCGGGCAGGTGAGTCGCGCCGCCTTCATATGCGTCGTTGCCGATGAACACGTCGCCCGGCTGAATGTCCTTGCGCTCGTAGCGAGCGAGAATGTGCGGAATGATCCCGAGAAAGCTGCCGAGGTGCATCGGAATGTGCTCGGCCTGGCACAGCGCGCGACCCTCGGTGTCGAACAGCGCGGTGGAGCAGTCGCGCCGCTCCTTGATGTTGGTCGAGTGGCTGGCGCGAATCAGCGCCTCGCCCATTTCTTCGACGATTGAGGCCAGCGCGCTGCCGATCACTTCGACCGTGATCGGGTCGACGGGCACGCGCTGAGTCGAAACGGCGGTCTGGGTCATGCGACCTCCAGGATGAGATTGAGATGAGGTTCGACGGTGGCGCTCATGTTCGGCAACAGCACCGTGGTCGTGTCCATTTGTTCGATGATGGCGGGACCGGCGATGCGATGGCCGGCCTGCAATCTGGCGCGATCGTAGACCGGGCAGGTCGTGAAGCCGCCGGTTTCCGGCATCCACACGTCACGCTTGCCGATCAATGCGGCCGACGCATCGGCGTCACCGGGCACGCGCTTCTGAAACGCCGCTTTGCGCACGTGGCCGGTGGCACTTACACGATAAGTGACGAGTTGAATCGGCTCGCCTTCCGCCGCGAAGCCGTACAGGCGTTGGTGAGCTTCGGCGAAGTCGGCGGCCATGCGGGCGAGGGTGGCGTCTTTGATGGGCCCTTCCGGCAAGGTGACGGAGATTTCGTAGTTCTGGCCGGCGTAACGCATGTCGACCATGCGCACGACGTCGCGATCGGCGCGCGCGACATGCTCCTTCTCGAACCAGGCCAACGCCTGTTCGAGAAGCGCGTCGAAGGCGTGTTGCAACGCTGGGGCCGACCCTTCCAACGGTTGCAGTCGAGTCGTTGCGAAGTCCGCGCGCAGATCGGTCAGCAACAAGCCGGTGGCACAGAGAATGCCGGGCGTGAGCGGTACGACGATGCGGCTGATCTCGAGCTCACGCGCGAGCCGCGCCGCATGCAGCGGACCGGCGCCACCGAAGGCGACGAGTGCGTAGTCACGAGGGTCATGCCCTCGCTGCACGCTGATGACGCGAATGGCGCGCGCCATGTTTGCAGTGACCACTGAGATAATGCCTTGTGCCGTGTCCATCACGTTCATGCCGAGCTTGTCGGCCAAACGCTGAATCGCGTCACGCGCGAGATCCTGACGAATCGGCATGCGACCGGCGAGCAAGTGGGTCGGATTCAATGTTTGCAAAACGACGTTCGCGTCGGTGACGGTCGGTTCCGTGTTGCCGGCGCCATAACAGACCGGGCCCGGCATCGCGCCGGCGCTGCGTGGACCGACCTTGAGCAAACCGCCGCTGTCGACGTACGCGATGGAGCCGCCGCCGGCGCCGACCGTATGAATGTCGAGCATCGGGGCCTTGATGGGATAGCCGTGGACGATGGCTTCGCTGGCGAGACGGCACTGGCCGTTTTGCAACAGCGCCACGTCCGAGCTGGTGCCGCCCATGTCGAACGTGATGAGGTTGTCGATGCCGACGAGCTTGCCGATGGCTTGCGCGGCGACAACGCCGGTGCTCGGGCCGGACAACACGGTGCGCACCGGCAATTGCGCGGCTTGTTCGAATCCGATGACGCCGCCGTTCGATTGCGTGAGATGCGGCACGGCTTGCAGGCCGAGTTGTTTCAGACGCTCGGCCAGACGTTGAATGTAACCTTGCATGACGGGGCCGAGATAGGCATTCACGACCACCGTGGACATGCGTTCGTATTCGCGGAATTCCGGCGCGACTTCGTGGGAGGTGCAGGTGAATGCGTCGGGGAACTCTTCGGCGAGGATGCGCTTCGCCGTTTGTTCATGCTCGGGGCGCACGAAGCCGTACAGGAAACAGATTGCAACCGATCGCGCGCCGGCTTCTCGCAGCGTGCGAGCAGCTTCGCGAACGGCCTGCTCATCGAGCGCCGTTTCAATGGTGCCGTCGTGGCGAATACGTTCGGGGATTTCGAGTCGCAGGTCGCGCGCCGCAAGCACGGGAGGCTTGTCAGCTTGAAGATCGTAGAGCTCCGGACGTTTCTGGCGACCGATCTCGAGCAGATCGCGAAAGCCGTCGGTCGTGATCAGGCCGGTCTTCACGCCGCGATGTTGAATGAGCGCGTTCGTGCCCACCGTCGTGCCGTGGCCGAAATAACCGACATCCGCAACCGTCGCGCCGACGCGGCCGACGCCTTCCTCGACGCCTTTCGCGATTCCGCGCGAAGGATCGTCGGGTGTCGAAGAGACTTTCCATACTTCGACGCGGCCACTCTCATCGTCGAACAAGCAGACGTCGGTGAACGTGCCACCGGAGTCCACGCCGATACGCCAAGTCATGCAAGAACCTCTGTTTGAATTAAGAGCGGCGGGCCGCGATGTCGGCGCCTTCGCCGTGCCACGCGGTGCCATGACCGAACGCGCCGTGCCAGGTGCAAACCTCGGCGCCATAGGCCGCCGCTTCCTGCAGCGACTGCGCGACGCTTCGTCCGCTCAGCTGTGCGATCAGGAACGCGGCGATGAATCCGTCGCCGGCGCCCAACGTGTCCGTCACTTCGGTCGGTACGATCGATTGTTCGTAAATGCGCCCGTCGGCGAGCGCCAGTGCTCCGTCCTTACCGCGCGTCACCACGGCCATGCGGGCGCCGTTGGCGATGCAAGTCCGCAGCAGGTCGGTGCATTCGGCCGTGTCGCGGTTGGGGAAGGAGAGAAATGCGATATCTATCCAGGGCAGGGTGGTGCGCAACAGCTGGTACGTCCAGCGCTCGGAGAAATCGTAGGAAAGCTGCTTGATGCGCGGTCGCAGGCCGGGGAATTCGTCGTTCAGCTCGCTATAGATGCTGGAGTGAACCAGATCGAAGCCGGCGATGTAGTCGCGGTCCGCGGCTGTCAGTTCATACTGGCCGCGAACGCCCCGGTCGGAGCCGATGAAATAACGATCGCCGTCGCGATGACCGATCAACACGCGGGCATTGCGGCCCTCGCGTCGCCGACAATGCGATACGTCGACCTGCTCGGCCTCGAGCGCTCGTAAGATCAAGTCGCCGGCCGAGTCCATTCCCAAGCAGCCGAGATATGCGGTCTCGGCGCCGAGCCGGCGCGCCATGACGGCGACATTCACGGCGTTGCCGCCGGGGTATTGAATGTGCGCCGTCGTATAGGTGTCGACGGTGTTATCTCCGAGACCGAGGATACGGCTCACGACAAATTTCTCAGTAGTCCATCTTCCACATGTAGCGACGCGTGCTGAGCGGCTGCTTGTGCAGATCCGAAAGATGCTCGGACAGCCGCTTCAGACCGGCCTGAATCACATACGGCGCGACGATCGGCCGGATCGAGTCGGCGATGCCCGGCATCGGCAGCTCGCGCGAGTCGTAGATCATCAGACGCTTCGCGTGCTGCTTGCAGAAAGTCAGTACACGTTCCATCAGCGGACGGCTCGGGTCCTCGCCCAGGATCAGAATCAGCGGCGTGTTGCTGTCCACGATCTCGAACGGCCCATGGAAGAACTCGGCGGCTTCGATCGGATAACTGTGCAGCCAGAGCATTTCCATCAGGATGCAGACGCCGAAAACATAGGCCGAGGTGAAGCCCGGGCCGGAGGCGACCAGATACAGGTTGCGGTCGTTTTGATAAGTACGCGCATCCGCGAGCGCGCGGGCGTCGTTGGCGAGAGCGGTATCGGCAATCACTCCAGGTAGAGCGGCCAGCGAGCTCAGCAGTTCCTCCGGGGCAGGACCCTCGTTGCGCGCGGCCATCACTCCACCGACCACGGCCTGCATGAGCATGAACAGCGCGACGAAGGATTCGCCCGTATCGCCCGCGAGGAAGCGGTGTTGAACCAGGCCCGCGAGCGGCTTGTCGTCGAACAAAGTGAAGCCGATGGTGTGGCAGGCCTTGTCCTGTAGGAATTTGGCCGCCGCGACGGTCTCCTTCGTGGTGCCGGACTTGGAAGCCAGCAACACCAGCGTGCGATCGTCGATGCGCGAGGGATCCTGCGCGATCAGTTCGGACGGGAAGTAGCGACGCACTTCCAGCGACGGGCTGAAGTGCTCGATCCAGTACTGCATGCCCTGCATCGCGCGGTGAGCCGAGCCGTGCGCGACGAAGTAGATCCGGTCGATCCGCGAGCCGAACTGGCGGCCCAGCGCCAGGGCTTCGGGCAGGGTGGCCACGCTTTGGGCCAGACCGGCCAGGATCGCGGAACGATTGATTTCAGACGCCATCAAGGAACCTATTCGAGAGGTGGGTGGTAAACTGGAATATACCAAGATCCCTCGGTGACGTGTACCACTGATATACCAAATTCTATCCAGTGCTCGCTCACCCCTCGAAAAAACCCAACGAATGTCGCATCCTTCGCCCGTTGTCCCGGACCTCTGGAGCTGATCCCCTCATGACGGAACCCACCGCCCCACCCGAGGGCGCCCCCCGGTCTATTCCAACGTACCGAGCCATCCAGGCCTACATTCAGGACCTGATCAGCGGCCCGGACTACGGCCCGGGTGAGCGCATTCCCTCGGAGCGGCAGCTGGCGGAGCTGCTGGGGAAGAATCGGATGACGGTGCGCAAGGCCATCGACGGTCTGGTGAGCCAGGGTCTGCTCGAGCGTCACGGCACCGCCGGCACGCGCGTCCCTCATCCGCGTGTGACCCGACCGATCGATGCGCAGACGTCGCTGGGCATCTCGCGAATCATTCAGAGCGGCGGGGGTGTCCCTGGCAACAAGCTGCTGCATTTCGAGCAGGCGCGCGCCAGTGAGAAGGTCGCCGAGCGTTTGCATATCGCCGAGGGCAGCGAAATCGTCATCTTCCGGCGGCTCTGGACCGTCAGCGATGTGCCGTTCTGTATCGAGACCAGTCACATTCCGACCGAGCGGGTCCCCGGCCTCGCCGCCGAGGATCTGATGGCGGGGCAATCGTTATATGCACTGCTGAAGTCGCGTTATGGAATCGGCGGCGTGAAGGGCGAGCGCGTCATCGGCGTCGTGAACTGCAACGAGATGGAAGGTCGGCTGCTCAATCTGCCCGCGAATTCGGCGTGCCTGCTGTTACGCCTGGTGGTCAGCGACGAGCAGGGCAAACCCATCGAATACATGCGCTCCGTCAATCATCCCCAGCTGGTGGTTTTCAAGACGGCGAGCGGCGAGCTGTCCTGAGGCAAATTTATTTCCGGCCGTTGTCGGGAATCGTCCCTCGCCAAACGTCCTAGCGTCGAATCTTCCTTTTTGACCGAGGCCCGCCACGCGCGGAGGGGACTGTGAAAGCGACGCCGACGATCTGGACCGGCCGTGTACTCAGCGGCTTATTCGCACTGTTCATGCTGGGCGCATCGGTTGCGCCAAAGCTGTTGGGCATGCCGGTCGCCGAAGCGACCATGCAACAGCTGGGCTGGCCGCCTGGCTACGCCTTTGGTATCGGCATTCTCGAGCTGCTGTGCCTGGTGCTTTATCTCTATCCTCGCACCAACGTGTTGGGCGCCCTCCTTTTCATGGGCCTGTTCGGAGGCGCGATGGCCACCCAAATCCGAGCGGGCAGCCCGCTCTTCAGTCACCAGCTTTTCAGCATCTACCTTGGCCTGTTCATGTGGGGCGGACTGTGGCTGCGCGATCCGCGGGTGCGGGCGATGTTTCCTTTGCGGCGCTCCGAAGCCGGATGATTTGGCGACGCAGATCCGCGGCGGGCGTCGTGGAATTCGCGGATCATTGCACGCTTCCTGCCTCTGTAGCATGTTTCCAAAACCTGGCAGCAGCTCGGGTAGGGAGGCGTGAGTGGTGCTGGCAAATTGGGGTGATCTCGACCGCGACGACTGGGATGCGATCATTCTGGGCAACGGCGCCAGCATCGCCGTCGACGACCGGTTCTCCTATTCTTCCCTGCTGACCACGGCCAGCGCCGAAAAGCTGATTTCCGAGCCGATCCGGCAGATCTTCGATTACCTCGAAACCAAGGACTTCGAGCTGGTCCTGCGGATGTTGACCCACGCCTCGAAGATCAACGAGGTGCTGTGCGTGCAGGACTCCGTCGTATCGGGCGCGTACCAGAGTATCCGGCACGCGCTCGTGCAGGTGGTGCGCAAATCTCACGTCGCGTATGACACCGCCCAGCCACATCTGGACGCCGCCGGCGAGTTCCTCAGCCGCTTCGAGACGGTGATCTCGCTCAACTACGACATCTTCGTCTACTGGGCCATGATCAAGTGGAACGCCGAGCACGGCCATTGGTTCAAGGACTGCTTCATCAACGGCAGATTCAAGACGGACTGGCAATTCCTGCGATCTCCGCATGCGGACACCGAGGGCTCGACGCTGGTGTTCTATCCGCACGGCAATCTCGCTCTGGCCGTCTCGGTCCAGGGCGAAGAGTGCAAGTTGTTCGGGAATCAGGGCAAGTTGCTGGATGCGTTGTTCGATCGGTGGCGCTCGGGGGAGGTCAGTCCCTTGTTCGTCAGCGAAGGCACCAGCGAGCAGAAGCGTCGGGCCATCGGCCGCAGCCAATACCTGAGCGAGATCTACGACAACGTGTTGCCCGACCTGGGCGAGAACGTCGTCATCTACGGCTGGTCGATGTCGGATCCGGATCGGCACCTGCTCGGTCCCATCCTCAAGGGAGCGAGGCTGCGACGACTGGCCGTTTCGGTGCTGCCCGAGGGCAACATCGCCAGGACGGTCGCCACGCTGGAAGAGCGCATTCGAGAGCAGGCCGCCGATCCGAAGCTGAGGATCGAGTTTTTCGATGCCACCGGCGCGGGCTGCTGGATACATCCATGAGCTCGCGTCCCGGCCGCGACTTCGGCCGGGGATTTGTGCGATTCTGTGCGGATGGACATTCTCTCCGCCGTCATCACGCTGTGGTTGATCATGGATCCGCTGGGCAACGTGCCCGTGTTCCTGGCCGTGCTCAAGCGGGTGCCGCCGGAGCGGCGGCGGAAGGTGCTGGTGCGCGAGGTGTTGATCGCGTACGTGGTGCTGATCTTTTTCATGCTGGTCGGCGATCGCGCGCTGAAGCTGCTGCAGATCGAGCAGGAGACCATCAGCATCGCCGGCGGCATCGTGTTGTTCCTGATCGCCCTGCGTATGATTTTCCCCGCGCCGGGCGGTCACGACGAGTCCTCCGACGATGAGCCGCTGGTCGTACCGTTGGCGATTCCGCTGATCGCCGGGCCATCGACGCTCGCGACCTTGCTGCTGCTCCGGGGAACGTTCGAGAGCACCTTCCAACTGTGGACGGCGACGACCATTGCATGGGGCGCGACCGCGATCATTCTGATCGCCGCGCCGTTCTTCTATCGAGCGCTGGGCGAGCGGGGCCTGATTGCGATGGAGCGCCTGATGGGCATGGTGCTGGTGATGATCAGCGTGCAGATGTTCCTGAACGGAGTGGCGACGTTTCTGGGACACTCGACCTGACGCGAAATATCACCTGCTGGCGGTGGCCCGCGTAGAGTCCTATCGAGAGGCTGATTCATGAAGTGCACGCATTGGCGGCAAGCGGCGCGCGTTCTTCTCCTGTTACTTGCGACTTGCATCGGTTCCGTTGCACACGCGGAGGAGCGCATCGGGCTCGTGCTCGGTGGCGGCGGAGCGCGAGGGGCTGCTCACATCGGCGTGTTGAAAGTGCTGGAACGCGAGCGTATTCCGATTCACGCGATCACCGGCACCAGCGTCGGCTCCATCGTCGGCGGTTTGTATGCTGCCGGCTACTCACCGGACGAGATCGAGCACGCTATCGGCTCCATC
Organism: Pseudomonadota bacterium; assembly: GCA_023391815.1. Taxonomy (GTDB): domain Bacteria; phylum Pseudomonadota; class Gammaproteobacteria; order Steroidobacterales; family Steroidobacteraceae; genus Steroidobacter. The sequence goes on from JAEWAF010000108.1 coordinate 18,814, forward strand.
GACTGGATCGACATCTTTCACGACGACACCGCCCGTCGCGAACGGCCGATGCGGCAGAAAGAAACCGACATCGGCATCGTGGCCAACCTCGAAGTCGGATTGGAAGACGGCAACCTGCGATTTCCGACCACGCTGGTGCGCGGGCAGAAGCTCGGACTATGGCTGCGCCGGATGTTTCTAGGGCGCGGCAAGGTCGAAAGCTTCGACGACCTGCCGATTCCGTTTCGCTGTGTCGCCACCGACATCGGCCAGGTGAAGCCGGTCGTGTTCGAGTCCGGCGATCTGGCGCTGGCGGTGCGGGCGAGCATGGCGGTGCCGGGCGCATTTGCGCCGGTGAAACACGACGGCCGCGTGCTCGTGGACGGCGGCATCGTCAATAACATTCCCATCGACGTGGCTCGTGAGATGGGCGTCGACCGCGTGATCGTCGTCGATGTGGGGCAGCCGCTCGCGCCGGCGGAATCGGTGGAAAGTGGCGTGCAGGTGCTCGTGCAAATGGTCAGCGGCATGATGCGCGATCGTACCGAGCAGAGCCTGAGCAAACTCAGCAGCCGCGACGTGCTGTTGCGTCCGGAGTTGGGCGCGCTGACGAGCGCGAGCTTTCAGCAGGCCATCGAAGGCGTCGATGCGGGCGAAAAAGCTGCGGCCGCCGCAGTCGCGCAGTTGCGTGAGCTGTCTGTTTCCGACGTTGAATATCAAGCCTGGCGAAGCAGACAGCGCGCGTCGTACTCGCCGCCGGAAACCGTTGCATTCGTCGATGTGGACACGTCACAGAGCGCAACATCGGAGTTCGTGCGCGATCGGCTCAACACCAAGTCGGGCCATCGGCTCGATCTGAAGCAATTGGAGGACGACGTCACCGGCGCGTTCGGTCGTGGCACCTACCAGTCGATCTCCTATCACCTGGAGACGGATGCGCAGGGAAGGGAAGGGCTGCGAGTGGTGCCGGTGGATGCCGCCATCGGCCGCACCCTGTTCCGCGCCGGCCTGCAAATCGACGATGATTTCGCCGGCAACAGCGACTACCAATTGAACGTGGAAGGCCGGGTGACGGGTCTGACGGATAAGGGCGGCGAGTGGCGTAGCCTGGTCGGATTGGGGCGAGTGCTTTCGCTCACCACCGATCTGTATCTGCCGTTCGCCGAACGGGGCAACTGGTTCGTCGCGCCCTCGCTCGAGTACAGCGCGCTCAATCAGCCGTTCGTGGCGCAGGGTGACACGGTCGCCCAATACCGTCTCACCACCTATGGTGGCGCTTTCAAGATCGGTCGTGACATCGGCGATCGATTGCAGCTGTCGGCGTCGCTGGTGCGCAGTCGCGCGCGAGCCGATTTGAAAGTCGGCTTGCCGGAGTTTGGCGAGCTCGATTCCGAAGATGTGGGCGGTGTGGAGGCCGGCATTCTTTGGGACAGTCTGGACAACGTGCGTTTCCCCCGGCACGGCATGCGCACCGAGATCACCTATACGATGTTCGATACCTCGTTCGGCTCCGATCAGGATGGGGATCTGCTGCGCATCTCGTTCGACAAGGCATTCAGCGTCGGTCGCAATACCGTGATGCTCGGCGGCCGCGCCTCGCTGTCGAAGGACGAGACCGGCGCCTTGCAGACATTGTCCACCCTGGGCGGACTGACGTTTCTTTCGGGCTTGAGCGAGCGCGAGTTGATCGGTACTCAGATGTTGTTCTTTCGCGGCATCTATTATCGACGCCTGACCCAGCAGAGCCTGCTGTTCGATATGCCCGTCTACCTCGCGGGCAGTCTGGAGGCGGGCAACGCCTGGCTCGACAAGCACGACGTCTCGACCGGCGATCTGATCAAGGCCGGCAGCGTATTCCTCGGCCTCGATTTACCGATCGGCCCGCTGCAGCTGGGCTACGGCCGCACGTTCGACGGACGCGATGCCGTCTATCTCAGCTTCGGCTCGCTGGTGTTGCCCAACTATCGCTGATCTTTTCGGAGCCGGCGCCGGCTTTACTTCAATCCGCGCATTTGAACTTTCCATTCGCTGTCGGCGCAAAGCGCGCAGCGTTCGCCGACGAACATTCCTTTGCTGGCGGGTGAATCGTCGCCGAGCAGTTGCCACTTGATCCACGCGACCGCAACGTCTCCAAACGGACCGCCGTTGTCTTCGGAATAGGTGCCGCCGTGGCCGATCGTCGGGCGCACGGCGTGGAAGACGGGAATGTTTGCGGGCATGGTCTCGAAATCGCGCAGGCCGTTGGGATGAGCCACGTCCTGTGGGCCGCCGGTCACGATCAGCACCGAGCCGTGGAGGGCGTTGAAGATCGCGGCGTTCGGTTCGAGCAGTCCGCTGTTCCAGATCCCGACCGTCGTGACGCGCTTGTCGCCGGATGCGCCGTAGGCCATGAGACCGCCGCAGGACATGCCCATCACGGCGACTTTGCTCATGTCGATGTGATTGAAAAAGCGGTTGTCGGGTTGTTTGTTGCGAGCTTCGATCCAGTCGAGCGCGGCGATGAGAGCGGTGCCGTCTGGTTTGAGCGAGCTTGGCGTGGGGCGTGGCGGCGGCTCACGGCGCTGCTCGGGAGGAGTGCGTTTCTCGGGGATCGGCGGACCATCGGCGATGATCACCACGCCCTGCGAGGCAATCTCGGCGAGGAACTCGGCGAACAGCAAGCCGGATTTTTTACACGCGCCGTTGCCCCAGACCATCACCGGATGTTTGATCGCGCCCAGCTTCGCCGGGCGATAGATGGTGTGTGTGAGCAACGAGTCGTCGTGCTCGATGACGACGTCGTAGTCACCCGAGGGTGGATTGCCGATCAGGTCGGCCTGGATCGTTTTCACGCCCGCCGTTTCGCTCGCCGCTGCGGCTGCGGCCGTGCCTGTGCCTGCTGATAAGAAGATGCATGTTAGAAGCAGATGTTTGATGTTCATGTGCGTGCGTCTAAGAGGCGGAGTTCATCGGTTCGAACTGTGGCTCGCGTCTGCCGGGAAGGGGTGTCTGCTCCCGGCACCGCGCTCGCCCGTCGCGCATCGCGCTCCTAGGCGCCCATTGCCCTGCGCAGTCCTGCTCCGGGCCAGCCCAGGGTGTACATCCATGTACACCCGCTCGGCGGAGCGAAGCCGTGCTTCGCTGAAAGGCACCGCCGAGCCCATGATGAGCGCTGATTTCGAAAACACGTCCCTGTATTTCGAATCTGCCGGGAGCAGACACCCCATTACCGACAGCCGCCGATGCGTCGGGTTCGGTGTCAGGCTTCTTCGATGCTTTGGCTTCTTCCATGCAAAACCTCTTCTCCGCCTACCAACTCTTCCGCACACCGACCGCGAACAACCTTCCGATCGGGCTAGTGGACTGCGGGTCATACCCGCCGCTGATATTCACAAACGGCGGATCCTCGTCCGTCGCGTTCTGCACATCCAGCGCGACGGTCAGCCCCTCCGACCATCGCGTCAGCTCATAACCGAGATGCAGATCGACCGTCCGGTACGCATCGATCCCACGCGGTGCCGCGACCCCAACTTGTTCATACGAGCTCACGTAGTTGAAAAACGCCACCGCGCTGAATGCATTCCGCCGCCATCCCAACTCGGCGCGGCCGCGGAAGCGTTGGGGGAAGTTCAGGGTGTTGAGGACGTCCACTTGAGGAGCGCCGGGCGCTTGGGACGTGGTGAGTTTGGTGAAGTAGGAGCCGTTGAAGCCGGCGCTCAACCGGCCGCCAGCGAGATCCCAGTCGTAGTCGATTACGGCATCGAGACCTTTCGCGATCGTCTCGCCGAGGTTCTGTCGCCGACCGTCTTGAATGTAAGTAACCGTCGCCGGATTGATGGATGAATTGATGGGCAGACCCGACGCAAGCAACGCGGCCACTTGCTCCGCGGTGGGATTGAGAATGCGGTAGGGCGCATAGATCGGGTTCGTGAGCAGCCCCGCCGTGCCACGCAAGCCCACGATCTGATTTTCGTAGTCGATGCTGAAATAAGTGAGCGAAGCGCGCAGGTTCGGCAGAGCTTGCGGGGTGTATTCCAAACCGGCGGACCAGGTGGTGGCCTCTTCCGGTTTCACATCGGGATTGCCGCCGGCGATGCCGATGCCTTGGCAAGTGGTCGCGGGCGGGCGGTGATCGCAGGGGAGAGTGTCGCCATACAAACCATAGCCGCCGGAGCGTGGATCGTTTTCAGCGAGGCCGGGCGCGCGGAACGAGGTGCCCCAGCTGCCGCGAAGCGCGAGGTCGGTGAAGGGACGCCAGGTGACGCCGATTTTCGGATTGAAGGTGTCGCCGAAATCGCTGTATTCCTCGTAGCGGCCGGCCAGCGACACACCGAGCTCTTGTGTGGAGTTCTGCGCGCCGAGGATGGGCACATAGGCTTCTGCGAATGCGGCGCGAACGTCGCGAGAGATATTGCTTGGCACGTACACCGGTGCGACGGCGGAGCCCTGGGTGAGAAGTCCGCCAAGGCCCTCGTCGCGATACTCGGCGCCGACGGCCAGACGCGCATCGCCGCCCGGCAACGACAACACCGGTCCGTCGGCCTGCACGGCCGCGACAGTCATATCGGTGTCGCCTTGAATGATGAACAAACCGTTCCGGATCGCGGCGACGGTGGCGGGATTGGAGAGCCCGCCGGCACCGAAAGGATTGAAAGCCGACGACGGATTCGTATCGGCCAGCGCGGCGTTGATGCCGCCGGGGGTGGTGTTGAGATTCTGGGTACGCCGCACGAAATCTTCGCTCTTGCCGTGAGCGACGTATGTTTCCGCCTGCCACGTCGTGGAAATATCGAAGCGCGCTCCGAGCACGGCTTCCCACGATTCAGCTTCGCCGGGATTTTCGGGAATGCCGCCGTCGTTCGCGAAATCGTACTGCACGGTGATCGGGCCAGTGCCGCCCGTGGGATTGACGTAGTAAGGGTTCGCTCCGGTCACCGTGAGATTGGAAACCACTTGAGAGTCTTTCAGAGAGAACGAGCGTTGAGAGAAATAGCCCTCGGCGAACAACGTCACTACATCGCCCACGTCCTGAGTCACCGCGACGAATGCGCTGGTACGCCTCATGTCGGGAATGATGTCGCCCCGCTTGAGATTGTCACAGAGGTTTCGAGTGTTCGGCGTGAATGACGCAGGGGTCAGTCCGGCGCCGGTCGAGTTGACGGGCATGGCATAAGGAACGCCGCCGACCAGAATGGTGCCGGGTGAGCACTGTTGTGAGCGCAGATCGTCGCCACCGAAGCGACGCAAATCCGATGTGTAAAAGTCTCGGTCCTTGCCCTCGAGCGCGCTGTGATAACTGTGTTCGATGGCGGCCATCGCGTGGCCCGTGCTCCAGCCGAAGCCGCCGATCTGCGCGACGGACCAATCGTAGTAACCATCGGCCGCGCCGTAACGCGCCGAACTTTCCGCGCCGTTGAAATCGCGTCTCGGCACGAGATTCACGACGCCGGTCACCGCATCGGAGCCGTAGATTGCGGAGCCGCCATCCGCGACCACTTCGAGACGTTCGACCGCGATGGAGGGAATAACCGAAGCATCCGTGAACTGGCCTTGGGTGCCAGCGGGCGGCATGCGGCGTCCACCGAGTAGCAGCAACGTTGCATTCGAGCCGATGCCGCGCAAGTTCACAGCAACGCCACGAGTCGCGTTGGCCGCGCCGTTTTGCGCACCGGAGGCGGTCTCCGAAGCGCCGAGGCCGACGATCTGCGGCAGTTTTCGGATCAGATCGCTCGTGGTCGCCGCGCCGGTTTCGACGATGACGTCGCGATCCAATGCAATGACAGCGGATCCGGTCGGTTCCACGCCTCGAATGCGGCTGCCCGTGACCACGACTTCGCTCAAGTTCTCGGCGCTCGGTGTTTCGTTCTGAGCGAATACTTGTGGCGCGCTGAGCGAGGCTGCGGTGAGTGCGAGGCAGACTGCGCGATGAAGTGCGCGACGTGATGAGCAGTCGACGCTGATCGATGCGTGGCCCGTCATGAATTCCCCCAAGTCATCGTTGTGTGTTCGTATCGAGCGCGCCAAGTAATAACACAAATTCAAATTATCAACGCGTCTGTATTGACGCGAAGCAGACGGAAGAAAACAATCGGCGCCGCTTCGGATGTTTGCGTCGTCAAGCCATATGAAGTGCTTATGAAGGCATATCGGTTTGCTTATGGAACGACGTGATGAATGTTTGCATCGGGGGATGCTGGATGAAGGTATCGCTTGCAACGCTGCTGATCTGTGTTGCCACCGCAAGTGGCGTGCAAGCGGCGGATCGATCCTGCACGGCGTTGCAGACGTTGGTATTGCAGGACACGAAGCTCACCGCCACGCCGATCGAGCCGTCGCCGCACTGGAGCGTGGCGAACGACACGCTCACGCGCGGACCTATTTCTGTCAGCGAGCCGTTCTGTCGAGTGCAAGGGCGCATCGAGTCGGAGATCGAGTTCGAACTGTGGCTGCCGCCGCCATCGCGTTGGAACGGCAAGCATCTAGGTGTCGGTAACGGGGGTTATGCGGGCTTCATCAACTACAGCTCGCTCGCGCATGGTTTGAAGCGCGGTTACGCGACAGCGTCGACCGACACCGGTCACAAAGGTGGGCCGATGGATGCGTCGTGGGCGCTCGGCCATCCGCAACGAATCGAGGACTATGGTGGACGTGCACAACATCTGACGGCGGCCGCGACCAAGAAGATTCTCGAGGCGTTCTACACGCGACCCGCCCGCTATTCGTACTTCATGGGATGTTCGAACGGCGGTCAGCAGGGATTGACGGCGGCGCAGAGATATCCGGACGACTATGACGGCATTGTCTCGGGCGCGCCGGGCACGAGCTTCCCCGACATGTCGACGTACGTGATGCTGAGCGGGCGCGCGAACGATGGTTCGGGCGCGGGGCAACTGACGCAGTCAGACATGGAGTTTGCGGTCGCTCGCATGGTGGCTGCGTGCGACAAGAACGACGGCGTCGAGGATGCGCTCATCGAGCACCCACCGTCCTGCAAGTTTGATTTTGCATCGCTGACTTGCAGCGGCGCCCGGCAGGGTCAGTGTTTGAGCAAGGCTCAAGTGGAGACGCTTCGCAGCCTGTTCTCGCCGTTGCGGGATGCGAAGGGCAACGAAGTCTATCCGCCGCCTGCGGTCGGCACGTTGTTGCCGGTGTCCGAGTTGGCACGCCGAGGCAAGCTCGGTGCCGACATGTATCGATACGCCGTCTTTCAGGACGAGAACTGGGACCCGGCGAGCTTTGTCCTGGAACGCGATCTGCCCATCGCGCGCGAGCGGCTGAAAGCGCTGATCGCGGATGACGTGGATCTGACGCCGTTCGCTGGCCGCAACGGGCGTTTGATTCTGTATCACGGCTGGGACGACTCCGGGCCGTCGCCTTACAACAGCATCAACTACTACGAAGGCGTCAAGCGAAAGGTCGGCGAGCGCAGCAGCGAGGACTTCTTCCGATTGTTCATGGTGCCGGGCATGTATCACTGCCAAGGCGGGCCCGGGCCGAACAGGTTCGGGAACGCAGGCGACCCGCCGGTGCTGGATGCTCAGCACGACGTGTTGATGGCGCTCGAGCAATGGGTGGAGCGGGGTGTTGCGCCGGAAAGAATCATCGCGAGCAATGTGATCGCCGGCCGCGTGCAGCGCTCGCGACCGCTGTGTCCGTATCCGAAAGTGGCTCGCTACAAAGGAACGGGCAGTACGGATCAGGCCGAGAACTTTGCATGTGTAGCGCCATGACCCGGCCGGACGATGTCTTGATCTATGCAGTCGGCGATATCGGTCCCGGCCGGCCCGATCCGGACACCTTGTTCGACTACGTGCGACCGACGCTACAGAAAGCGGATGTGGCGTTCATGCAGTTGGAACTGCCGATCTCGGAGCGCGGCGCTCGATTGCCACAAGTGAGGCATACGGATCGGAGTCCAAAAGCAACGGCGCCAGCACTGCGGCGCGCGGGGTTCACGGTCGCATCGATGGCAGGGAACCACTGCATGGATTGGGGCGCCGATGCGATGCTCGACACCGTTCACGCACTTCGACAGAGCGGGCTCAGCGTCGTCGGCGTCGGCGCGAACATCGCGGAAGCGCGCCGGCCGGTCGTTAGCGAAGTGAAGGGCCGGCGAGTCGCGTTTCTAGCGTATAGCTCGATTCTGCCGATGGGCTTCTGGGCGGAGGAGAATCGTGCTGGCTGCGCGCCGATGCGAGCGTGGACGCACTATGAGCAGGTCGAGCACGATCAGCCTGGCACGCCTTGTCGCGTTCACACTTTTGCCAACAGGGAAGATCTGCAGGCGCTCGCCGACGATATTCGGAAGATCCGCGGCGAGGTCGATTTCGTCGCTGTCTCGCTGCATTGGGGCATCCACTTCATTCCCGGCGTGATCGCCGACTATCAACGAGATGTCGGTCGCGCGGCCATCGATGCCGGCGCCGACGTGATCCTCGGCCATCACGCGCACATTCTGAAAGGTGTCGACATCTATCAGGGCAAACCCATCTTCTACAGCCTGTGCAACTTCGCGATGGATTTGCGCATGGATGAGAAGCATGCCCGCAGCAAGGGCTTTCGCGAGATTCAAAAGTTACACCCGGAGTGGGAGCCGAACTTGGGCATCACTTACAACTTCCCACCGGATTCGCGACATAGCGCGATCGTCAAGTGCGTGCTACGGCGAGGCGAGCCAGCGCGCATCAGCTTGTTGCCGGTGTTCATCGGCCCGATGTCACAGCCGGAGATCCTCGGAGCCAGCGATCGCCGATTCGAGGAGGTGCGCGCTTATCTGGAGCGTTACACGGCGAGCCAGGGTTTGAATGCGCGATACGTTGTAGAGGGCGATGAGCTGTTGCTCGAGGCGGCCGAATGAAACTGCGTGCACTGCTGTGTGCTTTCGGCGCGATGCTCGCGCTCGCAGGGCAAGCTCGAGCTGAACTGGTGAAGCTCGAAGTGACTTCCACCGGGCCGGCATTTGACGGCCGAACGTTCGGTACCGTCGGGCCATACGAGGTGATTCGCGCCATTGCGCACTATCGCGTCGATCCTGCTGCACGAGTCAACGCGGGGCTGGTGAACATCGAAAAAGCACCGCGTGACGAGCAGGGACGCGTGGCTTTCGATGCGGACGTAGTGATTCTGAAGCCGGTCGACATGGCCAAAGGCAATGGCCGCATGCTGTACGAGATGGTGAATCGCGGTCGTGCGTTGAGCCTGGGCTTGTTGAATCGCGCGGCGCCGGGAAGCAGCTTCAGTACCTCGCCGGAAGCAGGCGATGGGTTTCTGATGGAGGCGGGCTTTACCGTCGTGATGAGCGGCTGGCAGGCGGAGTATCCGCTGCAAGATGCGCCACCGATGTCGATCGCGCTTGGCAGTCGGTTGCCGCATCGGCCGAGCTCGACGGCGCTCAGTGCTCGCTTACCAATTGCGCCCGCCGTCTCGGCATTGACCCGGGAGCAGTTCTTCGATGTGGGCGCGGACGGGACCTTCATCGGCTATCTCTCATATCCTGCGGCCGCTCCCGGTGAGAAAGGAACGTTGACGATGCGAGAGCGCGATGCCGATCCCGCTGTCTCGCCACCCGGACTGTCGTGGCGATACCTCGATCCGTGGCGTATCGAAGTGAGCAAGCCTGCCGGCACCGGTCCGGGCGCTTTGTTCGAGTTCGTCTATCGGGCCAAAGAGCCGGTGGTCTACGGACTTGCGTTGGCATCGATGCGGGATCTCGTTTCCTTTTTGAGATACAGCAAGACGCCGGCAAACCCGCTGCGGAACGGCGTGAATAAGGTCATCGGTTTCGGTGCCTCGCAAACCGGCCGCACGCTGAAAGAGCTGGTGTCCGAGTTCAACGAAGATGAGTCCGGTCGAATCGTGCTCGATGGCGCCAACATCGTGATCTCCGGCGCCGGTCGCAACTCGGTGAACTCGGCGTTCGCGCGGCCCGGCCTCAAGGACGCACAGCATACGAGCTGGGGCCTGCGAGGCGATGAGTTTCCTTTCAGCTATCCGGTGACCCGCGATGAGCTGAGCGGTCGCACCGACGGTGTGATCCGGCGATGCTCGGCGACGCGCACGTGCCCACGCATTATTCATATCGATTCCGAAAACGAACTGTGGCACGGCGGCACGCTCACGTACGTGGACACGAAAGGTCGGGACCTCACCATGCCGGATAACGTCCGCGTATTTGTATTCGCGGGCACTGAGCACGCCGCGACACCTCGTGCGGGGATGGGCCCGCCGTTCTGTGCCGCTCCGTCGCCGGCGATGATCGATTGGAGTGTGTTCGCGAGAGCGCTGTTCACTGCGCTCGATCGCTGGGTCACCAATGATGAAGCCCCGCCAGCCAGTCGCTATCCGACCGTGGCGCGCGGGGAGCTCGTGGCGAAGTCGGCTTACAAATTTCCGAGCTTGACCGAAGCCACGTACGTCGGCGCGTTCTCGGCGAAGCATCACTACGATTTCACTCAGGAGCCGCCGAAGCGCATCGGCTCCTATCCGGTGCTCGTGCCACAGGCGGACGCGGACGGTTTGATGATCGGCGGTGTGCGGCATCCTTTCGTAAGCGTACCGCTTGCGACCAATGCTGGATGGAACGTGCGCAAGCCCGGCTTCGGTGCCGGCGATCTATGCATGGGGACAGGCATGAGCGTGCCGTTCGCGGCAACTCGTCAACAGCGCATCGATCGCAAAGATACGCGTCCTTCGCTCGAGGAGCGCTATGCATCCGAAGACGCCTATGTGAAAGCGGTCAAACAAGCCGCGCAAGCGCTGGTCAAAGATCGCTTACTGTTGCCCACCGACTCGGACGCCATCGTTGCCGAGGCGCCTGGCATTTACCAGAAGGCGCTCACGCATCAGTGAGGATCGAGGAGAGCGGCGTGGACATCCGGAAGAGCGTCGAACGAAAGCTGATGCTGCACGTCGCGAGCATCGTGTTCCTGCTGTACTTCTTCTTCGCCATCGATCGCGGCAACATCGGCTTCGCGGCGCTTCAGATGAACGATGCGCTCGGACTGAGCGCCGAAGTATTCGGTTGGGGCTCGGGCCTGTTCACGTTGGCGTACCTGTTGTTTCAGGCGCCGAATGCTGAGTTGCTCCGCCGTGTGGGTGCTCGTCGCGGGTTCGCGATCATTGCCTGCGCGTGGGGTGTCGTATCGACGTCCACCGCGTTCGTGCCGGATCAGTCCTGGTTTCTGGTGAATCGATTCGCGTTGGGCATGGCCGAGGCGGGCTTCCACGCCTTCATGATCTATTACATCAGCCGCATCTTTCCCAAGCGCGTGCGTGGTTACGCGGTGGGCGTGAGTTTCGTTGCCGTCCCCTGTTCGATGATCGTGGCGTCGCCGTTGTCGGGCGCGCTGCTGGACGTGGATTGGGCGAGCTTCCATGGCTGGCAGTCGCTGTTCATCCTGGAAGGCGTGCCTTCGGTGCTGATGGGCCTGCTGTGTCTGAAGCTGATTCCCGATACGCCCGCCGACGCGAGATTTCTGACCGACGCGGAGCGCGCGTGGTTGACCAGCGGGCTGAATCAGGGTGCCGACCCGTCCGAGCAGGCCAGCGCTCTTCACAATATCCGCGAAGCGGCTTTCAATCCGCTGGTGTGGGCGTTGGGATTCGTGCTGTTCACGATGGTGCTCGCTATCAACGTGATGACGATCTGGATGCCGCTGATGATTCGACAGGTCTCGGGTGCCGGCAATCTCGCGGTCGGTGCGCTCAACAGCTTGCCTTGGATCACCTTCAGCATCGGCTGCCTGATCGCCGGTCGCAGCTCGGACAAAGTGAAAGATCGAGCGACGCCGTTGCGGATCTCCGTGGCCATCGCGACGTTCGGGTTTTTCTGCTCGGCCGCGCTCCAGGATTCGAACACAACATTCGCGTTCGCCGCGTTTCTGCTTGCTTGCCTCGGCGCGGGAGGCGCCCAAGGCGTGTTCTGGGCGCTGGCTATGCAACTGCTCGAAGGGCGAGCCGCGGCGGCGGCGTTCGCGATGATCACTGTCGTTGGCAGTGGCTCCGGCGTGTTCGCGCATCCGTTGATCGGCTACTTGCATGATTCGACCGGCTCGTTCGGTGGCCTGGTGTGGACGCTCGCGGGCTTCTATATCGCGGCGCTCGTGACACTGCGCTGGATCTCGCGTGCAAAGACGCCCAACCCTCCAGATGACGCTTCGAGTGACCTGCAGCCGGACGCGGCCAAGTAAGCGATGACCGACTCGATCTCCAAGGCACTCGCTGCGTTCGTGTCGGGCACGCGCTACGAGCAGATTCCCCGACACACGCGGGAGATGGCGAAGCGCTGTTTGCTCGACGGACTCGGAGTATCGCTCGCGGCTACCGGGCTCGCTCCCGTGTGCCGGCCATTTATCGAGCACGCATTGGAGCAGGGCGGTCGTCCGGAAAGCACCATCTTCGCCACGGGCACTCGAGTACCGGCGGCGATGGCGGCTTTCGCGAATGGCGCTCTGGCACACGCTTTGGATTTCGAGGACGCGCATGATCGAGCGCTGCTGCATCCAAACGCGCCGACCATTCCGGCCGCGTTGGCCCTCTGTGAAGCGTTCGCTCCCATCGACGGCAAGGAACTGATCGCAGCGCTGGCCATCGGTTGCGATGTCGCCTGCCGGATCGGGCTCGCACTCCGAGCGCCGCTGGATGAACATGGCTGGTATCCGCCACCCATCATTGCCGCTTTTGGCACCACCGCCGCGGCGGGTCGATTGATCAAGCTGAGCGAGTCGCAACTCATCGATGCATTCTCGCTCACGCTTTGCCAGGCCACCTGCAGTGCCGAGCTGAAGTTCAGCCCGCACTCCGACATCCGTGCGGTCCGGGACGCGTTTCCCGCGCAGATCGGCGTGACTTCGGCATTGCTTGCACGCAAGGGCGTGCGAGGCTTCGATCGTCCGTTCGAAGGCCGAGCCGGTTTCTTCGCGCTGTACGCGCGAGGAGCCTACGAGCCCGAAGTCGTCACGCAATCCTTGGGCGAACGCTTCGAAATCGATGACATCGGCTTCAAACCGTGGCCGTCCTGTCGCGGCACGCATGTGTATATAGAAGCGGCGGCGCAGTTGGTGCGAGATCACCGCATCGATCCAAATGACATCGCCAATGTGCGCCTCGTCGGCAGCCGTCTCAATCTCATGCTGGCGGAGCCCGTTGCTCAGAAGCGCCGCCCGGCGACGTCGATAGACGCGAAGTTCAGCCTGCCATTCACCGTGGCGACGGCTTTGCGTCGAGGAACGGTGACGCTTGATGATTTCACCGCAAGCGCGTTGAGCGATACTTCCGTACTCGAACTCGCGAGCCGCGTGCACTATGCGGCCGATCCCACGCGCCCCGCGTCGGGTCCGGATGTCTTGCGAGGTTCGGTGGAATTGGAGTTGAGCGGCGGCAGGACTGTAACGCTGGAGATCGACGAGCCGCGGGGCAGTCCAGCGCGCCCCGCCTCGGATGCCGCCCTTGTCGATAAGTTTCAAGACTGCTGTCAGCGGGCGCGCTCACAACCGGGCACCGCGACCATCGACTCATGGGTCGATCGGATCATGGCGCTCGAAAGTTGCTCGGACGCCGGAGCGCTCGCTCGCGCGCTCTGAACTCGATGCGTCAGCCGACAACCGTATTTCTACCCATGTAGGCTTCGGTCTGCTCGGCGATAGTGTCGCCCGTCGAGGGGCGATCGAGAGTCGATGAGCGTACGCGAGGGTGAAGAACAATCCCGTTCCGGGTGGCTGTTTCCAGGTGTGGTCGCGCTGGCCATTCTGGCGTTGGGGACCGCGGTCACGGCAGCGTTCGCGCTTTACATGGATCGCGCTGCCCGCGCATTAACACAAAGCACATTGGCGGAGCGCGCCGCTCACAGCGAGCACGCGATCGAAGATCGGATGATGGCTTCGGAAGCGGTGTTGCGCGCCGGTGCCGGTTTCATCGACAACGCGTGGCCCGTGGCCGAGGAGCAATGGCGACGCTTCGTGCGGCCGTTGAATCTGGGCGAGGCGATGGTCGGTGTGCAGGGATTCGGTTTCACCGCCGTCGTCGATAAGTTGACCCCGGCGCAGATCGAGGCTTTGCCGTCCGGATTGTGGAGCAATCCGGCGGGCCGGGAAGATCATCCCCAAACCGCGATCGTTTTTCTGGAACCGCAGGACGTACGGAACAGGCAGGCGCTCGGCTTCGACATGGCCAGCGAGACCGTGCGACGGGTCGCCATGGAGCGGGCACGCGATGAGCGCACGGCGGCCGTGACCGGCAAAGTCACGCTGGTGCAGGAGATCGACTCCACGCCGCAGCCCGGCTTCTTGATGTATGTGCCGGTCTACGAGCGCGACTTGCCCACCACCACGGTGGAAGAGCGACGCCAGGCGTTGATCGGCTACGTCTACAGCCCGTTTCGAGCGGGCGATTTCATGGAGCGTGTCTTCGAAGGCGATCCGCGTGACGTGGAGCTCGAGGTGTATGACGGTCGGCAAGTGCGTGGCGGAGCGCTGCTGTATCGACGCGCCACCGACGATGCGAACATCGCCGAGTCGGTGTCCATTCTGCGTCAAGTCGTCGTGGGCGGGCATGGCTGGACGCTGCGCCTGGCCGCCACCGGGGCGATGATTCGGAAGAATCAGCTGGTACCGGTGTGGCTGGTCTGGATCGTCGGTGCGTGCGGCTCGGTGTTGTTGAGCAGCCTGGCATTCGCAATGGCTCGCAGCCGGCAGGTATTGCGTGAACGCGTGCTGGCCGATGAACGCTTGCTCGAACAGGAGCGGGATGCGGCGACGCTGCTGGAAAACTCGCTCGAAGTGTTCATCGTCATCGACGCCGAGGACCGCATCCTCGAATGGAACAAGCAAGCGGTGCAGACTTTCGGCTGGACCAAGCACGAAGTGCTGGGACGCCCGCTGGCCGAGATCATCGTGCCGGAGAGCTTGCGCGAAGCGCACATCGACGCCATCCGGAAATTTCACATCCGCAAGCACACCGTGCTCGGCAAACGCGTCGAGATGCCGGCGCTGCGACGTGATGGCACCGAGATCATCGTGGCCATCTCGATCGCTGCCACGATCCGACGTGGCCAGACCGTGTTCTTCGCATCGTTGCGCGATATCACCGCTCGCCGTCAACACGAAGAGCAGGTGAAGTTGCTCACCGCGACACTCGAACAACGCGTGAGCGAACGCACGCAGGAATTGGAAACGGCGAACCGGCGGTTGGAAGCGGCGTACCGCGATCTCGAAGCGTTCACACGCAGCGTATCGCACGATCTGCGCGCGCCGCTGCGGGCGATCAAAGGTTATTCCTCGATGCTGGCGGAAGATCTGGGCAAGTCCATCACGCCTCAGGTCCAGCGCGACATGGACGCGATCGGCGCCACGACCCGGCGCATGGACGCGATCATCGACAATCTGCTCAAGCTGGCCTCGGTGAGCCAGCGAGAGTTGCAGACTCAGGAGCTGGAGCTTGGCGATCTGATGCGGCAAGTGGTCTCCGAGGTGAATCCGCAGCCGCCGGCTGAAGTGCACATCGCGCTGACGCCGGACGAGTGTGTGCGAGCGGACGCGGGCCTGTTGACGCTGGCGTTGCGCAACTTGATCAGCAACGCGGTGAAGTTCTCGCAGACCCGCGCCAATCCGGAGATCTGGGTGGGCGCGACCGAGGTCGAAGGTGGCGATCGTGCTTATTTCGTTCGCGACAATGGCGTCGGATTCGATCCCAAGTACGCCGCTCGACTGTTCGGTGCATTCCAGCGCCTGCATTCGGAGCGCGAGTTCGAAGGCACGGGCCTGGGGCTCACCATCGTGAAGTCCGTGATCGAAAAGCACGGTGGGCGAGTGTGGGCCGAATCGCAGCCCGGCGCGGGGGCGACGTTCTATTTCAGCTTGCCCGAGTGCTCGCGCGTCGCGGCCTGATCGCGCGAGCGGGCGACTGGTAAAAAGCCCGGGGTCGCCGTGAAGGCGATATCCCACTATGATCGCCCCCTGGAATTCGGGAGGGCGGTCGACACGAAATGACGGTTGGTTCAAGGCGAGGGCAGGAAGAGGAGTTCCTGCTGCAACTCACGGAAGTGGTCCGGACGGAATCCAGCGACGGCGCCAGGTTGGTCGCAAATCTCGCGGACAATCCCATTTGCCGGGTCACGGTGGACACCGACATTCCGTGCGTGCTGCTGGTCTGGGGGCGCTATGCCACCAGCGCGCAGCTGCGCTTCGTGCACGAGAGCGCGCTCGATCTGTTGCGACGGAATGCTTTACACAAGATCCTGGGCGAGGACAGCTCGCTCTCGCTGATTCCGGTCGACGATCAGTGCTGGATTCGCGAGGACTGGATGCCCAGGGCGCTCGCCGCGGGCTTGAAGGCGGTGGCGAGCAAATGTCCGGACGGGTTTTTCGGCAAACAGTCCGTGGCGAACGTCATGTCGGGTGCGCCGGCGGGCATCACGCTGCGGTCCTTCGAGCAATTGGATGAGGCCAAAGCGTGGCTGCGGACCGTCCGGATTTGAATCAATTGTCGCCGGCCTTGCTGACGAAGGCGGTGCTGCGCGCCGTCGAACAGCTCAATCTCGCGGCGAAGTTGCCCTCACTGTTGCACCTGTCGGCCGGTGAAATCGCTCAATTGCAGGCGGGCGAGCGCACGCTCGATCCGGGGCGAGAGGAATGGCAGGGCGCGCTACAACTCGTTGGCCTGTTCCGGACGATCGTGGAAGTGCTTGGATCGGTGGAGCGCGCCAATGGCTGGCTCGGCACATCGAATGAAACATTGGGCGGCCGGCCGGTCGATCTGCTCGGCACGCCGGAGGCGGAGCGTGTGCACCGCTATCTGAATTCCGTGCGCAAACACGAGCTGCGCATGCCGCCTCCGAGCCGGCGCGAGCACTGACTCTCAAGGCATCGTGAACCGATAGCCCACGCCATAAATCGATTCGATCAGCTCATCGCCCGGGTGCACCTGTTGCAGCTTGCGGCGCAGGTTCTTCACGTGGCTGTCGACGGTGCGGTCCGTCACCACACGGTGATCCTCATACAACGTGTTCAGCAGCTGTTGGCGTGAGAACACGCGGCCCGGCGATGCCGACAGAGTCTTGAGCAGGCGAAATTCCACCGGTGTGAGATCCAGCATGTGGCCGTTGAGCGTCGCCTTGAACTGCGCTTCGTCGATGCTCAGCCTGGAATCGACCTGCGCTTCGATCTGTTGCGGGCTCCTGCGAAGAATCGCTTTCACTCGCGCGACCACTTCGCGCGGGCTGAAAGGCTTGCAGATGTAATCGTCCGCGCCGAGCTCCAGCCCCAGCAGCCGATCGATCTCTTCGACGCGCGCCGTCACCATCACGATGGGAATATTGCTGAAGGCGCGCACCTCTTTGCAGACCTCCAGGCCGTCGCGACCCGGCAGCATCAGATCGAGCAACATCAGATCGAAATGCGCCGCCTTGAGCACGGGCGCGACTTCGTGACCGTCGCCGACCATTTTCGTCTGATATCCGGCCGACGTGAGATAGTCCGCGAGCAACTGCGCCAGCTTGGGCTCGTCTTCGACGATCAGGATTCGGGTTTGAGGGGCGCCGTCGCTCATGTCACACCTTCAACGTACGCAGCCTCGGCAGATGGATGCCGATGAGCAATCCTCCCATCGCTGCGGCGCTGGCCGTGATCGTACCGCCGTGGGCCTGAACGATGTTCCTGCAAATGGCCAAGCCCAACCCCGCGCCGCCGTGCGAGCGATTTCGTGAAGCTTCCGCGCGCACGAATCTTTCGAACACACGTGGCAGGATGTCGGCGGGGACACCGGGCCCGGAGTCTTCGATTTCAATGAGCACGTCGTCCTGTGTGTTCCGGCAGCTGACGCGGACGGAGCCGGCCGTTTCCGTGTAACGCGCGCAGTTCTCGAGGAGATTGGAGAAGAGCTGTTGCAGTCTGCCTTCGTCACCGTTGACCACGACGGGCGCATCGATGTGTGTTTCCACTTTCAGTCCGCGCTCGGCCAGTCGCTTCTCGAAAACGGCGAGCGTGGAGTGGAGCGCGTCGGCGATGTCTACCTCGGCCATGCGATAACTCAGCGCGCCGATATCGGACAGCGACAGATCGTAAAGATCGCTGACCAGCTTGTTGAGTGTCGCAACTTCCGATTGCAGCGACGCGAGGGTCGCGGGCGTCATGGGCCGCACGCCGTCTTCGATGGCTTCCAGCTCGCCCTTCAGCACGGAAAGCGGGGTGCGGAGTTCATGTGAGACGTCGGCCATGAATGTCCGACGCAATTGTTCGTTGTGCGCGAGTGCCTGCGCGAGGCGGTTGAAATCTTCGGAGAGTCCGCCGATCTCGTCCTTGGACGCGACCGGAATCCGCACGCTGTAATCGCCGCTCGCCAGGTTGTGCGTGGCCGATGCAATTCGTTTGAGCGGCGTAACGAGTAGACGCGACAGCCACCAAGCGGCGAGCGCCGCGACGATGACGGTGCCGAGCCCGATCAGCCAGTTTTGTGTGAGCTGGCGCTTTTGAAAGCGTACGTCCGCGCTCGCCGTAGCTTGCTGGAAGGGCACGAGCACCAACCAGCCCACTGTTTTGCCGTCGACCTCGATGGGCCGCATCGGCGTGTCGCGTGCGAAGTTGCGATTGCCGATGACGACCTGTTTGTCGGCATCGATCAGCGTCATGCGCAGCTGCGTCGCCGTGAAGTCCACTTCGGAGAACTGTGGCGGCCCGTCGTGATGGCCGCGCATATCGAGCAGGCGGAACCACGCACGGCCATTGCGGCGGAGGAATTCCCAGCCGCCTTCTTTTTTATAAGCCTCGGCCAGGCGCGGGATGACCGCTTCGACATAGGCCATGCTCTGATCGTTGAGATAGCCGATGAAGCCGCGGGTGAAGCCGATGCGCGCCGACACGCCCATGGCCGCCACCGCCGCGATGCTGATGGCGACCAGCACCAGGAACAGCTTGGTCGAAATACTCCACTTCATGGCTGCCATTAACACCCGCCGGACGACTTCGGGGCAAGGCTCGGCGGCCGACTCCATAAAGTCTTCAATTTTCCTCCACGTTTGCTGGCCATGCTCGAGGCCATGAAAAACACCACTGGCGGAGGCTCGAATATGCACCAGGCCCGAAAACTCAGCTCGTGGCGGACATTGGGAGTGCCGGCGGCGCTCGTGGCCGCGCTGGTCGCCGGCGCGTGTCATTACATCGGCCGGGACGACGACGCCGGCCTGAAAACCGTGACGGTGACCCGGGGCGATCTGCAGAAGAGCATCACCGCCGTCGGCTCGATCGAACCGAAGGATTATGTCGATGTGGGCACGCAGGTGTCCGGTCGCGTCATGAAGATCCACGTGGAGATCGGCGACCGCGTCGCCAAGGGCGACCTGATCGCCGAGATCGACCCGACCGTGTACGAGTCAACGGTGCGGAAGGATCGCGCCACGCTGGAAAATCTCAAGGCGCAGCTCGAACAGCAGTTGGCCGAATCCGCACTCGCCAATACTGAGTTGAAGCGCAACCAGGAGATGCGCGCCGCCGATGCCATCAGCCAGACCACGGTGGATCAAGCCGAGGCGCAAGCCAAAGTTTCGGCTGCGACGGTCACCGCCACGCGTGCTCAGATCAAAGCTGCCGAAGCAACACTCGCTGGCGATCTCGCCAACCTCGGCTACACCAAGATCTATGCGCCCCTCGATGGCACCGTCGCGTCTCAGACGACGCTCGAGGGTCAGACCGTGAATGCATCGCAGTCTGCGCCGGTGATCGTGCAGGTCGCGAACATGGATGTGATGACTGTGTGGGCGCAGGTAGCGGAGGCGGATGTCAGTCGCATTGCCGTTGAGATGCCGGCGACATTTACTACGCTCGGCATGCCCGAGAAAAAGTGGCACGGCAAGGTGCGCGCTGTTTATCCGACGCCAGTCGTCGAGAACGATGTGGTGCTCTACAACGTGCTCATCGACGTGGATAACCACGAGAAGCTGCTGTTGCCGAAGATGACGGTGCAGGTGTTCTTCACGTTGGGCGAAGCCAGGGACGTGCCGCTTGCGCCCCTCAATGCTCTGCAAGCGCATCGCGAGGCCGGTGGCGATGCTTACAAAGCGAAAGTGCTGACCAACGACGGCGTGGTCGAGCGCGATGTGAAGGTGGGGCTCACCAATCGGTCGATGGCGCAGATCGTTTCCGGCCTCTCGCCTGGCGATCGGCTGGTTGTCGCGGCAATGGTTCCACCCGCGGGTGGCGCTCCGCAAGGCGGTCCCGGCCGGCAAATGGGCCCACGTCTCTGAGTGAGCGCACATCGGGAGAACAGGATGGCTATCAATGCACCCTTGATTCGCGTCGTCGACGCAAGTCGCGTCTATGTCAGCGGCGATTCCGAGATTCGCGCGCTCGATCACGTGTCGCTGGAAATCCGGCGCGGCGAATTCGTGGCCATCATGGGGCAGTCGGGCTCGGGCAAATCGACGTTGATGAATATTCTTGGCTGTCTTGATCGGCCCTCCGAAGGTCGATACGAGGTCAATGGCGTGGATGTCGCCAGTTTGAATCCCGATGAGCTGGCGGCGTTGCGTCGTGACACGTTCGGTTTCGTGTTCCAGCGTTATAACTTGCTGGCGACGGTGACAGCGGCGGAGAACGTCGAGTTGCCGGCGATATACGCCGGCATGGCGCAGCAGGCGCGCCGGCAACGTGCAAAGAGCTTGCTGGCCAAACTTGGGTTGGGCGAGCGCACGGATCACCGACCGAATCAGCTTTCCGGCGGCCAGCAGCAGCGCGTCTCGATTGCTCGCGCGCTCATGAACGACGCGGAAGTCATTCTCGCAGATGAGCCGACTGGCGCGCTCGACAGTCGCAGCGGTGAGGAAGTCATGGCGCTGCTCAAGCAGCTGCACTCGGAAGGACGCACGATCATTTTGATCACGCATGACGCGTCTGTTGCCGAGCATGCGGAGCGCATCGTCCATATCAAGGATGGACGGATCGTCGATGATTCCGGGGTGAAGCGGGCGGTGACGACTGGACCGAACCGGCGCGCCGCCTCGAACACGACGCAAGCCAATTGGCTCGACGATCTGGAAGAGGCCGTGAAGATGGCGATGCGCTCGCTTCGCGCCAATAAGTTTCGCAGCGCGTTGACGCTGCTCGGCGTAATGATCGGCGTCGCAGCGGTGGTGACCATGCTCGCGATTGGTAACGGCAGCAAAGAAGCCGTGATGAAACAAATCTCGGCCATGGGCAGCAACTTGTTGCTCGTGTTTCCGGGCGCGCCCGGCACGCGTCCCTCTGGCGATATCGCCACGCTGGTGCCGGCCGACGCGCAGGCTATCTCCGAGCTGGACAATATCGTAGCGGTGTCGCCGGAGCGAAGGACGCGGGCGACGCTGCGGATGGGATCGATCGATTATCAGAGCAACATCACCGGCGTGTGGCCGACGTATCAAGTGACGCAGAACTGGCCGACGGCGAGCGGCACTTTCATCACCGAGGACGATGTACGCAGCTATGCGACGGTGATCGTGCTGGGCAAGACCGTCGCGAAAAATCTATTTCCGGACGATGAGTACCCGGTGGGGCAGTTCGTGCTGGTGGCGAACACGCCGTTCGAAGTGATCGGCGTGTTGTCGACCAAGGGCGCGAACTCGTTCGGCTCGGATATGGACGACGCCGCGTTCGTGCCGCTGTCGACGGGGTTCAATCGATTGTTCGGCCAGCAATACCTGGGCTCGGTCAATGTGAAGCTGGCGGCGGACGAAAAGACCGCGGAGACGCAGGAGGAGATCCGGCAGTTGCTGATTTCCCGCCATCACCTCGAGGATTTCCAGATCCGCAGCACCAGCTCATTCATGGCAGCCGCGGCGTCCACGCAGAACACGCTGACGTTGCTGCTGGGCTGTGTAGCGGCGATCTCGCTGATCGTCGGCGGTATCGGCGTGATGAACATCATGCTGGTCAGCGTGACGGAGCGGACGCGTGAAATCGGTGTGCGAATGGCGACGGGCGCGCGTGCCAGCAACATCCTGCTCCAATTCAATACGGAGGCGTTGGTGGTTTGCGGTATCGGCGGTTTGATCGGAGTAGCGCTTGGCTTTACCGCGGGCTTCATCGCAAGAGCGGCGGGAACGAACGTGGCTTTCACGCCGACGCCCGCGTTGCTGGCGCTCGGCTCGGCGCTGCTCACCGGTGTGCTGTTCGGATATCTGCCGGCGCGCAAAGCGGCCTACATGGACCCGGTTGTCGCTCTGGCCTCGGAGTAAAACCTATGAACATGCGAAGTCACATGAAGCGGGCGGTGGCGGTTGCGATATTCGGAGCGCTGGCCGGTTGCAGCCTGACACCTCAATACGAACGCCCCAAAGCCGACTTGCCTGAGTCGTGGGTCGAGCCAACGGTCGTGACGAGTACTGACAGCTCTACCGAGTGGAACGATGTGTTCCAGGACGCGGAGCTGGAGCAGTTGATGACGGAGGCGCTTGCTGCCAATCACGATCTCGCAGCGGCGACGATCCGTATCGAGCAGGCCAAGGCGACGGCGAAGATCGCCAGCAGCCGCCTGGTACCGTATGCCTCCACGTCGGTCGGAGGTTCGCGGCAGAAAGCGCTGAATGGCGCGCGTTCGCTCTCTTCCTCGGATGACTCGCGGCTGTCGGTCAGTTATGAGCTGGATCTCTGGGGCGCAAATCGCGCCAATGTGCAGGCTGCAGCGGCCCGCGTGGCGGCGCGTGAATACGACATGCAGACGACGCGTCTGGTGTTACAGGCCGATGTTGCATCCTACTATTTCCAGACGCTGGCATTGAAGGATCGGTTGGCGATCGCGCGGAAGAATCTCGAGGCGGCGCGGTCGCTGATGTCGCTGGTCGAGGTTCGATATGACAAGGGCGCGGCGAGTGGCTTGGATGTGGCTCAACAGCGCACGGCGTTGTTGAACATCGAAGCCGAGGTCCCGCAGCTACAGCAGAGCTTGACGGAAACGCAAAGTGCGCTGGCACTCCTGCTTGGTCGCGTGCCGCGGGACTTCACGATTCGAACGGAAACATTGGCTGATGTTCAGCCACCGGCGATCGCGGCGGGACAGCCGGCCGACCTGCTGCAGCGTCGGCCAGATGTTCGCGCCGCCGAGGCGGAACTGGTCGCGGCGAATGCCGACATCGGTGTGGCGCGCGCGGCGTTGTATCCGAGTATGGAATTGAGTGCGACGGGTGTCGTGACGAACTGGCTGACAGGCGGATCGGCGGGTGTCGCCGCGCTGGCTGCGTCCCTGTCGCAGATTTTGTTTGATGGAGGTGAGCTGCGCGGTCAAGTGCAGTTGGCGGATGCGTCGCGGCGCGAGTTGGTCGAGACATACCTGCAGACCGTGCTGACAAGTGTGAAGGAAGTGAATGACAGTTTGAGTGCGGTGTCCACGGCTGAGCGCCGCACGTCGCTGCTGATGCAGACTGTTGAACAGGCGCAGCTGGCGTTGCGACTGGCGACTACGCGCTATCAGGCGGGGTCGGAGGATCTGCTCACCGTCCTGGAGAGTCAGACTTCGCAGTTGAACGCGGAGGATTCGCTGGTGCAGGCGAAGCTGGCGCGCGTGAATGCGTCGATTACCTTGTTCAAGGCGCTGGGTGGTGGTTGGTCGGCGACGTAATTCGTCAAGAGGCTTGACGAGTTTCGGGCACTGGCCATAAATGGCGGCCGTGAGCACCGCGCCCCCCACCGTTTCCGATTCACCCGCAGCGGATAACATTCCGGTCACGGTGGGTTTCACCGAAGCGCTCAAAGTGTGGGCTCGCATCGGTTGGTTGAGCTTCGGCGGCCCCGCCGGCCAGATCGCGCTCATGCATCGCGAGCTCGTGGAGCAGCGACGGTGGATCAGCGAGTCGCGTTTTCTCCATGCGTTGAACTACTGCATGCTGCTGCCCGGCCCCGAAGCGCAGCAGCTCGCGACCTACATCGGTTGGTTGATGCATCGAACCTGGGGCGGCATCGTCGCCGGTGGCTTGTTCGTCCTGCCGGGCTGCCTGGCGATGTTGCTGCTGAGCTGGTTGTATGTGCGATACGCCGGCGTGGCAGCGATCTCGGTCGTGTTTTTCGGGCTCAAAGCGGCAGTGCTCGCGATTGTCGTATCGGCCGTCCTACGTATTGGCAGTCGAGCGCTGAAGAACCGTTTCATGGTCGGGATCGCTACGGCGGCGTTCATCACGATCTACGCGTTTCGCGTGCCATTTCCATTGGTGGTGCTTGGCGCGGCGCTGGTTGGCTTCATCGCAAGGAGGCACGTCGCAGGCACTGCGCACGGCTCGACCTCAGAAGGTACCGACGACGCCGACTATGTGGTCGACCGGATGCACGAGAACGGTCAACTCTCGCACGCGCAGCCATCCTCGCGTCGAGCTGTCCTCGTCACGATCACTTCCGTCGCGTTGTGGTTGAGCCCGGTGGCGATACTCGCGGCGTGGTTGGGAACCCAGCACGTCCTGGTGAGAGAAGGCGTGATGTTCAGCCAGACCGCCGTTGTCACATTCGGTGGTGCCTATGCCGTGCTCGCTTATGTGGCGCAACGAGCGGTCGAACATTTGCACTGGCTGCAGCCGGGCGAAATGATCGACGGTCTGGCGCTGGCGGAAACGACGCCGGGCCCGTTGATCATGGTGTTGCAGTTCGTCGGCTTTCTTGCGGCGTATCGTTTTGCCGAGCCCCTGAATCCATGGGTGGCAGCGACCCTCGGTGCGCTACTCACGACGTGGGTGACGTTCCTGCCGTCGTTTCTATTTATCTTCCTCGGCGCGCCCTACATGGAGTCGCTGCGCCGACATCGCGGGTTGAACGCCGCGTTGTCGTGTGTGACCGCGGCGGTCGTCGGCGTGATTCTGAATCTGTCGATCTGGTTCGCGATTCACACGCTGTTCGGACGTGTGAATCGCATCGATGTGGGCCCGTTACATCTGGATGTGCCGGAGTGGACGACGATCGAGCCGGGCGCGGTGCTGCTGAGCGTTGCCGCTTTCATCGCGCTGACACGTTACAAGCTCGGCATGGTGTGGGTGCTGCTGCTTGCCGTGCTAGTCGGGGCGGCGTACTGGTGGCTGCCACACGGTTAGCGACCGGCGATCTTCGCTGCAATCTCCGCGACGTGCTTGCCCTGATAGCGCGCGCCGTCCAGCTCGACTTTCGAGGGTTGACGGCTGCCGTCGGTACCGGCAATCGTCGACGCGCCGTAGGGGGTCCCGCCCATCACTTCACTGACGCCCATCTGTCCCTGGTAGGCGTACGGCAGGCCGACGATGATGAAACCGAGGTGTAAGAGCACCGGATGGAAGGTGAGGATGGTGGATTCCTGTCCGCCGTGCTGAGTGTTCGAAGAGGAGAACACCGAGCCGACCTTGCCGACCAGCGAGCCTTTGACCCACAGCGCTCCGGTCTGATCGAGAAAAGTCTTCATCTGCGCCGTCATGTTGCCGTAACGGGTGCCGGTGCCGAAGATGATCGCGTCGTATTGAGGCAGTTCGTCGACAGTGGCGATCGGCGCCGGTTGGTCCAGCTTGTAGCCGGACTTGCGTGCCACCTCTTCAGGTACCGTCTCGAGGACCCGCTTGACGTCCACCTGCGCGCCGGCCGAGCGGGCACCTTCGGCGACCGCGTTCGCCATCTGTTCGATGTGTCCGTACGAGGAATAGTAGAGCACCAGAACTTTCGCCATGACACGCTCCGAGCCGATGCGAGACCCGTGCAACGCCAGGGTCGCGCATTGGTTCCAGTGTCATCCGTGCACGTATTGTTTTCGTGTACGCGTGCGTTTCCTCGCGCACGCGACGGGCTCGTCCGATGCTCAGGCGCCGGCTTGAAAATCGACCAGAGGCACGCCTTCCTTCACCTGGTCGCCGGCTGCGCACAGATAGCTCACCAGCTTGCCCTTGCTGGGGGCGAATACGGTCAGCTCCATCTTCATCGCTTCCATCACCAACAGGGGCGCACCCTTCGCTACTTCCGCGCCGGGCTCCGAGAGCAGGGCGATGATTTTGCCCGGCATCGGCGCGGTGAGGCCGCCCTGGGTTTCTTCTGTCTCGCCTGCGTGCACCAGCGGATCGACATAGGTGAGGACGTACTGTTGACCGCGCAGGAACACATGCATTTGCTCGCCGGCTTTCACAGCGGCGGTGTTGATGTGACGTTGACCGATGGTGATGCGCAGATCGGAATCGGACGTACGTTGCACGCGGGCAGGTTCGTCACCGATGAGATAGCCGGAAGGCGTATATCGGAACGAAACAGTCGCGGTCTGTTCGCCGGCGGAGAACTGTAACGTACGAGTCTGCGAACCGTTGATCCGCCACCCGTCCGCGACGCTCCACGGAGAATTCGACTGCGCCGCTTCTTCGCGCTCGACGGCCAGCTGTGCAAGCGCGGCGACCTCGAAGATTTCCTTCGGTAGCTCGGATGCAGCAGGAATCAATGTAACCCGCTCGCGCTCGATGAGGCCGGTGTCGACGCGACCTTCGCGGAACGCAGGGTGACCGACGAGGCGCGACAGGAAATTCACGTTGTGTCCGACACCGACGATACGTGTATCCGCCAGC
The DNA here is from genome assembly GCA_023391815.1 of Pseudomonadota bacterium. Taxonomy (GTDB): domain Bacteria; phylum Pseudomonadota; class Gammaproteobacteria; order Steroidobacterales; family Steroidobacteraceae; genus Steroidobacter. Next base: position 45,278 of record JAEWAF010000108.1, read on the forward strand.
GCGCCGAGCATGCGCTCGATGGCCGCCTCGCGCGTGTGATCCCAAACGATCAGCTTGGCGATCATCGGATCGTAGTGAGGCGTGATCTCGTCGCCTTGCTCGACGCCGGTATCGAGTCGGACGTGGGCGGAAGGCGCGGGCGTCTTGAAATAAGCGAGACGGCCGACCGAAGGCAGGAAGCCTTTCTCGGGCTCCTCGGCGTAAATGCGCACCTCGATGGAATGTCCATGCAGCGGCACCTGCTCCTGGGTCAGCGGCAGATCCTCGCCAGCGGCGATGCGCAGCTGCCATTCGACGAGGTCCAGACCGGTGATCATCTCGGTGACCGGATGCTCCACCTGCAGGCGCGTATTCATTTCCATGAAATAGAAATTGCCCTGCGAGTCCGCGATGAACTCGACGGTGCCGGCGCCGACATAACCGACGGCGCGCGCGGCATCGCAAGCGGCTTTGCCCATCGCTGCGCGCTGATCGGGCTTCACGCTCGGGGCAGGGGCCTCTTCAACGACCTTCTGATGTCGGCGCTGGGCCGAGCAATCGCGCTCGTTGAGGCTGATCGTGTTGCCGGCCTTGTCCGCGAACACCTGGATCTCGATGTGACGCGGCTGCTGCAGATATTTTTCGATCAGAACGTTGTCGTCGCCGAATGACGTACGGGCTTCGCGCTGACACGAAGCGAGCGCGGCAGCGAATTCACTCGGTGCATTGACGACGCGCATGCCTTTGCCACCGCCGCCGGCCGACGCCTTGATGAGCACGGGATAGCCAATGCGATCCGCTTCCCGTTGCAACAACGCCGGATCCTGATCGGCGCCGTGATAGCCGGGCACGAGCGGCACGTTAGCTTGTTGCATGAGCGCCTTGGCCGCGGACTTCAAGCCCATCGCGCGGATGCTCTTCACGGGCGGACCGATGAACACGATGCCGTTCTCATCGCACGCGTGCGCGAAACTTTCGTTCTCGGACAGGAAGCCGTAACCGGGATGCACGGCCTGCGCACCGGATTGTTTGCAAACTTCGATGATGCGATCGATGCGCAGATAGCTCTCGCGCGAGGCCGCCGGACCGACGCAATAAGCCTCGTCCGCCAGACGCACGTGACGTGTGCCGGCATCGGCCTCGGAATAGACAGCGACAGTGCGAATGCCGAGCTTGCGACAGGTGGCGATGACCCGGCATGCGATTTCGCCACGATTGGCGATCAGGATTTTTGTGAACATGGTTTTTTCAATCCTTACATGCGGAACACGCCGAAGCGGGTGTCGCCGACTGGAGCATTGGCCGCGGCGGCGAGGCCAAGCCCCAAGGTGCGCCGGGTTTGTGCCGGATCGATGATGCCGTCGTCCCAAAGACGCGCCGTGGCGTAATAAGCACTGCCTTGCGTTTCGAACTGCGCTTTGGTCGGTGCCTTGAACGCTTCTTCCTCGGCCGCGCTCCACTGCTTGCCCTGAGCTTCGAGCGCGTCTCGACGCACGGTCGCGAGCACGTTCGCGGCCTGCTCACCGCCCATCACGGAGATCTTCGAGTTCGGCCAGGTCCACAGGAACCGGGGCGAGTAGGCGCGACCACACATGCCGTAATTGCCGGCGCCGTAAGAACCGCCGATCAATACGGTGAACTTCGGCACTTGGGCCGTCGCGACCGCCGTCACCATTTTCGCGCCGTGACGAGCGATGCCTTCGTTCTCGTATTTGCGGCCGACCATGAAGCCCGTGATGTTCTGCAAGAACACCAGCGGGATGCGGCGCTGACAGCACAGCTCGATGAAGTGCGCGGCCTTCTGCGCCGATTCGGAGAACAGCACGCCGTTGTTCGCAATGATGCCGACGGGATAGCCGTACACATGCGAGAACCCGGTCACGAGCGTGTTGCCGAAGCGCGCTTTGAATTCGTCGAAGCGGGAGCCGTCGACGATGCGGGCGATGACTTCGCGCACGTCGAAAGGCTTGCGAGTATCGGCGGGGATGACGCCGTAGAGCTCTTCGGGATCGTACAGGGGCTCTTCGATCGCTTGCGGCTGAAAGGCCGTTTCGCGAGGACCGAGGTTGCCGACGATGCGGCGAACGATCGCCAGCGCGTGATGATCGTTCTCGGCGAGATGATCCGCGACGCCGGAAATACGAGTGTGCACGTCGCCGCCACCGAGGTCTTCGGCGCTGACGACTTCACCCGTCGCCGCTTTCACCAGCGGCGGGCCGCCGAGGAAGATGGTGCCTTGATTGCGAACGATCACCGCTTCGTCGCTCATCGCCGGCACATACGCGCCGCCGGCGGTGCACGAGCCCATCACGCACGCGATCTGCGGAATGCCCATTGCAGACATGTTCGCCTGGTTGAAGAAGATGCGGCCGAAATGTTCCTTGTCCGGGAACACTTCGTCCTGCATGGGCAGGAACGCGCCGCCGGAGTCGACCAGATACACGCAGGGCAGGCGGTTCTCACGCGCGATCTCTTGCGCGCGCAAATGTTTCTTGATGGTGATCGGGTAGTAGGTGCCGCCCTTGACGGTCGCGTCGTTGCCGACGATGACGCACTCCCGGCCATTGATTCGACCGATGCCGGCGACGGCGCCGGAGCTCGCGACTTCGCCGCCATACATCCCGAACGCGGCGAGCGCCGACAATTCGAGAAAGGGTGTGCCGGGATCGAGCAGCAGATCGATACGATCGCGCACCAGGAGCTTGCCGCGAGAGGTGTGCTTCTGGCGGGCGCTTTCGGAGCCACCCAACGCCGCGGTGGCGGTCCGATCCCGCAATTCGTCGACGAGCGCGCGCAGGGCCGCGCTATTGGTGCGGTATTCGTCGCTGCTGGTTCGCAACTTGGAAGTAATGACGTTCATGAAACCCCTGTCTGGCCGCGGGATCCGCTTCAAGCCCGGCCGCATTGTAGGAGGGGCGAGCCAAGAAGTGAATGGCGATTCACAAAAAAAATCGGGATTCACTTCATGCTAGGATGGGCGCCATGAGCTACAAGCGATCCTTCCTGATGGAGGAGCGGCTGGCCGACAACCGCCAGCGCATCCTCAAGGCGGCGCGCGCCCTGGTCGCGGAGGGCGGGTTCAATGGTGCGTCGATCGCGGCCGTGGCCGCCAGCGCCGGGTTGTCCGCCGGGGCCATCTATCGTTACTTCCCCTCCAAGTCGGCGCTCTTCGTCGAAGTGCTGACCAGCGCCATCGATCATGAGATCGCCATTCTGCAGCAGATCGTGGAGGGCGAGGGCGATGTGACGGCGCGGTTGCGGGCCTGCGTGGAATCGTTTGCGAATCGCGCGCTCGAAGGGCCATACCTGGCCTATGCGTTCATCGCCGAGCCGGCCGAACAGGAGGTCGACGAGGCGCGTTTGCTGGGCCGAATTCGCTTTGGCGAAGTATTCAAATCGTTGCTGATCGAGGGCATCGAGAAGGGCGAGTTCCCGGAGCAATCCATCGATATCGGCGCGGCTTGCATCGTCGGCGCATTCACCGAAGCATTGATCCGGCCGATCGCGCCCCGAGCCAAGCGCGACGGCCGGGCGGAACTGGTCGGGGGCATCGTGGCGTTTTGTTTGCGGGCCGTCGGTGCAAAGATTCCCTGATGCGTCAGTTCACTCACACGCTTTCGATTCGCACCACCCGGCGCGGGCTGGTCGAGATCACGCGCGAGGTCCGTGATTGGGTGGCGGCCCAACGAGTCACGACCGGCTTGCTCACGGTCTTTTGCAAGCACACTTCGGCGTCGTTGTTGATCCAGGAGAATGCCGCGCGGGAAGTACGCACCGATCTCGAAGCCTTCTTCGAGCAGATCGCGCCGGAGGATCCGGGCCGTTACGCGCATGACGATGAAGGGCCCGACGACATGCCGGCTCATCTGCGCACGGCATTGACCCAGGTGCAGTTATCCATCCCGGTGCTCGATGGCGAGCCGGCGCTCGGGACCTGGCAGGGCATCTACCTGTTCGAGCACCGTCAACGGCCGCATGAGCGCGACATCGTTCTGCATCTGTCGGGCCAGTAGTGCCTGGCCATTCGCGACGAAAAGTATCGATCTTGTTAGGGACGTGGCGTCGCGAACTCCTTACACTGTGACCCACGCCGTACCGGACAGTGCCGTCCGGTGCGTTTTCCTGCCGGGAGCATCCCTTTGAATTCTTCGGCCGAGGCTCGCGATCCTGCCAGTTGGCGGGACGAGACCGCTTTCCCCGTCATCATCGCGATCAGTTTCTGCCATCTGTTGAACGACACGATGCAGTCGCTGTTGCAGGGCTCGTATCCCGCGCTCAAGGCGAGCCACCATCTGACCTTCGCGGAGCTGGGCTGGATTTCGCTGGCGTATCAGCTGACCGCATCGATGCTTCAGCCCGTCGTCGGTTACGTCGCTGATCGCCGCCCCGCACCGTTTTCGTTGCCGATGGGCACCTTGTTCACGGCGTTGGGACTGTTGGTGATTTCATTGGCGGGCAACTTCGAATGGCTGTTGCTCGGCGCGACGCTCCTCGGCATGGGGTCGTCCGTGTTTCATCCGGAGGCGTCACGTGTGGCGCGCATGGCGGCGGGTGGTCGGCACTCGCTCGCGCAATCGTTGTTCCAATTGGGCGGCAACGCAGGTCAGGCGATCGGTCCTTTGTTCGCGGCGCTGGTCGTCGTGCGATGGGGGCAGTCGGGTCTCGGTGCGTTTGCGCTGGTGACGCTGGTGTCGACCGCCATCCTTTGGAACGTGGGCGTCTGGTACAAGAATCACGGCCTGCCTCGGTTGCGACGAGCACATGCGCCCCGCAAGGAGCAGTCACCGATTCCTCGAGCGACCGTCGTGCGCGGCATGGCGATCCTGCTGCTGCTGATCTTTTCCAAGTACGTCTACATGTCCAGCCTGGCCAACTACTACACGTTCTATCTGATCGAGCGTTTCCATATGGGCGTGGTCGAGGCACAGCTGCATTTGTTCCTGTTCCTCGGCTCCGTGGCCGTGGGTACGCTGCTCGGCGGCTATTTCGGCGATCGCTTCAGCCGCAGGGCGGTGATTCGCTTCTCCGTGCTCGGGGCGTTGCCGTTCACGCTGATGCTGCCGTTCGTGAGCCTGGCGTGGACCGAAGTGCTGACCGTGGTCATCGGCCTGACGATCGCGTCGGCGTTTCCAGCGATCGTCGTGTTCGCGCAGGAACTGATGCCGACCCGGGTCGGCATGGTGTCGGGCCTGATGTTTGGTTTTTCGTTCGGTGTCGGCGGCGTGGCTGCCGCGTCGTTCGGACATCTTGCGGACGTCTACGGCATCGCGCTGGTCTACAAGATCGGCGCGTTCCTGCCGGTGCTCGGCGTGCTGGCGATCTGGCTGCCGGACTTGAAGCGGGTGAGAGCCGCCGATCAGGCCACGTGAGTGGCCCACAGGTCGTTGAGGTAGCCGAAGCTCCAGTTCTCGGGCGGCTCGCGCGCCACGATCTTGTCGGTGACGTGCGATTCCATCAGATCCACCAGCTTGGGCTCGAACGGCATGCCCGACTTGGTGGAGAAGAACAACTTCACCTTCGGCGCGGTGAGCTTGGCGGGATTCTGTTCCACGACCACGCCCAGCTTGCCGGAAGCCATGCGCACCAGCGAGCCGACCGGATAGATGCCGATGGTCTTGATGAACGTCTGCAACACCATCGAATCGAAGTGACCTTCCCACGACGCCATGCGCGCGACCGACTCGGCCGGGTCCCAGCCTGCCTTGTACGGACGGTCTGAAGTGACGGCGTCGTAAACGTCGCAGACCGCGCTCATGCGCGCGATCAACGAAATTTTGTCGGCCGGCAGAGCGTCGGGATAGCCCTTGCCGTCGATGCGCTCGTGATGATGACGGGCCACATCGAGCACGCGCTCGTTGCTCACGCCGCTTTCCAACAGCATCTCGTGACCGCGCACCGGATGCGATTTGATGATGGTGAACTCTTCGTCGGTGAGCTTGCCCGGCTTGTTGATGATGTCCTGAGGCATCACCGCCTTGCCTAGATCGTGCAGCAGACCGGCCATGCCGGCGTCGCGCAGCGTAGGCTCATCGAGACCGAGTTGTTTGCCGAGCGAAACCATCAACGCGCACACCGACACGGAGTGCATGTATGTGTATTCGTCGGCCGTCTTCAAACGACACAGGCTGATGAGTGCGTGAGCGTTGCTGTCGACGGAGTCGACGATGTCGTTCACCAGCGGCGCGCACTCGCTCGTGTTGACGGCGTTGCCCATGCGAGCTTCCGCGAACAGCGAGTTGACGGCTTCCTTGGAACGTTTCAACACGCTGGCGGCGTTGTGCAACTCGTCGCCCATCGAACGACGCACCCTCGGTTTCGGCGCCGGCGGAGGCGTTGCGGCCACTTCGATGATCGGGCTCTCAGCCTTGGGGCGTGCCACGTCCAGACCTTTGGACGTGTCGATCCAGCACTCGGCCAGGCCGGATCCTTTCAGCCGGGCAAGCGCGTCCGCATCGACCGGGAAACGGGTCTTCCAGAACGAATGTTTGAGCCACGGTCCCTCGACCGAAGCCACGAACATCCCGGTTCGAACTTCAGAGATGGCGATTTTTTTCAGCATGGCGTTGAGCGGTTGACAAAGCTCACTGCGCGTAATCCGTCGTCTGTGGCCCTGCATCGGCAGGCACGGCTGAAAAATTACGGTGACCCCGTAGCGGATTATGAGAGGTCCGTCGCAAAGCGGACTCGGCGGCGGGAGTCATGCGAGCCCGGTTTCGCGGATTCAGGGGATTCCTGAGCGCGGCCATCGGGAGAATCGATGCTCAGCGTAGCGGGACGATTCTCACCACGGCGACCCGAACAGTGTGAGATAGCCGCTCAGCGCACCCAATAGGGTACGTACCTCGCATACTTATTGCCTTGACCTTCGTCGGCAGGAACGATCCGACCAGCCTTTTTTGAATCGCTGATGACGGTGGAAGCGGCCTGGTACTCAGTCGAACTCAGCTTGAAACGAGCCCGAAGCGTCGTATTGGTCATGTAATCGTGCCTGAGCCACCGGACGACGCAGTGGCAAAAGCATGCCCAGATCTTGTCGATCGTAGGATGGCTCGATCGTGATGATCGAGAAACGCAGGCCGTCTTCCTCGAAGTCGAGGAACTCGATCATCAGCCGCGGCTCCAGCATGCGCGTCAACCAATTCTGAAAGTTCTCACCTCCTTTGGTCATTTCAGTCAGTCGAACGGCGGTGCCGACCTTCTTCTTGCTGCCGTTCTCGATGCCGAACACGATGAACGCGCGTTCCTTGCCAGCCAATATGGCGCCGTTCGCGCATGCCGACACGCACCGGCCGATCATCTCGGGATCGCTGTTGTTTTGTTTGAACTCCAGCCATGCGCTTTCGGCACGCTCCGCGATCAGGCGTGCAAGCAGGGCATGGGTGTTCTTGATGGGCATGGTTCGGACGAGCGGTTCTTATATCCCCCTCATATCAGGATCGGGGAGAGATATGTGTCCGATTACGTGAATGGTTGGAATGTGCCGCTGGTAAATCAAGTACTTACATGGACTGCTCGGGCGCTGTCTTTATCCCCCTCATGTCCGGTTTGGACGCGGGCGGTTTTCTCGCGACGCAGCACTTGGCGCATCTCAGTGCGAGCTTTCAAGTGTGATCAAAAGTGACGTTTGCGATGTTTGTTAGGGATCTTGCTCCGTTGTCGGCTTGGATGAACCACGTTCGTCTGCGGATTGAGGAGTGCCCTTTGCATACTCGATGTCACATTTTCTTTTTTGACCGCTCCTGTCGCGATCCTGTTGGCGACTGCGTCGAGGTGAGTGTTCCCATTCTCGGCATCGATAGCGAAGTCCACTGGCACGCTCGCGTTCGACAAGGCTCAGCCGCGCTGAACGAGCTTGATGAGTGCGGCTTGACGCGCCTCGCTCGCAAAGAGTAACGTCGCGCTCGCTAGGGGAGTCCCTATAGGGGCTGAGAGGTCATTGGCGCTCGTGCGCGATATGGCGACCCTTACACCTGATCCAGTTCATGCTGGCGTAGGAAAGTCCAAGCGCGGAGCGATATTGTCTTTGATGACGTCGCGGGCCCGCGTGCTTTGTACTCACGGCGGCGCTGGATCTCCAACTGGAGAGTCAGATGAACGCCAAATCGATCCCCGTGAGCACGGCCGCGCTGCCTTCTTCCCGAAAGGTCTACCAATCCGGCGTCTTACATCCGCACATTCAAGTGCCGATGCGGGCCATTCAGTTGCATCCATCGGCGCATGAGCCGGATGTCTTCGTTTACGATTCTTCCGGCCCCTACACCGATCCGCGCGCGAACATTCAAATCGAGCGCGGACTGACACGGATTCGCGAGCCATGGATCCTCGCTCGTCGCGACGTTGAGCGTCAGGAAACTCAGCAGCGGTCCGTGGCGTCGGCACTGACGGAGTTTCCAATCAAACAGCCGCCGCTGCGCGCGAAAGCAAACACCGCGGTTACTCAGCTCGCGTATGCGCGCGCGGGACTCATCACGCCTGAGATGGAATACGTGGCGATCCGAGAAAACGTCGGTCGCGCGAAGCTCAGAGAGACGGCCGGGCGAGACGGCAATTCGTGGGGCGCCAACGTACCCGAGTACGTAACACCGGAGTTCGTGAGGGCAGAGATTGCGGCGGGCCGCGCCATCATTCCGGCGAACGTCAATCATCCCGAGTCCGAGCCGATGATCATCGGCCGCAATTTCCTGGTGAAGATCAACGCCAACATCGGCAATTCCGCGGTGACATCGAGCATGACCGAAGAGGTCGACAAGATGGTCTGGGCGATCCGCTGGGGCGCCGACACTGTCATGGACCTGTCCACTGGCAAGAACATCCACAACATCCGCGAATGGATTCTGCGCAACTCGCCCGTGCCCATCGGTACCGTGCCCATCTATCAAGCGCTGGAGAAAGTGGACGGCATGGCCGAAGCGCTGACGTGGGAAATCTTCCGCGACACGCTCATCGAACAGGCGGAGCAGGGCGTCGACTACTTCACCATCCATGCGGGAGTCCGGCTGCAATACATTCCGCTGACGGCGAACAGAGTCACCGGCATCGTCTCGCGCGGCGGCTCGATCATGGCGAAGTGGTGTCTCGCGCACCACCGCGAGAGCTTCTTGTACGAACACTTCGAGGAAATCTGCGAGATCTGCCGCGCCTACGACGTGAGTTTCTCGCTCGGCGACGGCTTGCGCCCCGGCTCGATCGCGGACGCGAACGATGCCGCGCAGTTCGCGGAACTGAGAACGCTCGGCGAGCTGACGCGCATTGCCTGGAAGCACGACTGCCAGGTGATGATCGAGGGGCCGGGCCACGTTCCCATGCACAAGATCAAAGAAAATATGGACGAGCAGCTCAAGCATTGCGCCGAAGCGCCGTTCTACACGCTCGGGCCGCTGACGACCGACATCGCGCCCGGCTACGATCACATCACCTCCGCGATCGGCGCGGCCATGATCGGCTGGTTCGGCACGGCGATGCTCTGCTATGTGACGCCGAAGGAACATTTGGGTCTGCCCAATCGCGACGATGTAAAAACGGGCGTCATCACTTACAAGATCGCGGCGCATGCGGCGGATCTGGCCAAGGGCCATCCCGGGGCGCGAGATCGTGACGACGCCATTTCTCGCGCGCGCTTCGATTTCCGCTGGGAAGATCAGTTCAATCTTTCGCTGGACCCGGACACCGCCTGCGCATTCCACGACGAGACCATGCCGCGCGAGGCACACAAGCTCGCGCACTTCTGCTCGATGTGCGGCCCGAAGTTCTGCTCCATGCGCATCTCGCATGAGGTTCAAGCAGCGGCGCGCGAGGCCGGCATGAGCGAGATGGCCGTGAAGTTTCGCGAGCGGGGCGAGATCTACGTCCGGCAGGACTGATCGAAATGCGTGTCTCGATCATCGGTGCCGGCGTCGCGGGGATGACGTGTGCCGTCGAGTTCGCGGAGCGTGGCATCTCCACCGAAGTCTTCGAGCGGGCGGGTGCTTTCGGCCCGCACAATTGCTCTTGGTACGCGGGCGGCATGCTTGCACCTTGGTGCGAGTGTGATCATTCCGCAGATCTGGTGGCCACGTTCGGTGAGCAGAGCATCGCGTGGTGGAAAAAACGGGTGCCGTCGTTGGTACAACGGGGAACGCTGGTGCTCGCACATGGCCGACACAGTTCCGAGCTGATCGCACTCGGTCGTCGGACGAACCATTATGAATGGTTGGACGCGGGCGGCATCGGAGACCTGGAGCCCGCGCTCGGGAATCGCTTCCCCAAAGGGGTGTTCTTCAGAGATGAGGCGCACATCGATCCGCGCGAGGCGCTGCGGTCGCTGGCCGAGCGGCTCATCTCCCTCGGCGGGCGAATTCACTTTGATGTTGCGTCGACGGCGAAGTCCGAGGGGGATCATCTCGTCGTGGATTGCACCGGGCTCGCTGCGAGGGAGACTCTGCGGGAGCTGCGCGGAGTCAAAGGTGAAATGCTGGTGCTGCGATCGAGGGACATCAAGCTCGATCGCCCGGTGCGATTGCTCGATCCGCGCGTTCCGGCCTACATCGTGCCGCGTTCGAACGGCGTATTCATGGTGGGTGCGACCATGATCGAGAGCGACGATTCGAGCCGAGTGACCGCGCGCTCGGTGTTGGAGTTACTGAGTGCGGCGTGTTCGTTACATCCAGCGTTCGCGGAGGCGGAGATCCTCGAGATGGGCTCGCAAGTGCGGCCGGCGTTTCCAGACAACATGCCGCGCATCGTCTGGCGCCGGGACCGCATTTATATCAACGGCTTTTTCCGGCATGGGTTTCTGCTTGCGCCGGCTTTCGCGCGGATGACGGCGGACGCCGTATTGAACGGTGAACCTTGTGCTCAGGTGGCGTATGAAGATCATGCTTAACGGTGTCGAGCGGGAGATTTCGGAAGCCGCCCTGGATCAAGCGCTTCGGGAGCTGGGCTATCGCGACAGCACCATCGCGACCGCCGTCAACGGGGAGTTCATTCCAAAAACGCAGCGTCTCGCCATCGTCCTCAGCGAGGGCGATCGCATCGAAGTCGTCGCTCCGATGCAAGGAGGATGACGTGCTTGTTTACGATACAGCGCTGACTTCGCGACTTCTGCTCGGAACCTCGAGATATCCGTCGCCGGCGGTGTTGACCGAGGCGGTGAAGGCTTCGGGCACCGACGTCGTGACCGTATCTCTGCGGCGCGAGTCGAGCAACGAACGGTCCGGGCAGGGATTCTTCTCGATCATCCGATCGCTCGGCGTACGGGTGCTGCCGAACACGGCCGGCTGTCATTCGGTCAAAGAGGCGGTCACGACGGCGCACATGGCGCGCGAAGTGTTCGATACCGCCTGGGTCAAGCTCGAAGTCATCGGCGATCGCACGACGTTGCAACCAGACGTGTTCGGATTGGTGGAAGCGGCGAAGATTCTGTGCGACGAGGGTTTCCAGGTCTTTCCCTATACGACCGAAGACCTGGTCGTTGCCGACAAGCTGCTGGACGCGGGCTGTCGCGTGCTGATGCCTTGGGGCGCGCCCATCGGATCGGGGCAAGGCTTGAACAATGTTGCTGGCCTGCGCGCGATGCGCGCTCGATTTCCCGAGGTGCCGTTGATTGTGGATGCCGGGATTGGCGTGCCATCGCACGCGGCCCGAGCTTTGGAATTGGGAATGGATGGCGTGCTGATCAACACCGCGGTGGCTCGCGCCGGCGATCCTGTCGTGATGGCGCAAGCGTTTGCAGATGCGGTCAAGGCGGGCCACGCCGCTTTCGTTGCGCAGCCCATGCTTCCGAGCGACGTTGCGATTCCCTCGACGCCCGAGATTGGCCTGGCGCATCTGGTATGAAACTCGATCCGTTTTATCCGATCGTCGACGACGCGCAGTGGCTGCGCAGGTTGCTGCCGATCGGTGTGAAGCTGGTTCAGTTGCGTATCAAAGATCGACCGGACGCGCAGATTCGAGGACAGGTGATTACGGCCAAGGCGCTGTGTGCTCGCGCGGGCGCGACCCTGGTCGTCAATGATCATTGGCGGATCGCGCTGGACGAAGGATGCGACTTCGTGCACCTCGGGCAGTCCGATCTCGACGAGGCGGATGTGCCGGCGTTGAAGCGGGTGGGAGTTCGCATCGGCATCAGCACTCATAGTCACGAGGAGCTGGAGCGAGCGCTGACATTCAGTCCCGAGTACGTGGCGCTCGGGCCGATTTATCCCACGACGTTGAAAGTCATGCCCTGGGCGCCGCAGGGACTGGCGCGGATCTCCGAATGGAAGCAGCGAATCTCGCCCATTCCTTTGGTGGCCATCGGTGGGCTGACGATTGAGCGTCTTCCCGGTGTGTTCAACGCTGGCGCCGATTGTGCGGCGGTCGTTTCAGATGTTCTTCGGCATGCGGAGCCCGAGATCCGAGCGCGCGAATGGATCGATTGCACACGCGAAGCGGTCGGATAGCGCATGATAAACGTTGCTCACGTGTTGGTGATTGCCGGCACCGACTCTAGCGGCGGCGCGGGGTTGATAAGAGACATCCAAGTCATCACGGAAATGGGGGCTCGTGCATCGTGCGTGATCACTGCCGTCACGGCGCAAACGCACAGCGAGGTCGTGGCATCGTTCGTCCTCGCACCTGAGTTGGTGAGCCAACAGCTGCGTGCCGCGCTGAGCTCGAACGACATCCGCGCTATCAAGATCGGCATGCTCGGGAGCGGTCCGATTGTGCGAGCGGTGCTCGATGGGTTGCCCGATCGAAGCCAGATCCCGATCATCGTGGATCCGGTGTTCCGCTCGTCCTCCGGCGCGGGATTGCTCGATTCGGAAGGCATGCAATTGCTTCGCGATCACCTCTTGCCTCGATGCACGCTGGTGACGCCCAACTTGATCGAGGCGGCATCGCTGCTCGACGATCACGTTGCAAAAGACACTGCCGGGCAGACGGCGCAAGCGGAGGCGTTGCTGCGATTCGGCTCCGAAGGCGTTCTTCACAAGGGCGGGCACGGCACCGACGACGATTCCGTCGATGTGCTCGCGACCCGAACCAGGTCGCCGTGCTTGTTGAGCGCCAAGCGACTCGACGTAAGCATGCGCGGCACGGGATGCGCGCTCAGTTCGGCCATCGCTGCGTTGATGGCGTCGGGCGTCGCGATGGAGCCCGCCTGTCAGCGCGGCAAAACTTACGTTTACGACAAGCTGTTGGCCGCGAGATGCCCCGGTTGAGACGACCACATCGGCTATAGTTCGCCGATGACTTCTGCCTCTTTCGACGCACCTGCGGGCCGGATCATCGGCTGGCGTGATGGGCGAGTGATCCGCGCGACCGGCATTCGTTACGCGCGAGCGCTGCGTTTTCAGCCGCCCGCACCGGAGCCCGCATCCTCGACGGACATTCACGCCACCGGATGGTCGCCGGCTTGCGCCCAGGCCGATCATCCGTTCGGCATGGGCCTCATGAACTCCTCGCTGCGAACGCTGGCAACGACGGAGGATTGCCTGCGTTTGTCGGTCACCGTGCCGGAGGACATTGCGCCCGGCGATCAGCGACCCGTGATGGTCTGGATTCACGGCGGGTCCTACGTGTTCGGCGCGGGTGACGCTGCAATCTACGATCCCAAGGCGCTGGTGGAGGAGCAGGGCGTCGTCGTTGTTTCCGTGACTTATCGTTTGGGATTGCTCGGATTCCTCGGCGGCGCCGCCGGGCGTGCCGCCAACTTGGGCCTGCTCGACATCATCGAAGCGCTACGTTGGGTGAAAGCAAACATCGTGGCGTTCGGCGGCGACGCGGACAGCATCACGCTGTTCGGACAATCCGCCGGCGGCGATGCAATCGCCCACTTGATGATCGCGGAAGGTGCGCAGGATCTGTTCCGACGCGCGATCATTCAAAGTGCTCCGCTGGGCATCAGTCTGGGCCGTCGCAAGATGACGGAAGCGATGATGAAGGTCGCGGCTCAGGTCGCACACGATGCGCCCACGGAAGATGTGATCGTCACGCAAGCTTCCGTCGTTTCAGCTTCGCAAGGTTTCGGCTGGCCGGCGAGCATGCCGTTCGGCACGCAGTACGGCCATCATCCGTTGCCGGCCGAGGAAGAAGTGGACGCGGCGTGGTCGCGATGTGCACGTCGCTTCGATGTATTGATTGGTTCGACGGCGGAGGAAGGCTCCTTCTTCATACCCATCATGGAGCCGCTGCGTAAGCTGGCCGCGCTGCCGTTGCTCGGCGAGATGGTTCGTCACATTGTTATCCGAACCATCACGCGCAAGGTGTACGCCCTCGCGGCCGATCGTTTTGCACATCGGCACGCGCGTGCCGGTGGTCGCGCCTACGTTTACAAGATTCATTGGGGATCGAAGACGAACCGCCTGGGCGCGACGCACGCCATCGATTTGCCGCTCTTGTTCGGTGACGAAGCGATCTGGCGGGATGCTGACTTGGTGGCCGGCCTCAGCTGGGCCGAAGTGCATGCGAGCGCGCGCAAGGTCCGTGCTTTATGGGCGTCGTTTGCGAGAACCGGCAGTTTGGAACCGGGCGCGATCGAGCCGACGCTGCTGAGTTACCGCAAGGCGTAGACACGTCGAATCGAGCGGCTCCTCCCGGCACGCGCAGTGCCCGCTTGATTGCTCGTGCCCGTTATCGGGTTAGGCGCTGGCCGCGAGGTCGTGCTTCCCGATAGGATCTGGCGCGGAGGGTGGTGGCATGAGCACTGCGGGCGACCTGCCAACGATTCATGCGGGACCGGACTTTGTGGGCGCGGTTCGATTACTGAACAGCGCCGACCTGCCGACGTCGGATTTGACTGAGGCGCACATGCGCCACTTCTTTTACGTAGGCTCGTCCACAATGCCGGTCGGCTTGGTTGGCCTCGAGTTCCACGGTCCCGACGCTTTGTTACGTTCCCTCGTCGTTGCGCCGGAGCACCGCGCGCGAGGAATCGGTGTTCGTTTGGTGGAACGAGCCGAGACATACGGTCGCGCTCATGGCGCGACCGCTGTGTATATCCTCACGACGACCGCGGAACGTTTCTTTCGCGCCCGTGGCTACGTCACCGCGTCGCGCGAGCGGGCGCCGGTCGCGATCCGAGTCACATCAGAGTTTTCGTCGTTGTGTCCGGCAAGCTCGGCGTTCCTCGTCAAACGGCTCTGAGCGACCGCTCGCCGGCTACCAAAGCTTCCACCAGGGTTTGCGGGGCGCCTCATCAGTTATTTTAACGCCGGAGATACGAGTGCCTTGGGGAAGGTGGCGCGTCTGCTCGTGAATCTGGCCCCGGATATCTACAGCCACAACGAAGTCGCAGATTTCGACGTTGTCATAGTCGATGGCCCCGCCAAGCGCAGGGTGTACCTTGAAATCGTAGCATTGGCCGGTGCCGAGCGACTTGCCTTCCCGGATGGCGCGGTCCACCAGGCCGCCCAATAGATAATGCTCCTGACCTTCAGGAGTGCAGAGCGCATCGAATAGATCTGTCCGAGTCGCGTGCGTTTGCTGGAGCTGTCCCTGCAGCGTGTCGAGATACCAGATCCCGGCCCTGTCCTCCAGAAAGATATCGCCAAAGGCGGAAGCGAGAATGGGCGTCTTGCCTTCGAGGTCGAGCCATTGCCACGCGTCCAGAGCGCGCATCAGCTCATCGGCGGTCGGAGTGATGGTGTATCGAGACTCTTGCATTGTTATTAGAGGAGGACATCCATTTCGAGCGAAGAGGCCGAGTTCCTAAACGCCGCGCCGTCTTATCCCCGCGCCCGCAAATGCAGCTCTCTTCTCTTGTAATCGATGATCAACGTATCCAGCAGGCCGATGATATCCATCCCGATCAGCAGGGCCGGGGTGTCCGTCATGTTCCAGGCGTCGAAGATATACATGTCGCCGAAGGTGACCTGCATGCCGCTCAGCGTGAGATCGCCGAGCTCGACCGAGGGGGCGAGGACGGTTTCGCCTTTCTGGGCGTCGAGGGTCACGCCGATGATGGTGTTCTCCACGCCTTGGCGTTTTCGCTTCGCGAGCGCCGCGCGCAGGGTGCTGTTGCCGATGGTGGATTGAGCGCCGGTGTCGAGCATCGCGCGAGTGCGGACACCGGCGAGTTTGACGTCGAACATGAGTAGGTGGCCGTAGCGCAGCTTCACCGGAATGCGGGTGTAGCCGTTGGCGCGGACCGGGCCGCTCGAGCGAAGGATGGAGATCTGGTCGTTTTTGAAATCGATGTGGATGCGTTTGTCGCCGAGCCCGTCCGCGCCCAGCACGCCCTCGGCGCCGCCGAACACGTCGGGGACGATGGCGACCTGGCGATCGCCCAGGAACAGGTCGCCGATCTCGATGCTGTTGACCTTGATGGCCGGGACGATGGAGCTACCGGTGGCACCCAGCACCTTGAGCTGATTCGTTCCCGCCGGGGTGCCGATCTTCTTGGCGAGCGAGGGAATGACCGCGGTCCGGTTGGCGCCGGTATCGAGCACCAGGCGATAAGGGCCTTTGCCGTTGATGTAGACCGGGGCCCAGACCCGGCCGATGCGATCTCTCAGGGTGGGCGCGACATAGCGCGGCTCGGGGGCGGCGACGACGACTTCTTCGACGTTCTCTGCGCTGGCGGCCGGTGGCGGCGGAGCGGAGGGGACGTCAACGTCATTCGCCAGACTCAACAGCGGCGTCAGCGATACCAGCGCGAACAAAAACAGACGCGGGGCCATATCTTCCTCGACACCTTTCAGGCGCCCGACACCGTTCCGGCGCCAGTCTCCCCAATCCCCCCAGAACCCCATGAACTCTCCGAGTCGTCTTCGGCACCCGGTCGAATCCTAGCCTTGCGATTAGAACATGTCCTCGGCCATTCGTTCCGAGCGTTGCGACCATTGGCCATTCCAATCCTCCGCTTCGTACCGGGTGGTCATCGGAAAGCCGGCCGGTCGGCGCTGCTCGAAGCGGTTGTCGTACTCGATTTCGGTCGCGTAGCGCGGCTCGCTGGCTGACAGGCTGCCGGCCGACAGGCTCCCGAAAATTCTCAAAGTTGCCGTACGGGGATGATCGATGTCGCGCACGACAAAGCGGCGACCGGCAAAAATGGCCGCATCCACCGTCAGGTCGCCCGGTCCGGTCGTGCCCGGCGAGGCGATTTCGATATAGCGGTCGCTGACCAAGCCCAGATAGTCGCGCGAGCTCGGGTCGCGGCGGGGGTCGTTGGCGTAGGTGAGATCGTCCTCGATCACGATCTTGGTCGGCGAATAGACCAGCATGTTGCCGGCCACCACGCCTTGCACGTACAGCGTCGAGCCGGCGTTGCCGACGAAGTACACCGGGTGCTCGGACGGCTTGTTCATATAGCCCGAGCCCGGCGCGTCCCGAGTGCGCCACATATAACTTCCATCCGCGAAGAAGCGGATGCGCGTGTCGTCGGTGAGCTCATGAATGCGAGCTTCCGGGTCGTACGGCGCCCAGGCGAACGGCTGCAGTGACTGCGGCAGATTGATGCGGTTGGTGCGTGTTTCTATGCCGCCCGCGAACATGTCCGATTGGCGTCCGCGGCCTCGCGCGGACATTTCGAAACTGCGCGCGGCAGTCGTGACTTTGCCCAGAAACTTCGGCCCGACCCGCGAATCGTGGAATACGTTGAATTGAGAATTGCTGTGAAAACGGCCGACGATGACGTCGTCGTGCAGCTGGACCATCGGGTCCCATCGGTCCACCACCTGAGTGAACTGCGAGAACGCGAGCCGCTTGAGCATGATGCGCGTGGACATCAGTTTGCCGTGATCGGACGCGCTGACTTCGGCGACGACCCGCTCGAGCGCGGTCCCGTCACGAGCCCGTTCCCAGACCATCTTGGCCGTGTACTGCTTGCCGTCCTGCTCCCATTGCAGCGGAGTTTCGGGCTTGTTTTGCAGCTCTTCGGCGAGCTTGGCGAGGCGTTGTGGAAGCGAGGTCTGTTCCTGGATCGAGGCCAGGAAGGTCACCTCCGGTTTGTCCACCACGGGGGTGACGGGAGGCATCGGCTCGGTTTCCACATCCGGCGGAGTCAGTTCCTCGTCGGCCGGCTGGCTGCGGACGGCCTCGGAAGCGGGCAGAGGCAGCTCGGGCAAGGTGGCCGAAATCTGCGCGGGCAGAGCCGAAGCCTGCATGGGCTCGATCGGCCGCAGCTCGACGCCTTCGGCGCGATCGACATCGGGCGCCTCGATCAGGACCAGCTGTGCGAACGACTGATCGTTGGAGCCGATGCCATCCTGCTTGCCGCCCAGGACGAAAGCGACGATGAAAATCGTGAGGTGAAGCGCACCCGACGCACTGGCCGCGGCCGTGCGTTGCGCGTTCTTCGACTCGATAAGGCCAGAAAGCGCCATGGTGCCCCCCTGCGTGAAGGCAAGGGATAGAG